>NZ_WRPO01000040.1 GCF_009746585.1 Novosphingobium aquimarinum
TACCAGCGCACCGCCCACAGGATCACATCACCCTGGAAATGGCGCCACTTGAAATCCGTCATCGTTCCGTCCGTCCAATCTCCGCCAAGCATGCTCAAGCTTCACGATTTTTGCAACAGAGCCTCCGCGCGCGATACTGGGTCGGCGCGGTGCCGAAGCGGCGACTGAAGGCGCGGGTGAAGCTGGCATTGTTGAGATAGCCGCAGCGATAGCCGACCGATGCGACCGGCAGGTCGGTCGACAGGAGCAGCATCTTCGCACCCTCGAGCCGTTTCTCGGCCAGCGCATCGGCGATCGAACAGTCGAACATGTCGCGGAAACCGCGGGTCAGCTTGGCGCGGTTGAGACCGCAGGCGCGCGACAGCGTGTCGAGCGTCAGCTTCTCCGCCCAGCGCTCGTCGATCATCGACCTTGCATTGAGGATGCGGCGGCTGTCCTCCTGTGACAAATGGCTCTCCCCCAGCACCGGAACCAGCGCGCTGTCCCCGATCAGGCGCAGCGTATCGCACAGCAATTCGATGCTCTTGGCGAGACGGTAGGGCTCGCGCGCGCCTTCGGGCATGTCGCAGTCGCGGATGGCCAGGGCGATCTCGCGCAGTTCGCGGGTGATGTGGAAGGCGCCGTCGCGCCCCTCGGGCAGCGCGCCGAACAGCCGCTCGATCGCCGAGGCGGAGACGATCAGGAGAAGCTGGTCGTCGCCGAGCGTCGCGGCGGAGGGATCGGCATGCCAGCGGACCGTGGCAGGGGTACCGACGCAGCCGAGCGTGTAGCTGAGCGCAACCGGTTCGGCCGGCCAGGGGCGTTGCGGCAACGCGCCCGCGCCTACCATTGCCGCCATCTCGTGGGAGACCTGTACCCAGTCCCGCTCGACCATCCAGCGCATCCTCTCATCCTATCGAGGAAAAGCTAGACCTTCCTGATAGGTTTGTCGAGACCTATCAGAAAGGTAAAGGTCATGTGGCGAGCGAGGTCGAATCGCGCGGCGCGTGGCGCATCGCCAGGGGGAAGGCGAGCGAGGCGATCGCCGTGATCACGACGCCGACGATCGCGAGCGCGGTGCCCAGATGGCTCTCCCCGCCCAGCAGGCCGCTGACCAGCGTGATCAGCGGCGGCGCCACGCCGAAGCCGAGGACGCCGGCCAGCGCCACGAACAGCCCAATGCAGAATCCGCGCAGCTCGTTGGGCAGCAGGACCGTGATGGTGACGCCGACGATCAGCCCGGCGGCTGTGCCGCAGAACAGGAAGAGCCCGAGCATCAGCGCGAAACTGGGCACGTCGGGGGCGAGCGGGAAAAGTGACATCGGCACCGACAGGGTCGTCGCCGCGATCGCGCCGATCAGGATGCCGCCACGGCGCGGAAGGCGATGGCCCCAGTCGGCGACAAGACCGCCCAGGATCGATCCGATCACGCCGGCGGCGAAGACGACCAGGCCCATCCACTGGGCGAACTGATCGGGCTGGAGCCCATAGCTGCGGCTCAGCACCGGCGCGGCCCAGATGCCGGCGGCGGTATCGATCATCGCGACCGAGAGCTGGCCGGCGAACAAGGGAAGGATGAAGGCACGCCGGTCCCAAAGTTCGCGCATCGCGACCGAGAAGGGAGCATCGGCGCCCGCGACCGTCTCGCGCCGGGCCGGCTCGCGGACGAACAGCAGCGGCAGGCACACGATCACGCCGATCGCGGCCACGGCGAGATGGACCCCGCGCCAAGGCGCGACCGGGCCGATCCATGCGGGAAGCACCATCGTGCCGAGCATGCCGAACAGCCAGCCGCCCAGCGCGAACGCACCCGCGCTGCCGCCCCATTTGCCGAGCGTCAGGACCAGCATCGCGCTGCCGCGCTGGGTCGGCGGGCACATGTCGGCCGCGATCGAGATAGCGGCGGTGACCGAACAGAAGCCGCCCACCGCGACGAACATCCGGGCGATGAACAGCCCGGTGACGCTGTCGGCGAAGGCGGTCAGCACCAGCCCGATCGTCCAGCCGAGCACCAGCAGGAGCAGGAGCCGCATCCGGTTGCTGCTGTCGACCAGTCGTCCGATCGGCACCGCCAGCACGGCGAGCGGCGCCGCCGCGCCCACGCCCTGGATGAAGCCGAGCTGGTTGTCTGTCAGGCCCAGTTCGGCCTTGGCGGCCTCCTGGACGATGCTGAAAAGGAAGATCGACATCGTGCCGATGGCCAGCGCCAGCGCCAGGGCGAACAGCGCGGGCAGCGCGGCGGACAGGCGCGGTTCGGCGCGCGTTGGGTCAGGTGCGAGGGGCAAGGAACCTCCTGAGGGCCGACTGGCTGAGCTGCCGCGCCTGCCGGCTGACATAGGCGTCGGCCTGCAGTTCGAAGGCGTGGAAGGCTCCGGGAAAAAGATGGAATTCGATCGGCACGCCTGCGCGGGCGAGGCGGCGCGCATAATCGAGATTCTCCTCCAGGAAGAGATCGAGCGCTCCGGCGTAGAGGAAGGTCGGCGGCAGGCCTGACAGGTCGGTCGCGCGGGCGGGCGCCGCATAGGGCGAAACGTCGGCGCCGCCGGGCGCATGGCCGAGCAGGGCTTCCCAGCCGAAGCGGTTCTTTTCCGGCGTCCAGACATATTCGCCGACGAAGGGATGGGGTTCGGCGCCGCTGCCGTTGCGATCGTCGAGCATCGGATAGATGAGCTGCTGGAAGGCGAGGGGATATTCGCCGCGGTCGCGCGCCAGCAGCGCCAGCGCCGCGGCAAGGCCGCCGCCCGCGCTTTCGCCCATCACGCCGATCCGGGCCGTATCGAAACCCTGTTCGGCGGCGTTGGCGAAGACCCAGGCAAGGCCGGCATAGCAGTCCTCGATCGAGCCGGGAAACACGGTCTCGGGCGCGAGCCGATAGTCGACCGAGACGATCGCGCAGTTCAGCTCGATCGCCAGCGGCCCGTTGGACATGTCCCCCTGATCCGCGGTGCCGGCGACAAAGCCGCCGCCATGGATGTGATAGATGACGGGAAGCGGGGCGGCGGCCGCGTCCTTCGGTCGCAGGACGCGCAGCTGGATGTCGGGGCCCCCCGCAGGGCCGGCGACGGTCTTCACCTCGATCGCCGCGTCGGTCTGCGCCGGCGGCAGCATCGCCCTCAACTGCTCGCGCAGCGCAGGCAGGCTTTCGCGGCTGAGCTCGCTGTCCGGAAACTGCTCCAGAACGGGCAGGAGTTCGGGGTCGACGAGGTGGCGGCTGTTCACGGGCAGATCCTTTCCAGCGGACATGACGGAGGCCCGGACGGAACCGGGCCTTCGTTCAAAGCTGGAATATCTTGCCGGGGTTGAACAGGTCCTTCGGGTCGATCGCACGCTTGATCAGCCGCATCATTTCGACCGCGTCACCCAGTTCGTCGACGAGGAACTGCTGCTTGCCCAGACCGATGCCATGTTCGCCGGTACAGGTGCCGTCCATGGCGAGCGCGCGGGCGACGATCCGGTCGTTGAGTGCCTCGACCTCGATCATCTCCTCCGGCCTTTTGGGATCGATCGCGAAGATCACGTGGAAATTGCCGTCGCCGACATGGCCGAGGATCGTCGAGGGTACCGACGACGTCGCAAGATCTTCCTTGGTCTCGACGATGCATTCGGCGAGGCGGCTGATCGGCACGCAGACGTCGGTGGTCCAGCCGACCGCGCCGGGGCGCTGGTTGACCGCGGCGTAATAGGCCTCGTGCCGCGCTTTCCACAGCCGGTTGCGTTCTTCGGGCAGGTTCGACCAGAGGAACTCGCCGCCGCCATTATAGCCGGCGATCTCGCGCACCGTCTCGACCTGCTCCTCGACATAGCGTTCGGAGCCGTGGAATTCGAACAGCAGGGTCGTCTTTTCGGGATAGTCGAGCTTCGAATAGGCGTTGCAGGCCCGAACCTGCGCATCGTCGAGGATCTCGATCCGCGCGACCGGCACGCCGATCTGGATCGACTGGACGACGGTGTCGACCGCGCCCTTGAGGGTCTCGAAGGAGCAGACCGCCGAGGAGATCGCCTCGGGAATGCCGTGCAGGCGCAGGGTGATCTCGGTGATGATGCCCAGCGTGCCTTCGGCGCCGATCATCAGACGGGTCAGGTCGTAGCCCGCCGCCGACTTGCGCGCCCGGCGCGCGGTACGGATCACCTTGCCGTCGGGGGTGACGACGCGCAGCGACAGGATCGCCTCGCGCATCGTACCGTAGCGCACCGCGTTGGTGCCGGACGCACGGGTCGACGCCATGCCGCCGATGGTGGCGTTGGCCCCGGGATCGATCGGGAAGAACAGCCCCTGGTCGCGCAGATGTTCGTTGAGCTGTTCGCGCCGCACCCCCGCCTGGACGGTGCAGTCGAAATCCTCCTGGTTCACCTCGAGGATCGCGTTCATCTCCGACAGGTCGATCGTGAGGCCGCCCTTGACCGGGGTGACGTTGCCCTCGAGCGAGGTGCCGGCGCCGAAGGCTATGATCGGTACCTCGGCGGCGACGCACAGCCTGACCAGCGCCGCCACCTCTTCGGTCGAGCGAACGAAGGCGACCGCATCGGGCAGCACCGGATCGAAATGGGTCTAGCTCGACCCATGCTGGAGGCGGATCGCCTCCCCGGTGCCGAGCCGGTCGCCGACCACCGCACGAACCTCGTCGAGGAAGCCCGTGGGCAGCGGCTTGCGGTCGAAATTGGGCAGGGGCGCGGTCATGGCCTGTCTCAATATTTGAAGGAGGCGCGGACGCCGTAGCGACGACGATCCCCGATGATGCCCAGGTCGGAAGCCGCCGGCAGGCCCGCGAGCAGGGACGCCGTCTTCTCGATGTAGCTCTCGAAATACTTCTTGTTGAGCAGGTTGTTGCCGAAGATCGCCAGCTCGAACGGACCGGTCTTGTAGGTGATCGAGCCGTTGACCAGCGCATAGCCCTTCAGGAAGGTCGGCGTGGTCTCGTTGAGCGTCCCGGCGAGGCGCTTGCCCTTGCCCTGCACGCCGGCGCTGAAGGTCAGCGTGTCGTCGCCGATCGGCACGGCATAGTCGCTCGACAGGCTGAACATGATGTCCGGCTGGAAGGTGAGGCGGTCGCTCGAAAGCGTGCGGCCGGTGACGGCGGTATAAGGCGAACTGTCCGTCAGGCGGGCGTGCATGTAGGTGAGGCTACCGCTGATCGTCCATTGCTGGGTCGGCCGCACCAGCCCTTCGAGTTCGACGCCGTAGCTTTCGACATCGCCGCTGTTCAGGTCGACCGTGACGAGGCCGGAGGGGAGAGCCGGCGCGACCGAGTTGGGGCCGATATAATCCTTATAGTCGTTGTAGAAGACTGCGGCCGACAGCGAGAGCGCGCGGGTCGAATATTTGGTCCCGGCCTCGTACGTCCAGGCGGAGTCGCCCTTGTAGGTCCGGAATGGCGCGTTGGGGGCGTTGAAGCCACCGCCACGATAACCGCGCGCCACCGAGGCGTAGCTCATCATGCTGGTGTTCCAGTGACGGGTCACGGTCAGCTTGGGCTGGACCTGATCCGATTTGAGGCTGGCATCGGGGAGCGCCGCCCCATTGACGGTGCCCGAAGCCTTGCGGCTTTCATGGTCGTACCGCAGGCCGAGGGCCACTTCCCAATCGATGTTGGGCTTCCAGAATAGCGTGCCGAACGCGGCGTAGGTATTTCCCACGCGCTTGTCGGTCTGCCGTACCACGGCATTTCCGGCGATGACGATAGTGCGCGCCAGCGAGGCCGAGGTCGTTTCGCGGCTGTAGAACAGGCCGAACAAGGTCGAGATCTGGTCGCTCAAGTCGCTGTCGAGGCGAAGCTCGGTCGTTGTCGTGCGCAGGCGGTCGCGGCTGTTGTCGCGGACCGCGTTCAGCGGGCCGAAGTCGGCGTCCGAGTCCGGCGAAACGGTGTTGCGCAGGTCATAGGCTGCCTGAAGGGTCAGCTTGCTGGCGAGTGCTTCGATCGGGGTTTCGATCTTCGCATTGACGCCACGATATTTGTAATTGGCGACACCCAACGCGTTGAACTGGTTGGTGCGCAGATAGTCGGTCGGGCCGGTGACGCGGGCATAGGGGACATTGGTGCCTTTCACCCAGTCATAATAGCCGCCGATGGTGATCGTCAGGTCTTCGGTTGGCGTCGCGCGGATGGTGGCGTTGATCGAGTCGGTGTTGAACTTGTTCGACTTGCCGCCGATTATGACGTTGTTGATGAAGCCGTCCTGTTCGCGGTGCGACCCGGCGACACGGACCGCCAGCTTGTCTTCGACGATCGGTCCGGCCACCGAAGCGCCGACCTGCCAGGCGTTGTCGGGGCCGGCATAGCTCGCCATGCCGCGCGCTTCGAAGACGTTGCCCGGCTGGCGGGTAATGACGTTGATCGCGCCGCCGAGCGTATTCTTGCCGTAGAGCGTGCCCTGCGGGCCGCGCAGCACCTCGATCCGTTCGACGTCGTTCAGCGGGTTGTTGAGATAGGCGGTGTTGGGACGATAGATGCCGTCGACAAACAGGCCGACACCCGGCTGCACGGTGCTGACGATGGTGACGCCGACGCCGCGGATCGACACGAAGGCGCGGCCGGCACCATCGCTGTTGATGTTCAGACCCGGCGACAGAAGGGCTGCCTCGCGGACCGAGTTGATGCTGCGCTTCGCCAACACGTCGCCGGAAACGGCGGTCACCGCGACCGGAACGTCGAGAAGGGTTTCGTTGCGCTTGCGGGCGGTGACGATGATGTCCTGATCGCCGGTCGCTTCCTCGGCCGCGGCGGGGGCGGCCTGCTGCGCGACGGCCGACGAGGCGGCGAGCGCGACGAACGCACATCCCGAGACGAGCATGGTGGTGAAGCGCATCTGTGGTCCTCTCCTGAAACGCGCCGACCTTTGATGATCTGGCGCCAACCAATGAAGAGGACCTATCCGATAGCTTACCTTTCAGAAAGGTCCTGATGCACCGCCGGCTTTGCCGATCGGCTCGGACAATTGACCGGCCCGATCAAGTGTCTGAAATCAAGGAAGAAAGGTCGCCGCCGGCAGGCGTGGTTCGGAACGGGCGAGTCCGTCCGAAATCGAATAGACCAGCCTTTTCTCGCGGTCGAACGGCGACCAGGGCAGGTTGCCGTCGCGGGCGAAGTCGACCCAAAGCCGATGCATGCGATCGGCGAGCTGCTGCGGCGGGGCTTCCCCGACCAGGCCCTGCGCGCCCGTCGCGGTCGCGAGCGTGTCGAACACGAAGGGCAGTTCGACCGCGTGGCAGGAGCCGAGCTCGCCCTTGAAGGCGGGCGAGCGCCAGTCGAACTCGTACATATGCGTCCGGCCCTGATGCTCCTCGGCGAAACGGCGCGCGGGCCAGCGGAAGACGAGGTCGTTCATCGCGTCGGTCAGCGCCTGTCCGGGCTTCACGCCATGCTTCCCCAGGCCATAGGCCTTGAGCACCCTGCGCGCGCCCGGTTGCGATCGGCTGAGCAGGAATGTCGCGAGCAGGCCACCGATCTTGTCGCGCACCCCGGAGGGGACGAGGTAGAGATTCATCTCCTCCGCATTGGTGCCGATCAGGACCTCGACATCGCTCCCCGCGCCGCGCCGCAAAGCTTCGAGCGGTTGGAGCGGAAGGACGTCGTCGCCATGGACGGGCATGAAGCGACTGAGGCCGAACATCGGCTCATGCCCCCTCGAATCGCGCAGGTCGATCCGCGCGGTCGGCGCCGATATCTGCTCGACCGCGTCGAGCGCATCGCCCGGCGCCACGCTGGCGAAGCCGGCCCGGTCGGGCGTCACCCGCAGCAGCTTGGCCAGCTTCTTGACCAGTCGCTGCGTCACCGGGATCTCGCGGGTCATGCCGGCATGGCCGCTCTGGATGATAGCGCGGCGGAACAGGCCTTTGGCGAGCGGGGAAGCGATCAGGTCGGCGATCGCCATGGCGCCCGCGGACTCGCCGAACACCGTGATATTGCGCGGATCGCCGCCGAATGCCGCGGCATTCGCGCGCACCCACTGCAGCGCTGCGATCATGTCGCGCAGGCCCAGATTGGTGGGCACGCCCGGGATTGGAAGGAAGCCGTCGATGCCCATGCGGTAGTTGATCGCGAAACAGACCAGACCGGCGCGGGCGAAGGCGGCGCCGTCGCTGATCGACACGTCCTTGCTGCCGATCACGAAGCCGCCGCCGTGGATCCACACCATCACCGGCCGGCCGCCGCCATTGGCCTCGGGCGTCCAGATATTGGCCGACAAATAATCGTCGCCCTGAACCCAGCCGCTGCCGATCAGCGGTGTGACGTCGAGGCCGGGGAATGCCTTGACCCGATGGGGGGCGTTGGGGCCGGGGTCGACCGCGTCGCGCACGCCTTCCCAGGGTTCGGCGGGCGCGGGGGCGGCGAAGCGACGGTCGCCCACCGGCGCGGCCGCATAGGGAACGCCGCGGAAGCGGCGAACGCCCGCTTCGATTGTTCCCCGCACCGTTCCAGCGGTCGTGTCGACGATCGCTCTAGCCATCATGATCTCCTGCACATTTTCGTTCTACCTAACGCATATACGCACCACGGTGCCCGCTATTGCAGTGTGCAGACCGGCTCTATCTGGATGCGCCCCGTCTTGCGGGCCGGAACTTCGGACGCTCCCCGGCGTCGAACGGCGGGACGCTAGGCTCGTTTCGGGCACCGCTTGAAATTGCGGGTCCGCGTTTCCTTATTACGGGGGAGCGGCCGTGCCCCACGGCACACCCCCGGCCGCCGAGAGAGGACGTCACATGAATTCTGGCCGATCGCGGGATTGGATGTGGGCGGAAGCCGTCGACCTGATCGACCGCGTGCAGCGCCTGCATCAGCAGGCCTTCGCCCCGTCGCGGGCGAGCGGCGGCGCGCCCAGTTGGGAGCCGCCGGCCGACATGCTCGAGACCGAGGGCGAACTGCTCGTGCTCGTCGCGCTGCCCGGGGTCGACCTCGACCAGACCGAGGCGTTCATCGACGACGGCGTGCTGGTCGTCCGCGGCTACCGGATCCTGCCTCCCGAACTGCGCATCGCCAAGATCCATCGGCTCGAACTCCCGCAAGGCCGGTTCGAACGACGCCTGCCGCTGCCGCCGGGCCGCTATGACTCGGTTCGCCGGTCGAGCGTGCATGGATGCCTGCTCGTGACGTTGAACAAGGTGAATGGAGGGCTGCGGCGATGACCGACCTGGCCGACAGCAAGACGATCGAGGCGCAGGAGGCACGGACCGACGCCGGTCCCCGCCTGCCCGAACTTCCCGCCGACGCGATGATCATCGTGCCGGTCCGCAACTTCGTGATGTTCCCCGAGGTGGTGATGCCGCTGGCGATCGGCCGGCCGGTGTCGATCAACGCGGCGCAGGCGGCGGTTCGCGAGAGCCGCCCCGTCGGCGTGCTCGCCCAGCGCGACGCCGACGCCAAGGAGCCCGGTCCGCTCGACATGCACCGCATGGGCACCATCGCCAATGTGCTGCGCTACATCACCGGGCCCGACGAGACCCATCACCTGATCGTCCAGGGCGAGACACGCTTCCGCGTCGTCGAATTCCTCGACGGCTGGCCGTTCCTCGTCGCCCGGATCGAGCGCATCGAGGAGCCCGCACCCGAGGGCAACGAGGTCGAGGCGCGCTTCATCAACCTGCGCAACCAGGCGCTGGAGACGGTGGGGCTGCTGCCGCAGGCGCCGCAGGGCCTGGCCGACGCGATCCGCACGATCGCGGCGCCCGGCGCGCTGGCCGACCTGACGGCGGCCTATCTCGATATCGGCGCCAACGAGAAGCAGGACATATTGGAGACGGTCGCGCTGCAGCCGCGCCTCGACAAGGTCATGGCGCTGCTCGCCCAGCGGCTCGAGGTGCTGCGCCTGTCGGCCGAGATCGGCAAGGGCGTGCAGGAGAAGCTCGGCAACCGCCAGCGCGAGCATCTGCTGCGCGAGCAGATGGCCGAGATCCAGCGCCAGCTCGGCGAGGACGAGGGCAATTCGGCCGAGATCGCCGAACTCAGGGAAGCCATCGCCGGAGCCGGCATGCCCGAAGAGGTCGAGAAGCAGGCCACGAAGGAGCTGCGCCGGCTGGAGCGCATGCCCGACGGCGCGGCCGAGCACGGCATCATCCGCACCTATCTCGATTGGCTGACCGAACTGCCCTGGGCGCTGCCCGCGCACAAGGACATCGACATCGCCGAGGCGCGGGCCCAGCTCGACGCCGACCATTATGGGCTGGAGAAGATCAAGAAGCGGATCATCGAATATCTCGCGGTCCGCAAGCTGGCGCCTGAGAGCAAGGCGCCGATCCTGTGCTTCGCGGGCCCCCCGGGGGTCGGCAAGACCTCGCTCGGCCAGTCGATCGCCAAGGCGATGGGGCGCGAGTTCGTCCGCGTCAGCCTGGGCGGCGTCCATGACGAGGCCGAGATACGCGGCCACCGGCGCACCTATATCGGCGCGCTGCCGGGCAACATCATCCAGGCGATCCGCAAGGCGGGCACGCGCGACTGCGTGATGATGCTCGACGAGATCGACAAGCTGGGCCGCGGCGTCCAGGGCGATCCGTCGGCAGCGATGCTGGAGGTTCTCGACCCCGAGCAGAACGGCACCTTCCGCGACAATTATCTCGGCGTGCCCTTCGATCTCAGCCGGGTCGTGTTCATCGCGACCGCCAACATGCTCGACACCATCCCCGGACCGTTGCGCGACCGGATGGAGGTGATCTCGCTCCCCGGCTACACCGAGGAGGAGAAGCTCCACATCGCCCGCCGCTATCTGGTCGGCCGCCAGCTCGAGGCGAACGGGGTGAGCGCCGAGCAGGTCGAGATCGACGATGCCTCGCTGCAGGCGATCATCAGCTTCTACACGCGGGAAGCCGGCGTGCGGAACCTGGAGCGCGAGATCGGCAAGGTGATCCGCCACGCGGCGGTGCGCATCGCCGAGGGCAGCGACACCCATGTCAAGATCGGCGAGAAGGATGTCGTCGAGGTTCTCGGCGGCCATATCTTCGAGGGCTCTGTTGCAAAAATCGTGAAGCTTGAGCATGCTTGGCGGAGATTGGACGGACGGAACGATGACGGATTTCAAGTGGCGCCATTTCCAGGGTGATGTGATCCTGTGGGCGGTGCGCTGGTA
>NZ_WRPO01000041.1 GCF_009746585.1 Novosphingobium aquimarinum
GCATTGGGCCCTCGGCGCTGACGGAGGCCATGGGCATGCTCAACCACCATTTCGCAGCAGCCGCCTGATCGGCGCAGAGCGACAGCCTACCTCTGACTGCCGCCAATCTTTGCAACAGAGCCGCCTAGATTGCCGTAATGAAAGCAGCCGGGCGAAATCCTTTGGCACAACAAGAGGAGCGCCCCATTATCGTGGAGAGACGAAGTGGGACATTCAACGGCAACTTCTGACGCGCCAGGTCTGGGCGGAGGGCTGCTGGTTCCACGAGCTAATCATATCCGCGTCGGCCACCGATCGCTTTTTGCGTCACAACTGGCCAGTGATCTGGACATCGAGACGCCGCCGGTACGAGCCAAAACAACGGAATTCACCTGGACGTTGTTCAGCAACCTTGCACTTCTGCGGTTTGCGTCCAAGGCATGCAGCGTCAAATATGCCGCGGAGGCTTTCCGCGACTTCTACCTGTTGAAGGTGCAGAAGGAGGGGCATGCCGCGATACGCCTCGACGATCGGATGATCACAATCGGCCCGGGTGATGTCGTGCTTTGCGACGGTGCAGCGGCGCACCAATATGAGTTCGACGACGATAACGAGCATCTCTGCCTCATCTTTTCGAAGCAGATGCTCGAAGCGCGTATGCGTCGCTCATCCCCGCCGATCGGCGATATGATCAATTACCGTATCGCGGCGCATCGATCCTCCGCGATCCTCATGAGAAGCTATGCGATAGGATTGTTGCAGCAGCTCGAGAGGTTCCAGACAGAGGCCGACGATCCGCTCGCCGCTCGCGTTCTGGGCGACACCATTCTGACCTGCTATTCCGCCGAATTTGAGACCGACCGGCGTCGCGACGACAGCTGGACCTCGGTACAGAGATTTGTTGAATCCAATCTCGAAGATCCGGCTCTGCGTCCAAGCTATATTTGTGAAAAACTGCGGCTTTCAGCCAAGAGCCTCCAACGCGTCTTCCGCAGCCAAGGAACCTCGTGTCACAAATACATTGCTGACGCACGGCTCGACGAAGCCAGTCGCCGATTGAGCGATCCTTCCCTAAGCGCCCGCATCACTGACATCGCTTACGACGTCGGGTTTGACGATCTCAGCTATTTCAGCCGTTCGTTCCGTCGCAAATTTGGAGTCTCAGCGCGGGAATATCGGCATTCGGCGCTGCGCGGAACCTTGCCCCTCTGGCGCGGCCGCCCCTCAAGCTGACCTGTTTCGTAGCCGGGCGTCCGCAATTGCGGTCCAAAACATGATCACCGGCGGCACCACCAACTCGATCGCTATCGCCGCGGTGAGAACGAAACCTGGCGACCCATACCGAAGATAGGCCAGGGTCCGTGCGAGGCCACTCAGAAACACGAAGCCGAAGAGCAAACGCAGGAGCAAGAGCCGCTCACGCAGATCGCGGCTGGCATACCAGATGAGCGGCGCGTAGCCGAGCCAGATCGCTCCGGCGAACATCAGCTGGCTGTTCAGTGTTGGATCGGAAAGCGCGGCGGATGGGAGCGCGGCGCCGGCGGTCGCGAGAAACTTCGCGCCTTGGGCGATGTCGCCGATACCGGTGGCCAGAGGAACGATGCAAAAGGCTCTTACCGCCGCGGAGAGGCCCCGCCCACCAATTGCTTCCGCCCTACCGACCATTGTCTTCGCTCCCTCTAAACCTACAGAGCCACGAGAACCGATTTGGTTTCGGTATAGGCGAGCACCCCCTCCCGCCCGTGTTCGCGGCCGAGCCCGGACTCCTTGTATCCCCCGAACGGCACGGCAGGATCGATGGCGTTATGACAGTTTCCCCAGACCGTGCCCGCCTTGATTGATCGCGCCAGCCTATGCATTGCACTGATGTCGCGGGTCCAGACCGACGCCGCCAGCCCGTAGCGCGTGGCGTTCGCGCTCTTCACCACGGCGTCGAGATCATCGAAGCGCGACACGCAAACCACTGGCCCGAAGATCTCTTCACGCATCACGCGCATCTCGGGTGAGACGTCAGCGATGATCGTGGGCGACACATAATAGCCCTGATCGGCGAGCTGACCGCCTCCTGCAACGACCGAGGCACCTTCAGTCGATGCGCTCTCGATGAAACCCATGACGGTATCGCGCTGCCGCGCCGACACCAGCGGTCCCATCTGCGTATCCGGCGCAAGCGAAGGACCGAGACGAATCCCCCGCGCTGCGTCGGCTATCCCTTCCACCAGCGCGTCGAACACGTCCCGATGGGCGAAGACGCGCGAGCCCGCTGTGCAAATCTGGCCAGAGTTGAAAAAAACGCCTCCCGCCACGCCCTGAGCTGCCTGTCCGAGATCGGTGTCGGGCAAGACGATCACAGGCGACTTGCCCCCAAGTTCGAGCGTCACGCGCTTGAGGCTGTCGGCGGCCGAGTGCGCGATCATCTTGCCTACCGAGGTCGACCCGGTGAAACTGATCTTGTCGACCTCGGGATGTCGCACCAGCGCCGCGCCGGCGCCACTGCCAGCGCCCGTCACGATGTTGATCACGCCTGCCGGGAAGCCGGCCTCAAGCACCAGCTCGGCGAACCGCAAGGTCGTCAGACTTGTCTGTTCGGCCGGCTTGAGAACGGTCGTACAGCCCGCAGCCAGTGCCGGCGCAAGCTTTAGGGCGGCGAAGAAAAGCGGAAAGTTCCAGGGCACGATCAGGGCCGCGACGCCGATCGGCTCGCGCCGTGTGTAACCATGGAAAGCGCCGGATGGCGCGAGCAACGGCTCGACGCTCTCTCCATCGAGACGTGATGCCCAGCCTGCCATATAGCGTAGCTGCGCGATCGCGCCGGGAACGTCCATCTGCGATGCGGCGGTGATCGACTTCCCATTGTCGATCGCTTCCAGCTCAGCGAACTCGGTGGCGTTCGCCTCGATCAGATCGGCCAGCCTTCGGATCGTCATCTCCCGATAGTAAGGAGACTGGCCGCTCCATCGGCCGTCATCGAACGCCGCGCGCGCCGCGCCGACGGCCCGATCGACATCCGCATCGCTGGCATCGACGATCGCCCCAATCTCGATACCACTCGACGGATCGTAGACCGGTACGAACTTCTCGCCTGAGGAGGACTGCCATTCCCCGTCTATCAGGAGACGCTTCGGCGAGGCGATGAACGCACTGGCTGTATCGGAATATCGCGGCTGCGACAAAATGGACGTCATCGGAGTGCCTCGCAGAATTGCTGGTTCGGGGTGAAGATTGCCCGGCGCGTCTAGAAGCGACCGCTCAGGCGAACGCCAAGCTGTCGCCCGCGCGAATATGTTCCCATCTCGCCGAAGGTCGCTGGAATGGTCGGCAGAGCGAAGCTCAGATAGCGCTTGTCGGTCAGGTTCCTTCCGAACAGCGAGATCGTCCAGCTGCTGGAATTCGGGCTGAGGTCGAGGTTCGCATCGAGCTGGGCATAGCCCTTCTGGCGCTCATCCGGCGAATTCGTGCTGCCTGCATCATAGGAAGACCGTGCCGATACATCGATCCGGCCGGCGAGGCGGTAATCGCCGCCGAGGGGCTGCTCATAGGCGATCCCAAGGTTACCCGACCATTTCGACGCATAGGACGTCGGCGCGCCGGAGAGGTCCTGGGTGCAGGTCGGGCCGGCAATCAACGACTGCTCGTTGGTGCATGTCGCGCCAGGAAAGCTCAGATATCTGGCATCGAGATAGGCACCGTTGAAATCGATACGCAGGCGGGGTGCCGGGGCCCAGTTGAGCTCGAGCTCGACACCGCGCGTCCGCGCCTTGCCGACATTCGACACGAGAAACGACGAGACGTTGTCAAAGACCGAAAGCTGCAAGTCCTTGAACGTCGTTGAGAAGATGGTGAGCGCATAATCGAGGTGGCCGCTCGCGAGCCGGCCCTTGGCGCCAAGCTCGAAGGACGTCGCTTTCTCCGGACCGAACTTGGTCGCGTTCGGATTGGAAGCAGGGGAGATCGCGTCGACGCCGCCGGCCTTCGACCCGCTGACGAACTTGGCATAGACCATGTTCGCCGGTGCGATCTCATATTGTACGATGACCTGCGGCTGAAAATAACCGTCATTCTGTTGAATGCCGCGGTAGTCATGCGGCAAGACACCCAGGACCGCCAGCTGAACCGGATCAAGCGCCGGATTTATCTGTTGCGCGACCGTGACCCGCTTCGTGTTTCTGGGAAGCGAGGGAATAATATTGGCCGTCGCAAGCAGCTGGTTCACGTCCTTTCGTGTGTCGGTATAGCGAAAGCCAGCTTCCACCTTGAGCTTTGGCGTGATCCGCCAGCGCAGGTTTGCGAAGCCCGACCAGGCATCAGTGTCCTGATCGAAGCTCAGATAGCGTGCGAAGGGTGGAACAGGGACCCCCAGAGGCGCCAGATTGAACTCGATCAACGTGAAGGCACGCATCTCGTCGTGCTGATAATAGCCTCCCAACGTGTAATCGAAATCGCCCGACGTGCCCTCGAAACGTAGTTCCTGCGCAAACTGCCGATAGCGGTTGAAGATAAACGCGTTGAAGATGTCAGCGGCCAGGCCATCGCCGTCGCCTGACGTGGACGACATGTAGTTTCGATAGCTGCTGGTCGAGATCAACTGTCCGCCAAGGACGTGATAGTTGATGTCGGCCTGATAGGTCTGGTTTCGCAGATAGGCGTAGCCTTGCTGGAAATAAGGCGGGCCGGCGTTCGAGTTTGAGGTCCGCCCATCCAGCTTCGTGTCATCGAAGAGGCCCGGCACCGCCAAGGACTGCTTGTAGACCTGGATGTTCTCGCCCTCATCGAGGAGCCGGTCATATTCGGCCTTCAGTTGTATCTGGAGATCGGAGCTGGGCTCGATGCGCAAGATCGCGCGGCCAGCATAATTGCGCGTGCGCGGACTGTCGAAGCCGGTCACATTGTTGTGTATCCAGCCCTTGTCGAGATGCTGCAGCAAGCCGGCAACCCGCAGGCTGACGCCCTCGGCAACCGGGAGTGTTGCACCACCCTGTACATTCGTCTCGTTGTTGTTGAATTCATAGCCGATCGAGCCATCCGCCTCGAATCGGTCGCCGGGCTTTCGCGTCGTGATGTTGAGAGCGCCGGCCGTCGCGCTATTGCCGAACAGCAGCACCTGAGGTCCACGCAGCACTTCGACTCTTTCCAGGTCGAACAAGGGAATGCGACTGTCTTGGTCCCGCCCATAAGACACGTTGTCGACGAATTTTCCGACCGATTGATCGAAGGAGAGATTATCGCCCGAGCCAAAGCCGCGGATAAATGTCCGAGGCTGGATGGTACCGTAGGAGACAGTTAGGTTAGGGAGTGTGGTCACAAGGTCGACCATCTGCGTGATGTTGCGATGCGTGAGGGTGTCACCCGAGACTGCCGTAAGCGCGACCGGCACATCGCGAAGATTCTCGCTCCGCTTACGCGCCGTGACGACGATGTCCTCCAAGGCACCTTCGGTCGAGCTCTCCCGGTCGAGAGCTGTCATCCTTCGTGGCACCGACACCCGATGCCACCGATGACGCGGGCGCGTTCGTGGCAGTCTGAGCGCACGCTGCGCTCATCGGGTATGCAGTGGCGAAAAGGCCGATCGCACTCCCCGCGAGCAGGCTCCTCATGTTCGGATGTCTCAATCAATCCTCCCTAGACATGCGTTATTGCGTGTTCTCTGGGCGAGATTATTCGGAGGGCAGCGCTGGCGCTTGGAGAAACCGGGCTGCATTATTTGTAGCTTTGCGCCGTCAAGAATTGCGACCGGGGAACGGCCTGGAGGGTCAGTATCCAGCAGCGCCGAGCGGGAGTTCATTTGGAAAAGCTTGTCGCCTTGCGGTCCAAAGGAACCCGGGCGGACTCAAGCGCCGGCGAGCATCCGCGATGCTCGCTCGGAGACACCGCGAATCCCACCACTCCCGCCGTGTGACGTCCTCTCTTCTCGCAGCGACCGGGGCCAAGCGAAGTCAAATTCGCGGGCCGGATTTTCCAAGTTCGACGGTGACATCGACCGTAAACTGGCGAACCGGGATCGAGCGAAAATCCCCTGACAAGGATAAATCCGCCGGGAGAGGCCATGGAAATCTTCAGTACATTTTCAATCCGAAATCTCATTTCGGTCTCGGTAATCAGCGCATTCTCGCTTCTTGAGAGCGCGCGCAGTTCGTCGTGCGGCTCATTCGCGTCGGCACGATCTTCCTAGGTAGCACCAGCCGGTCGGCACCAGGCAGGAGCTATGGCCGAGCGCTCGGTCGGTCCAGATCTCTGCGGAGACAATATATATGCCAGACTATGTCATTATCGGGGGCGGCTCGTCCGGAGGCGTGATCGCCAGTCGTTTGTCGGAAGATCCGAAAACGACGGTATGCCTACTCGAGGCTGGCGGATCGGGTAATTCGCCGCTCGTTTCAACACCAGGTGCCTTTGCGGCACTGATCCAGGATTTTGCGATCAACACGCTCAACTGGCGCTACAATACCGAGCCAGTCACGGCGCTGAATGGCCGCCGCCTCTATAATCCTCGCGGTAAGATGCTGGGCGGGTCGAGCGGGATGAATGGCATGGTTTACATCCGTGGCGACCGATCCGATTTCGACAATTGGCACGACCTCGGCAACCAAGGTTGGTCGTACAACGACGTTCTGCCTTACTTCAGAAAGGCGGAGCGCAATGTCCGGGGCGACAGTCAATATCATGGCGCCTTCGGTCCGCTTCACGTGTCCAACGGCGATGCTTCCTTCAAAGCCTATGGCGCCTTTATCGAGGCCGCTGCATCGCTTGGTCATCCACAGAACGAGGATTTCAACGGCGATACCCAGGAAGGGATCGGTGTCTACCAATTCACCGTCAAGGACGGCCGGCGGGCCGGTGTGAAGCGCTGCTATATCGACCCGATGCTCGTCCGGTCCAACGTCCGGGTCGAAGTAAATGCGCGCGCGCAGCGGATCGTCTTCGATGGTAATAGGGCAGTCGCGGTAGAGTTCGTGCAGGACGGCGAAGTGCGGCGGGTGGATGTCCAGAAGGAAGTCATCGTCAGCAGCGGTACGTTCAATTCGCCCCAAATTCTGATGCTTTCTGGTGTTGGCCCGCGCGCCGAGCTCGACCGGCATGGCATAGAAGTCGTTCAAGAAATAAATGGCGTCGGGCAGAATCTGCATGATCATCCCGACGTCATGATGATCTTCGAGACGCGCAAGCGCATTGGCATTGCGCTCAATCCATTGGGATTGATCAAGAGCACAAAGGATCTTCTGCACTATATCGTGCGCAAAGGCAGCTGGCTGGGCAATCCGCCGACTGCCGCAGGAGGGTTCCTGCGCTCCGATCCCGATCGGGACCGCCCGGACTTCCAACTCCACGTGATTCCGCTAGCCTATCGCGACCACGCACGCGACTATCGTTTGATGACGAAATGGGGCTTCACGGTTCTCATCAATATCGGTCATCCCAAGAGCAGAGGTGCAGTGCGCCTTCGCGATAGTTCCGCTCTGTCCGATCCCCTCATCGACCTCAATCTTCTGAGCCATCCTGACGATCGAACCGCGTTACGAAACGCCTTCAAGATAACGCAGGACATTCTTTTCTCAGAGACGATGAATGACGTGGTCAAGCGACCGCTCTACCCCACCCACAAGCTGAATGAAGATCAAGAAATTGACGCTTACCTCACTGAACATGTGAATCATTCTTATCACCCGGTCGGCACGTGCAAGATGGGAACCGACGCGCTGGCGGTTGTCGACACTCGTCTCAAGGTTCGAGGGCTGCAAAATGTTCGCGTGGCTGATGCCTCGATCATGCCAACGATCATCAACGGCAATACGAACGCCACTTGCATCATGATCGGCGAAAAAGCAGCAGACATGATCGTAGAGGACCAGAGACCTCAATGACCCCAAAGCACTGATGGCGCGTATTGGCCGCCAGCGTGACACGCTGGCTAGTCTAGATGGTCAGGCGGCTGCTTGGGAGCATTATAGAGCTATAGAGGCAGGTTAGTCACCCTGCCGCGAGCAGGAGGAAAGACTTGATCGGATGTCCTATATTGGCGCCGTATCGAAAGCTCCATTCGGCCTCGCGCTGACGAGCGTCGTCGTGGAAGCGCTTCGGTCAGTCGGGAACCATGCGGAGCTGGACGTGGCGCCGTCGCCCCAGACCCGCGAAAATGGCAGGCGGTGGTGCGCGTTGATGAGGACGGCCAGCGCCGCTCGGTAGCTGTCATCGCGGATATAGGCGTCATGGGTCCACAGGAGCTGATCGCGCGTGACGCCCTGGCTCGCGGTCGCCATGCGCGACAGGCCGAGATTGGTTGCGTCGGCGAGGATCGTGGCGAGCAGCGCGTTTTCATTGGGGCACGCCTCGCCGGTGCGCAGGTTGGTGAACGCTGCGAGAAAGCCGGTTTCCTGCGCCACCTCATGCAGCAGCTCGGTGATGCGGATGCGTGGCATCATGGCATCGAGCCGGTCAGCCAGTACTTCGGCATCGGGTGTCGCGATCGTGCGTATCGGCGATATCTGGAGGCGGCCGTCGCGGAACCGCACACCTTCCAGAGCGTCGCGCTTCAGGCGCTGGGCGAATTTCTTCAGCCGCCAGTCCAGTTCGCGGCCCCGCTGTTCGAGCCATTCGCTGGCTGTGGGTGGCAGGCCAAGAGCCGATACGATCGGCTTGGCCTTCGGATCGCTGAGCAGGTAGCTGTCGAACCGGCGGTATCCCGCCGATCGCTCCACCCAGACATCCCCGGACCGCAATTTGTTGCGCAGATGCGCGATCGTTGCGATCTCCCAAAGCCTCCGGTTGATCTTGCCGTCATCGCCAACAACGATTTTCCGCCATTCCTTGCGGAAGGGCATCGGAGCGTCGGGAGGCAGATCGCGTTTGCCCGACCTGTTGAGGTCGCGCAGCATCTCGACAGCGGCGATCGTCTTCGCGCTGCCCTTTCCCGCCCTGAACTGGAGCGCTTCAAGCAGATCAGGGGCGAACTTACGCAACGTCGCATAGCGATCGGCCGCGACCGTCAACGGGTCGAGGCTCGCGGTTTCCGCGATCGTCGCTACTTCTGGTCTGGCCTTCAGGAGGGTGTTCTACCCGACCGAAGCGTCCAGGGCCTCTATCGGATCTTCGCCGGTATCGACTGCATCGGTGAGTGCGTCGATCGTCCTGCGAAAGATCAGCATCAGCCGCGCGACGTTCTTCGACGTGGTGGCATAGCTGCGCGCCTGGGCGTTCTTCGCGCGGGTGAAGATGCTGCCGATCAGCTTGTCCGCCATCTCCAGAGCGCTGTCAGTCAGCCGTTCTTCGAGGTCGAGCAGGAAAGCAACAAGCGTGGCGCGCCGGCGGGAGGGGATATATCGCTCGATCATATAGGCAGGCGAAGCGCGGCCTTCCCTGACATATTGCCGAAATCGGTCCCCATGGATGCGGCCAGCTACGTCGGGAGAAATGCCGATCTTCCGCACTTGCCACAGGCGGTCGAGAATCTGGCGGATGTGATCGGGTTTGGCCGCGACGGGAATGGTCTTGAGCAAAGCAAGCTGGCTCATGCCGTCGGCGTCGTCAAAGAGCTGGTCGAGGGCGTGGACCTGTTCGGCGCTGAGATCGGCGATCAGGGCATAGGCGGCCTGCTTACGGGCACGCGCACGTCCCGCGCTGCTGGCGCGTTCGATGGTGGAGATGGACGGCAACAGAATCCGGACCTCGCGAAGGGCGGTGGCGACGCCGGTCGCGATCGTCATCCCCTTGTCGGTCGCCCATGCCGTTTTCGCGGCCGCTTCGATCATGAAGGGAATATCGGCGCGGGTCGCCCCCCGAAGTCCCAAGCGCACCGCCAACACACGGGCATGATCCGTCATTGTCTGATCTCGCGCCGCATAGTTGGCCAGGTCGGTTACGTGCAGTCCAAGTTGCTCCGCGACGAAGGCGGCGAGATCATGGGGTATCGCTCCCCTGTCCTGTATCAACTGCGCAAGCGTGATGCCCGGGTGCCGCAAGAGCGCGAGTTGCAGCGCGACGCCCAACTGGTTCCGTTGCTCCCGTCGCGCGCCGATGATCTCGATATCCGAAGGCTCGAAGGTGTAGAGCCGTGCCAAGTGGTCGCGATCAGTCGGGATGGCGAGGATCTGGTCGCGCTCGCTCTCGGTCAGGAGTTGATGCTTGCGCTTCGTCATGCCGATTCCCGTCCACAAAAGGTCATCTGTGCCTATGGACAGCCATGAGTAAAGAGACATAGTATGTGGACGGACATGGATTGGGCAAAGCGGTCGCCCTTCATAGCGTCCAGAGAACGACCGTTTGGGAGACGCACGGCATGGGCGATATTCTGGGCTATGCCCGCGTCAGCACCGGCGATCAGGATGTGGCGGGACAGACCATGCGTCTGGAGAAGGCCGGGGCCATCAAAGGGCTCTGTTGCAAAGATTGGCGGCAGTCAGAGGTAGGCTGTCGCTCTGCGCCGATCAGGCGGCTGCTGCGAAATGGTGGTTGAGCATGCCCATGGCCTCCGTCAGCGCCGAGGGCCCAATGC
>NZ_WRPO01000042.1 GCF_009746585.1 Novosphingobium aquimarinum
CCATCGACAGGTCCAATCCGGCATAGTGCTTCATGGCTGTTTCCTTCCTTCAGGATTCGACAACCAGAAGTGTGCGCCTCAACCAAGGTCCGAGGGAAGCAGCCGCAATTACACGATGACTCAACGTTGTCGCGAATGCCGCTTCGCCAATCGGCCAGTGTCTTAGCTCTGGCTCACATCTTCCTCTCCGTCAGTGCCGCGCATGCCCAAGATGAGGGGGTTGCGGAGCGCAACGGGAGTGACGGGATCGTCGTCATCGGCGAACGGGTGGGTGTCGGCAATCTGCGCGCATCGGCAGTGGTTACGACCGACGACATCGAGGATCGGCCCCTCGGCGCCGACATCACTCAGAGCTTGCAAAGGGTTCCGGGCGTCCAGGTCTCGACCGGCGACGCGCGTGGCGGCACGTTCTCCTTCGAACTCTATATGCGCGGCCTCAACAAGGAGCAGGTTGGTTTGTCGCTCGACGGCATTCCCACCGGCGATGCGCGCTTCAATGGTGGCTCGCCGCCGCAGCGCTTCATCGAATCGAGCAATATCTCGCGTATCGAGGTTTCCCAAAGTGCGGGCGATATCGGCTCGCCCTCGCGGTTCGCGCTTGGCGGTTTCGTCAATTTCATCTCGGCGGATCCCTATTACGACACGGGCGCCACGATCGAAGCAGGGTTCGGAGATAACGACTTCTACCGGGGCTACGTACGCCTCGATACGGGTGAAATCGCGCCGGGTTTGACCAGCTATCTAAGTTACTCGCATCAGGAGAACGATATCTGGGCCGGGCCCCGCGCGCGGTCGTCACGCCGCGACCATGTCGAGTTCAAAGCGGTGAAGGACTTCGACGACGGCGGCTTCATCAAACTTCGCGCAGCCTACAACGATCAGCGTGACAACGACTTCAACATTATCACGCTGGGCGAGTTCGAAGCGGATCCGCGCAACGATCGGGCCACCGACGAGATCAGCGGCATTCCGGCGATCGATGTCGATTACGGTGGCGCTCTGGGCGGTACGCGTGAGGATTTTCTCGTCTATTTGAACACGCGCTTCATGATGACCGATACGGCCAGTTTCAGCCTGAACCCCTATTTCCAGAGCTTGCGGGGGGAATCGTTTCGCTATCAGGACCGCCAGCGCCGCCTCGCCGGAGGCGATCCGCGCGCGGTGACGGGATACAACGATCTGGGCGGCGCTATTCGCCCCGGCGTGGTCACGACACGCGACAGCAATGCATTCGGCGGCCCGGCGGACATGCGCGTTACGCCGCGCGACACGGATCGTTACGGCCTTACCGGCGAAGTCAGGCTGGAAGACGTGATCGCCGGCAACACGATCCGCATCGGCGGCTGGTGGGAAACGACCACGTCCTCGGAGACGCGCAACTTCTATCCGATCCTGAATTCTGCCGAGAGCATCGACTACAACCGAGGCGATCTCGCCTTCGTCGAATATGACCGCGAATCCCGGATCGAGACGGCGATGCTCTACGCGCAGGATTCGATCGAGGTCATTCCCGACGTATTGCGCCTCGACGCCGGCCTCACCTGGTTCAATATTCGCTACCGGGCGCGGTCACCGCTGGAATACCGCACGCTCGTCGGCTTTTCGCAGGATTCGGGCATCAATCCCAAGATCGGCATCGGTTTTCGCCCTGCCGAGGGCATCGAAGTGTTCGGCGGCTATGCCCAGAACTTCGCGGGCATTCCCGAAGACGCCTTCCTCGGCTCGAACGCCGCGATCAACCCCGGCGATCTGGACCCGATCGAAACCGAGAATTTCGACATCGGCATTCGCTATTCGAACGAGACGATTGCGCTCGTGCTGCAAGGCTTCCACACGCGGCTGAAGAACAATATCGGCATCATCCCGCGCACGACGACCGGCATCGATCCCGACGAAATCGTTCGCGGCAACGTGGCCACGCAAGCCGCCAATATCGACGGTACCAAGAGCAGCGGCATCGAAGCCACAGCCATCCTCGATTTCGACTTCGTCGACTTCTACCTGAGCTACGCCTACCAGGATGCCAAACACGACGATCCCCCGGTCGGCTCGGCAGAGCGTGCGGCTTTGGCATCCGTGGGCGTGATCGGCGGAGCCCGCGTGCGCGACATTCCCGAACACAGCGTCTTCGGGCAAGTCAGCGTGGAGCCGGTGGAAGGCTTGCGACTGCAGGGCACGGGCCGCTACATCAGCGATCGCGTTGGCGGGCACATCCTGTTCCCCAACAGCTTTGCGGAAATCGGCACGGAGGAAATTCCCGGCTACACCGTTTTCGGGGCGGTCGCGAGCTACGACTTCGGCGATACCGGCCCGTTCCAGGAGCTGCGCTTTCAGCTGAATGTCGATAACGTCTTCGACAAGGAATACATCGGCGCCGTCAGTTCAGCGACGGCGACATTGCCCGAATTCGGCTTGTTCTCGGGCCCCGATGTGCGGACTTTGGACCGCTATTTCATTGGCGCACCGCGCACCTTCACGGCCTCGCTGCGGGCCCGTTTCTGACTGAGACGAGGAGAGGCCGGCGGCTTGTCGGCCTCTTCGTCGCCGATCACTCGTCGACGGCCAGGATGACGAACCAAGTAGGCATGCCGGGTTCGAAATTGTTATCGGCTGCCAGCACCAGGCTTCTGCCATTGTCCTGCGTGGCAGGTCCGAACGTCACCCCTTCGAAGTTGGCCCGTTCGAGCCCGTCGCCACGTCCGAATTGCGCCAGCTGCCACTTTTCGAGCCGGTCGGTGCCGGGAACGGGCGCTGCGCAAAACAGTCTGGTGGTGAACAGGAACCGGCCGTCTTCCTGCTGCGCGCCGGATCGCTCCAGGACCAGGAAGCGGCCATCGCCAAGGCCGAGAATTTCACTCAGGCCGTTGTCGGCGAGGCGCCCTGGGATCTGTCCCGTGATCGGGGCGAGCGGATAGCGCCATTGCTGCACCAGCGTGCCGTCTTTCGCGATGCGCATGATCTGCGTTTGCGCGCCTTTGTCGGGACGGGGCGGAGGGCCATCCTCGATCAGCGGGGCTTCCAGGCCAAGCCAGATGTTCCCCTGCGGATCGATCCACAGGCCTTCGAACGACCGGTTGTCTCTCGGGCCGCGCTGCGCTCTCGGATCACGTTCGAGTTGGGGCGGCAAGGGCAGGGGCGTGGTGCGTCCGTCTTCCAGCGAGCTGCGATAGAGCCCGGGACCCGATCCATTCTTCGGATCGCCTTCGCTCGACCATAGCACGTCTCCGTCCTTGGTCAGCCGAAGCGCTTCCGCGTCGAGGACCGAAGCGCCTTCGCCTACTGGGGGGGAAGCGCCCTTATCCTTTGGCAGCAGTGCTTTCGAACCCAACCAGCGCACGCGATAACCGCCGTCCTCTTCCCGCCTCAGTCTCAGGCGGCCAATTCGGCCCGCGCCGGGACCTTCGAGACCATCGGTGACGACAAGATAGTCGTCGGAAATCGGATCGTACTCGATCCCCGAAATTCCTCCGATCGGGATGGCGTCACTCCCCTGGTTTTGCGCCATCGAGGTCCGGCCCAGCTCCTGAACGGACATTGCCTCGCATCCCGGAGATCCGGCATCCGAGAGCCGAACCTGCCCACCGCTTGCGCACCCCGCGACAGCGACAAGGCCGAGCCAGGATACGGCGTTTCGCTTCATCGTGCCGCGTGACATCGGTCTCGTTTCGAGCTGGCATCGAACCGGATGACAGACTGGACGAAATCGGAAACTGTCGCTTCGGCATCGATGCCGAGGCAATAGCGCTGGTCGGGGCGGGTTCGTCCGATCGCGACAGCCGAGCGGCCCGCTTCCGGTCCGTCGCGCTCGACGCAAAGCGGGTGGCGGGCCGTCTCGAAGCGTTCGGGGGCGCAGAGGTATGCAGCGGCGGCAACGTCATGGATGCAGCAGCCGTCGATCCCGTCGTACTTGCGATAGATGTCCTCGTACCCGCGAGAAATGTCCCACAGCAGACGCCCCGCGGCGCCTCCGTCGGCAAGATCGCGCAGGGCGTGGGAAGGAAGGATGCAGTCCGTCGATACGTCCAGCCCCACCACCGTGACCGGCCACGCCGCCGCGAGCACTTCGTCCGCCGCCGTCGGATCCTGAAAGAAATTGGCTTCCGCATGCGGTCGGATATTGCCGTGGCGTCCCTGGGTGCCGAAAGCGCCGCCCATGACCACGATCTGCGCGGCGAGCGGGGCGATATCGGGGTCATGCCGCAAGGCGAGCGCCAGATTGGTGAGAGGCCCGATCGCCAGGATCGAGATGCGACCGGGCCGCGCTTTCAGCGTATCGACGATGTGCTGCCATGCCGGCTTGCGGCTGGTCGATCGGGGCTCGAACCCGCGCGCGAGCCCGGTGTCGCCAAAGCCATCCGACCCATGGACGCGCAACTCGAGCTCTTGACGCGGGCCATGGACCGGCCCCGCCGCTCCGGCAAAGACCGGGAGCTCGAGCCCGAACCGGTCGAGCAGGAAGTGCGCATTGCGAGTGACCGTATCGACGTCGGCGTTACCGAAAACCGTGGTCACCGAATGAAGTGTAACCTCGGGCGCCGCGGCGAGGTGCACCAGCGCCATCGCATCGTCGATGCCCGGGTCGGTATCGAGTATGACCAGCTTGCCCCCGCTTGGCGCGTCACGCTCCGCCATAAACCGCCTCGCAAACGGCCGCGCACTTCGCCAGATCGAGCGCGCCGTCAGTGCGGATGCCCGACTCCATGTCGATCCAGTATTGTTCGCCTTGGGCCGCGCCGATGGATTGGATGACCTGCGCTGCATTGGCGGGGCCGATACCGCCCGAAAAGCCGCAGAACGGACCCGCTGGCGGCAAGGCGGGCCAGGCTGCGGGCGGCTTGCCGGTCCCGAAACTGGTGTCGAACAGCCAGTCGAGGCGGGGCTCGGCGGGGAACTCGCCAACCGCCTGCAGCATGGTGCGCAGGCCTCGGGAACGTCCGAAACGCACGCAATTTTCAACCTGTTCGCCGCTGCTGCCGGAAAAGCCATGATTGACTTGCAGGCGCTGGAAGCCGGTCAGATCGAGCGTGGCTCCATCCGGATCATCGGCGATGAGGCGGGCCTGCTCCCCGCAGACGTGCGCAGCAAAGCGCAGGCCGGGTGCGGCCAGTAGCGCTGCCCGGTCGGCAGCGTCGGGAAATAGCAGCTCGTCGCCCCGCGCATCGTCGATCAGGATGCCCCACTCGATCGGATAGCGTGACGAAAGCGCCTGTAGTCGGGGGATGAGCGCCGGGGAGTCGACGCCCGTGAAGGCAATGAAGGCGGGCGGTTGCAGCAAGCGGTGGCTCCTAGATGACAAGGGCGAGAAGACCGATGACCGTGCCGGTCATGCAACTGGTGAGGAAGGCGGCGAACAGCGCCTTGAGCCCGAGCTGGACGATGTCGTCGCTCTTTTCCGGGGCCATGGCGGTCAGGGTGCCGATGAGGATCGCAACGCTGCCGAAATTGCCGAAGCTGCACAGCGCATACGTCGCGATCAGTTCGCCGCGCGCCGAGAGCGCTCCTGCCGGAAGAGCCGCCAGCTGGCCGTAGGCGATGACTTCGTTGACCGCGACTTTGGTCCCGAGCAGGCTGCCAACTGTCGTGATGTCGCCGGATGGAACGCCCATGAGCCACGCAAATGGTGCGAAGATCGTCCCGAAAACCGTGCTCAGAGTGATCGGGTCGCCATCGCGCGGGATCTGCGCGAGCAGGGCATCAACGAGTGCGATCAGGCCCACGAACACGATCAGCAATGCGATGACGTAAGCCGCAATGCGCACGCCGCCGAGGGTTCCTTGGGTGATCGCATCGAGGCTGCTCTTGTATTCGCTGCTCAAGGGAATGCGCCCACTGGTCCGGACGACTTCGCTCGGGATGATGATGCGGGCCATGGTGATCGCCATCGGCGTGCTGATCAGCGAGGCCGTCAGGAGATGCGTGAAAACGTCGTCCACGCGTCCCACCAGCATCGTAGCCAGCAGGATCATGGTCGAACCGGCGATGACGGACAGCCCGTCGACCATGATGATGAAGAATTCGCCGCGGGAAAGCTTGGGCAGCATCGGGCGGACCAGGAGCGGGGCCTCGATCATACCCAGAAAGATGCAGGCCGAAGTGGACACGCCCACCGGTCCGCTCACTCCGAACAGGCGACCGAAAACCCATGCCGCGCCTTGTACGATCCAGCGCAACACGCCCCAGTGCCACAGGAGCGCGGCGAGGGCGCTGACCAGCAGCACGGCCGGGATGACCTGCAAGGCGAAGATGAAGGTCGACGCGCCGCCCTCTGCCGCGGCGAAAGGCTGGCGCCCGCCGCCGAGGTAGCCGAACACGAACACTGCGCCGCTTTCCGCGGCTTTCTGAACGTTATCGACTCCACGGGCGAGGCCGCCAAGCACCGCAACGACGGCCGGAACCCTGGTCAGCACAAGGGCAAACACAATCTGCAGCGAAAGACCGCCGGCGACCATTTTCCAAGGGAAACGGCGACGGTTTTCCGAGACGCCCCATGCAATCAACAGGAACGCGCCCAGACCCGCCAGGGCTCTGAAGGCATCACCTTGGATCATGGCGAGGTCCAGTCCGGAAATGAGCCATGGCGAAGGGCGAGCTCTTAATCATGAAACGTTTCATAAGAAGTGGATTGGACGGAGGCAATCGCCAATTTCGAGCGAATTCATCCGACCAAGGCATACCTGCAGCTGCACCTGCGCGGAAGAGACGGCTGACGCTTCGGGTATCATCGCTTTCCGCGTACGAAATGCGACCTGGGCGGTAGCGGAGGCATCTGCGCCCACCATCGCCATGATCGCCGTCTTCGCGCCAAGCGGTTTATCGGCGACGGCGTAACGCAGCCCCATACCTTCCGGGCTGGTCGAGGCGAAAACGGTGACATCCCGCCACGATTTCCTGTGATAATCGTTTCATTATTTTTCACTAGATATCTGTCTGCGAGCAGCTTAGCACTTGCCCGATGGCAGATCCGGATATCCGTACACCGCCCAAGCGGGCGACTTTGAAAGATGTGGCCAAGGCCGCGGGCGTGTCGCTGGCGAGTGCGTCCTACGCCATCAATCGGACCGGCTCGCTGGGCGAAGAGATGCGTGCCCATGTCCTCAAGATCGCCGAAGAGTTGGGGTATCGCCAGAACCTGAGCGCGCGGGCCACGCGCACGGGGCGCACCGGCGCGATCGGCCTCGTCGTGCCCGACATGACCAACCCGTTCTTTCCCAGTCTGGCGCAGGCGATCGTCCATCGTGCGCGGCAGAACGGATACAGCGTCTTTGTGACCGACACCGCCGGCGATCAGCAGCAGGAAGGCGAAGCCATCCGGCAACTGGTGGATCGCAATGTCGATGGCATCGTGTGGTTTCCGGTCAATGACGAGAACAGCATCGCGAAGCTGGTGGCGGATATTCCGATCATCGTGCTCGATCGCAGCGTGCCCGGTTTCGAGGCCGTACAGGCAGACTATGTGCAGGGCGGAAGCCTGGCGGTGGAGCATTTGCTAGCGCTCGGTCACCGCAACGTTGGCGTCGTCGCCGGTCCGATGGATGTGCGGAGCATGCGGGACCGTATCGATGGGGCAACAGCGGCGCTCGCCAGCGTCGGCGGCCCCACCTTCGTCGTGGAAAATGCCTTTGCAGTCGAATTGGAAGGCACGGTGAAGGAGGCCGTCGAAGCGCGTAGTGCCACGGCGATCTTCTGCGCCGCAGATCTCATCGCCGTCGGCGTGTTGCGCCATGCCCGGAAAATGGGCCTCGCCGTACCGGAAGAGCTATCCATCGTCGGCTTCGACGATATCGCCTGGAGCGAATACTGTACGCCGGCGCTCACCACCATCGAAATGCCGGTCGACGAAATGGCGATCGAGGCGGTCGATGCCCTACTCCGCAAGCTCGATGGCGAACAGGACGGCAATCGGCGGGTGATCTTCAACGTCAAGATCGTGGTTCGCGAAACCACGGCAGCAGTGTCCGCCTGATCCGAGCGACGTCCTTATGCCCCTCCCGAAGTTCGCCGTCTCCGGCCATGCAACGCTCGACTATGTGGTCGGCCTCGAGCAGCCGTTCACCGGACATACGACGGCTCCAGCGCAATTCGGAGCCGCGGGAGGCTGGCCGCGCCCCGGTGGGGCGACCTGGTATACGTCGGCGCGACTTGCCGATGCGGGCCTGAGCGTCGCTCCCATCGCGTGGCTCGGCGAGGACAAGGATGCGCAAGCCTTCGTCGCGGCGTGCCAGGAGCGCGGCTTTTCCATTGCCGGCATCGACCGCGACGCTGGCCGCCGTACCGTCCGATGTCTCATGGTATATCAACCCGATGGCACCACCGGCTGCATGATCGATGACGGCGGCGCCGGAGGATCCAAGTTGAGCCCCGCGCAGGCGGCGCAGATTGCCGATGCGGACCATGTCGTCATCTCCGCCGGCCCGGCGCACGCGACACACGAGGTGCTGCGAAGCTGCCGTGCCGATGCTTCGGTTAGTTGGATCGTGAAGGACGATCCTCTCTGCTTCCCTGCGGACCTCGCCGCCGAAGTGGCGAGGCGATCCCAACTGATCTTCTGCAACGTGGCCGAAATGGCGCTGGTGCGACATGCGCTCGGTCCTGAAGGCCGCGGCTCTCGCGCGATTGTCGAGACGCAAGGCAGCGCCGGGATCAGGATCCACGCACCCGAAGGGAGCAGCATCGTCGACGTCGTGAAAGCAGAGATCGACGATGCGACCGGCGCGGGCGACACTCTTGCCGGCGAAACGATTGCCCGAATGGCCACGGAAACGATTCCGCTCAATCGCGCCGTGAGTGCCGCGACGACGCGCGTTCGCGAATGGCTTGCAAGCCGATAGCTACGAGATCCTGTCTGACCTCCCCCAGATTGCGGCAGGCCCCGGCTTCGCGCCAATTGGCTTTCGGCCAGATTGAAGCGGTTCGATGTGCCGACTGCCAAAGCAGCTCGGTCTTTGCTTGCAAAAGCTTGCCCGCGACAGTCACATGCGCTGCACACTTAAAATTAACTTCAAAATTATACGGTTTCACGTAGTTTGACATAGGCGCGTAGGGTGAGACCGGAATTCTACTTCGATCGGTTTGTCAACGGCGGAGTAAAAGTCGTCCATTAGGCGGAGTAAAACCAGGCCACTTGATCCGGGTGTTGGCGAGCGCCGTGAGGGCGTAGCCCGAGCGGGGGTCGCCAACACCCGGATTGTCATT
>NZ_WRPO01000043.1 GCF_009746585.1 Novosphingobium aquimarinum
GCCGCCAGCTCCGCCAGCGTCAGATCGCCCCGGATCGCTTCCAGTGCGACCTTGGCCTTAAAATCGGCGCTGTAGCGCTTCCTCGTCGTCTTCATTCCCGTACCAATCCATCAGGTCGGGAGTCGCTTAACACCCTGTCCAGAAAACCGGCACCATCTCAGAAGACGACGACCGAGGTCACTGCGAAGCAGCGGAGGCCGTCAATGTCCGGCCGATAAACGAGGGCTTTGCTCACGTTTTCGTCCCACTAACAACAGACTAGCATGGCCTGTCGCTTAGCCTTTGCAGTTTTTGTCCAAGACACAAGTGATTCTAAGAAGATTACGCACCCAGCGCATGTTTACGCGGGAAGTTTTTCGCGCCGCAAAAGGCTGCGGAGCAGCTTCGACTCGCCCTGTAACCAGTCCGGGCAAGGGAGTTCTCGGCCTGAACACCTCTCGCACCGTTGACCAGACGACCGCTTTGGAAACTCTCTTGCGCGATCCCGTCCGACATGGCCCGGGCGGCGCGACCTACGCCGCCTCGCGGTAGCTGGCGCGGATGGGGTCCGAGGCAATCGGCTTCTTCGGCTACCGACAGGATATCGAAGGCCTGCGCGCTTGCCGTCGTGCCGATCGTGCAGTTCCTCCTTGGCGTTGCCGGTCTCGAAGGCGGCTTCGTCAGGGTCGACGTGTCCTTCGTAATTTCCGGCTTCCTGATCGCCGGCATGACCATTCGCGACTTCGCGGCGGATAACTTCTCGACATTCCAATTCTATCGCCGCCGGCTGCGCTGCACCATCTCCGCAGTCGTCGCGGTCGTCGGCACGACGCTGCTCGCCGGACTTATGCTGCTCCTGTCGCATGATTTCCTCGCGCTATCACGGGTAATGTGGCCACTGCTCTTCGCGATCAGCCTGGCTTCAGCCGTACTGTCGATCGCTTGGTCGCACAGCGCGCCGCAGGCCGGCTTCTATCTTCTGCCCGCGCGCGAATGAGAAATGCTGCTCGGCCTGATGCTGGCGATCACGCCGTTGCCGGTGCTGCGCTGTCGTCACCTGCGCGGGCGCGGCGGCGCTGATCGCGGAGGGTAGCTATTGCTCGACCGTGCTGGGTGCCATGCTTTCGAGCGTAGAAAATCCCTGCTGAGCGCATGAAGTCTGATCTCGTGCGGGTTTCTGGACAGGGTGCTACGCTAATTCCGACTTGCAGGACTGGTACGGTAATGAAGTAGACAAGGAAGCGCTACAGTGCGGATTTCAAAGCCAAGGTGGCTCTGGAAACGATCCGGGGCGACCTGACGCTGGCGGAGTTGGGAGCGAAGCATGGCGTTCACCACACGATGATCGCGTCGTGGAAGCGGCAGGCCATTGAGGGGATGGCAGGCACCTTCTTTGGCGATGGCGATGCGGCCAGGGCGGCGAGCGGGGCCGATGTGGACAAGCTGCATGCGAAGATCGGGCAGTTACTGGTGGGACGTGATTCTTTAGTAAGGGCCTTCGGTCGACGAGTGTGGCGCGGAGGCGAACGATGACCGAGCCTCCTCGGCACGTTTTATCGATCGCGGCGCAATGTCGGCTGCTGTCGATTAGCCGGTCGTGCGAATATTGCGCTCCGGTGCCGCAGTCCAAGGAAACACTGGCGCTGATGCGGATGATCAACACTACGTTTCTGGACTGGCCGTGGTACGGCAGCCGACACTTGGCGGAGCATTTGCAACGCGCTGGACAAGAGGTCGGGCGGCGATGAACAGGGACTGTCAGCAGTCAACGCCAAGTGTTCAGCTTCTCGCAAGGATCTTCGTACGATAAGAATCAGGGCGTCCTACACATGCGCTACGCACTTGTTGTCGAACGCGTCGATGAATGCATTTTCGACATGGTGCTTGTCGGTGGCTTGTTTCCGAGGTCAGCGGCAGCTGCTAGGTGCAGCTGATCCGGGCTATCGGGCACCGGGACCGCACGAGAATGCAACAAAACTTTGAGCCCACGCGCATCCCAGGCCACGCTTGCGCGACGATTGACAAATCCGATTATGGAGTAATGGTATTGCGTGCAACCACTGCCCTAAATCGGTTCGGCTATGGGGCCCGACCCGGAGACAAGGCTCCTTCCGACGGTGCCGGCTGGCTGGAGGCGCAATTCAATCGGTTTCAGGTCCGGCCGGCTGCCTTCAGTCGCTTAGCGTCGCGCGATCAGATCGCCGATGCTATTGTCGCCTATCGTGATTTTACTCGTACGCCGGAAGGCAAGGCTGCGCTTGGCGAGCGCCGCGAGGCGGCCCAAGCGGCGAAGCACGCTGCATTGGGCAGTGCCTCCCATACCGCGACAAACAATCTGATGCAAAAGAACGCAGCGCTAGCTAAGCTAGACGGTTATGACTTCGCGACGCAGCAAAATGCAATGCAGATCATCGCGCGTATCCAGTCGGCGGTCGAAACCGATACGCCTTTTGTGGAGCGAATGGTGCATTTCTGGGCGAATCACTTCGCGGTGTCGGCCGACAAGCGGCTGATGATCGGGTTCGCTGGTCTAATGGAGTTTGAGGCGATCCGCCCGCATGTCCTTGGGCGCTTCGAGGATATGCTGATTGCGGTCGAGCAGCATCCGGCGATGCTGCTCTATCTCGATCAGCCGCAGTCGATCGGACGTGATAGTGCGCTGGCCAAGCGGGTGTCGAAGCGGGCCGGTAAACTTCCTGGGCTAAACGAGAATTTGGCGAGGGAAATCCTTGAGCTTCATACGCTGGGCGCGCGTTCCGATTATACACAGGCCGATATCATCGCGTTCGCGCAGGCGCTGACTGGCTGGGGCGTGTCGGGAATTTTTCAGAAGACTGCTGGAGCGAACGGCAGGTTCGGATTTGCCGCCGCTCGCCATGAACCCGGCGCGCGGACGTTTATGGGCAAGACCTATGGCCAGAGCGGTGAGGATCAAGCGCTTGCTATCCTGCGCGACGTCGCCGCGAGCCGGGCTACGGCAATCCACTTGGCGACGAAATTGGCGCGCCATTTCACGGGCGATGAACCGGAGCCGGCCCTGGTGACGCGGCTAGCAGAGAGTTTTCATCAGTCCGGCGGCCATTTGCCCACGGTCTATCGAACCCTGATTGAGGCGCCCGAACCGGGGGAGGGCATAGGCAAGTTTAAATCACCGTGGGACTGGACAATCTCGACCTTACGGGCGATCGGAAAAGTGCCAGATCAGACCGACCGATCGTTTGAACGGACGCTTTGGTTGAACGGCCAGCCGGTCTGGCGGCCAGGCTCTCCCAATGGGTTCGGCGACTTGGACGCGGACTGGGCGAGCCCGAGTGCGCTGATCCAACGGCTGGAAACCGCGAGCCGCTGGTCGGTGGGTTTGAAGTCGGCGATCGATGCTCGCGCGCTGGCGCATACGTTGTTTCCGGACCAACCGCTTTCTGATGATACGTCCGAAGTCATTTCGGGCGCAGACAGCGCTGGTCAGGCGGTATCGCTTCTTCTCGTTTCTCCCGAATTCCTGAGGCGTTAGAATGGTTGATCGGCGAACATTGATTAAAGGCGGGCTGGTCGCGGGCGGGATCGGGGTGATCGTGTCCACAGGGTCTTTGTTCCCGATTTCGTTCGCGCGGGCGAACACTGACAAACGGTTCGTGTTCATCATCCTGCGCGGCGCGGCTGATGGCCTGAGCATCGTAATGCCCAGCGGTGACCCCGCTTATATGGGACTTCGCGGCGCGGTAGCGCCGGAAGAGTCGCCTGAAAAGCTGGACAGCACGTTTTCGCTGCATCCCGCGCTGACGGAGGTCGGGAAGCTTTATTCACAACGCAATGCAATCTTCGCGCAAGCGATTGCGTCGGTGTATCGGGACCGTTCCCATTTCGACGGTCAGAACGTCCTGGAAAGCGGCGGCGCCAAGCCGTTCGCAGTCAAGACCGGCTGGATGAACCGTATGCTCTCCCTCGTATCAGCGGAAGACAGACGGGCCATCGCGCTTGCTTCCGCAATCCCGCTTGCCATGCGTGGACAGAATGAAGTTTACACCTATTCGCTGGGAGAAACGCAATCGTTGTCGGACGACGTGGCCGCGCGAGTAGCGGGGCTGTATCGACAGGATCCGGAGTTGGGCACTTTGTGGGAAGCGGCGGTTCGCACGCTCGACCTCGCAGGTGATGCCGGAAAGGGTGCGCGGCGGGGCGCGCGGCTGGGTGCTCTCGCCGCCAGGCTGCTCGCCGCTGATGACGGCGCCCGGATCATGATGATTGAAAGCAGCGGGTGGGATACGCATGTCCGGCAAAAGGTCCGGCTCGACTCCCAATTGCGCGAACTGGACGCCACTGTCGGTGCGCTGGTTGGTGGGCTGGGGCAGGATTGGGCAAACACGATGATTGTGGTCGCTACCGAATTCGGACGCACCGCCGCGATCAACGGGACCGGCGGCACCGATCATGGCACCGGTGGCATGGGGATGGTCTTGGGGGGGGGGCTGGGCGCCGCGAAGGTCGTCGCCGACTGGCCCGGGCTTTCGCCAGCCCAATTGCTTCAGAACCGCGATCTTCGCCCGACCGCTTCGACTGAAGGCATGATAGTATCCGCCGTCTCTCGCCACTTTGCCATCGATCCGGGCAAGGTTCGCAGAGCGCTGTATTCCGAGCTTTCGTCAATCAAGTTTCCGACGTTCTGACTGATCCGGGGTGTTGGCTGCAGGGCGGAATCGTCTTCCGAACTTTTGCCGTCGACATGACGCAGCGTGCTGCACCCGCGAACGAGGTGTTGCCATCGAGGGCGTATTATTGCATCAGGCTGGCACTTCTGAGGAGCCAGAATGTCAGGCGGTTCGCCTTGGCGGCAACCGCGGGCCAAGGGGAAACCAATTTATGGATGTTGTCATCCGCCCGGACATCGTCGTTTCCAACCGGCGGCCGCTATGCCTCTTTGGGGGATTGAACGTTTTGGAGGATCTCGATTCGACCTTGCGTGCCTGCGAGGTATATCAGGGCATAACCTCGAAGCTCGGCATTCCATTTGTTTTCAAGGCGTCATTCGACAAGGCGAACCGGTCGTCCGTCACTTCCTACCGGGGCGTGGGGCTGCACGACGGCATGGAAATCTTCGCGAAGGTCAAACAGCGATTCGACGTTCCCGTGATCACCGACGTGCACGAGATTCATCAAGTGACGATGATCGCCGAAGTCGCCGACGTGCTTCAGATTCCCGCCTTTCTCGCGCGGCAGACCGACCTGGTGGTAGCGGTGGCGAAGGCCGGCCGCGTGATTAACGTCAAGAAGCCGCAGTTCATGAGCCCGCCTCAGACCCGGCTCATTGTCGAGAAATGCCGCGAAGCGGGGAACGACCGTGTCATTTTGTGCGAGCGTGGCGCCCAGTTCGGCTATGACAATCTCGTCGTGGACATGCTCGGTTTTCGCGAGATGATGGACGCGACCGGCAACGGCCCCGTCATCTTTGACGTAACGCACAGCCTGCAGCGGCGTGATCCGGGCGAGGTCGCTTCCGGTGGGCGGCGGCGGCAGGTGGCCGAGCTTGCGCGGGCGGGGGTCGCCGTGGGATTGGCGGGGCTGTTCATTGAGGCACATCAGAACCCCGATCACGCGAAGTGTGACGGGCCGAGCGCGCTGCCCTTCGACAAGCTTGAGCCGTTCCTGCTTCAGGTCAAGCAGCTCGACGACCTGGTGAAATCCTTCGCGCCGCTTTCCATCAGCTAGGATGCGACCGATGGTGACGACGATCAGGCTGGTGCTGTTCGATATTGACGGCGTCTTCACCGACAACCGCCTGTACGTCGGCTCCGAGGGCGAGGTGTTTAAGGCGTTCAACGCTCGGGACGGCGTCGGCATCGCACTGCTGCAGTCGCACGGCATTGAGTGCGGGACAATATCCGGTAAGCGCAGCGCGGCGCTCGAATATAGGATGCGCGAGCTTAAGATGGATATCATTAGTCTGGGCGTGCACGACAAGCTGGGCGCGCTCGAGGAGATCCGGCGCGATAATGGCTATACGGACGACGAGATCGCATTCGTTGGGGACGACGTGATCGATCTGAGCGTCATGAACGCGGTAGCACTGAGCTATGCGCCGGCGGACGCGCATCCGCTGGTGATCGATGCGGCCGACCATGTGATGCATTCCAACGGCGGCGGCGGCGTGGTGCGCGAGGTGGCAGAGCATCTGCTGGAAATCGGCGGTATCGCGCGAGCCGAGCAATATAACCGGCTGATGGACCAGTGGGGGCGGCAGCAATATGCGCAGTGATTCCGGGCGCCGATGTCATGTCGTGATCCCGGCTCGCTATGGATCTTCGCGTCTCGAGGGCAAGCCGCTGATTGACCTGGCCGGCAAGCCCATGATTGTGCGCGTACACGATAACGCAGCGAAAGCGGCTGGCCTTACCTCCGCCGACTGCGACGTCACCGTGGCGACCGACGACCCACGGATCGCGGCTGCGCTTGAGCGGCATGGCATCCGCTACACGATGACTGACCCGGATCACCGGTCGGGAACCGACCGGGTCGCGGAAGTGGCGCGATCAGCTGGATGGGGCGAAGACGACATTATTGTTAACCTGCAGGGCGACGAACCGCTGTTCGGGGCGGAACTGATCGCGCACTTTTTGAATTTCTGCCTTGCGGGCACCACGCCTTCGGTTTTCACGGCCTGTATCCCGATCCTTTCGGCAGAGGATTATCGCGGGCCGAATGCAGTGAAGGTAGTGCTCGACTGCTCGGGAACGGCGCTCTTGTTTTCCCGGGCGCCGCTGCCCTTCGCGCGCGATCGCGCCGATGAGGCGCGCGCGGTCGAGGCGGCCCTGCTGCATGTCGGTATCTACGGCTATCCGAATGCGCTGCTACAACGCATATGCCAGGAGCCCCCTTGCTCACTCGAGACGATCGAGGCGCTCGAACAGCTAAGGTTCATGTGGATGGGAATCCCAATTCAGGTCACGCAACTCGATCGAATGCCGGGCAAGGGGGTCGACACGCCCGAGGATGCCCGGCTTGTTGCCCAACTGATCGAAGAACAGGAGTCGAGCGATGGCTGAAGCCGATATGCCTCATAATTATCTGGCGATCGCGCGCGAGGTGTTCCAGATCGAAGGAGACGCAATCTGTGCGCTAGGCGACCGTCTGGATGCCAATTTCGAAAAGGCTGTCGCGCGTGTGCTGCAGGCGACGGGAAGGCTCGTCGTCTGCGGCATGGGGAAGTCCGGAATCGTTGGACATAAGATTTCGGCGACGCTGGCTAGCACCGGCACGCCCAGCTTCGTGCTTCATCCCGGCGAGGCCTATCACGGCGATCTGGGCATGCTGCGCGGCGAGGATGTGGTCCTGGCGATTTCCAATTCTGGGGAGACGGAGGAGATCGTTCGGCTGATCCCCTTCTTTCGCGACAACGGCAACGCGATCATCGCGATGACGGGAAAGCCGGAATCGACTTTGGCGACGGCGGCCGATTTTCATTTGGACGTTGCGGTGAGCAAGGAGGCCTGCCCCAACCAGCTCGCGCCTACATCGTCCACCACGGCGGCGTTGGTCATGGGCGACGCGCTTGCGGTGGCTCTAATCAACGCGCGCAGCTTCCAGCCCGAGAATTTCGCGCGCTTCCATCCGGGCGGGTCGCTGGGCCGCAAATTGCTGTCGCGGGTCGACGACATCATGGAAAAGGCGCCTCTGCCGTGCTTGGTCAAGGCCGCCCCTTTTCCCGAAGTGCTTAGCATCATGACTGAAGGTCGCCTGGGCCTGGTCATCGTGAAGGACGTAGCCGAGGGGGCGATCATCACCGACTGAGAACGGCGGTGCAAAATTAGACCACGGTAGCGGCGGCGAAGTGCTGCTGCGGGCGGCGTAAAAGTCGTCCACTTTTTCCCTTTCGCGATGGCGGCGAGGGGGATGAGGGATTTACACCG
>NZ_WRPO01000044.1 GCF_009746585.1 Novosphingobium aquimarinum
CCAGCGCACCGCCCACAGGATCACATCACCCTGGAAATGGCGCCACTTGAAATCCGTCATCGTTCCGTCCGTCCAATCTCCGCCAAGCATGCTCAAGCTTCACGATTTTTGCAACAGAGCCCTGGCGGGCAAGACGCGCACGGGCTAAGTACCGACCATATGCCCTAGACAGCCTGAGAACGCAGAGATTCGACGCTTCGCTACCCCCTTGTGGATGTGCGGGCATGACCCGGGGCCACATTGCTGGCCAAGTTTTCAAACCTTCACCGTACCAACTTTCTGAGGAGCGCTTCCATGCTGCCGCAACTGCACCGCCAACCCTGGATGGACAGCGACATCGAGACCTTTCGCGACCAGGTTCGCCGCTACATCGCCGCCGAAATGGCGCCGAAGTTGCCTGGCTGGCGCGAGCAGGGCTACATCCCGCGCGAAACCTGGCGGCCCTTCGGCGAAATGGGCTTTCTGCTGCCCGAAATGCCAGAGGCTTACGGCGGCGCCAGTGCCAGCATCGCCTACCAACTGGTGGTGCAGGACGAGCTGACCAAGGCCGAAATGCCCAACAACGTCACGGTGCACAGCATCGCCTCGCATTACATCATGGACTTCGGCACCGAGGCACAGAAGCAGCGCTGGCTGCCCAAGCTGAACAACGGCGAGATGCTGGCCGGCATCGCGATGACCGAGCCAAGCTGTGGAACGGATCTCAAGGCCATCGCCACCCGCGCGCGTCGCGATGGCGACCACTACGTGATCGACGGCGCCAAGACCTTCATCACCAATGGCTTCACCTGCAACCTGCTGATCGTGGTTGCGCGCACCGGCGAAGCGGGGAGCCGGGGCTTGTCGCTGATCGTGGTGGAGACCGAAAACCTACCCGGGTTTCGCGTGGGCCGCCTACTCGAAAAGATCGGCATGCCGGCGTCGGACACGGCCGAACTCTTCTTCGACGAGGTGCGTGTGCCGGTTGACCAGTTGCTGGGGGGCGTCGAAGGCCATGGATTCAAGCAGTTGATGAGCCAGCTGCCCTACGAGCGGATGTCCATCGCGGTGCCAGCGGCGGCCGTCATCGACCGAGCCCTGGAGCTGACCATCGAATACACAAAGGAGCGCAAGATCTTCGGCGCGCCGTTGTTCGACATGCAGACCACGCGCCACAAGCTGGCCGAGCTGGCCACCATCGCCCACGTGGTGCGCACCTTCGTCAACGACTGCACGCAGCGGCTGCTGGACAGAACGCTCGACGACGAGGCTGCGTACATGGCTAAGTGGTGGTGCACAGAACAGCAGTGCCGTGTGACCGACGAATGCTTGCAGTTGTTCGGCGGCTATGGCTTCATGGCCGAGTACCCGATCGCGCGCATGTACGCCGCCTCGCGCGTGCAGAAGATCTACGGCGGCGCGAACGAGGTCATGAAGGAACTGATCGCGAGGAAGCTGTGAACGCGCCGCACACGCTGCGGACGCCGCTAAACGGCATCCGCGTGGTGGAGTTCGAGGGCCTCGGGCCGGGCCCGCTGGCCGCCATGATGCTGGCCGACATGGGCGCCGAGGTGATCGTGCTGACACGGGCCGAGCAGGCTGCTGGAGCGCAGCTGCTGGGCGGAGCGGCGAGGAATCCGCTACACCGCGGCAAGACAGTCGAGGTCATAGACCTGAAGTCGGCCGACGGCAAGGTGCGCGCTCTGGCGCTGATCGCCCAGGCCGACGCCCTGATCGAGGGCTATCGCCCAGGTGTGATGGAGCGGCTGGGCCTCGGTCCCGCCGAATGCGCTGCGCGCAACCCCCGGTTGGTCTACGGCCGGATGACGGGCTGGGGCCAGGACGGCCCGCTCGCCCAGGCCGCTGGCCATGACCTGAACTATGTCGCGTTGACGGGCTTGCTGTCGCTGTCTGCGCGGAGGGGGCAGGCGCCTATCGTGCCGCCCTCGGTACTCGGGGACGCGACGGGGGCGCTGGGCCTTGCCTTTGGCGTCGCCTGTGCGTTGGTCGATTCGCGCGCCACCGGTCAAGGCAGGGTCGTGGACGCGGCAATAGTCGACATCGTGGCCATGCTGGGCACGCTGGTGCACTGGATTCGCGCCAATGGGCAGATCGATGGCGCGCAGCCGAGTCCGTTTCACGATTCGCCATTCTATGACGTGTATGCCTGCGCCGACGGCGGCTTCATCAGCCTCGCGGCGGTAGAGCCCGCATTCCACGCACTGCTGCTGTCAAAGCTGGGCCTGACGGACGTCAACCCTGCCGAGCAGTACGAAACTGCGAAGTGGCCAGCGCTGAAGGAGCGCATCGTGGCCCTTATCCGCAGCAGGCCCCGGGCGCACTGGTGCGAATTGCTCGAAGGCAGCGACGCCTGCTTTGCGCCTGTGCTCAGCTTGGCCGAGTCAGTTCGGCATCCGCACAACGCGGCAAGGGGCATCTACCAATCCACCCCCTCCGGCGCCATCGAAGCGGCTCCGGCCCCACGGTTCCAGGCTCTCAACGCAACCACTCAGGAGACAAAGAAATGACAGCTACCACCCAGCTCGTTCGCGGATGCCCGTCCACCACGGGTAACGAGCGCCAGCTCAACACTACGACGCTGATCCGGCACGCCGCGCGCACCCACGGGGACCAGGAGATCGTCTACCGCACACCCGATGGTGGCTGGGATCGCTACACCTATGCCGAGTGCTACGCGCGCGTCTGCCGCAGTGCCAATGCACTGCGCGCACTAGGCGTCGAGCCGGGCGACCGGGTCGGCATCCTAGACTGGAATAGTCGGCGCCACTTCGAGCTGTACTGGTCCATCCCCGGCCTGGGCGCGGTCATGCTGCAGATGAACCTGCGCCTAGGCGCTGAGGACTTGGGCTATGTGGTTGGCCACAGCAAGGTGTCTTACGTCTGCGTGGACGAGTCCTTGCTGCCGATCGCCGAATCCGTTGCAGCGAACTCCCCCCAGATCAAGGGCTGGATCGTCATGACCGACAAGCCGCTGGACCAGATCAAGACCACGCTGAAGCCGCTGCTGCACTATGAAGACCTGCTGGCCGCTGCCGACACGAAGATCGACTGGCCCGAGATTGACGAAACCTCGGCTTACAGCGCCTGCTATACCACCGGCACCACAGGCAAGCCCAAGGGCGTGTACTACTCGCACCGCGGCATCTACTTGCACTCCACGGCCATGGCCACTAATTTGGGCATGACGCTGGACGACTGCGTCATGCTCATCACGCCCATGTTCCACGGGCAGTGCTGGGGCCTGCCACAGGCCGCCACGCTGCTGGCCGACAAGATCGTGCTGCCTGGCCGCTACGCTGCCGAAGACACCAAGCCGCTGGTTGACGCCATGATCGCCGAGGGTGTGACCATCACCAATGGCGCGCCGGCCATCTTCCAACCGATGCTGCAGTACATCGAGACGATGCCGGTCAAGCCGGACTTTGGCCGCATGCGCATGCTGTCTGGTGCCTCCGAGCCACCGCTGTCGATGATGATCGGTTTCTACAACCTCACGGGCGCTGAGGTGGTGCACGCCTACGGCGCCACCGAAGCCACTACGCTGGTGACCGTCAACCGTCTCAAGCCCACGCTGAGTAACCGCTTGACCCAGGAGGAGCGGTGGAATCTCAAGCGCAAGCAGGGCCTGGTCCTGACTGGCGTGGACATCCGCATCCTAAATGCCAACGACCAGGACCTGCCGCACGACGGCCAGTCGGCCGGAGAGATTTGCCTGCGCGGCCCCTGGATCACGACCAGCTACCACGACATGCCCGATTCTGGTGATCGCTTCTTGGTGGGCGGGTGGTGGCGCTCGGGCGATGTCGGCACGGTGGACGAGAACGGCTACCTCAAGGTCACTGACCGCATCAAGGACGTGATCAAGAGCGGCGGCGAATGGATTTCTTCCATCGACATGGAAAACCTGCTCATGGGCCATTCCGCCGTGCGTGATGCCGCGGTGGTCGGCATTCCTCATGCGAAGTGGCAGGAAAGGCCGCTGGCCCTGGTGGTGCTGAAGCCCGGCCAGCAGGCAACCCAGGAACAACTGCAGGAACACCTATCCAGCGCCTTCGCAAAGTGGCAGTTGCCCGATCAGGTCCTGTTTGTCGAAGCCATCCCCAAGACCAGCGTCGGCAAGCTCGACAAGAAGCGCATACGCGCCGAGCATGCGGGCCGCTACGCAGAGTGAGCCAACCTTTTTCTACAGGAGAACAACATGAATGACCATGAACCCGTCATCGTCGGTGCTCTGCGCACCCCGGTGGGCAAACGCGGTGGGCGCCTGCAGAAATGGCACCCCGTCGATCTGCTGGGCGAGACGCTACGCCAACTGGTCGAGCGCTCCGGCGTCAACCCCGCAGATCTGGACGATGTGATCGTTGGCTGCGTGCTGCAGTGGGATCAACAGCACGGCAACCTGGGACGTCATGCCGTATTGGCAGCGGGACTGCCCGAATCCGTCCCGGCTGTGACGGTTGACCGGCAATGCGGCTCCGGCCAGCAAGCGGTCAGCTTTGCCGTGCACGGTATCCAGGCTGGTGCCTACCAACTGGTTATCGGGGCCGGGGTGGAGTCGATGTCGCAGGCTCCCATGCCACCTTCGTTCAAGCCCGGCGCGCCGCTGGGCTCGCAATACAGCCCGCGCGAACTGGCGCGCTACCAGGACAACCCGCTGCTGCCGCAAGGCGTCTCGTCGGAGTTGATGAACAAGCGCTTCGGCCTCACGCGCGAGGCCCTGGACGCTTTCGCCGTGCGCAGCCATCGGCGCGCCATCGCGGCATCGCAGGCCGGCCGTGTCCAAGATCAACTGGTGCGGCTGAACGAGGACCCGGCCGACCCGGACAGCCCGATCATCACCGCCGATGAGGGCATGCGCGCGGACCCCAACCTCGAAAAGATGGCCACGCTCAAGCCCGTGTTTTCCGCAGACGGCGCCACCACGGCCGCCAACTCGTCGCAGATCAGCGATGGAGCCGCTGCGCTGCTGATCGCCAGCCGCGCCTATGCCAAACAGCATGGCCTGGTGCCGCGAGCGCGCTTCGTCAGCACTGCCGTGGCGGCAGCCGACCCCGTCATCCAGTTCACCGCTGTTCTCGATGCCACCCGCAAGGCGCTGAAGGAATCGTGTCTGAGCCTGGCCGACATTGACCTGTTTGAAGTCAACGAAGCCTTTGGCGGAGTGCCGCTGATGTTCCAGCAGGAATTCCGCATTCCGGATGATCGCCTCAACGTCAACGGCGGCTCGGTGGCGATCGGCCATCCGCTGGGTTCCACCGGCGCGCGCATGCTCACCGACCTGCTGTGCGAGCTGGAGCGCCGGGGCGGCCGCTATGGCCTGCAAACCATCTGCGAGGCCTCGGGCACGGCCAATACAACCATCATCGAGCGACTGGCATGAGCGTGGCCAACATGAGCGAATCCAGCGAAGTGCTCGTCAGCCGCGAAGGCGCCATTGTCACGTTGACCATCAACCGCCCCCGTGCGAAGAACAGCTTGAACCGCACGGTATTCGATGGCCTGCGCGCACAGCTTGCGCAACTGCGCGACGACGATGCTGTGCGAGCCGTCGTCATCACCGGTGCCGAGGGAGTGTTTTGCGCAGGAGTTGACATCACGGCGTTCGAGGTTCTGCGCGCCGCGCCACTGATGGGTGATCGCGGACCGACGGGCTGGGACTTCTTTTCGGAACTGGGGAGATTTCCTAAGCCCGTCATTGCGGCGGTCGAAAAGGTCGCGCTGGGCGGCGGCACGGAACTGGCGCTGGCCTGCGACATCGTGATCGCCGGCGAGTCCGCCAAGTTCGGCGTGCCGGAAGTCAAGCTGGGCGCCATTCCTGGCGCCGGTGGCACCCAGCGCCTGATCCATGCCATCGGCAAGTCCAAGGCGATGGCCCTGCTGCTGACCGGCGATTTCATTGACGCCCGCAAAGCCTGCGACTTCGGCATCGTCGCTGAAGTGACGGCCGACGGCCAAGCCCTACCGACGGCGTTGGCGATGGCCAGCCGGATTGCGGCCAATTCGCCACTGGCCGTGGTTCTGGCGAAAGACGCGGCCTTGGCCAGCTTTGAAACTCCGCTCGCGCAGGGCCTGGAGCATGAGAAGCGCAATTTCTTCGTCGTTTTGCGTTCGGCCGACAACCTGGAAGGGCAAGCGGCATTCTTGGGCAAGCGTGCCCCCAATTTCACTGGCCATTAACGCCTGTCTGTCCTCTATCAAGGAAAAGCCATGAAACTGAATTCCGACATTTCTGCCGTCATCACCGGGGGGGCTTCCGGTCTGGGAGCTGCCACGGCCCGACTCTTGGCGAGCCACGGCGTCAAAGTCGCCATCTTCGACATGAACGAAGCCGTCGGCCAGGCTTTGGCAAGCGAGCTTGGCGGCGTTTACTGCAATGTGGACGTGATGTCCGAGGAGCAGGTGGACGCAGCCTTCGCCAAGGCCCGCGCCGCGATCGGGCAGGAACGCATTTTGGTCAACTGCGCCGGCACTGCCGATGCCGTCAAGACTGTCAGCCGCGACAAGAAAACCGGCGAAATCCGCCCATGCGCGGCAGATCGTTTCAATCGCATCATTCAGATCAACCTGGTGGGCACCTTCCGCTGCATCGCCAAGTCAGCTGCGGGTATGTTGACGCTCGCGCCGCTCGCCGATGGCGACCGCGGCGCCATCGTCAACACCGCTTCGGCCGCCGCGCAGGACGGCCAAGTCGGCCAGGCCAGCTATGCGGCCAGCAAGGCAGCAATCGTGGGTATGACCCTTCCAATCGCGCGCGACATGATGGACGAAGGGATTCGGATCAACACCATCATGCCGGGGATCTTCGGTACACCTTTGCTGTTGAGCCTGCCAGACAACGTCAAACAGGCGCTGGCGGCCAGCGTGCCCTTTCCCAAGCGGTTGGGTGACCCCGATGAATTCGCGCAGACCGTCGAGTTTCTCGTCACTTGCGGCTACATGAACGCCGAGTCCATTCGTGTGGATGGTGCCATTCGGATGGCGCCGCGCTGACGTATCAATTTACCTGACCCATCCAACCACAACAGGAGACATCATGCAGAAAAGACAATTCATCACCATGCTTTCCGGCGCCATGCTGACGGGCGTTTCTGGTCTGACCCGCGCGCAGGGCGCGGGCATCCAAGGCGTAACAGACAGCGAGATCAAGATCGGCACGACCCTCCCGCTTAGCGGCCCGGCCGCAGGCTATGGCGCCGTCGGCAAGGCCATGTCTGCATGGTTTGATCTGGTAAACGCTGAGGGTGGCTTGAATGGTCGCAAGCTCAAGCTGGTGCTGGCCGACGATGGCTACAGCCCGCCGAAAACCCTGGAGCAAGTGCGCCGCCTGGTGGAGCGTGAGCAGGTGGCCTTCATTGCGGGTCAGATAGGCTCGTCGGCTCTGTTGCAAAGATTGGCGGCAGTCAGAGGTAGGCTGTCGCTCTGCGCCGATCAGGCGGCTGCTGCGAAATGGTGGTTGAGCATGCCCATGGCCTCCGTCAGCGCCGAGGGCCCAATGCCAAAAGCTCTCTCCACAAGGCGCACCTCGCCCCTGATGCCGGGCTGCAGGCACCAGGGGCGAGCCTGTCCTTTGCGCAGGGCTCGCATGACTTCGAATCCCTTGATCGTGGCATAGGCCGTGGGGATCGATTTGAAACCGCGCACCGGCTTGATCAGTATCTTGAGCTTTCCGTGATCGGCCTCGATCACGTTATTGAGATACTTCACCTGCCGGTGGGCCGTCTCCCGGTCCAGCTTTCCTTCGGGCTCTGTTGCAAAAATCGTGAAGCTTGAGCATGCTTGGCGGAGATTGGACGGACGGAACGATGACGGATTTCAAGTGGCGCCATTTCCAGGGTGATGTGATCCTGTGGGCGGTGCGCTGGT
>NZ_WRPO01000045.1 GCF_009746585.1 Novosphingobium aquimarinum
CGGGCAATCAGATCATGGGGGGCATGCCCCCCATGATCTGATGATCAAACAGGCGGCATGAACGACAACCGGGATTAGCTTAACTCAGCCGCCAAACTGTCCAAGAACGCGGGACCACCTCACACTTCAGCTCGCGCTTCATCGCGCTTTTCACGCGCCTGCTTTAGCGACACTTCGGGATACCTTCCGAGCGACAGCTTCCTCTCAACACCGAAAATTTTGTAGCGAAATCGCCACAGCAACGATCCAGATGGTTGGACCAGCAGATAGAGCCCATCCCTGTCGGGAACCTTGTAGGGTCGCGCTCGAGGTTGAAGCGCTCGAATCTGTACGTTCGTAAGCACGGTGGGCCACGCCTCCTGAAACGTCCGTGGCCCACCGATTCGTGGCCCACTTTGCGCGGGCCTGGACGGAACATGATGGGAACATACGGAACAAACGAGAGGCATTTTACCGCAGATTTCTGCGGTTTTCTACAATGTTCTCATTATGTACTGGTGCCGCTTACAGGACTCGAACCTGTGACCCCCGCATTACGAATGCGATGCTCTACCAACTGAGCTAAAGCGGCGCTCGGGGACTGGCCCCGGCAGGGGGGCGCATTTACCGAGGGTGGGCGGGGCTTGCAAGGGAATTTGCGCGGGGCCGATGTCGCGAGCGGTCACGCGGTTTGCGGGATTCGGGTTTCGCAACGCGCGGGGCCGAGCGAAGCCGAGGTTTCGCAACATTGCGCGATGCAGGGCATTTCGTGTTGCGAGCGAGACAGGAGCGTCCTCAGTATGGCCAAATTCCATCTTCAGATCGTCGTGTGCAGCGTGCGCGAAGGCCGCATGTCGCTGCCGGTCGCGCAGTGGGTGTACGAGCGCCTCGCTGCGCATGAGCACTTCAGCGTCGAGTTCATCGACCTCGCCCACTGGGATTTTCCGCAGCTGGCGATCTCGCGCTCCCCGGCGATGGGCGAATACGAAACGGCGCTGCAGCGCGCCTGGGGCCGCACCGTGGCGCGGGCCGATGCTTTCCTGTTCGTCGCTCCTGAATACAACCACGGCTATTCGGGCGTGCTCAAGAACGCGCTCGACCACATTTTCGCCGAATGGCAGGACAAGCCGGCGAGCTGTGTCTCGTTCGGCAACGTCGGCGGCGCGCGTATGGTCGAGAACCTGCAGCCGGTGTGGATCGAGCTGGGCATGGTGCCGAGCGCGCCTTCGCACAACTTGCTGGGGGCGTTCGGCAAGCGCGAGGGGGACCGGTTCGTGGGCGACGACGGCGACGCCAAGCGCCTCGACAAGACCGTCGGGCAGCTTGCCGATTGGTGTCGCAAGCTGGGCCGCAAACCGCGCGAAGGTGTGGCGGACGATGCTTCGCGGGTTCTGGTGATGGGGCCGGGCGAAGAGACGATCGCATCGGTGGTGCAGCCCCTGAAGCTGAACGGCTGGAAGGCCGAAGGCATGCTCGTTCCCGACGATGCTTCCGCCCTGCCCGATGCGCGGGAGTTCGATATCGTCAGCTTCGACCGCGGCGCTCTCGGCGCCAAGGCGGATGCGCTGCGCGAAGCCCTGATCGCCCGCAATTCGGATTTGCGCTTCGTCGAAACCATAGTGCCGACTGCGGTGCGCCAGATCGAAGCGGCGCATGATGCGCGGCTTGGCGTCCCGCCGACGATGCAATCGATCGAGGCGGACCAATCGCCTGGTTCGGTGCGGATCGCGGGCGAAGCGCTGGCGGACACCCGACTGGGGCTGACCGGTTACCGGATCGATGGGGGCGTCGAGCGCGTGCGGTTGGGCGAATTCCACCCCGGAGCCGGCCCGTTCGAGATGACGCTCCCTCTCAAAGGCGAACCGCTGGCGAGCCTCGTCGCAGACGGTGACGGGGCGGAGTTCCACCACATCGCTTTCGCGTAGCCCCCGCGCAAACGTCAGACATCGCAGTGCGGATCGATTACGCGGTAGCACTCGTCAGGAGACGATGCCGCTGAAAAAGGAAAGGCGGCGGACCTGAGAAACTGCGTTTCGAAAGCACAAGGCCGGTCCGCCGCCTTTCTGAAAGGCATTGCGAGTGTCCGAACCGGGATGGGCATCCATTCGTCAGAAGCCACCCCCCGAACGGTTGCCCGTCCCGGTCCGTATCCGGCTCGCTCGCGGGGTTCGCTCACCGGGTGACTGTTCTTCTGCCGAAACGGCGCGCCGGGCGCGGTGGCCAAGCCCACAGGCGGGGTGTGAGATTTCTCACATCGCCACCATGAGCACGGTCAAGCCACGCCGCGCCCAATGCCGGCCTGGTTGGCGCGCTGAATGAGTTCGACGTCGCCAGCGGCGGCGCGCACGATTTCGGCAAGCCGCGCGCAGTCTCCCACGGTCAGCTTGCGGCCTTCGCTCGACGTGATCCCCTGCTTCTGGAGATATTGGAGTTCGCGAGTCACCGCTTCGCGATGCGTCCCGATCCGGTTGGCGAGTTCGACATGCGTCGGCGACGGCGCGATCAGCGAGGAATTTTCCGAGATCCCGGCGTCGAGCGCCAGACGCAGCAATTCGCAATGCAGCCGGCTGCGGACTGCCAGCGCATTGAGTTCGAAGACGCGCTCTGTCATCGCGCGCACCATCTTGACGAGCTTGAGCGTCAGCCATTCCGCGCTTTGCGGTGTCGCATAGGCCATGTCCTTGAACACCGAGCCGGGCAGACGCGCCAACGTCGCCTTGCTGGTCGCGGTGACCGTGGCCGAGCGGGGATGGCCATCGAGCGCCGAGAATTCGCCGACGAGATCGCCGACGCTCAGATCGTCGAGGATGATTTCGCGCCCGTTGCGCGAGACCAATTCGACCCTGAGCGTACCGTCCAGGACGATGAAGACATCGCTGGACGAATCCTGGTGACCAATCACGATCTGCCCGGGGCGCAACGAAACCAGCCGCGAGTGCGGCAGCAGCTCTTCCCCCAGCGGCGGGGGAAGCAGATCGACGAGCGAATCCAGATTTGCCACACCTGCCATCGAACGACTCCTGACCTTCAGCTACCGCCAGCTCCCCCCATGAGCGCCGGGTCCATCCAGAGATATCCGGTATTGTGGCCCAAGCGGCGGCGCGTGTCGACGTAGCAAAACGCGGTCGCCGGCTCGGGCGTCGGCTCGAAGGTGAGAGATGCTGGAATGCTGCGCAGCATTCGCAGGCCATCCCCGGCGTTCAGCGCGGACCAATTCCGAGCGCGCGCTGCAGTGCTGCCACTTCCAGCGCATTCTTCTGTTGCACTTGCGGGGTACCCGCAGCGAGGCCGAAGCCATGATACCCGCCGGGAATGACGTGAAGCTCCACCGGCACGCCGGCGCGCGACAGCCTCCGCGCATATTCCAGGCTCTCTTCGAGAAACAAGTCGAGCCCGCCGATGGTGATGCAGGCTGGCGGAAGATCCGACAAATCCTGCACGCGCGCCGGCACGGCGGCCTCCGGAATCTTCGCGGACCCTGCCTCCTGACCAAGCAACGAAGACCAACCGAAAGCATTGTGGTCGCGCGTCCAGGTGAACCGGCCGGTCCAGGGATGCGGATCCGCTGAGCTGGCGGTGCGATCGTCGAGCATCGGCGAATCGAGCAATTGCAGACAGATCGACGGCGCATCTTCGCCCGCGCGCCGCCGGTCGCGCGCATGCAAGCTCAGCGCCGCGGCGTGTCCCCCGCCCGCGCTCTCACCCGAAATCGCGATGCGCGCGGCATCGAAGCCCAGATCGTCCGCATTTGCCGCGACCCAGCACAAGGCCGCGTAACAATCCTCGACGGCACCGGGAAACGCGGTCTCGGGGCGAGTCGATAGCTCGTCGCGACGATCGGACAGCCAAGTGCCAGGGCGCGAGCCCGGTTGATCGGGTCGTTCTGCTCCGGCGTACCGATGACGTAACCGCCGCCATGGATATTGAGCAGGACGGGATGCGGCCCCTGACCGAGCCCCGGCGGACGATAGATCAGCAACCGGATCTCGGGCGCGCCCTCGGGACCCGGCACCGAGCGTTCCGTCATCTCGACGGCAGCCAGGTCCTCCCGCAGCGCCGGTTGCATATCGGCAAGTGCCGACCCGCGCCACGCCTCGACACCTTGCGAGAAGTCCAGCTGGGGAAAGACGTCGAGCAGCGGCTCGAGTTCCGGAGCGATCAGGCGACGGCTCGGGGGCTCATCCTGCGGCATCGTCGTTCCTTTCTGTTGATTCGTCTGCGTCGACGAGGTCCTGGACGATTCTGGCGAACCAGGATTCGATGCGGCGCTGTTCGTTTTCGTTCGCGGCGGCGATCGGCAATTGCCGCAGGTAAAAGACCAGGCCGGTCGCAATCATCGCGATCTCGATCGCGCGTTCGCGGGCATGGTCTCCCCCGAGCCAGCCGGCCAAGTCGGCAATGCTCTTTTCCTCGAACACTCGTGCCGCGATGGCCGCGGCTTCCGGATCGCCCGACGCCAGCGCCAACATGATCGGTGGACGGATCGGGTTGGCCGGGTCGAGCAGCGCATTGGCCAGGTCGGTCGCGAAGGTTTCCCGACTCCTGGCAATCGCGGTGCCCACGGGCAGAGAGGCCGAGAGCGCCGCCTCGAACAGTCCCGCCTTGGATCCGAAGTAGCGCAGCACCAGAGTGGAACTCGTTCCGGCACGTGCGGCAATCTCGCGGATCCCCGTGTGGGAATAGCCGAGTTCGGAAAACGCGATCTGCGCGACTTCCAGGATCCGCGCCTTCGTGGCATCCGCGTTTCTCCTGGATACGGGCTCTTTATCGGCCATGGCGAGAACATTTGCCCATCGCCTTAGATCTGGCAAGGCGTAAGGCAGAAGGTGGGTGGCACCCAGGCCGTAATGAGCCTATCGATTTGAGTCGCGGGATAGGACATGCCGCCGGTCGGAAGAGACCATCCTGGTTGACAGGAATAGTCGACCCGAGTGGTCGGGTTTACGACGATACCGTCGTTCGCGACACAAAAACATGGGTCTGAAGCATGGCAAAGCACGCTGGTGACGAAGTCTGGACCGCGAGGCTGGAAAATTTCCTCAATGATTGCATGAATAGTCGGGAAGAAGAACAGAACGCGCGCATCGCGGATGCGGCAAACCTGTTTCTCTCGATTCCGCTCGTCCAGTCACAGTCTGCCGATGCGGCGAAAACCGGTTCGGTTCGCGCGCTGATCGCGGCCGGTGCTGCCCTCGATGCCGCGCTTGCGATCATCGGAACCGACGCAGTCTTCATGCTCTCCCGCGGCGGAGACGGCACCTGCCTTGCGACCATGATCCTGAGCGATGGAACGGAGGAAGTGATGGGAGAAGCAGGCACGCCGGCCCTTGCGCTTCTCGCGGCTTATACGGCAGCCGTTCTCACCAGAGTTGGAAACAGCGTGGCGGGACCGCTCGCCCAAGACGGTCTGACGGGAGCCAGGCTGCACTGATTTCATCGGGCCGACGCTGTAAGACCGCATCGCCGCGAGCGTGCGTCTGGACACGACCAGCCAGACTTCAATCGTTCAGATGAAGGGACGTGCTGATAGACGAAGCATAGAGGCGGACCCGGCGCGATAGACTCCGCGCTATACTGAAACGCATATCGCGATTTGCCCGCCCTGTTTTGGTGAAACATCGTCGGCGACGGCGCAGCAAGCAGAACCCATCTTCAGCTGTAACGAATGGTCAACGGCAACGAATGGCGGCCAACGATTGCAAGCAAACGCTGACCGCCGCTCAGTTCCCCATGCCTGAGAGGCCCTTGGTGGCGCGAGAAGAACACAGCCAAGGGCGCGCCGCAGGTCGGTGTCGGTACCCGGCGCGGACCTGGTACCGACCGGTCCTTACTAGTGGCCACCCCGCTAAGTGCCGGTTTGCCGTTCGCTCCGGTATTCCACTTAGGTCAACATTGCGCTCAGCTAACCATCGCGGCTTCGATCGCGATGCGGATCGCTTCGGACGTATGCCGCGCGCCCAGCTTGTTGAGCATGTTGGCGCGATGGATTTCCACGGTCCGAGGGCTGATGGACAGTTTTTCGCCAATGAGGCGGTTCGACAGGCCGCTGGCGACGCCGCTGAGAACTTCGCGCTCGCGACGTGTGAGCACGTCCACTCGCGTGCGTGCAACGACTTCGCGCAGCTTCGCGTTGCCGAACGATTCGGACCGCGCCATCGCACGTACCAGCGTCTCGGACAGCTCCTCCGGGCTCATCGGCCAGGCGATGTAATCGATCGCCCCTTGCAGCACCGCCTCGACCACGTGGTGCGTCGAGGGATCTTCGCTGAAGGCGATAATCGGAAACCATTCGCCGTGTTCCGCCATCCGCTCGACGAGCTCGGCGACCGAACCGGCGGTATCGTGCAGCATCACCACTCCGGAACGCGGCCATGCCGACGCGATTTCCCGGATGTTCTCGAACGGTTCGACATGGATGCGGGCCGCAGAAAGGGCGTGGCTGATCGCCGCCCGCCGGCGAACCATACGGTCTATCAGGATGATGTTCGAAACGGGTTCCACGATGATCTCCCTTAGGGTCATCGTGTAATTGCGGCTGCTTCCCTCGGACCTTGGTTGAGGCGCACACTTCTGGTTGTCGAATCCTGAAGGAAGGAAACAGCCATGAAGCACTATGCCGGATTGGACCTGTCGATGGAAA
>NZ_WRPO01000046.1 GCF_009746585.1 Novosphingobium aquimarinum
GCTGTAGATCCCCACACCTCCCTGACTCGGCAGAAAGGCTTCAAGGTGGACGACTTTTACGCCGCCCGCAGCAGGACTATCCCGCCGCTACCGTGGTCGAATATTGCTCCGCCGTTCTCAGCTCCGCCTTGAGCTTCGCCACTTCCTTGCGCAAACGCGCTATCTCCAGCTGCTCCGGCTTCATCTGGCCATGCCCCGGAAATGCCGATGCCGGATCGCTGCCAAAATCGCGCACCCAGTTGCGCAGCACCGTCTGGTGCACAGCAAGATCCCGCGATGCCTGTGAAACGCTGACACCGCGCTCCTTGATCAACCTCACTGCCTCGAGCTTAAACTCGCGCGTAAACTTCCTTCGTTCCATGTTGGTCCTCCAGTTCGATAAAACACCTTTTCTCGGTGTCCATCAAACCGGCAGCAGGCCAGATTTTGTCAGCGGAGTGACATCCTGGAACTGGACCGTCCCTCCCGAAAGCGTGGCAGGGGCCGCCGTTCCTTCCAGCGTGAGCTCCTGGCTCAGCTTCTCACGCAGGAAATAGGCACCGGTGATCCAGTCGAGCGCTCCATCAAAGGACGATCCATTGAGCTGCAGTTCCTGACTGAACTGGTTCTGCCAGACCTTCTGCCCATAATTGGCGATCGCCTTGTCGGTCGCGTCAAAGTCCAAACCGGCCGATTGCTTCAGTGTGCGATAAGCGGTGATCGATTTCAAGGTTGCACCGCCCAAATCCAGTTCGCCAGTCAGCGAGATACCGCGCAGACTGAGGTCGTTCGGCGGCCGATAATCCGAATAGAAACGGTCAAACTTGCCGATATCGGCACGTTGCTCCTCTGACACCAAATTACTGGTCGTCGTGCCCGGGGTGGCAGCGAGCAAGACCACCGCTGGCCCCGCGCCGTTCTGTTCCGTCATGTCTCCGCGGACTGTGAACTTTAGCGCGTCGGAAGGGCGGAAGAGCAACGACAAGCGTCCACTTACCGATTGCCGCTTGTTGAAGTTGCCTTTTCCCAAGCCTAGCTTGGACGTATTCGTTGGCGCTACGAGCACGTCGCCCCAGCCATCCTGCGTCAGCCCAACGACCGAACCGCCAATATAGAGCGTGTCGTTATCCGACAATTCGCGGTTGAATGAAAACTGTCCGCGCAACCCGTTGCGCGATGAGACTTCCATCATAGCCTGCATGCGCTCGGGAGCATCTGGCGAGCGCGTGATGTAACTGATAAGACCGCCAGTGGCGTTCTTGCCATAGAGCGTGCCCTGCGGCCCTCGAAGAACCTCGACACGTTCGACATCGACCAGGTCGAGATTGGCGCCTTGCGTGCGTGGATAATAAACGCCGTCAATATAGATGGCCACGCCCGGATCCATGTTGACAGTGAAGTCGCCCTGGCCAACACCGCGAAGAAAGAATTGGCCGGCTGAACCGCCATTGCCGGAGCCTGCGCTCAGCATGTTGGGAACTGATTGCGTGACCTCGGACAAATTCGTCACCGAGCGGTCCGCAAGCGCTGAGCCGGAAAGAGCGGTCACGGCAACCGGGACATTTTGCAGGCTTTCGGATGTGCGCCGCGCCGTCACGACAATGTCTTCATAGCCTTGTGTCTCACTGGACGGCTTTTGCGTCGGAGCCGTATCCTCGCTCTGCGCCGACGCGTTGACCGGAAAAGTCAGCGCGACCATCGCGACGCTCAGGGACGTCACGGTAAAAACCTTATCGAACTTCATACTTACCTCCCCTTATTCCTATCTAATCGTTCTGAATTTCATCAAAATCCGACGTCCCTGCCGACCTCTCAAACGGGAAGGCTCATGGGTTTCGCCGCTCCTATTCCAGCAGAAGAGCTTGCCGCGCCGAATACGCCGGTGCGTTCAAGTAAATTTGGCCAGCAGCATGCTGCTGCGAAATCAAAAATAGCTGAATGTCCCGAAGGGCGCTGGCGCAGGCACGCGTAAGAGCCGGCGAGTGCTGTGCTGACATCTAGTGTCATGTCCTCTTCCCAATGGGCCTCTTTGGTCTTGGCAGCCGCAAGGCATGCAGGGCGCTGAAACGCCTTGGGCATAGCTAGCTAGATTTCCGTATAATGCAATGCTTTTTACATCGGGTAAAATTGCGGCCGGGTTTTTTGCAGAGAATCCGCAATAGAATCCTGAACTTCAAGCTTCTTCCGACCGACGGAATCGGAAGAAAACCGTCGGTCCGTCGATCGAACGAGCAACGATTCGTCCATCCTCGTTGATCTCGCCAACAGTTCGCGAATTGGACAGCCGCGGCACACGTCGCTCTTGCGCCAGCGATCGCCGCTCAACCCGGGAGCCGCACGGCGAGGCAACTTCTAAACCCCAAACTTCCGTTCGGCTGTCGCGATAAGGGGCGGCACGCAATGGGAACCGCACACCCCCCGTCATGCGCCAATCTGGATTGTCGGCATTGGCCGGCGGTCATCAGCGCGCCTTCAAACGGCCGATCTGGCCAAGCGCCAACTCCTACGGGAGGGAATATGCAGTTGAATCACCCATCGTGGCCTGCGGCCTGCGGCAGCATTCAATGACTCATTGAATAAAGCTCATTGAGTCGCCGCGCCCGACGCCATGATTTGGCAATCGCGCGAGAATATTCGACGCGCTTCCAGACTTTCAGTCGGTATGGCTCTCTTTGGCACCGCCGCGCCGCCGCGAAGGCGACCCCGAAGCGGATTCAAGTGGCCACTTTCCGCCAAGCGCCTCCGTTAACTGCTTGCAGGACGCAAGCAGTTGTGGAGCAATTGCGTTGTCATCCGGTGCTAGCATTCCTTCATAGGCCAGGGCCGAGGCAACTAATACCAAACGTCCCTGGAGATCGAATACCGGCGCCGCGACAGCGCGAAGACCCGGGATGAGATCGCCCTTCACCATAGCAAGTCCAGATGCTCGAACGTCGTCCAGAATTGCATTCGCATCCCCGATCGCGCGCTTTTCTGCGCGCATAACGGTCTTCCCAATCCGTTCAATAAGGGCTGGATCGCCGAAGGCACAAAAAACGCGTCCCGTTGCCGAGCGGAGCGGAGGGAGCACGGATCCGATCGCCAGTGAGGTGATTACAGGAGGCGTACCATCGAACCAGCGGATAATTGTCGGTCCGGCGTCGCCCCAAATGGCCACGAGGCAGGTGCGTCCGGAATCCTTCGCGAACTGTGCGAAGACGTCATCGGCCATCGCGAAAATATCTATTCGAGACAAAGCCGCCAGACCAAGCCGTATAGCTCCGGCGTCTAAATCGTACAGGCCGGAGCGCTGTTCCTGTTTGACCATCTCAGCTTCCATGAGGCTGCTGAGATAGCGATGCGTCTGGCTCGCCGAAAGCGCTGCCGCTTGGGCGATTGACGATAGATTGGCGGCTCCCTTTTGTGACGCGAGCGCGGACAGGACACGCAACCCTACCCCAACGGATTGGATCCCGCGACGTTTGACACTCTTTTCATTGGAAACCACTTGGCCGATCCCTTGCTGTTTAGGACCGGGTAGCATGGACCTTGGCAACCCACCATACCATGTCGTGAGCCGCCGAACGAACGGAAAGCCGGTGCGGGAACCAGTCCCGCACCGGTGGGAGAGCCTGCCTCCGCCAGCTTGCGCGGGCGGAGGCAAGCTGGTCAGAAGCGTGCGCCCACTTGCACGCCGATGCTTCTCCCGCGGCTCATATAGATGCTGTAGCCACCTGGGATCAGTGCCGTGGCGACACCATATTCCTTGTAGGCCTTGTCGGTGAGATTGCGCACGAATACCGATGCTTTCCACCAGGAATCGACCGGAGTCACGGCGAGGTTCAGGTCAACCAATGCCAGGCCCTTTTGATAGCCGAGCGGATCGTCGTTCGTGCCGACATAATATCCAGATTTGGCCATAACCGAGACGCCCGGCGTGACGCGCAGATCGCCAGCCTCGATATCATAGGAGACGTTCAGGGTCCCGCTATACTTCGACTGGAACGGTGTGGGTCTCCCGGACAAGTCCTGCATGCAGACCGTTCCCGGGGGCGCTGCCTCGATTTGTTCCACCGTGCACACACCATTGGGAAAATCCCTGAACGTTGCGTCGAGATAGTTCGCAGTCGCATTGATGCGCAGACCGGTCACCGGCACGAATGTGACTTCGGCTTCGACGCCCTGGGTCCGGGCCTTGCCTACGTTGGTCGTAAATTGCGATGTCCCGAGGAAGGCCGAGAGTTGCAGATCCTCAAACGTGGTTCGGAAGACACCGAGAGAATATTCGAGCATGCGGTCGCCCGTGATCCCTTTCACGCCGACTTCGAACGACGTTGCAGTCTCAGGCGCAAACATAGCCTCTTCGCGGCTGACACCGTTCGCCGGAGTGCCGCCATACGCAATATCCACCCCGCCCTGCTTGGCGCCCTTCACGAATTTGCCGTAGAACATGATGTCGCTGTTCGGCTTGTACTGGATCACGACCTGCGGCTGGAAATGATATTCCTTGCGCTTGAGATCCTTGAACTCATGGCAAACCGCGGCAAACCCGGCCTGCACGAGCGCACATAGCGCTGGATCAGTTTGTGCCAGCACATCAGCCTGGGACGTGTCGAAAGTGACATTGGTGACCAATGGCGCTGCCAAGGACGATTGGTCCGTATTCTGGTGGAGGATGGCGTAGCGTGCACCGGCAGTTACACTGAACTCGTCCGTCAAATGCGCAGTAAGGTTTGCAAAAACGGAGTAATTTTTGTTGCGCTGGTCGATGTCCACGTAGCGCCCCAAAGCTGGCAGGGGAACGGCGATGGCCGGAAAGTTCGCATCGACCACGGTAGCGGCTTTATATTTATTGTCTTCGAAATAACCACCAAAGGTGTAATCAATGCTTCCCGTGTTCACAGTGAAGCGCAATTCTTGGCTAAACTGCTGATAGTGCGTGAACAGGAAGTTGAGATAGTCGGGCAGATCGGACGTGTTGCTCTGCGACCCGCCGGCTCGCGTGTTCAGATACGCAGTGGTAGAACTGATCGTCCCGACGCCTGCATCATAGCTGATATCGGCCTGATATGTCTCGTGCCGCACCTCCACAAATTCGGGCGAGAAGAACGGGGCGCCGGAGGCCGTCGACGTCCTGTAATCGTCGAGCGTGATGTCCGTCTGCTGTCGGTTCGGATTAGTCGACTGTCTGATCTGCTGCCCGGTGCCGCCATTGTCGCGCACGCGGTCATATTCGGCCTTGAGCGAGATCGTCAGGTCGTTGGTTGGCGTCAGGCGAAGAGTACCGCGGACCGCCCGGTTGCGGAATGTTGGTTCGTCACGGCCGGTGAAATTGTTACGGAGCCAGCCCTTGTCGAGGTTTTGAAAGAAGCCCGCGACGCGAAAGCTTGCCCAGTCGCTGAGCGGCACCGTGACGCCGCCCTGGACGATCGTTTCGTCGTGGTTGAATTCATAAGATGCCGATGCATCAGCCTCGAACTCCGACCCAGGCTGCTTTGTCGTAATGTTCAACGCGCCAGCGGTCGTGCTGTTGCCGTATAGGAGAACCTGCGGTCCCTTGAGAACTTCGACCCGTTCAATGTCGAAAAGCGGAAGGCGCGCATGAAGATCGCGGCTGTAGGACACGTTGTCGGTGAATTTGCCGACCGATTGTGCGAATTGCGTTCCATAGGTACCGAACCCGCGCAGGTTTGTGGTCGGAGCGTTACCGGCCAGCGACAGGGTGAAGTTTGGAACGATAGTGACCAGATCGGTCAATCGCGCGATGTTGGCATCCTGCAACTTCTCGCCGGAGACGGCGAGTATCGAAACGGGGACGTCACGCAGTCTCTCTTCACGTTTTTGCGCCGTGACGACAATATCCTGGATGCCGGCGCTCGTAACATCTTCCGCCGTATCGGCAGCGGTGGCCGATGCCGTGGACTGCGCGAAGGCATTGCTTGACATCATGCCAAGGGTGATTGCCGTTCCGGCAAATAATGCTTTACGAATACGCGTATTTTTATGGGTAACCAACATAGTTCCTCCCCTGATTGTCATTTTATTATCTGACCTCTTGAACCTTAGTGAATATGCATTCTTGAAAACATTCTGTTTGCAGTTGTCGATGACTGCCCGTTCCGGGGGCCATTCTCGATGCGAGAAGACGCACCGCCGGGTTCCCAGCCAAGGGACTCCCTGCAAAGATACTGATATTAAGGATGTATGCGCATGGCAGCCTCGTATGTCAACGGCGGAGCAAAAGTCGGCCATTCGGCGGCGTAAAACCAGGCCATCGTGTTACATGCCGGGGGGAGTGGCGTGAGGGCGTAGCCCGAGGGCCACTCCCCCCGGCATTGGTGTAATT
>NZ_WRPO01000047.1 GCF_009746585.1 Novosphingobium aquimarinum
TCAACAAACTCAAGAACTGGCGGCGCATCGCGACCCGCTACGACAAAACCAGGGAATCCTACCTTGGCTTCGTCGCTCTCGCCTCAGTCAAACTCTGGATACCCTTTGTCCACGAAGCCTAGCATGAGCATGCTATATTCACGCCGACATGCAATTGCTGGCAACCTGTTCGCGCAATTAGTCGATCGGTTCTTGGATCACACGCAAATACGGTTTCTTTTCGTCCCAGCCATCGGGATATTTGGCTTTCGCATCTTCGTCCGACAAGGAAGGCGGAATAATCACATCATCACCCTTCTGCCAATTGACCGGCGTCGCTACACCCTTGCGTTCGGTGAGTTGCACCGAATCAAGCAGCCGGAGCACTTCATCGAAATTCCGCCCGCTGCTCATCGGATAAAGCAGCATGGCGCGAATTTTCTTGTCTGGCCCGATGATATAGACAGCGCGGACGGTGGCGTTATCGGCTGCGGTTCGCCTCTCCGCATTACCCGCTTCGTCGGCCGGCAGCATATTATAAAGCTTGGCGACCTGAAGGTCGCTGTCGCCGACCACGGGATAGTCGACCTTATTTCCACTCACCTCCTCGATATCGGGAAGCCAATCGCGATTATCCTGGCTGCTGTCGACCGAAAGGCCAATAATCTTGGTGTCGCGTTTGGCAAATTCCTCGCCAAGCCCGGCCATATAACCAAGCTCGGTCGTGCAAACCGGTGTAAATGCCTTGGGATGGGAAAAGAGGATTGCCCAGCTGTCACCCATCCAATCATGGAAGTGAATGTTTCCTTGTGTGGTCTGGGCTGTGAAATCGGGGGCTGTCGAGCCAATTGAAAGGGTCATGTAAAATACTCCTGCTTATTTTGTGGGTACTCAGGGCACATTTCTAGCGATGCTCTGAGAAGAATGCGGGTCCGACCTCGTCTTCATCCTGTTCCTAAAGGAAGAGCGCCAGATCCGCTTTGCTCGGGTCAACCGGTCATACGACAAACCGATCCCAGCCCGCATAATGCTCACCGCTTCGCTTACCGCGAGGCAGGCTCAGTCCGATCAAGAGCAGTCCGACCCCAACCGAGGCCACCGTTCCGGCAGCCGAAGCCCCTGCAAGCATGAAGGGCGCTTCGACCAGCCAGGCACCGAATGCAGCGTTGATGAAGCGCAGGGCGCGCGCGACTTCCGCGGTCGCGATGATTGCCACCGTAATCACCAAAGCACCCACCACGTGATCGCTGTTGGCCATCGCCCCCTCGCTGCCAAGCGTTATCCTTGTCAGCATCAGCCACGCTCCCAGAGCCGTGCTGGCCACCAGGGTCCACGGGAAGGTCACGCCGCGCACCGTGTTCGTCCAGATCGAACGCGCGTCGGTCATATAGTCGGTATCGTCGATTTCACCGTTTGACACTGCGCCGCCCTTGAAGAAGGTACGAACGAGTGACTTGCCTTCCTTTTTCGACCAGTAGAGATACTGTCCCATGGCGATGACTTCATCGAGCGAGAACGGGATCATGATGAGCATCGCAAGCGCAGCAATCAGAGCCGGCGTACTCCACGTCCCGATCATTATCGGCTGAATGATCACGAAATAGATACTGACCACACCGAGCGGAATGACCAGAATGCCGAAGAAGGTAACCATCCACGGCATCGTGCGCCAGCGCGTGCGGGTTCCCATGACCGCCATTAGGATCTCGAGCACATAGCTGACCGCCCCTAGTCCGGCATCCGGGATCGGCCAGGCCTTGGATACATCCGACGTGATGATTTCCTCGGTGCCGTTCTTGGGATCGCCAAGCGATCCGGAGAAAAACGGCTCCCACGCCACATCGATATGGCCAAGCTGGTAGGAGGTAAGCATGCGCGATATCAGAAGGCCGATGATGCCCATCGCAACAATCGGGAATCGCTGGGCATCGGTCGAGGGACTGTAGGTCCACCCGGGCGGGATGGACTTCTTGTCCATCATCCCTTCCATGCTCATGCCGGGCATCATTGGCACCAGCACCGAGAATGCGATCGCCAATGTACCGACAAGCATATTGGTCAGATATTGGGCCGCGCTCGGACTCCAGAAGAACAAGGGCGCGAAAAGCAGCCAGATGCCGACAAAGGCCGTCGCCCACTGCCCCAACCAGGCGGTGCGCTTCGAAAGCGACATCGCGCCGAAGATCATCAATGCGATCCCGCTCAGCATATCGCTCAGAGCAAGAGCGTTGGCCCGCCATTCGATCGACGGCAAACCCCGCTCGAGAGTGACCGCTACGACCGACGCACGGGCAGTATCGGCGGATACGACGTCATAAACACCCGGACTTGCAGCAAGCCAGAGGCCGAGTCCGATGACAGCAAACTGCGTCCAGCGGGTACCGCGCTGGGATCCGTCCATATGCTGCATATCGCCGTCCATATTGTTCATGTCGCCGTCCATCTGGTGCCCATCATGCGCTATATCGGTGTCTTGCGATTGAGGTCGCGCCGGTTCGGTCTTCTCTGCGTCCGAACGCTTTGGATGCCAGGCCACGCGGGACGTGTTCAGCTTGTTCGTTTCGTACCAGTCCTGCGGGTCGGCTTTCAACGCGTCGATGATGATCGGAAGTGTGTCGCGGAGCGAGTGCTCTGGCTCCCACCCCAGCAGGTTCCGAGCACGTGAAATATCAAGTATGTAATGGGCGTTGGCGTCATCGACCATCCACTGCTTGACGAAGCCTTCATGGCCAAGGACTTCTTCCTCAACCCACGTGCCCAGTTTCGCCACGCTCTTTGGAATGCGCACTGTCGTCCATTCCTTGCCGTGGATCTGGCAATGGACGATGTCCTGTATCTCGGCATAGCCCAGCGTTTCGGGCTCGCCGACAAGTATCGGCAAATCGTCCTCGAGGTCAGCGCGACGCGCGATAGTCTGCTCGACCGCCTTGATCAGATCTTCAAGATGCAGTGCCGATTGTGCAGCGCACAACATCCCCGGATACAGATGCGCCGACACGCGGTGCTCATAGACGCCGGCAATCTGTTCGGCGAGAAAGGCGGAATGCCCCTTGTCGTCGTAGACCCCGGCAAACCGCAGGAACACAACCGGAATGTCGCCACGGTTCTCGCGCAGTACCTGTTCCGCATCGGCCTTCGATTGAGGGTAAGGCCACGTCGGTCCAAGCGGACTGGATTCGTCGATACGTACGCCCGGCAGCGGTTTGGGCTCGTGTACAAGCATCGAGCTTGCATAGATGAACTGTTCGACATCGAAGTCCTGCAGTGCCGTAATCAGCCTGCGCGACCCTTCAACATTGACATTGGTGTACAGCGGGTTTGGCTCGCCCGTGATGTCGAAATAGGCAGCCAGGTGAATGCAAGCTGCAATCGTGTTTGAATGCGCGGCACGCACATTGGTCAAGGCGTCGACAACCGACGCTTCGTCCGCGAGGTCGATGGCGTATGAGGCTTCTAGTCCGGGAACGTCTTTCGCGACCGAGCGATCGAGGCCGATGATGCGGTACTGGTCGCTCAACCGATCAACCAAAGCGCGCCCAATGTATCCGCTTGCACCGGTTATCAGGACGACGCCTCTAGCCATAATCTACTCCATCGCGTTGATCTTGGGATTACTCTTCAAGACAGAACCGTCCTCGCGGGAGGACGGTCCTGCAGCTGTCCTCGGACTAGCAACAACCCGATGAGGCCTTTTCCTGAGATCGCTTGGAGATTTCCTCGACGAGTTCTGCGGTCTTTGCATCGGCACCGGACCGTGCAATATCAGCCTGGGAAACCATGCCGCAGCAATTCCCTTCGTCATCAATCACGGGAACGCGCCGGACCTGGTTGCTCTCCATCGTGGAGCAACATGCATCTACCTCGGTATCCAGCGTGACAGTGACAACCGAACGGGTCATGATGTCCCCCACCGGGGTGTCGGGCGACTTGCCTTCAGCTACGACGCGACAGCAAATGTCCCGATCTGTGACGACACCCACCAGACCGCCTTGGTCATCAACAACAGGAATCTCTCCGCAGTCGTTTCCCACCATGAGCTTCGCTGCATCCTGTACGCTCGCATCCTTGTCGCAGCAGGCGGGATCCTTCGTCATAATGTCCTTAACATGCATAATTCCACTCCTTCATCGGTCGGTCTGTGCAAAAGCATTTCCCGTCAGGGCAGCTTCGCTCAAATCATAGAAAATCATAAGGTAACGGTTCCCATCGTTGGAAGGTCAAGCCCCCTCCATGCGACGAATTGGCGAACTCGGTGCCGACCTGGACCGCACAAGGAGGTCGCGCAGGTGCTGTTCTTGGTGCGTCTCTGATGGGTCACGCTTACAGTACGAGCCATCTGCTCCAACCCCTCATATTGGCTGAATGGGAAAAGGTCGGGAGCTTGGAGAAAAGATCGTTTCAGCGAATGGATATGTTCCACTCAATAGAGCTGACACCGAGATTTGTTGCGAATTAAACTTCGCAAACGGGCAGACCACGCCTTGGCAAAAAACTGCAATCGCGAAACTGGCCAAGCTTGAGGTTTTGCGAACAACGACGCAGCACCTTCGGGCCCGCTCCAGGAGTCTTATGTGTCTCGCCGGTCAAATGTCGGACGCGTCCTCAGCCAATTGCTGGTCCAACCCAAAAATGAAGCGAACCATGAGAACAGACCAGCGCCAACTCTGTTTTTAGCAGACCCGCTGGTATCCGAACTTGTGACCGACTTCTTTTGCTAAGGCAGGATTGGCATCGTTGGAAAGATCTTTGAGAATAGGACAATCTGGCCGGTCATCGTTCGTGCAACCCGCGGTAAGATGCTCAAGAGCGTCGATCATGGAAAGAATTTCTGCCGCCTTGGCGCGCAGAGCACCCAAGTGTCCGGCGGCAACCTCCCGGACATCCTTGCTGGCTCTTTTCTCGTCGTGCCACAGACCGAGCAATTCGCCGATATCATCTACCGAAAAGCCAAGGTTGCGGGCGCGGCGGATGAACCGCAGCGTATGTATTTCGGCAGGGCCGTAAAGCCGATAGCCAGCTTCGGTGCGTTCGGCCGATCCGATCAGACCGATTTTCTCATAATGCCTGATCATCTTGGCCGACACGCCACTGTCTGCGGCGGCCTCACCAATTGTGTGCAGTTGGCTCATGCATGCTGGATAACTTTCCCACGATAGGAAAGCAAACAGCCTGCGCCGACAATTTTTATTCTGACGCCCCTCTTGACCTTCCCATGATGGGAAGCCCTATCTTTTGGGTAATGTTCGATTCGCGGAGAAAGGTTATAAGAAGAAAGCGCACTCCCGCGCATTGACGCCGACATGCCCAGAAGCCGCACCGCCCTGGAAAAAATGCAAGCCAGATATGTGCGGATGACCCAGGCAGGTGACCTGAGCGGCAAGTTCGCGCGCTTCCAGTTCCTGCGCATTACGACGCAAAGCTGAACTTATCGGAACAATGAAAGGAACTTTTATGAATGGTTTTAAATTAGCGGCGCTCGGAGCCTTGGCGACCGCCGGTCTCGCAACAGCTGCGGCCGCGCAATCCCAAGTCGATCATCAGCCCGCTCCACAAGAGAGCTCGCAAGGCCAAGAGAGCAGCCACGAGCATGGTGCAATGCAGGGCGAAATGTCGGACAGGGATGGTGACATGTCCGGGATGATGGCGATGATGAACAACCCCGAGATGCGCGCTGAAATGATGGCGATGATGAACGATCCGGAAATGCGCGCTCAAATGATGGACATGATGCGCAACTGCAATGAAATGATGAAGATGAAACAGGAACAGATGTCGAATGAAGAGGCAGGGTAATCCTGAGCACCACACGTCAATTTGCCAGATTGTCTTCGCCTAAGCCTGCCCCCTCCCTGCGGGGCAGGCACCATCCGAACAATGATCGGTGAATCCTGCTGATCTCATGTCCCATGCAAGCGGACCGTATTTATGATTTCTACCACAACAGATCCCGAAGGCTTGTCGAGGCTCGGCTGCGCCCGTAGAGTTAGGCTTCGTGGACAAAGGGTATCCAGAGTTTGACTGAGGCGAGAGCGACGAAGCCAAGGTAGGATTCCCTGGTTTTGTCGTAGCGGGTCGCGATGCGCCGCCAGTTCTTGAGTTTGTTGAAG
>NZ_WRPO01000048.1 GCF_009746585.1 Novosphingobium aquimarinum
GGTGTAAATCCCTCATCCCCCTCGCCGCCATCGCGAAAGGGAAAAAGTGGACGACTTTTACGCCGCCCGCAGCAGCACTTCGCCGCCGCTACCGTGGTCTAATTTTGCACCGCCGTTCTCACGTCAGCTTCGGTTTTTGAAGCGCCAGCTGTCGTTACCGGTCTCGACGATGTCGCAATGATGGGTAACGCGATCCAGGAGTGCGGTGGTCATCTTGGGATCCCCGAACACGGTGGGCCACTCCCCGAAGGCAAGGTTGGTGGTGACGATCACACTGGTTTGCTCGTAGAGCTTGCTGATCAGATGGAACAACAGCTGGCCGCCGGAGCGGGCGAACGGCAGATATCCCAGTTCGTCGAGCACGATCAGGTCGAGGCGGGATAGCTGGGCGGCAAGAGCGCCGCTCTTGCCGATCCTGGCCTCCTCTTCGAGGCGGGTCACCAGATCGACGGTGTTGAAGTAGCGGCCCCGCGCACCGGAGCGAACGACATTGGCGGTGATGGCGATAGCCAGATGGGTCTTTCCGGTACCTGTGCCGCCGACCAGGACGATATTGCGCTGTGCCGGCAGGAACGCGCCGCTGTGCAATGAACGCACCAGCCCCTCGTTGATGGGTGTGCCCTCGAACCGGAAGGCATCGATATCCTTCACGACCGGCAGCCTGGCGGCGGCCATCCGGTATCGGATCGATGCGGCATGACGATGCGTCGCTTCCGCGCGCAGAAGGTCGGCAAGTATCTCCATCATGGTGCGCTGGCGCTGAAGGCCGGTGGTGACCGCGTCGTCAAACGCGCCCGCCATGCCCTTGAGCCCGAGCCCGCGCATGGCCTCGATCATGTCATGCCGCTGCATCGAAGGTCCTCAGCTGGTCGTAACGGGCGCAGTCGGCGATCGGCGGATGGCGCAAGGCGCTGTCCTCGGAGGTGATGATCGTGAGCGGACGTGGCGGCTCCCGGCGTCGTGCAAGAATGTTCAGGATCAGGTCGTCGCTTGCCGTGCCGGTTGCCAGTGCCTCGCGCACGGCCGCTTCGACCGGCTCCAGACCATCGGTCAGCACGGCCGACAGCACACGGACGAACCGGCGGTCGGCATCGTCGCCATTGCCAAGCTTGCGGCGCAGGCGCGCCAGCGCCGGCGGCAGATCCCAGTCCTGGAAGGGGGCACCGTTCCGCAGCGCTCCGGGCTTGCGGGCCAGCACCGGCAGATAATGCCAGGGGTCATAGATCGTGCGGTTGCGCCCGAAGTAGCGGGGATGCTCGGCGACAACCTCCTCGCCGCAGCGCACGACAATGCGGTCGGCATAGGCCCGGACCTGCACCGTCCGCCGCGCCACCGTCGAGAGAACCGAGTAGCGGTTGCGATCGAAGCTGATAAGGCAGGTGCCCGTCACCGCATGCTCGCTCTCGTTAAAGCCGTCGAACGGTCCCAGCGTCGGTTGCAGTGCCGATCGCTCGATCTCCAGCGCCTGCGCCACGGTCAGCTCACCCTGTTCGGGATGCGCCTGCCGTTCCGCCCAGCGCTGGCACTCGGCCTCCAGCCAGCCATTGAGCTCGTCGAGGCTGGCGAACCGCAACCGGGGTTGGAAGAAGCGGCCCCGGATCGTCTGCACCTGGTTCTCGACCTGGCCCTTCTCCCATCCCGCCGCCGGCGAGCAGGCGGTTGGCTCAATCATATAATGGTCGGTCATGATCAGGAACCGCCGGTTGAAGGCCCGCTCCTTGCCGGTGAACACGCTCGTCACCGCCGTCTTCATGTTATCGTAGATGCCGCGGCCCGGCACGCCGCCGAAGAAAGCAAAGCCGCGCGCATGCGCGTCGAACAGCATCTCCTGGCTCTCGCGTGGATACGCCCGGACATAGACCGCCCGCGATGCACACAGCCGCATATGCGCGACCTTCACGCGCATCGGCTTGCCGGCGAGCTCCACATCTTCATGGCTCCAGTCGAACTGGTAGGCCTCGCCCGGCTTGAACGTCAGCGGAATGAAGGCGATGACACCATCGCCGGCATCCTTGCGCCGGTCGGCCTTCCAGCGCGCCGCGTAGCGCCGCACGGCATCGTAGGAACCCTCAAAACCCTCGCACTCCAGCAGATCATGGATCCGCGTCATCCGCAGCCGCTCGCGCCTGCCCCGCACCTCGTTCTCTTCCAGCAACGTATCAAGCCGAGCCTGAAACGGCCCGATCCGCGGTAACGGCTGAACCTTGCGCTGATAGTCGAATACGCCTTCCGGCGCCCGGATCGCCTTGCGGATGACCTTCCGCGACACATGCAGATCCCGCGCGATCGCCTTGATCGCCTTGCCTCCGGCATACTCGCGCCGGATCCGAACCACTGTCTCCAAAACCAACATCCCGATCTCGCCGCCTGATAATCCAGGCAGCTGCTTAAACCATCGAAATGAGGGGTCCCTTTTAGACGCCGATCACCCCGCTAACGGGGTCCTTTTTGCACGCCGATCCACACCCCTTACGCGCCTGGGCCTGGGATCGCGACGCCTGCATCGCGCGGATCCGAGCCGAAGGTCTACCCGTACCGATCAAATCCGCCTGCTGGCTCTGCCTGGCACAGAAAAGCAGCGAGCTGATGAGCCTCCCGCGCTGGTGTCTCCGTCTGATCATATTGGTCGAGGCTCGCGCCGCACCACGCCTTGTGACGGTCGAGGGTCTGTGGCGGACGTCAACACGTGAGCGTCCAGGCTCGATGACCCGGTTCATCCGCGAACGCGCTTTGCTCCCCGCTTCGGAAATAGACGTCATCATTGCCGGCGCTCCGGTTGATCTGATCGATTTCCAAAGCGTCGCGGCCCAGATCCCACTCGCCGAACGTCCGACGATGCGGGACTGGATCGATCGCTTCAATGCGGGTGTCGAGCGTCTCGCGGCATGACGATCCCGTCAATCTGTCTGCGACTGTTGTTGACTGCCCAGCAGCATCGCCGAAAAACTGCCTCGATGCGACTTATCGACGAACTGGCAGCAAGGAGGCTCTATTATCATCGACCCCTCCCGACATTGCCGGATATCCTGCTGATCGATATCCCACTTCGCTTTTCCGGGGGAGGTCTGGCACTCGGCCGCTACTATCCGGTCATCCTCGAAAGCCTCGCGGAGATGCACGAGTTCGAGGCATATCTGTGCGAGCCGCGGATGACCCTTGTAGCGCCTGCTCTTCTCGACCGACGCCCGTCTGGCCTGCGCACCAGCGAGATCATCTTCGCTCGTTATGAGCCCCAGATACCGGACTGGCCCTGGTTGCTCATCTGCTTCTGGCCGCAATCCTATACTGATATGGTGCCGCCCTCGGCCGACACCTTCGCGCGGGGCAGCTATACTATCGATGCCTATGCCACCGAGGGAGAACTCACGGACGCGGAGCTGAAACTCCTCGCCACACTCGGCCCCGAACAAGCCCGCATCGTTCGCTCGGTCGCCAACCGCCTGGGAAACGCCTGAACGTCATGCATCGCGCGCGCCGCAACGCCATCGCATGTCGAAGACGAAACGCGGCAAAGGCTCGATTGTACCGGTGAGGGCAGCGTCAGTGGCGATAGCCGAGCACGGCCGCGATCGGCCGAGCCATGTCGGCCCGACGCCTCATCAGATCGGCGAGCCAGGCGAGATGCGCCGCTGCGTCCGCCAATGGCAGTTCGCAAACTTCGTCGAACAGCTCATGCTGATAGGCAAGGTCGCGATCCAAAATGTCACGCAGCCGAACGCGGGCAGGGCTATTCTCTTCCTCGATCCCCGCATTCGCCTCCCGGGCGGCATCGAGAAACGCCTCGGCCATCTCCTGGGCCTCATAATAGCCGCCGTCCAGACCCTCGTTCGCCGCGAGACTCGCAAGCCTGCGGCGAACCAGCGGCAGGTCAGGATCGACCGCCGCATCGTCCAAGGGCAAGTTATAGTCATAGCTGGCGAGATATTCGCGGATCATGGCGTGGCTCCTCAGGATTCCTGAGAACATAGAATGAACAAGATTGCAAGCCCGAGCGCGCCTATGCCATGCGGGAGCAATGTCTGTTTCGTATTTTTCGCCGATTCTGTCTTTGGTAGTCTCCATCCTGGAGGCGCTCGCTCATGACTGACAGCAAGGCGCCGCTGCGATTGCACGGGATATTGCGACTCAATGAACGCGGCCCGTTTCTGGAGGTCGAGGAGGGGCCTCTCTGGCGCCTTCAGACAGACTCCGATCTTCGGCCGCATCAGGATCAGCGGGTTCGGGTCGAGGCCTGGCAGCGCGGGGCAAGCATCCTCGAATTGCTGTGGATCGGTCCGGCCTGATGGCCGGATGATCACGGTAAGGGCCGACCTATGCTTCAGAACAGGGCCGTCCACTAATCGGCTCTGAGATCACACGCCAACGTCAGCGAGCAGGACGGCGCGCAGGCCGCTTACGATGGAAGTCGGCTCCTTACTGGCCGACATTCTGCCGGCATGTCTATTGGTCACAGCCTATGGATAGATCACGCTCCCATCGGGCAAGTTCCGCAGCGTTCAACGCTTCCAGCCGGCAAAGTCGGTCGATCTCCGCGCGCGCAAGCGATTGACGCACGCTTCCCTCCCGGACGAAATCCTTCAACATCATATTTTGAAGCAGGAGAAATCCCCTGAACCGCTTGCCCGTCTTCATAGGGCGACTATCCCCCGTGCGCGGTTGCGCCCGTTTGTCCGCGGTATTGCCATGTGCGTCACAAGGCCAAGCCTGCCACAGTCCCTTTTCGTTTGGATGGTGTGTAGCATATGCATCATGATATGATAAGATTGAAACATGATGCATTAAACATCATAAGGCTGCATGATCACCTTACAGCAGATGCGCGCGGCCCGCGCGTTGCTCAGCATTGACCAGAAACGGCTGGCGGAACTGGCGGGCGTATCGCTTCCCACGATCCAGCGCATGGAAGCGTCGGACGGGCAGGTGCGAGGGGTCGTGGAAACGCTGGTCAAGGTCGTCTCCGCGCTTGAACGCGCGGGTGTCGAGTTGATCGGCGAGAATGCACCCAGTCAGACCGGGGGACGCGGTGTGCGCTTGCGCCAGGCTACCGCGGCCAAAGGGTGAATGACGGAAGGACAGGGACAGATGACCGATAGCAGCGATGACTATGTCTATGACGACGAAAGCGGCGAATGGCTGCCGGCTTCCGAACTTGCCCAGCGACAACGCGACGCTGCTCAACTGGAGGTCCGCGATGCCGTCGGCAACCTTCTCGCCGACGGCGATCAGGTGACGCTGATCAAGGATCTAGACGTCAAAGGCGCGGGTCAGACGCTCAAGCGCGGAACGCTCATCAAGTCCATCCGCCTGACCGGCGACGCCCAGGAAATCGATTGCAAGTTCGACGGTATCAAGGGCCTCGTGCTGCGCGCCGAGTTCGTCCGCAAGCGCTGATGGCGCGGCGCCGGATCCCGATGCCCTCCGCCACTGAAATCCGCGAACTGGCGGATGACGATGGACGGCTCGCACTACGCGCCACGCCGAACGCCTCGGCCGATGCGATCCTTCTGCCGTCGGACGCCGGGTCATTGGAACTCCTGGTGCGAACCACGGCGACAGCCGAGGGCGGCAAGGCCAATGATGCGATCCTGCGCCTTCTAGGCTTCGTGGACAAAGCTTGACGGGGGACTCGGTCGCTGATTCAAGGCTGGCTTTTGGAGGCGGCCTTGGGCGAGCGGATCGGCGTTACAGACGAGGAATGGGGAGTGATCGGGCCGC
>NZ_WRPO01000049.1 GCF_009746585.1 Novosphingobium aquimarinum
CGCTGTAGATCCCCACACCTCCCTGACTCGGCAGAAAGGCTTCAAGGTGGACGACTTTTACGCCGCCCGCAGCAGGACTATCCCGCCGCTACCGTGGTCGAATATTGCTCCGCCGTTCTCAGCAGCTTCAATGAAAGCTCGGCTTTCCCGTTGATTACCTTGCTGTAGTGGCCCTGCGTCACGCCAAGTGTCAGGCTGATCTCAGCCTGCGAAATCCGTGCAGCAAGCCGGATTCGTTCAATCTCATGGATCACTTCAGCCATTGCGCAGGAATAAAATGCATCATACTATGCATATATGCATTCATCAAAACGCCAGTCAATGCAGCAGGTTCTCTCGTATCGCCATGGAGAGTTGGTCGAACTGACGCTTCCTGCGGCGACGACGCGCGTCTTCGGACACCAGCTGCGATGGGGCCGAGCCGAGGAGATCGGCACTCCGGCCTATTGGACAGCACAAACATGGATGTGGGAAACCGAAGACCCAGACCACTATCGTTTGGGCCGCACCCTGCGCGAAGAAATGCTCGCCTGCCTGCTCGGTGGTTATGGGATACCGGCAGAAGTTGGCTTGGCCGCTTATGATCGTCTGCGGGCTGCTCCGGCAGATGCTCTGGAGGATGAGCACTCCGTTCTGGAGATGTTGACCACTCCACTGGAAGTTAAGGGGCGCCCCGTACGCTATCGCTTCGCACGTCAAAAGGCCCGCCATGTTGCGCTATGTGTGGCGGGCTTAGCAGACATCGATACGGACGCTGGTGATCGCGATCTGCGTGACGCGCTGGTCGGCTTATCAGGCATCGGCCCCAAAACCGCATCATGGATTGTGCGCAATTGGCGCGACAGTGATGAGGTATCGATCCTCGACATTCACATCATCCGCGCATGCCAGTCGCTTGGACTGTTCGATGCCGCATGGCGGGTGGAGCGCCATTATGCGCAGATGGAGGCGGCTTATCTCGCTTTCGCGAAGGCTGTTGGCGCTCGAGCGTCCATACTGGATTCTGTCATTTGGATGACAATGCGACAGCTTCCGCAAGATATCGTTGCAAATCTAAATGTAAAATATGGGCGCATTCAGAAGAATAGGACGCCCAAAGTGGTCGACATTCGCCAAGCAGTATTGATATAGTTCCAATCGGGCGTTGATGTTCGATCGGAGGTCTCGTGTCAGGAAGTGGCGGTTCGCGTGACGATGGATATTCTGCAACTCCTGCACGGGTGACGCCGAGCAAGCCAGGGGCCGGCGGTGGTGGCAGTGGTGCAGGTGGCGATCCAGACCCCTGCGATATCGTTGAGACAGCAGCACTGAATAGCCTTCAGCCCGGCGCAGTCGGAGCGTTGAAGGTAGGCGACATCCTGACCGTCAACCTGAACCGCTCAGGTCCGAACCCCGTCGTGGAAGTCTTGGGCCCGGGCGGCCAAAGGGTCGGCGCGCTGACGCATCGCGGGCACGTGCGGATCATCGGGTGCATCGACCAGGGCCGCGCGTATGTGGCTGTGGTTCTGTCGATCCGTGGCGGTGCCGTTGAGGTTCGGATTGAGCCTGCGTGATCACAGTCGCCGGCGGGCTTTACGTTGAGCGGTGCATCGAGCCGCGGTGGGATGACGCCTATGGATCGGGCGGACGAGCGGCCGCTGCCCTGAGCGGCGCCGTTCCGGGCATTAGGCTTCACACCTATCGCAACGCCAGCCTCGACGATGCAGAAGCCAGCTTGAAGTCGGCTTACGGCATCCTCGTCGATGGACCGGTGGCGGATCGAGAGATCGCCTTCGACTACTTCCATTCGCTGGCCACGCCCAAGATTACGCCGAGACCGGACGCGATTCCACGCCATCCGGCGTTCGAGGTCAGCGACGATGTGGTGCTGCGCTTCGGTATGCTTGAAGGCGACGCGAAGGTATCGGCCAAGGTTGCGGTTTATGATCCGCAGTCAGCTTTCGATCCCCGCCCATTTGCGGAGAATGGGTCACGCGCAGACAAGCTCGCCGTCATTCTGAACCGTCAGGAGGCACGCCAGTTCTCGGGCAAGGATGACCCTCACGAGGGCGCTGCCGCTCTGCTCGAGCGGAACGAAGCAGATGTCGTGGTTGTCAAGATGGGCGGCCATGGCGCGCTTGTCGCCGCGCGCGATGGTCGTTGGCAGGTGCCAGCCTACCGTAGCGAGACCGTTTTCAAGATTGGCTCGGGAGACGTGTTCTCTGCAGCTTTCACGCAGTTTTGGGCGCTGGAGCAGCGTTCGCCTGCGGAAGCGGCCGATTTGGCTTCGCGCGCAACGAGCCATTATGTGAACACGCATGGCCTGCCCATCCCGTCGGCAGAGGCCCTGATGAAGATGGCGGCAGAGCCGGTCATACCGGGGACCGGCAAAATCTACATTGCCGCTCCGTTCTTCAATCTGGCGGAGCGCTGGGTGGTTGAAGAGGTCCGCAATCAGTTGCTCTCAATGAATGTCCCGGTGTTTTCGCCGCTGCATGACGTTGGTGAAGGACCCGGGGAAGTTGTGGCCCCCTTGGATTTGCAGGGGCTCGATGAGTGCCAAGCCGTATTGGCTATCCTCAACGGGGCGGACGCTGGCACGATCTTCGAGATTGGCTACGCGGTCGCCCGCGATATTCCGGTGGTAGGCTTGGCACAGAACATGCGGCCGGAGGATGTGAAGATGCCGACGGGCAGCGGATGTCGGATCGTCGGTGACCTAGTTTCCGCGATTTACCACGCGGTATGGGCGCTGCGGTGAAAGCGGTACTGCTTTCTGGCGGTGTGGACTCGATTGCGCTGACGCACTGGCAACGGCCTGAATATGCGATCACCATCGATTATGGTCAGCGTGCGGCCGAGACTGAGCTCGCCGCCGCTGCTCATATCGCGGGCTTGCTTGGTGTCAGGCATGAGATCATCCGGGTTGATTGCAGTTCGCTGGGTTCTGGCGACATGGCCGCTCAACCTGCATCGGTCCATGCACCGGTTCCTGAATGGTGGCCATTTCGGAATCAGTTGTTGCTGACCCTGGCTGGAATGCGAGCGACGGCCATTGGCGTTGACGAGCTGATGCTTGGATCAGTGGCTTCGGATGGATCTCATGCCGACGGAAGGCCTGAGTTTTACGCTCAGGTCGACTCTCTTATGGCGATGCAGGAAGGCGCTATTCGTGTGACGGCGCCCGCGGTGGGCATGTCGACGGTCGAGTTGGTACAGCGTTCTGGTGCACCGCGCGAGATCATCGGTTGGGCACATTCCTGCCATACCGGGCCCTTAGCGTGTGGCGGTTGCCGTGGATGCGTAAAGCACTACGAAGTTATGAGAGATTTGTATGGCGTGCCATACTGATCCGGAACCGGCACCCCGCTTTGACGGGAATCCCAGCCGACGGTTGATCGAGCCCGGACCGGTTCAACTCCTTCCCCGCGATGTGCGGACGCCAGATGCCGGCTTCTTCGAGGTGTTAGGGACCCGTCGGTCCGGCATCGGTGGCCCCCTGGACATCGACGATCTGTCTGCTCTCCTATGGCATTCGACGGCTTTGCGCAGCCGGACGCCGGGGCGGTTTGGGGTGCCGGCCGAGAGCAGGAATTCGCCATCGGGGGGTGGGCTTCACCCCATCAGGTTGCTCGTCCTGCCCTTGGAGGATGGCGCTGCCGGCTTCTACGATGACCAGCAGCATGGACTTATGCCTGTCGGGGCGGCTGCCTTAGCGGTTAATCGCGAGAGCATTTCGACGATCTTGGGCCATGGCCACGGCACAACTGTCCAATTCGCCGCCGATCGGGCTTTGCTTGATGCCTGCTACCGCAATGCGAGCAGCATCCTATGGCGAGATGCCGGCGCGCTGATCACGACGATGTGCCTGATTGCAACGGCGCTGGGCATTGCCGCATGCCCGGTTGGACGAGTTGGCAATGATGTGGTGGTTGCGGCGGGCGTCGCAGAGGGCTTTGTTGGGGCCGGTGCGGTCCACTTTGGGGGAGCCATTGACTAGGCTTCGTGGACAAAGGGTATCCAGAGTTTGACTGAGGCGAGAGCGACGAAGCCAAGGTAGGATTCCCTGGTTTTGTCGTAGCGGGTCGCGATGCGCCGCCAGTTCTTGAGTTTGTTG
>NZ_WRPO01000005.1 GCF_009746585.1 Novosphingobium aquimarinum
GCCGCCAGCTCCGCCAGCGTCAGATCGCCCCGGATCGCTTCCAGTGCGACCTTGGCCTTAAAATCGGCGCTGTAGCGCTTCCTCGTCGTCTTCATTCCCGTACCAATCCATCAGGTCGGGAGTAGCTTAACACCCTGTCCAGAAAACCGGCACCATCTCAGAAGCACCCGTTCCCACGAAGGAAACGACATGAGCGGCATCGATGGTGTCTCGCACTCATCTCGACCGATCGTACCTTCGCGCAAATCGCGGAAGAGCAGCGATCTCAGTGATGAGATTTTGGCGCTCCTTGGCGAGGAGCTTACCGTCAAGCTTGCAGAAACGCTTGGCGGCAGGCGCGTATACATACCCATCTGTGTGAGGGAAAAGAATGTTCTGAGCGCCGCTATCGGTTGCGATGCAGCTGAGCTGATGTCCGAGCAGTTCGCTCCCGCAATGCTTCGCATCGGAATTTTTCGCACCCTTCGTGCTCATCATTACAAGTCGCAGGGGCTGAGTGCTGGCCAGATTGCCACTCGGCTTTGCATGACGGAAACTGGCGTCGATAAGCTGTTTCGACGGGAGCGAAATGTGGCGAGAGGTGCGAAATGAGGTCGCTTTGCACCATTCTAGTCGATGCGATCGGCGAAGCGAGCATGGTTCTGCTGTCGGAGCAATTTGGTGGGCAGAGGCTCTACATACCGCGCCGATTTAGCGGCTTCCACGCTCTCACGTCGATAATCGGTCGCCGGGCGGCCAACAGCTTGTCCGACGCTTGCGCACCTGCTCACATACGGGTGCCAATAGCACGAGAATTGCGGATAAGGCGCTATTTCGCGGAGGGCATGACACTCCCGGCGATGGCCAGCCGCCTCGGCATTTCGGAGCACTCGACCGAACGTCTACTGGAACGGCTCCGTAAGCGCGGTGAATTGGCCTCTGAGAGCCCTCTCAGAGGCTCTTCAGGCGAGTGAACCTGAGCAGTGCCCCGCATATCTCAACCGAATAGTCATGCGGGAACGCGCCGACGCGGTCGCGGAAGGCTATCGTCAATAGACATGCTGCCGGTTGAGGCGGAGCCGGACATTGTATGGGCACTGCAACAGCTCCGTGAAAATCGATTGCCACAGGCTGTCATTCTGACGGAATTCAATGAGCGTCTGGCGGATCGAGGCATCCCGCCGATTGGTCGAGGCGCGTGGTCGCGCTATTCGCTCCGCAAGAGCGTCCAGTTCAAGCGCCTGGACGAAGTACAGAAAATCTCCCGCCAACTAGTCCAGCAGATCGGGACTGGAGGTCCTGATCAAGCAACTGTGATGATCGGAGAGATGATCAAGACTGCGGCCTTTCAGATGCTCGAAGATGGCGACATCGATAGCAAAAGCTTGATGGAACTCGCCCACGCTCTTTCCGGCACCGTTGGTGCGCAAAAGAAGTCGAGCGAACATCGCCGCCGTCTAGAAGACAGCATTCGCGCCAAGATCGATGAAGCGATTGAGGACGCCGGGACTTCGCTCGGCCAATCACCTGTTTGCGCGCTCGATTCGAAGGCAATACTGAAGCGCATCCGCGAAGAGGTCTATGGTATCTTTGACCAGTGAGGCACCTCGCGAAAGACCGTCGAAACCGCCTCTGACACCGTCATCGGACCGCCTTCGCACGCATACGCACGGATAATCACGTGTTTGCGCAGCGCCAATCTCTATGATCCTATCTACTGGGTAAACGGCGCAGCGCGAAGGTGGGGACGGACACGCGAATTGCCAGACCCCGACAAGGGACTATGCTGGCCTGCGCATGTACCGGCTCGAACAGGTCGCGGTCCGTTACGGAGCCGTCGAGGCTCTCGCCCCCACCGACCTCGCGATCGGCGCGGGCGATACGCTGATGCTGCTGGGGCCGTCCGGATCGGGCAAATCGACACTGCTGCGCTGCCTGATCGGCCTTTCGCCTTACACCGGCACCGTGAGCTTCCGGGGCGAACCGGTCCCCGACTGGCGCGCGCTGCGGCCGCAGCTCGGCTACGTGATCCAGAACGGCGGTCTGTTCCCGCATCTCACCGCCCGCGCCAACGTCGCGCTGATGGCGCGCGAACTGGGCTGGGAGAAAGACCGGATCGTGGCGCGCATGCGCGAGCTTGCCGCGCTCGTCGCGCTCGATGCCGATCAACTCGAGCGGTTTCCACGCGAACTGTCGGGCGGCCAGCGCCAGCGCGTCGCGATCATGCGCGCGCTGATGCTCGATCCCGAAGTGCTGTTGCTCGACGAGCCGCTGTCGGCGCTCGATCCGGTGACGCGGGTGCGACTGGCGAGCGACATGCGCGAGATTGTCGCGAAGCTCGGCAAGACGGTGGTGATGGTCACGCACGCACTGGGCGAAGCGCGCTTCTTCGGCGGCGAGACCGTACTGATGCGCGATGGCCGGATCGTCCAGCGCGGCCCGATCGATGACTTGGCGGCGAACCCGGCGGACGATTTCGTGGCGGAGTTCATCGCGGCGGAGGAGGCGCTTTGAGGAATGCCCGGCGCTTGGCCCACCCCCGGCCCCTCCCGCAAGCGGGAGGGGAGAAGGTGTGCACTCCTTACCCCTCCCGCCTGCGGGAGGGGCTGCGAGACTTGCTGAGCATAGCGAAGCTAGTCGCAGCGGGGTGGGCCATCGCGACGCTGATGCACGTATCGCCCACCCATGCCGAAACCGTCGGCTCCAAGGCCTTTACCGAAAGCGTGATCCTCGGCGAGATCGCACGGATCACGCTGGAGGACGCCGGCATCCCGGCCGAACATCGCCGGCAGCTGGGCGGCAGCCGCATCCTGTTCGATGCGGTGCGCGCGGGCGAGGTCGATCTCTATCCCGAATACACCGGCACGCTGCGCTTCGAGATCCTTTCGGGCGAGAAGCTGGCGAGCGATGCGGACTTGCCCGCCGCGCTGGCCCGACAAGGGTTGCGCCTGTCCAAACCGATCGGCTTCTCGAACGGCTATGCCCTGGCGATGCGCCCGGAAGTAGCGAAGAAATACGGCCTTCGTTCGATCTCCGATCTCGCGCGCCATCCGAACTTGCGCGTCGCCGTCTCCAACGAATTCGTTGACCGCGCCGACGGCTGGCGGGCGCTGTCGGCCGCCTACGGCCTCGACGCCATTGCGGTGCGCGGGATCGACCACGACCTGGCCTATCGCGCGCTGCGCGACGGCCAAGTCGACGTGATCGATGTCTACACCACCGATGCCGAGATCGCCGCCGACGGGCTGTTCCTGCTCGCGGACGACCGCGCGTTCTTCCCGGCGTATGACGCGGTCTTCGTGATGCGCGTGGGGCTCGATCCGAAGGCGATCGCCGTGCTCGATGGCCTTGCCGGGACCATCGACGAGGCGCGGATGCAGCAGCTCAACCGCATGGTGGTGATCGACGGCGCGAGCGAAACCGATGCCGCGCGCGCCGCGCTGGGGCAGGAGGCGACGGCTTCGGCGGGGCGGGGCCTCGTCGCCAGGATCGCGCAGCGCACGATCGAGCACCTGACGCTGGTGGCGATCGCTCTGGGCGCGGCGCTGGTCGTCGCGATCCCGCTGGGCGTCCTCGCCGCGCGTAGCCCGCGCGCGGGCGGGCTGGTGATTCCCGCGACTGGTCTGCTGCAGACGATCCCCAGCCTCGCGCTGTTCGTGATGCTGATCCCGCTGCTCGGCATCGGCGCCAAGCCGACGATCGCCGCGCTGTTCCTCTATTCGCTGCTGCCGATCGTGCGCAATGTACATGCGGGACTGATGGGCATCCCGCGCAGCTTGCGCGAAAGTGCCGATGCGCTCGGCCTTTCCCCCTGGGCCAAGCTGCGGCGGATCGAACTGCCGCTGGCGCTGCCCACGATCATGGCGGGCATCCGCACCGCCGCCGTCATCGCAGTGGGGCTGGCGACGCTGGGCGCGCTGATCGGCGCGGGGGGCTACGGCCAGCCGATCCTCACCGGCATTCGCCTCAACAGCACGCCGACGATCCTCGAAGGCGCGATCCCCGCCGCCGCGCTGGCGCTGCTGATCGAAGGCGCGTTCCACCTCATCGAGCGGGCCAGCGTCCCACGCGGATTGCGTCCGCGCGGCTGATCCGTGCGCGTGTCAGCGAAGCTCTGGCGTAGACCGGAAACCCTGCTAGACAGGCAGCCCATGCGCAGACTCACCGCCACCGCCCTTGGGGCGCTTTCGCTTTCTCTCGTCACATTCCCGCCCGCGGCCTTTGCCGCCGATGCCCCATCCGCGGCCAGCAGCGCAACGGCTACGGCACAAGGCGTGCCGCCGTCCGAGCTGATCGGGGCGGTCGACATTCCTTACGAGAAGTTCGTGCTCGACAACGGCCTGACCGTGATCGTGCACACCGATCGCAAGGCACCGATCGTGGGCGTGACGACCTACTATCGGGTCGGCTCCAAGAACGAGCCGCGCGGGCGCACCGGCTTTGCCCATCTTTACGAGCATCTGTTCTTCGGCGGCTCGGCCAATGTGCCGAGCTTCGATATTCCGCTCGAAGCCGTGGGGGCGCCGACCAATGGTTCGACGTGGCTCGATCGCACCAATTACGTCGAAACGGTGCCGACCGGCGCGCTCGATCTGGCATTGTTCCTCGAAAGCGACCGGATGGGCTACATCCTGCCTGCGGTCACGCAGGACAAGCTCGATAAACAGCGCGGCGTCGTTCAGAACGAGAAGCGCCAGCGCGACAACCAGCCCTACGGCCTCACCAGCTACGCCGAATCGGACGGGCTGCTGCCGGTGGGCCATCCCTATCGCCATTCGACCATCGGCTCGATGGCGGACCTCGACGCAGCGACGCTGGGCGATGTGCGCCAGTGGTTCACGGATCATTATGCGCCGAACAACGTGGTGCTGGTGCTGTCGGGCGATATCGACGCCGCCACCGCGCGGCCCAAGGTCGAAAAGTGGTTCGGCGCGATTCCGCGCGGGCCCGAAGTGCAGCCGGTAGAGGCCGGGCCGGTCACGCTGGCCAAGCCGACGGCGCGCACGATGACGGATCGCGTGCCGGTCACGCGCCTCACTCAGAACTGGACGGGCCCCGGCCTCAACCACCCCGCGACCCCCGCGCTCGAAATCGGCATGCATATTCTGGGCGGTCTTGCCAGCTCGCGGCTCGACAACGAGCTGGTCCGTGGACAGGAACTGGCGGTCGCCGTTTCCGCCTACGACCAGGTGTTCGAGGAAGCGAGCTTCCTGCAGATCCTGATGGACGTGAAGCCCGGCGTCGATCGCGCCAAGGCCGAAGCCGCGCTGCAGCAAGTGATCGACACTTACCTCAAGGAAGGGCCGAGCGAGGACGAAGTGCGCCGTGCCGTGGTCAGCACGCTGTCGGGCGAGATCGGCGCGCTCGAAGTGGTCGGTGGCATGGGCGGGAAGGGCGCGACCCTTGCCGAAGGTGAGCTCTATTCGGACGATCCGGCGGCTTACAAGAAGCGGCTCGCCGCCATCGCGGCGCTGACGCCCGAGCAGATCCGCAGCGCCTTGAACGCGTGGCTGAGCCGTCCGGTGTTCGAGCTGGATGTCGTGCCCGGCGAACGCACCGAGGATGGCGCGACGATGGGCGGCTGGGGTGACGAAGACACCCGTCCTGCCCCGCCGGCCGACGCCAAAGCCACGCCCGCACCGCTGCCCGCCGCCCCCGAGCGGACAGCGCCGCCGGTTCAGCCCGTGGACGACCTCGATTTTCCCGAAGTGCAGCATTTCACCTTGTCGAACGGCATCCCCGTGTCCTTCGCGCGGCGCACCGCGGTGCCCAAGGCGATCGTCGCGGTCGATTTCACCGCGGGCTATGCCGCCGACGCGCTCGACAAGCCGGGCACCCAGGCGATGATGCTGGGCCTGCTCGAGGAAGGCACCAAGGATCTCGACGCGACCGAGGTCGCAGAGGCGCAGGAACGGCTGGGTGCCGCGATCTCGTTCTCGGGCAGTGTCGATACCAGCAGCGCCACGTTGAGCGCGCTGACCGCCAATATCGAGCCCTCGCTCGAATTGCTGGCCCAGCTGCTGCGCCAGCCCGCTTTCCGCCCGGCCGACGTGGCCAGGGTAAAGCAGCAGGCGCTCACCAGTCTGGCGCGCGCCGAAGCGACGCCGAACAGCCTGGCCTATCGCTCGCTGATGCCGATCCTCTACGGCTCGCACCCTTACGCGCAGCCGGCGGACGGGTTGGGCGATGCGTCGTCTCTGGCTTCCCTGACGCCGCAGGCCTTGCGCGCCGCGCATGACAAGTGGCTACGGCCTGACCTGGCGCGCATCACCGTGGTCGGCGACGTTACCGAAGCCCAGATCAAGCCGCTGCTCGAAAAGGCCTTCGGGGACTGGAAAGCCCCCAAAGGCAAGAAGCCGGAGCTCGATCTTACGGCGGCCGTGCCGAAGCCGACCCCGCGTATCGTGCTGATCGACCGGCCCAATTCGCCGCAGTCGGTGATCTATGGCGGCCGCGTGCTGCCAGTGACCGGCACGACCAAAGGCCTGGAGCGGATGGAGCTCGCCAATCAGGTGCTGGGCGATGGTCTGCTCTCGCGCCTCATGGCGGACCTGCGCGAGGATAAGGGCTGGAGCTACGGTGTCTCCACCGGGATCACCTCGTCGACCGGTCCGCGCACGCTGGTGGTGGTCGCCCCGGTGCAGGCCGATCGCACGGGCGATTCGATCAAGGCGCTGATCGCGGACATGAAGGCGCTGCCCGGCACGCAGCCGGTGACCGATGAAGAGCTCCAGCGCGTGACCGAAGGCGGCCTGCTCAGCCTGCCCGATCAGTTCGAGACCAACGCCGCGGTCGCCTCGGGCATCCGCGTCAGCTATCGCCTCGGCCGGCCCGACAATTATTACGAAACGCTGGCCAAGACTTACCGCGAGACCGGCAAGGCCGATCTCGATGCCGCGGCACGCCAGTATCTCTCGCCCGACGACATGACCTTCGTCGTGGTCGGCGATCGTCAGATCGTCGAACCGCAGCTGACGGGGATCGGCCTGCCGGTCGAAGTGCGCGAGGCGCCCAGCACGGGCGAGGGCGACGACCCGGAATTGGAAACGGAATAATGACAATGAATCTGGCAGGCACCTACAACTGCACCGCGAAGACCCCGCTCGGCGATCAGAACTTCGTGTTCGCCGTGATGCCCGGCGACGACGGGGAGCGCTTCACCGGAACCGTTTCGGGCGATCTCGGCTCGATGGCGGTCACGGACGGCCGCATCGAAAACGGCACGCTGTTCTGGTCGATGAAACTCACCCAGCCGATGCCGCTGTCGCTCGATTGCGAAGCGACCGTCGCCGGCGATGCGCTGGACGGCACGGTGAAGGCCGGGTTCATGGGCAGCTTCCCGGTAAAGGGCACCCGCCAGGGGTAAGGGGGCCTCTCTGACCCTGACCAGTCACCTTCGTCATTCCCGCGAACGCGGGACCGCAAGCGGGGGCAGTCACCGCGATCCCGTCATCCCGGGCTTGACCCGGGATCCCGCTTTGCTCAGGCGCGACGCGTAGGAGCGGGACCCCGGATCAAGTCCGGGGTGACGATGGTGAGAGCTTTGGGGGTGAGTGCGTTGGTAGTGTGGCCGTTTCGGCCAATTACCCCAGCTTCTGCTTCAGCAGCTCGTTCACCACTTGCGGGTTGGCCTTGCCCTGCATCGCTTTCATCGTCTGGCCGACGAAGAAGCCGAACAGCGCTTCCTTGCCTGCCTTGTACTGCTCGACCTTGTCGGCGTTGTCGGCCAAGACCTTGTCGACCACCGCCTCGATCGCGCCGATGTCGGTGGTCTGCTTAAGGCCTTCGCGCTCGACGATGGCGGCGGCGCCGTCGCCGGTTTCGAGCATCTTTTCGAGCACTTGCTTGGCGATCGAACCAGAAATCGTGCCGTCGGCCACCAGCGCCAGCAGTTCGCCGCCCTTTTCAGGCGTCACCGGCGAGGAGGCGAGGTCGACGCCCAGCTTGTTGAGCGCGCCGAACAGTTCGGACGTCAGCCAGTTGGCCGCCTGCTTGGCGACGTCGGCAGGCTGCTTGTTCGCCTTGGTCGCGGCTTCGGCGACCAGAAGCTCGAACCAGCGCGCGGTCTCGACGTCGGCGGTCAGAACTGCGGCGTTGTAGGGCGAAAGACCCAGCTCGCTTTCGTAGCGGTGCCGCTTGGCGTCGGGCAGCTCGGGCAGCGAATTGCGGCAATCCTCGAGAAACGCGTCGTCGAGCACGAGCGGTAGCAAATCCGGATCGGGGAAGTAGCGATAATCGTGCGCGTCTTCCTTGCTGCGCATCGAGCGGGTGGTGCCGCTGGTCGGATCGAACAGGCGGGTTTCCTGTACGATTGTGCCGCCGCTTTCGAGCACATCGACCTGCCGGTTCGCTTCGTGCTCGACCGTCTGCATGACGAAGCGCACCGAATTGACGTTCTTCGTCTCGGTGCGTGTGCCGAACTCTTCGCCCGGACGGCGCACCGAGACGTTGACGTCGGCGCGCATCGAGCCCTGGTCCATATTGCCGTCGCACGAGCCGACGTAGCGCAGGATCGTGCGCAGCTTGCTGAGGTACGCGCCGGCTTCGGCGGGGCTGCGCATGTCCGGGCGGCTGACGATTTCCATCAGCGCCACACCCGAACGGTTCAAGTCGACGTAGCTCATCGTCGGGTGCTGATCGTGCATCAGCTTGCCTGCGTCCTGCTCGACGTGAATGCGCTCGATGCCGATGGTCTTGGTGGAGTTTTCGGGGTCCTTCTCGTCGAGCACGATCTCGATCGAGCCTTCACCCACTAGCGGGTGATAGAGCTGGCTGATCTGGTAGCCCTGCGGCAGATCGGCGTAGAAGTAGTTCTTGCGGTCGAACCGGCTCCACTTGTTGATCTGGGCCTCGATCGCCATGCCGGTGCGCACCGCCTGGCGGATGCACTCGCGGTTCGGCACGGGCAGCATGCCGGGCATCGCCGCGTCAACCAGACTGACCTGGGAATTGGGCTCTGCTCCGAAAGCCGTCGCCGAGCCCGAGAAGAGCTTCGACTGCGACGTGACCTGGGCATGGACTTCGAGGCCGATCACGACCTCCCACTCACCGGTGGCACCCTGGATGCGATAGCTGCTCATCTTACCACCACCTTTCCGGCTTGGCTGCAAATCCGGCCCGCTGCTCGATCGCGAGGCCCGCGTTGAGGACGCCTTGTTCGTCGAACATGTTGCCGATGATCTGCAGGCCGAGCGGCAGACCGGCGCTGTCGAGGCCGGCGGGGACGCTCATCGCGGGCAGGCCGGCGAGGCTGGCGGGCACGGCGAAGACGTCGTTGAGGTACATCGCCAGCGGATCGTCGCTCTTGTCGCCGAGGCCGAAGGCGGCGCTCGGCGCGGTGGGGGCGAGGATCACGTCGACTTGCGTGAACGCGTTCTGGAAGTCGCGCGCGATCAGCGTGCGGACCTTCTGCGCCTGCGTGTAGTAGGCGTCGTAGAAGCCAGCCGAGAGCACGTAGGTGCCGATCAGGATGCGGCGCTTGACCTCGGGGCCGAAGCCCGCCGCGCGGGTGGCGGCGTACATGTCCTGCAAGCCGGCGCCGTCGGGCAGGTCGCGCAAGCCGTAGCGCACCCCGTCGTAGCGCGCGAGATTGCTCGAGGCTTCGGCGGGGGCGACGATGTAATAGGCGGGCAGCGCATATTTGGTGTGCGGCAGCGAGATGTCGATCACTTCGGCGCCCGCGTCCTTGAGCCAGGCGATGCCGTCGTCCCACGACTTGGCGATGTCGGCGTTCATGCCGTCCATGCGGTATTCGCGCGGGATGCCGACTTTCTTGCCCTTGAGGTCGCCTGAAAGGTTCGCTTCCCACTCGGGGACGGGCCTGTCGAGGCTGGTCGAATCCTTGGGATCGAATCCCGCCATCGTCTCGAGCATGATCGCGCAGTCGGTGACGTCGCGCGCCATCGGCCCGGCCTGGTCGAGGCTGGAAGCGAAGGCGACGATGCCCCAGCGACTGCAACGGCCGTACGTCGGCTTGATGCCGGTGATGCCGGTGAAGGCGGCGGGCTGGCGGATCGATCCGCCGGTGTCGGTACCGGTCGCCGCCGGGCACAGCCGCGCCGAAACCGCCGCAGAGGATCCGCCCGAGGAGCCGCCGGGGGCCAGCGACGCGTTGCCGCCATCGTTGCGCTTCCACGGGTTGATGACATTGCCGAAATAGCTGGTCTCGTTGGACGAACCCATCGCGAACTGGTCGAGATTGAGCTTGCCCAGCATGCCGCAGCCCGCGTCCCACAGCTTCTGCGACACGGTGCTTTCGTACTCGGGCACGAAGCCTTCGAGCATGTGGCTGGCCGCCGTGGTCTGCACGCCGCGCGTGGCGAACAGGTCCTTCATGCCGATCGGCACGCCGCCCATCTTGCCAAGCGCTTCGCCTTTGGCACGCTTGGCGTCGATCGCTTGCGCTGCCTCGATCGCCTTTTCGGGCGTGGCGACGATGAAGGCGTTCAGCGCGTCCTGCGCGGCGGCGACGTTGGCGTTGAACGCTTCGGCCACTTCGACGGCGGTGAATTCGCCCGAAGCGACACCGTCGCGGATGGCGGCAACGCCGAGGTCGGTGAGGTCGGTCATCTTTAAGAACTCCGCTCGCCCTGAGCCTGTCGAAGGGCATTGGCGCGATGGGCTTCGACAAGCTCAGCCCGAGCGGGCAGGGGGCTTGTCAAAATTGGGTTTCTGGATCCCCGATCGGTCGCCGCCGCGCGGCTGTCGGGGATGATCGAATGATTTGCGGTCATTCGATCACTTTCGGCACGCCGAAAAAGCCGTGCTCGGCCGCCGGCGCGTTCGCCAGCACGTCGTCGCGCTTGCCGCCGCCGGTGAGCGGATCGGCATCGATCGCGTCGTCGCGCAGGCGCAGCGTGTTGGGAATGACCGCGGTCATCGGCTCGATGCCTGTCACATCGACTTCGCCCAATTGCTCCACCCACGCCAGAATGCCGTTCAGTTCGGGCACCATCGCCTCGAGCTCACTTTCGGTGACCTTGATGCGGGCGAGCGAAGCGATTTTCGCGACGGTTGCGGTATCGACCGACATGGTTGTCCTTCGTATCTGGAGGGCAGTTGGAAGCGCCCAGTGTACCGACGCGCAGCTAGCATCGCGCCCCTGCCGGTTCAAGCAGACGCAGACGGCGTGCTCTTCGCGGCATTATGATCGGCTCGGATCCGTTTGCGCGGGACGATACGATTGACCCCGCGCGGCAGGGCATTTAACCGGCTGCTTAAATTAAACAAGCGCACCGCGCCCGCAACTTCAGGACCGCTCCGACCATGCAGCTCGATTCATCCATCGCCGCGATCGTGACCGGTGGCGCATCCGGGCTCGGCGCCGCGACCGCGCGGGCGCTTGCCGCGAAAGGCGTGAAAGTCGCGCTGTTCGATCTCAACACCGAGGCGGGCGAAGCGATGGCGAAAGAGATCGGCGGGGTGTTCTGCGAGGTCGACGTCACCGACGAAGCGAGCACGCTCGCGGGCTTCGAAAAAGCGCGCACCGCCCACGGGCAGGAGCGAGTGCTGGTCAATTGCGCAGGGATCGCGCCGGCCATGAAAACCGTCGGCAAGGACCGCGAGACCGGTGCCAAGAAGCCGCATGACCTCGGCTATTTCGAAAAGGCGATCGCGATCAACCTCGTCGGCACGTTCCGCTGCATCGCCCATTCCGCTGCCGGGATGGCCGCGCTCGACCCGCTCGGCGAGGACGGCGAGCGCGGCGCGATCGTGAGCACTGCCTCGGTCGCGGCGCAGGACGGGCAGATCGGGCAGGCCGCCTATGCTGCCTCGAAGGGTGGCGTGCTGGCGATGACCTTGCCGATCGCGCGCGACCTGATGAGCGAAGGCATCCGCATCAACACCATCCTGCCCGGCATCTTCGAGACGCCGATGATGGCGGGCATGCCGCAAAACGTGCAGGATGCGCTCGCCGCCTCGGTGCCGTTCCCCAAGCGGCTGGGCAAGGCGGCGGAATACGCCAAGCTCGCGCTTTTCATGATCGAAACCGACTACATGAACGGCGAGTCGGTGCGCCTCGACGGTGCCATCCGGATGGCGCCCCGCTGACCGGCCCCGCGCCTGTGGCTCCGATCGCTGCGCCGCCTGGGGCCAGGGATCTCTTGCTGGAAACGGCGAGCACGATCATGCGCGACGGCGATACCGTCGATATTTCGCTGTCGGAACTGTCGCTGCGCTCGGGGCTGAATTCGGCGCTGGTGAAATATTACTTCGGCAACAAGGCGGGCTTGCTCAATGCGCTGCTCGATCGCGACTGGCAGGCGATCGTGACCAGCGTCGACGCGCTCGTCGCCAAGGACGACATGGACCCCGAGGCGAAGCTGCGGCGGCACATCTCGAAAGTGACCGATACCTTCTATGCCGTGCCTTATCTCAATCGCCTCACCATGCGGATGGTGCGTGACAGCGACGAGACCGGGGCACGCCGCATCGCCGATTGCTACCTCTCGCCGATCTACCGCGCGTACGAGAACCTGATCGGCGATGGCGTGCGCGCGGGCGTGTTTCGTGACATCGATCCGCAACTGTTCTACTTCACCGTCACCGGCGCGGTGGACCGGTTCTTTGCGACGCGGCTGGTGATGAAATACTGTTTCGATACCGATACTCTGACCGAGGAGCTGCGCGACCGCTATCGCGAGCATACCGTCGACATCATCATGGCAGGCATCCTTGCACGCTGAGAAACCGCCGTTCTGGCACATAGGCGTGATCGGCGGCTCCGGGCTTGCCGGGGGTATCGGCCTGGAAGACGCGCAGGAGATCGCCGTAGCCAGCGCCTTTGGCGAGCCTTCGGGCCTCGTCACCATGGGGCGCATCGGCACCGTGCGCTTCACCTTTCTCCCACGGCACGGCGCGGGTCACACGGTTCCGCCGCACGCGATCAATTACCGCGCCAACATCGACGTGCTCAAGCGCTGCGGCGTGAGCGATGTTCTGGCGATCTGCGCGGTGGGATCGCTGCGCGAGGAACTGGCGCCAGGCAGCTTCGTTGCCGCCGACCAGTTCATCGATCGGACGACGGCGCGTGAGGGCAGTTTCTTCGATAGCGGCGTGGTCGCGCATGTCTCGCTCGCGGATCCGGTGTGCCCGCGCTTGTCCGCGCTCACCGTCGAGGCGATTCGGGCGGCCGGTGGCACGATTCAGGAAAGCGGCTGCTATCTCGCGATGGAAGGCCCGCAGTTCTCGACTCGCGCCGAAAGCCGCATGTATCGCGGCTGGGGCGCGGACGTGATCGGCATGACCGGAATGCCCGAAGCCAGGCTCGCGCGCGAAGCGGAGTTGCCTTACGCGCTGCTCGGCATGGTCACCGACTACGACGCCTGGCGTGACGACGAGGCCGGCGTTGCCGTCAGCGATATCCTGGCGGTGATGCAGGCTAACGTCGCCAAGGTGCGAGAATCGCTGCGCGCGCTGGCCGAAGCCTTGCCCGAACACCGCGATCCCAGCCCGATTGACCGCGCGCTGGAAGGCGCGGTGGTCACCCCGCCCGCCGCCTTCGACCGCGACATGCTCTCACGCCTCGACGCCGTCGGCGCCCGCTTGCAGCCGGAAGACTAGCGCGCCGCGTCGGGCCGGGGCCGCAAGCGACGGCCGGTTTGCGCACGGCACGACGAAGCAGAGCCCGCGGGGGGCTCTGCTCGCTGCCGATGATGTCGGAAGAATTTGGTCGGGACGAGAGGATTCGAACCTCCGACCCCCACACCCCCAGTGTGATGCGCTACCAGGCTGCGCTACGTCCCGACCGAGGAGCGGGCCTATAAGCGGGCCGTTCGGCAAGCGCAAGGGCCGGTTGACGGGCGCGCGATCCACCGGGCCCATTCGCGGGCGCGTTGCCTCTGCTGTGCTTTGTTGCTAACCGCCCGCGCAGACAGGCGGCGTGCCGCCCTTTTTATAAAAACGCAAAAACACACGAAAGTCCGCTCGCACCATGAACGAAACGGTCCTGGACCTCCTCGCTGCCGCCGGAACGGCCGGACAGGCGCCTCCCGCCTGGATGCAGTTCCTTCCGCTCGTGGCGATGGGTGTGATCTTCTGGTTCCTCATCCTGCGTCCGCAAATGAAGCGCCAGAAAGAGCATCGCGAGAAAGTCAGCGCGCTGAAGAAAGGTGACGAAGTGCTCACCGGCGGCGGTCTGGTCGGCAAAGTCGTCCGCGTGGACGAAAACTATGCCGACATCGAAATCGCCCAGGGCGTGCGGGTCAAGGCCGTCAAGCACACGATCACCGACGTGAACCCGCCCAAGGGCGCGGCGCCGGCGAACGACTGAGCGCGCGCGTCATGCTCGACTTTCCTGCGTGGAAGCGGTTCTGGTTCTGGGGCATCACGCTTCTGGCCGTTGCTTGCGCGATCCCATCGCTGTTCTCGGTCGCCAACTTGCGCTGGCCCGATGTGCTGCCCGATCCCACCATCAATCTCGGCCTCGACCTAGCCGGCGGCAGTCACATCCTGCTCGAAGCCGAAAAGTCGCAGATCGCGCAGCAGCGCATCGAGAACATGGAAGAATCGGTTCGTGGCCGGCTGCGCCTCGCCAATCCGCGAATCCGCATCGGCGATATCTCGAGCCGCGGCGGCAAACTCTCGTTCATGCTGCGCGACCCGGCGCAAGTCGATGCCGCGCGCGATGAGATCGAGCCGCTGACTTACGGCGCGGGCCTCACCGGCCAGCGCGACTGGACGATCGAAGTGATCGACGGCAGCCGGTTCGTTCTCACGCCGACCAGCGAAGGCCTCGAACAGGCCGTGTCCAACGCGATGGAATCGGCGATCGAAGTGGTGCGCAAGCGCATCGACGCGATCGGTACCCGCGAGCCGACGATCCTGCGCCAGGGCGAAGACCGCATCGTCGTGCAGGTCCCCGGCCTGCAGGATCCGCAACAGCTGAAGAGCCTGCTCGGCCAGACTGCCAAGCTCGAATTCAAGCTGGTCGATCCGACCGCCGCGCCCAATGACGTGGCCCAGGGCATCGCGCCTCCGGGCAGCGAGATCGTGCCTTACGCCAATCCGCAGGACAATGGCGGGATCGCCGCGATCGCGGTGCGCCGCCTGGGCGGGATCAAGGGCGACAACCTTACCGACGCGCGCCAGAGCTTCGATCCGCAGACCAACGAGGCGGTCGTCTCGATCACGTTCGATCAGGCGGGCGGCGCCAAGTTCGCCAAGCTGACCAGCGAGAACGTCAATCGGCCCTTCGCCATCATTCTCGACGGCAAGGTGCTGTCAGCCCCCAACATCAACGAGCCGATTCTGGGCGGCAGCGCGCAGATTTCGGGCCGGTTCAACGTCGAGACCGCCAACCAGCTCGCCATCGCGCTGCGTTCGGGCGCCTTGCCGGTCGACCTGACCGTGGTCGAGGAGCGCACCGTCGGGCCCGATCTCGGCGCCGATTCGATCAAGAAGGGGCTGGGCGCCATGGGCGTCGGCTCGCTGCTGGTCGTCTTCCTGATGATCGCGAGCTACGGGCGGTTCGGAGTCTACGCCACGTTCGCGCTGGTGCTCAACGTGCTGATGATCCTCGGCATCATGGCGCTGATGAACACCACGCTGACGCTGCCCGGCATCGCCGGCTTCGTGCTGACGATCGGCGCGGCGGTCGATGCCAACGTGCTGATCTACGAGCGCATGCGTGAGGAACGCAAACGCGGGCGGCGCGTCGTCGCCGCGGTCGAGAACGGGTACAAGGAAGCCAGCCGCGCGATCTACGACGCCAACGTCACCAACTTCATCGCCGGCGTGCTGCTGTTCCTGTTCGGCTCCGGGCCGATCCGCGGCTTCGCGGTCGTCCTGATCATCGGCCTGTTCACCAGCGTCTTTACCGGCGTTTCGCTGACGCGGATGTGGGTCGCCGCCTGGCTGCGCAAGGCGCGGCCCACCGAACTCAACGTGTAGGCCGGGATCGCCCTCATGAAACTGCTCAAGCTCGTTCCCGAAAACACCAACATCCACTTCCTCAAGTGGCGGGTGCCGTTCTACATCGTCAGCGTGATCCTGATCGCCGCCAGCTGGGCGCTGGTGTTGACGCAGGGCCTGAACTACGGCGTCGACTTCGCCGGCGGTCAGGAAATCCGCGTCGCCTTCACCCAGGAGCAGGAAGCCCCCGTCGCCGAATTGCGCGAGCAAGTCGGCGCGCTCGGCTATGGCGATCCCGTGATCCAACGCTTCGGCGCGCCCAATGAGGTTTCGATCCGCACCAAGCTGCCGCCCGAGGCCGAGGGTAATCCGGGCATGGCGGAAAGCATCAGCAACCAGATCGTCGCGGCGCTGCGCGCGAACCATCCCGATGTGCGCGTCGACGGCATCGATACGGTGTCGGGCAAGGTCTCGGGCGAATTCCGCAACAAGGCGGTCTACGCGCTACTCGCGGCGATGGCGGCGACCGCGCTCTACATCTGGGTGCGGTTCGAATGGCAGTTCGGCGTCGGCGCGCTGTTCGCGCTGTTCCACGACGTGTCGCTCACGCTGGGCATGTTCGCGCTGTTCCAGCTCGAATTCAGCTTGCAGATCATCGCCGCGATCCTGGCGATCATCGGCTATTCGCTGAACGACACGATCGTCGTCTACGACCGGATCCGCGAGAACCTGAAGAAATACCGCCGGATGCCGATCGTCGAGCTGCTCGACTTGTCGGTGAACGAGACGCTGGCCCGCACGGTGATGACCTCGCTGACGCTGCTGATCGCGCTGATCCCGCTGCTGTTCTTCGGGCCCGAGAGCCTGTTCGGCCTGACCGCGGCGATCGTGCTCGGTATCTTCGTGGGTACGTATAGCTCGATCTACATGGCGGCGCCGATCCTGATCTGGCTCAAGGTCAGCACCGACAGCTTTGTGCCCAAGGAAAGCGACATGGACCGGCAGGAACGGCTCGCCCGCGAACGCGGCGGCGTCTGAGCCTAACGGCTCGGACCCGAGGCGCGTCTATTCCAGCCCGACGCGCTTGCCCTCGAGGACGTCGCGCCAGAAGCGCACGAGATTGCCGGCGTTCACGCTCCAGCTGAAATCGTTGGCGTGCGCCGCGACGTCGGTCTGCGCGGGGGGATCGGCGAGGATATCGGCCACTGCATCGGCGATCGATTTCGCATCGCGGTCGACCAAGCGACCGGCGGTGCGCTCGCGAACGATTTCGGATGCGCCGCCGATGTTGGGAATGACCAGCGGCGTGCCGCAAGCGAGCGCCTCGACCCAGACATTGGCCAGGCCCTCGCTGGACGAGGGCAGCACCACCACATCCGCGGCACAGAGCAATTGCGGCAGCAGATCGTGTGCGACCAGACCGAGAAAATGCACGCGGTTGGCAACGCCCAGATCTTTGGCGAGCTGTTGCAGTTCCGCTTCGTCCTCGCCCGTGCCCGCGATCGCCAGCCGAGCCGTCGGCAAATGCGTGAGCGCGGTGATCGCGAAGCGCTGCCCCTTGCGCGGGATGAGCGCGCCGGGGGTCACCAGCAGCGGGCCTTGCGACCAGATGCCGAGATCGGGCAGCGCAGAGACGAGCGCGCGCGCGGCGCCGCGCTCTATGGGGTAGAACAGCTCTCGGTCGAGACCGGTGTAGTGGATCGCGATGCGGTCCGCCGGAATGCCGAGCGCGATCATATCTTCGCGCAGGCTCTCGCTGACGGCGAGCATGCCTGCCGCCTGCTGCGCCGCTTCGAGCATTTGCGCGCGCGCCGAGCTGCGCTTGCCCCAATAGTGGATGTCGCCGCCGCGCGACTTGATCGTGAGAGGAATGCCCAGATCGCGTGCGACCGCGGCGGCTGCGGGGCCGTCCGGAAAGAAGAACTGCGCATCGACCAGTTCGAACGGCTTCTGCTCGTGCAGCCGCCGCGCCAGCGGCAGTACGGCATCGACGATCCGGCCGGGGTTCGAATCGCCGCCGATCTTGGGATAGAGCCGGAACTTGGGATAGTGCACCGGCAGGCCGACATCGTCGGTCTGGTCGGGGATCTTGCGCAGCTGCGCATACGGTTCGCGCAGCGAGAGCGGCCAGGGCGGCACGCCGATCGGACTGATCATGGTGAGATCCACGTCGCTGCGCGCCACGACCGCGCGCATCTGGTTGCCGACGAAGATGCCGAAGGACTTGCGTACCGGGTTGGGAAACAAGGTCGATAGGGAAAGAATTCGCAAGGCTAGACCATCCTGACGAGCATGTGGGCCACGGCGATCCAGGGCGGATCGTCGATCACGATCTGACTTTGACCGCTCTGGGGCGGTAGCAGGCCGATGCGGCTACCGTCACGGATGAACAAACGACCGAACGCGAATTCGGCTCCGGGGAGCGGGACCAAGGCGTCGCGGTTGACGTGGCGGGCCTCTTCGCCCGGCGCGATCCGGCGCAGCCACAAGCGGTCGCCCGCGCGGTATTCGCCGCAGCTTTCGCCAATCTCGAGAACGAGGGCGTCGACGCCCTGATCGATGACCGCATCGAAGGGCGTCGCCAGCGTCTCGATGCCGCGCTCCGAAAGCCTTGCGATCACTTGCGGAACGCTGCTGTCCACATCGCTCAGGAGAATGCGTGGCTCGACCTCGAGCGCGGCGGCGATGCGGTTCATCCATTCGAGCGAGAGCGTACGCATGCCGGTTTCGAGCCGGCCCACGGTCTGCGCGGTGGTGGGCGGCTGGCACCGTGCCGCGACTTGCGAAAGCGTCAGCCCCCGCGCACGGCGTATGTCGCGGATGCGATTGCGCACGTGTGCTTCTCCTAACCAATACGGTTGCAGGTCTTTCCTACAACAATGCCGATCTGGCAAGCCGATGGCGTTGATAGCGCAGGAGTCGGACAATGAAGCGAGTGCTGGTCGAACGCGAACTGACCGATGAAGGCCCACGCCGGCAGTCAGGCTCCCGCAAGCCGCGCCGGACCGCGACAGTCAATCTCGCAGAATCTCCGCTCACCTGGCTTCACGCGCGCGGGCACATCGACGATCGCCAGTACGACGCCGCCGAGCGGTTGCGGGCGGACTGGGAGCGCGCGCAACTGAGCCCGCGCGTGACCATGCGCTGGGATCCGGTGCGCACGCGAGGTGGCCCGGACAGCGGCCTGAGCGACACCGAGCGCCAGCTGGCAGCCAGGCAGCGCTTCGATGCCGCCGTCGCCGCGGCGGGCGCGGGGCTGTCCGATATCCTGTGGCGCGTCGTGTGCGCCGGCGAGGGGCTTCCCGATGCCGAGCGTGCCCTGTCGTGGCCGGCGCGCAGCGGCAAGGTCGTGCTACGGATCGCGCTCGACCGCGTGGCGTCGTTCTATCGGATCGCCTGACATCCGGGCTTGCGACGCGCCCGGCCAGCGGGCACGATGGCCGAAACAAGATTTCGGAGCTGAGCAACTAATATGAAGCGTCGCGATTTTCTCGCCACCACTGCCAGCGTCATGGCCGTGTCCGCGGCCGGGCCCTTCCAGGCCCTGGCCGCAACCTCTTCCGCCACCTCCACCGAAGCCGACCTCGCCCGCCTGCTCGACAATCTGTTCGAGCAGGGCATCGACATGTCGCCCGAAGCCGCGACGAGCTACGGTCTCGACAAGGGCGCGCGGGCGCCCTTGAAGGCGCAGCTCGACGACGAAAGCGACGCGGCGTATGCTAGGCGCGTCGCTTTCAACAAGCAGGCGCTCGCACGGATCGAGGCGATCGATGCCGCCGGACTCGGCACGATGGCGCGCAACCAGCGCGACGTCGCGGCCTGGGTCTTTCGTCAGCGCCTGATTTCCGAACCGTTCGATTTGCGCTCGGTGCGCAATCCCTATCCGATCACCCAGCGCGGCGGGGCCTACTTCTCAGTCCCCGACTTCCTCAACACGCAGCACACGGTGGAAACCCCGGCCGACGCCGAGGCCTATCTCTCGCGGCTTTCGGAGTTCGCGCGCGTGCTGGACGAGGAAAGTGCCTATCAGCGGTCGATCGCGCCGCGCGGCATTATCGCGCCGGGCTGGTCGCTCGACCTCGCGATGAAGCAGATGCGCACGCTGCGCGAACAGCCGGCGGCGAGTTCGGGCCTCGTCGATTCGCTGGCGGAGCGGGCGCAGGCGAAGGACATCGCCGGTGACTGGCGCACACGCGCGGCGAAGATCGTCGAGAGCGAAGTTTATCCCGCGCTCGACCGGCAATATGCGCTGCTCGAAGACTTGCACGGGCAGACTCCCGAGGGCGATGGCGTGTGGCGGCTGCCGCAAGGCGAAGCGCTCTACGCGGCGGCCTTGCGCGACAGCATCACCACCGACCTTTCGCCGGACGAGGTCCACCGCATCGGCCTGGAGCAAGTGGCACAGATCAGCGCGCAGCTCAGTGAAATCCTGACGCGTCGCGGCATGACGGGCGCGACCGTGGGCGACAAGCTCACCGCGCTCAACACCAGCCCCGACCAGCTCTATGCCAATACCGACGAGGGCCGCGCGGCGATGCTCGCCGACCTCAACAAGAGCTACCAGGGCATGCAGGCGCGGTTGCCGCGGGCGTTCGCCGATGTGCCCAACGAGCCGCTCGAAATCCGGCGCGTGCCGCCCGAGATCGAGGAGGGCGCATCCAACGGCTACTACTATCGTGCGCCGCTCGATGGTTCGCGCCCGGCGATCTACTGGATCAACCTCAGGGACACCAAGGACCGCCCGCGCTATCAGCTCCCCTCGCTGACCTATCACGAGGGCGTTCCCGGCCATCACTTGCAGCTGAGCTACGCCGGCAATGCCGAAGGCACGCCGCTTCTGCTGCGCACGCTGTTCATTTCCGCCTACGGTGAGGGCTGGGCGCTCTATTCCGAGCAACTCGCCGACGAACTGGGCGGCTACGAGGACATCGAACGGGTAGGCTATCTCCAGTCGTTCCTGTTCCGCGCCGCGCGGCTGGTGGTCGATACCGGCATCCATTCGAAGCGCTGGAGCCGCGAGCGGGCGACGCAGTACTTCATCGACAACGTCGGGCTGACGCAGGGCCGCAGCCTCAGCGAAATCCAGCGCTACTGCGTCACGCCGGGGCAGGCGTGCAGCTACAAGATCGGCCACAACAAGTGGCTGGAACTGCGCCAGCGCGCGCAGGCGAAGCTGGGCGACAAGTTCAGCCTGCCGTGGTTCCACGAGATCCTGACCGAAGGGCTGATGCCGCTCGAACTGCTCGAGCGGCGGGTGGATCAGCGCATCGCGGAGCGTTTGAAGTCCTGATCCCGGACACGAGGCACGAGCCCGGGCGGGGCTGCCGGATCAGGCAGTCCCGTTGGGCTCGTGGATCGGGCAGCCGTTGAAGCGTTGGCGAAATCCGGACGAGTGTTCGTAGACCGGCTTGCGCGCGCGATTGACGTTGCCGAGCGGCTGGTGGGCGGCGAGACCCGTCCAGACCGAAAAGCGCATCTCGTCGTTCAGCTGCTTGACGCGATCCTCCTCCCAGCTGTCCTGATGCGGTAGCGTGAGAACGGCGACGCGTTGCGCCGGCGTATCCTCCTCGCTCCATTCGACGGTCGGATCCTCGACCGGCTGCTTATCGAGATCGCGGCACAACTGCACGCGCAGTTCCCAGGTCCCGTCGATCGTCTGCATGTCCTTGCGGACGCGGGTGCGGATGGCATCGTCGTCATCGGAGGCGTCCACCTCGTCGCCCGACAAGGCGATCAATTCGGGTGACACCGGAACCAGGCTGAACTTGGCGATGTAGTCGCCATAGCGGAACGGGGTCGTCGAATAATAAGTTTCGCCCAGCGGATCGACGTTGCGTGCGCCGCCCAGTCCGTCGAGCGCGCTCGTCTCAATGCCGACCTTGCCCAGCGCCGAATTGAGGCCCCGCAGCACCGTGGACAGCGCGACCTTGGCGCCTTCCATGCGATCGGTGGTCTGGGCGAGCAACTTGAGGTTGCCGAGAAACTTCTTGGCGCTCGTCGCCATGAAAACCGGGCTGTTCACCATCACGAAGTCCTGCGCGGTGCCTTCCGCGCCGGGAAGTCGCTCACCCTCGACATCGTGCACTTTGATCGCGAGCCCGCGCGGCAGCGAAATCTTGTCGCTCAGGATGTCGCCCGGATTGGTCGAGATCCGGGCAAGAACCTTGTGAACGCCGGGCTTGGCGAAGAGGCCCTGGGCGAGCTCGGGCGGCAGGTTGTCATCGATCGTCAGCTGGCCCTCGAGCACGCCATGCGCCTTGGCGTGGACCGCTCTGACGGCGTGCCCATAGTCCTTTGCGGTCGTCTCGAGGATCGTGTCGAAGGTGTCGCAGAGTTCGTCGACGACTTCCTTTTCGTTCTCCTCGATGACTTCGACGTTGGGACTGTAACGAAGGGGCGGTTGCATGCGGTCTCCTGAATGGCATCGGCGGGACTGAGCTCCCGAAGACCATTCAACCGCAGCGACACCGAGAAGTTTCACCCCGCGAGGGATTAATCACGACGAGAAGGGCCGATCAGTTCGCCGCCACCGCCTTCGGTGAGAGCAAGTCCAGCACCGCCACGGTCATGGCCTCGGTGCCGAGCGTGACCGAGGCGCGGGGCGCGATCTTGAAGGTCGGCGAATGGTGCGCGGGTTCGGGCTTGCCGGCCTTTTCCAGCGCATCGAGTTCGGCCTGCGGGGTGCCGCCGACGTTGAAGTAGAGGCCCGGAACATCGGTATTGGGCATCACGAAGGCGCCGAAGTCTTCCGCGCCCATGCCGGTCTGCGGCGAATCGGTGACGAGCGCGTCCTTGCCGAAATGCGTGGCGAAGGCTTGCTCGACGCGTTCGGTCAGTGCGGGATCGTTCATCGTGACCTTGGTCGATTCGATGACCTTGACCTCGGGCAGCATCTCCTCCGGCAAGCCGTTCATCCGCCCGACGCCCTTAGCGATCCGCTCGATCGCGGCGATCAGCGTGTCGCGCACGGCGTTGTCGTTGGAGCGGACGGTGAGCTGCAGCTCGGCGCGGTCGGAGATGATGTTGTGCTTGGTGCCCGAATGGAACGAGCCGACCGTGACGACGGCAGGCTGGAGCGGGGAGATCTCGCGCGAGACAATCGTCTGCAGCGCCATGATGATCTCGGCGCCCATCACGATCGGGTCCTTGCCGGCATGCGGATAGGCGCCGTGCGTGCCGACGCCGTGGATGGTGATGTCGACAGAGTCCGAGCTCGATGCCGTGAGGCCCGGCGCGATCTCGATCTTGCCCGTCGCGAGCGGCGCGCCGACGTGGAAGGCGAGCGCCATGTCGGGCTTGGGGAAGCGCTTGTAGAGGCCGTCCTCGAGCATCTTTTCGGCGCCGGCGACGCGTTCTTCGGCAGGCTGGCCAATGAACACGACGGTGCCCGACCAGCGATCCTTCATCGCCGCCAGCCGCCGCGCGGTGCCGATCAGCGAGGTGATGTGCACGTCATGGCCGCAGGCATGCATCACTGGTCGTTCGACGCCATCGCCATCGACTTGAGTCACTTTCGAGGCGTAGGCGAGCCCGCTCTGCTCGGCGAGCGGCAAGCCGTCCATATCCGCGCGGACCAGCACCGTCGGTCCGGCGCCGTTGCGCATCACACCGACCACACCGGTGCCGCCGACGCCTTCGGTCACTTCGGCGCCTGCTGCCCGCAGTTCCTTGGCGATGATGCCGGCGGTGCGCGTTTCCATGTTGGAAAGCTCGGGATGCTGGTGGAAATCGAGGAACAGCGCCTCGAGCTTGGCGTCATAATCGGCGGACACGGCTTGGCCGATATCCTGCGCCATTGCGACCGGCGCGGTCGTCAGCGCCAGCGAAACGAGGGCGGCGGCCCGCCATGCACGCGATTGTAGTCCAGTCATTGGTCGAGTTCCCCCTGCGGCAATTGGCGGCATCTTGGGGCAGGCATGGTCGCTTGCCAAGAGTTCAGCCACCGACGCTTTCGGCCCATGCCCGTGTGCCAAGGCAGGCTTCCATCGCGCGGCGGGAGGCCCGCCGCGCCAGCTCAGCCTTCGACCAGCTCCGCGAGTTCGAGCCAGCGTTCCTCGGCGGCGTCCTTTTCGGCGCGGCTCTTGTCCAGCGCTTCAGTGAGCTTGGCGAAGCGCTCCGGATCCTTGGTGTAGAGATCGGGGTCGGCCAGCGCGGCTTCGTCGCGCGCGATCGCGGCGTCGATCTCCTCGATCCGCGCGGGCAGCAGATCGTAGTCGCGTTGATCCTTGTAGCTGAGCTTGGTGCTTTTGGGCTTGGGCGGGGCGGGGGCCGGCGCATTGTCCTTCTTGTCCGACTTCCCTGGCTGATTGCGCGTCTTGCGCTTGGCTTCCCAGTCGGCATAGCCGCCCGCGATGATATCGACCGTGCCGGACCCGTCGAGGCCCAGTGTCACCGTGACCGTCTTGTCGAGGAAGTCGCGGTCGTGGCTGACGATCAGCACGGTGCCGTCGTAATCGGCGATGACTTCCTGCAGCAAATCGAGCGTTTCGAGATCGAGGTCGTTGGTCGGCTCGTCGAGCACGAGCAGGTTCGACATTCGCGCAAATTCGCGCGCCAGCAGCAGACGCGAACGCTCACCGCCCGACAGCGTGCCGACTTTGGCATCGACCAGTCCGGGGTCGAACAGGAATTCCTTGAGGTAGCCCTGCACGTGCTTCCTCACGCCCCGCACGTCGATCCAGTCACCGCCTTCGGCCAGCACGTCGCGCAGCTTCTTTTCCGGCGAGAGCAAGCTGCGCTGCTGATCGATCACGGTGCCGACGAGCGTCTTGGCCAGCATGACCTCACCCTCGTCAGGCTCGAGTTCGCCGGTGAGGATGCGCAGCAGCGTGGTCTTGCCCGAGCCGTTGGCGCCGACCAGACCAATCCGATCGCCGCGCTGGATGCGCAAGTTGAAGTCGCGGATGAGGGTCCGGTCATCGAAGCGCTTGGTGACGTGTTCGGCGACGATCACCGACTTGGTCTTGGTATCGTCGGCAACGATGGCGAGCTTGGCCGCGCCTTGCGGGCTCATCATCGCGGCACGCTGGGCGCGCATTTCCCATAGCTTCTCGAGCCGGCCCTGGTTGCGCTTGCGCCGTGCGGTGACGCCACGCTCGAGCCAGTGTGCTTCGAGCTTGAGCCGCGCGTCGAGCTTTTCGGCCGCGCGGGTTTCCTCGGCGTAGACTTGCTCTTCCCAGGCATCGTAGCCGCCAAAGCCCACGTCCTTGCGGCGCAAGCTGCCGCGATCGAGCCACAGTGTCGACTTGGTCAGCCGTGTGAGGAACGTGCGGTCGTGGCTGATGACGACGAACGCGCCCGCATAGCGCAGCAGCCAAGATTCGAGCCAGTCGATCGCGGCGATGTCGAGGTGGTTGGTCGGCTCGTCGAGCAGCAGCAGGTCGGGCTCGGAGGCGAGCGCGCGGCACAAGGCGGCGCGGCGCCGCTCGCCACCGCTGGCGCTGTCCGCTTCGCGCGACAAGTCTATGCCGAGCTGATCGGCGATGGCCTCGACCGCGTGCTGCGGCGGCGCGTCGTCACCCGACAGGGTGAAATCGAGCAGGGTGTCGTAGCCGGTGAAGAACGGGTCCTGTTCCAGCGTCACGACCTTGGTGCCCGGCTGTACCGAGCGCTTGCCCCGGTCCGCCTCGACCTGATCCGCGATCAGTTTGAGCAGGGTCGTCTTGCCCGCGCCGTTGCGTCCGATCAGCGCGAGCCGGTCGCGCAGGCCGATGTGCAGGTCAAGGTCCTGGAAGAGCCAGCCCGAGCCCTGGATCAGGCCGAGGCCCTCCCAGCTGAGGATCGGTGGTGTCGCCATGGAAGCGCCGATACAAGCGGGATGGTCGGCTTGGCAAGCGATGCGACGCAGAACACCAGGGAACCGGGCGACTGGAGCGGCGTTTTTGAGGTCCCCTTGCCAAAGCGAAAGTGCCTAATGAGAACCGCTGTCCTGCTTCTGCTCGCCGCCGCCAGCCCGCTTGCCGCCCCGATCATGGCGCGCGCGGCCGAAGTGCAGATCACAAGCGAAGGTCCGGTGGTGGAGATCGGCGTCAGCAAATCGGTGATGGCCAAGCCCGACATCGGCACGATCGGCACCGGCGTGACCACGCGCGAGCCCACCGCGAAGGGCGCGCTGCAATCGAACGCACGCAAGATGAATGCGCTGATCGAACGCATCCGCGCGGCAGGAATCAGAAGCGAGGACATCCAAACTTCGAACTTCAACCTGAATGTCCAATACGCGCATTACAATAACGGCCAGGAGCCTCGCTTCGTCGGCTATGACGCCAGCAATCAGGTGACCGTGACGGTCCGCGACATCGAGCGCATGGGCGCGGTGATCGACGCGATGGCCGATGGCGGCGCGAACAACTTCTTTGGCCCCAGTTTCCGCCTTGAAAACGATGCGACCCAGAAACGCGAGGCGCGCGGCCTCGCTTTCGACGAAGCCCGCACGCTGGCCATGGACTACGCGCGGCGCGCAGGCTTTGCCGGTGTGAAACTGCTCGAAGTTTCGGAGAACGTGCAAAGCCAGGTTTTTGGGGGCGATGTTCCCAGTCCGATCGTCGTGACGGCGTCGCGTAAGGACGTCTCGCCTGTCGAACCGGGTCAGGTCGCCACCACCGCGACCATCCTCGCGAAGTACGAAATGACGCGGTGATCGCCTGAAGCCATGCTGGTCGCTCTATTCAGTGCTTGTTCAATGCCAGATGCTTATGCATCCCGGCATCATGAAATACTGGACTGCTCTTCTCGCGCTCTCGATGGCGCTTCCGCTCGTTCCCGCCCATGCGGACAAGGGAGGTGAACAAGGCGAGGTGCGTCGCGAACGCGAAGCAGGCAACGTGCGCTCGCTACGCGATATTGAGCGGCAAATCGTGCCGCGCATGTCTGGCATGCAGTACCTGGGTCCGGAATACGACCCGGCGGCGATGGCTTACAGGCTCAAGTTCATCGACAAGGGGAAGGTCTACTTCGTCGATGTCGATGCGCGCACGGGGCGGGTCCTTTCGCAGACCCGTTAAGGGCGGCGCCGAAGCAGGTCGCTTGATTCGGCGGCCGTTTCCCCCCATTTCGGCAAGAATGCACATAGGGGAGATGTTCAGTTGCGCATCCTGATCGTCGAGGATGAACCAACGCTCGGCAACCAGCTCAAGACCACACTCGAGCAGAACGGTTACGCGGTCGACTTGTCGGTGGATGGCGAGGACGGGCATTTTCTGGGTTCGACCGAGGAATACGACGCGGTGATCCTCGATCTCGGCTTGCCCGAGATTGATGGTTTGACCGTGCTCGGCATGTGGCGGCGGGAGAACCGCAATTTCCCCGTCCTGGTGCTGACCGCGCGCGACAGCTGGTCCGACAAGGTCGCGGGGCTCGACGCGGGTGCCGACGATTATCTCGCCAAGCCGTTCCAGACCGAAGAGCTGATCGCGCGGCTGCGCGCCCTGATTCGGCGCGCTTCGGGCAATACCTCCAGCGAACTGACTGCCGGCGACGTGCGGCTCGATACGCGGTCGGGCCGCGTCACGCTCGCGGGCGAGCCGGTCAAGCTGACGGCGCAGGAGTACAAGCTGCTGTCCTACCTGATGCACCACAAGGGCAAGGTCGTCAGCCGCACCGAATTGATTGAACATATCTACGATCAGGATTTTGATCGTGATTCCAACACCATCGAAGTCTTCGTGACGCGCATTCGCAAGAAGCTGGGTGCCGACGTCATCACCACGATCCGTGGCCTCGGTTACAGCCTCGACGATCCCGCCGACGCTCCCCGCGGCTGATTCCGCGGATCCGGCGGAGACGCCCGAGAGCGTAGCGGGCGCGCGTCGCAAGCGAGGCAGCACCGGCTCGCTCGCGCGGCGCATGATGCTGATCGCGGCGGGGTGGATCTGCATCCTGCTGCTGCTCGGTGGCGTCGCCCTCGATCGGACGCTGACCGGGCTGGTCACGCGCAATTTCGACGAGCAGCTGGGCTACATGCTCACCGGCATGATCGGCTCGGCCGAGATCGGCCCGGACGGTGAGGTGTTCTTCAACCGCCCGCTCGGCGATCAGCGCTTCCTCGAGCCCAACAGCGGGCTCTACTGGCAGATCCACGCGCCGGGGCACGAGGATTTTCCCTCGCGCTCGCTGTGGGATCGCAGCCTGAAAACCCCCGAGGATCACTTCGACGCTCAGCCGCACGTCTACGATTCGCGCCAGTTCAGGGGCGAGGAACTGCGCGTCATGGAACGCTCGATCATTCTGCCGGGCAGCGACACGGAATGGATGTTCACCGTCGCCGCCAGCCGCGAGGACTTGAACGATCAGATCAAGTCGTTCCGCGCGATTCTGCTCTATTCCTTCGTCATTCTCGGCTTCGGCCTGCTGCTCATGGCCGGCGTGCAGACCTGGTACGGCCTGTTCCCCTTGCGCCACGTCCGGCGCGGCATCTCGCGGATGCGCAAGACCGGCGCCAGCCGGCTCGACGAGCCGCTGCCGCAGGAAGTGCAGCCGCTGGTCGACGAGCTGAACGCGCTGCTCGCGCATACCGACAAGCAGGCGCAGGAAGCCCGCACCCATGCGGGGAACCTGGCTCACGCGCTCAAGACGCCGCTGACGGTGGTGATGAACGCGGCGACGGCGAAGTCGCCCGACCTCGCCGACACGGTGATTCGCGAAGCTGCCGTCATGCGTCGCCAGATCGACCATCATCTCGCGCGAGCCAGGGCGGTCGGCCGGCGCGCTGCGGGCATGTCGCGCGCCAGCGTCTGGTCCAGTCTCGAAGCCGTGTTGCGCGCGGTGGAACGGCTGCACGAGACCGCGCGTTTCGATCTGGCGGGCAATGCCGAGGCGACGGTGTCGCTCGAAAAGCAGGATCTGGAGGAGATCCTCGGCAATCTCGTCGAGAACGCGGCGAAGTACGGCGGCGGCAGTGTTTTCGTCACGGTCGATGCCGGCGACGATCCGGCCTTCTGCGAAATCTGGGTCGAGGACGATGGCGCCGGCATCCCGGAAAGCGCGCGGCAGCGGATTTTCGATCGCGGCGCGCGCCTCGATACCGGCAAGCCGGGGACTGGACTCGGCCTCGCGATCGTTCGCGACGTCGCCGAGATTTACGGCGGTACGGTCGAGCTCGACGAAAGCGAGGACCTGGGCGGCCTGCTGGTGAAAGTCGCGCTGCCGCGATCCGCGGCCTGATCTCGGGCGCGATACTCAGAGCCGAGCGACCGTGCGAGGTTTCGGCGCGCGAGTCAGTTCGGAGTGGTTTCCTGAATGTTCGGGTGATGACCGGTCATGTCCGGCTCGTTGACGAGGTCGTCGAACAGCGCGCGGAAGTGGATCATCGCGGTGCGAAGCTCTTCGGTGCTGGCCTCGCTCGCCCGGTGGCGAACACTGATCTCGTGACCCTTGCGATAATTCTGCACGACTTCTGCGTGATCCACCGAAAGGTCTTCGGCGGCGTGATCGAAGTCGGTCATCGGATAACCGCGCGCGGTCATGACTTCGCCCAGAAGATCGTCGGCACGTGTCACCGCGTAAGCCGGATCGTCGACGAATTGCGCCTGGACCTTCTGCCAGGTCGCGACGAAGTGATCGCGCATCGTCGGATCGAGCGGGCGGATGGTGTACTTGGAGACGCGGCGCTCGCGCTCTGCAAGAATCGCTTCGGCCTTGCGCTCGTCACCGACGTTCGAGACGGTGCGATCGTATTCGGGACCGAACCGGTTTTTCAGCTTGTCGCTGCGCGCACGGCCACGCTGCCAAAGGAAGACGGCGGCGGCGATCAGCGCGATTACGAGAATAGCCAGAACGAGAGTGACGGTGTTGCCGGACATATTCAGGACTCCTGCGACCAGTTGCTTCCTTGTTATGAAGCCAGAACGGTGCAGGCAGGCAGCCGTTCCCCCGGTTCAAGACGGTCGAGGGCCACATGGTCGCGGGAAGGCCACGGCTCGTCGCTCGCAGCGCAGCTTGTGTTCACAAAGTAGCGCGGCCCTCGTCAAGCACCCGAGATCAAGCCGTCGGTTCGCCTGCCCGCGCTTGTTCGTGATGGCGGATCACTTCCTGGATGATGAAGCGCAGGAACTTCTCGGAGAATTCGGGATCGAGATTGGCGTCTTCGGCCAGCTTGCGCAGGCGCGCAATCTGCCGCTCTTCGCGTCCCGGGTCGGATGCCGGGAGCGCGGTTTGCGCCTTGTACGCTCCGACCGCCTTGGTGATGCGAAAGCGCTCGGCCAGAATATGGATCAGCGCGGCATCGATGTTGTCGATGCTGGCGCGGTAGCCGGCGAGCACCGGATCGGGTTCTTGTGCGGGATCGATCATGGCGGCGCGTCGCTAGCACGGGCCGGCTTGCGTGCCAATTGCGCGAAGGGCGACGGCGACGACGACGGGTATGCCGCAAAGGGCAACTGGCCCCAAGGGGGCTTGCCATGCCTCGCGCCAGGCTCCATGCGCATCGCCAATGAGCGCCGATATCGTTGCCTTGCGTCCGCGCGACGGCCAGCCTTCGCTGGATCCGATCCTGTCCCTCACTGCCCCCGGCATGAATCGCGTCAATGCGGTGATTCTCGAACGGATGCAGAGCGAGGTGCCGTTGATTCCGGCGCTTGCGGGCCATCTCATCTCGGGCGGTGGCAAGCGCATGCGCCCGATGCTGACGGTGGCCGGTGCGGAGCTGTGCGGTTATCAGGGGACGCGCCAGCACAAACTCGCCGCCGCGGTCGAATTCATCCACACCGCGACGCTGCTGCATGACGACGTGGTCGACGGGTCCGATCTCAGGCGCGGCAAGGCCGCCGCGAACATCGTTTACGGCAACCCCGCCACCGTGCTCGTGGGCGATTTCCTGTTTACGCGTGCGTTCGAACTCATGGTCGAGGACGGCAGCCTCAAGGTCCTGAAGATCCTGTCGCGCGCGTCTTCGATCATCTCCGAAGGCGAAGTCGAACAGCTCACCGCGCAGCGCCACATCGAGACGAGCGAGGAGCGCTATCTCTCGATAATCGGTTCGAAGACGGCCGCGCTGTTTGCCGCCGCGACTCGCATCGCCGCAGTCGTCGCCGAACGCAGCGAAGCGGACGAAATGGCGCTCGATGCTTTCGGGCGTAATATCGGCATTGCCTTCCAGCTGGTCGACGACGCGATCGATTACGATTCGGATAGCTTCGAAAGCGGCAAGGCGCGCGGCGACGACTTTCGCGAAGGCAAGATGACCTTGCCGGTCATTCTCGCCTACGCGCGCGGCAACGAGGAGGAACGGCGCTTCTGGCAGGATGCCATCGCCGGCTTCCGTGCGGAAGACGAGGACCTTGCGCATGCCGTGACGCTGATCGAGCGTCACCAGACCGTGGCCGCCACTCGGGAGCGGGCGCGGCACTATGCGCAGCGTGCGATCGATGCGATCGCCTGTTTCCCGCCGAGCGAAGCCCGCGCGGCGATGGTCGAAGCGGCGCGTTTCGTGGTTTCGCGCCGCTACTGAAAACCCGGCATGCCGTCCCGCAACGTCTCAGGCGGTATGGAGGCGAAGCACAGGCGCGGGATCGTGGCGAACGGTGCGGTTACGCCCTGAGCGCTTGGCCGCATACAAGGCTTCATCTGCATCGCGCAGCGACTGATCGAGCTGGCCCTTCGCAGCGCGGGCGAACCCGAGGCTGATGGTCGGCGAGATCGAGCGGCCGGGAGCGACCGCGAAATCAAGCGCGGAAACGGCCAGTCGGATGCGCTCGGCAGCGGCCAGCGCGGCGTTCGGATCGTCCGAATCGATGAAGATCCCGAATTCCTCGCCGCCGAGGCGCCCGCACAAGTCATTGCCACGCACGCAGCCGCGGATCGCCTTGCCGATCGCGGCGATCACCCGATCGCCGACGGGATGGCCATAGGTATCGTTGATCTGCTTGAAATCGTCCGCGTCGGCGACGATCAGCCAGCCGTCGCGGGAGGCGAGGCGCGACGAGACTCTGGTCAGGAAGGTATCGCGATTGGCAATTCCGGTCATCTGATCGGTCCGAGCGGTGCGCTCGAGACTGGCATAGGCCCGTTCCAGGTCTGAATGCAGCTTGCGGATACGGTTTTCCTGATAGACGAAGAGCAAGGTGACCGGCGCGGAGACGCTGGCCGCGCACGCCATGCTGAGCGTGAAGAAGCGTCCCGGGATTTCGTAGCCCGGCAAGCTGCTCACGATCATCATGAACACCATTGTCGCCAGAACCGAAAAGCCGATGCCAGCGGCAACTCGAAGTACCTGTCTCAATGTCATGTCCCCGGTTCCCCCTACTAATCCGGTGCTCCCCCATGGATGGCAGTGGATTAGCCTTTGATAGTTAAAACCTGGCTAACGCTAACCGCCTTGCAGCCCGCCGTGGCGCGGGGGACCGCGCACCGCTAAGGGGCTCGCCATGACCGCGCTTCCCATCACGCACGTGTTGCCGTCATTGCTCGAAGCTTTGGATGGATCGGGCGTTGCCGTCCTGATTGCGCCGCCGGGTGCGGGCAAGACGACCGCGGTGGCCCCCGCTCTGCTCGACCGTCCATGGTGCGACGACCGCGTCATTCTGCTGTCCCCCCGGCGAGTTGCGGCGCGCGCCGCGGCGGAGCGAATGGCCTCCGCGCTGGGCGAGGAAGCGGGCGGCACGATCGGCTATGCGACGCGGCTCGACACGCGGCGCAGCGAGCGGACCCGCGTGCTGGTGATGACCGAGGCGATCTTCGTTGCCACCATTCTGGCCGATCCCGAATTGCCCGGCGTCTCGGCAGTGCTGTTCGACGAAGCGCACGAGCGCCACCTCGACAGCGATCTGGGCCTCGCGCTCGCCATAGAGAGTCGCGAAGTGCTGCGGCCCGATCTGCGGCTGCTGGTGATGTCCGCCACGATCGACGGCTCGCGCTTTGCCGCGCTGCTCGCCGAGGCGCCGGTCATCGAAAGCGAGGGCAAGGCCCATCCGCTCACGATCCGGTGGCTGGGCGCCGCGCCCGGCGAACGTCCCGAGGATGCGACCGCCACGGCGATCCTTACGGCGTGGCGCGAGGAGGAGGGCGATATTCTCGCCTTCCTGCCAGGCGTGCGCGAGATCGAGCGGACTGCCGAACGCTTGACCCAGCGTCTGCCGGGCGCGCTCGTCCTGCCGCTTCACGGTCAGTGCGATCCGTCGGCGCAGCGCGCCGCGATCCGCCGCGATCCGCAAGGCCGTCGCCGGATCGTGCTGGCGACGGCGATCGCCGAGACATCGCTGACGCTCGATGGCGTCCGCGTGGTCGTCGATCCCGGCCTTTCGCGGCGCGCCGAATTCGACAAGGCGGCGGGCGTGACGCGGCTGGTGACGCACCGCGCGAGTCGCGCCTCGGCCGACCAGCGCGCCGGCCGCGCGGCGCGGCAGGGGCCGGGCGTCGCCTATCGCTTGTGGGAAGAAGCCGCCCACGCCGGGCGTGCCGCGTTCGATCCGCCGGAAATCGAGACTTCGGACCTCGCCCCGCTCGCGCTGACACTCGCAAAGTGGGGCAATAGCGATCCCGCCGCGCTCGCATGGCTCGATCCGCCGCCGCCCGCGGCGATGGCGGCTGCGTCTCGCACGCTGCAGGGCCTCGGTGTGCTCGATGCTGAAGCGCGGATCACTCCGCTGGGCGAGAAAGCGGCGGACTTGCCGATGAGCCCGGCGCAAGCGGTGATGGTGCTGGAAGGCGCGCGGCTGGGGGAAGCGCGGCAGGCGTCGCGGCTCGCGCTGCTGTTGCAGGAACGCGGGCTGGGTGGCCAGGATGCGGACTTGTCGCGCCGGTTGTCGCGCTGGAGCGGCGATCGGTCGGCACGAGCGGACGCGGCGCGCAAGCTCGCACAAGGGTGGGAGCGGCGCGCGCTCGGGCTCCTCGGCCAGGACGCGAGACAGCCGGATGCGAACGGGCAGGGCGGCGTCCCTCCCGGCGTTCTTCTCGCGCTGGGCTATCCCGACATGCTGGCGCGGCGCCGCGATGGCAGCGGCGAGACCTGGCTGAGCGCGGGCGGGCGTGGCTATCAGCTCGATCCGGCCTCGCCGCTCGCGTCTGCCGAGTGGCTGGTCATCGGTGACGCGCAAGGGCAGGCGCGCGGCGCGCGCATCCTTTCGGGGCTCACTCTCGAGACGCGCGAGGTGGAGGACTGGTTCGCGGACCGGATCGAGCGCCGTTCGGTCCTGCGCTGGAACGAGGATCAAGGCCGCGTCGAAGCGCGGCTCGAACGTCGGCTCGGCGCGATCGTGCTCGCGAGCGGACCCGATCCCGCGCCCGATGCCGACGCCGTGCGCGCGTTTCTGCTCGATCGGGTGCGCGATTACGGGCTGGACCTGCTGCCTTTTTCGCCCGCGAGCCGCAAGCTGCTGCGTCGCGCCGCCTATGCCGGGGCGGAGGCGTTGAGCGAGGCGGCGCTGCGCGAAAACGTGGAGGAATGGCTCGCTCCGCTGGTGGTGCGCAGCCTGGCCGCGATCGATTCGCAAGCGCTGCACGAAGCGCTTCGCGCGCGGCTCGACTGGGACGCGCAGCAGGCGATCGAGCGGATTGCGCCGGGCGAATTCGTCAGCCCGGCGGGAACCCGCCACGCGATCGACTACGACGACGAGGCGGGGCCTTCGGTCGAAGTGCGGGTGCAGGCGCTGTTCGGGCTCGATTCGCATCCCGGATTCGGCCATCCGGCTCAGCCGCTGCTGCTCAAGCTGACCTCGCCCGCAGGCCGCCCGATCCAGTCGACTCGCGATCTGCCCGGCTTCTGGCGCGGCTCGTGGCGCGACGTGCAGCGCGAGATGAAAGGCCGCTATCCGCGCCATCGCTGGCCCGACGAGCCTTGGACCGAAGATCCCAGCCTGAAGACGCGAAATGCCTTCGAACGCACCAAACGGACTTGATTTGGAGCCCGTTTCGTGGGCATGGCTGGCGACATGAGTGCACGCATCTACCAGCGACCGAAGAACGCCATGCAGTCGGGCAAGGCGCTGATGGACCAGTGGGTCCTCGAGTTCGCGCCCGAAGAAGCCAAGCAGCCCGATCCGCTGATGGGTTGGGCCGGGTCCGGCGATATGAAGCAGCAGATCCGCCTGACGTTTCCGACCCAGGTTGATGCGCAGGCTTATGCGGATCGTTACGGCATCGCGGCCGTGGTTCACGCGACCCCGCCGCGCCGCCTCAAGATCCAGGCTTACGCAGACAACTTTCGCTGAGTCGTGCCGCCAGGCATCGCTGACACCGCGCGTCCTGCCCACTTGCGTCCTGCGTCCGGCTTCGCCATATGCGCGACCGGGAGTCGGTCGGACGCTTGCGTCCGCCAACCTGGTCAGGTCCGGAAGGAAGCAGCCACAACGGGTTGCGGCGGGTCGGCCGGCTCCTTTTCCTCGCGCATTATTGGGACGGCGCCGCTGACAAGCGCGGCGGGAAGGCCTACCTTCGCGCGGTGATGGACGACGCGATCAACGATTCTGGCGACATGTTCGGCGATACGCCGCCCTGGAACGACGGGGGCGAGCCGGATGACGGCGATCAGAGCGATTCGCCCAGCGCCGCCGAACTGGAGGCCGCAGGACAATCCTCGATGTTCGGCGAACCCGCGCCGCCGCCCGCGAGCCGCGTGAAGGAACAGGCCGCGCCCGCCGATTTGACTCCTCCGGCTCCTGAACCGGCCGCGACGATCCCGACGGAACCCGTCCGGGCAGCCGAACCCGCCGCTCAGCCCTATCGCGTGCTGGCGCGCAAGTACCGGCCGCAGACGTTCTCCGAGCTGATCGGGCAAGAGGCGATGGTCACCACGCTGGCCAATGCCATCAAGCGCGACCGGCTGGCGCATGCCTTTCTGATGACTGGCGTGCGCGGCGTCGGCAAGACTTCGACTGCGCGGCTCATCGCCAAGGCGCTCAACTGCATCGGCCCTGACGGCAAGGGCGGCCCGACGATCGATCCTTGCGGCGTATGCGAGCCCTGCGTCGCGATTGCCGAAGGCCGTCACATCGACGTGATCGAGATGGACGCGGCGAGCAACACCGGTGTCGACGACGTGCGCGAGATCATCGAGGCGGTTCGCTACGCCGCGGTTTCGGCGCGCTACAAGATCTACATCGTCGACGAAGTCCACATGCTCTCGCGCAACGCGTTCAACGCGCTGCTCAAGACGCTGGAGGAGCCGCCGGCGCACGTGAAGTTCCTTTTCGCGACCACCGAAGTGGACAAGCTTCCGGTGACGGTGCTGTCGCGCTGCCAGCGTTTCGACTTGCGCCGCATTCCCGCGCCGATGCTGGCGGACCATTTCGCCCACGTCTGCGAAGCCGAAGGCGTCGGTGCCGAGGACGAGGCGCTGGCGATGGTTGCCGCCGCGGCCGAAGGATCGGTGCGCGACGGCCTTTCGATTCTCGATCAGGCCATCGCCCATGCCGATCTCGACGGCGATGGCCGCGTATTGGCGGCGCGCGTGCGCGACATGCTCGGCCTTTCGGACAAGAGCGTGCAGCGCCAGTTGCTGGCCGCGCTGCTCGGCGGCAACGGAGCGGCGGTGCTCGAACTGGTCTCGCGGCAATTCGCGCTGGGCGTCGATCCGCTCGCGCTGGTGCGCGGGCTGATGGATCTGACGCACCGCATCACGGTCGCGCAAGTCGGCGGCGGGGAGCCCGATGCCTTGTCCGCCGAGGAGCGCGATGCGATCGGCGAGTGGGCCCAGCGGCTATCGGCCGGGCAGTTGCACCGGATGTGGCAATTGCTGCTCAAGGGGCACGAGGAGGTGAAGTCGGCGCCCGATCCGCTGGTCGCGGTGCAGATGGCCTTGTTGCGGATCCTCCATGCGGCCGACTTGCCGGATCCCGGCAAGCTCGCGCGGCGGATGGAGGAGCTGGCGCGCGCCGCTCCGCAAGTCGCTCCCACGCCTGCGGGCAGCGATCCGGCCCCCGTCGCGCGGTCCGAGACCGCCTGGGAAGCGCTGGTCGATCGCGTCGAGCAGCGCGGCAGCCTTTCGCTGGCAGGCGTGATGCGCATGCAAGTCCGCGTCGTCACGCTCGAGCCGGGCCTGCTCAGATTTGCGCAGCCACCGGGCTTTACACAGGACATCGCCGCGCAATTGCGCGAGGGCCTGGCGCAAGCGACCGGCGAGCGCTGGCAAGTCGAACGAGTCGCGGGCGAGGGCGCGCCGACTCTGGTCGAGCGTGAGGAAGCCGCCGGCGCCGCACGAGCGGAGGCCGTCCGCCGCGCGCCGCTGGTCGAAGCGGCATTCGCGGCCTTTCCCGAGGCCGAACTGATCGAAGATGAGCGCGAAGCCGCACAGGGCGGCCGCGGAAAATGGAGACGCTGATGAAAAGCATGGAAGAAATGATCGCCGCCGCCCAGCAGGCGGCCGAGAGCATCCAGAAGCAGATGACGGAAACCCAGTCGAAGCTCGACGCGATCGAGATCGAAGGGCTTTCGGGCGGCGGGCTGGTCAAGATCCGCTGCACCGCCAAGGGCCGGGTGGTCGGCGTCGCGATCGACGACAGCCTGATTCAGCCCTCCGAAAAGGCGATGCTCGAAGATCTCGTCGCGGCCGCCTACAACGATGCGCGGGTCAAGGCGGACAGCGTCGCCAACGAGGAAATGGCCAAGGCACAGCAGGGTATGGGCCTGCCCCCCGGCTTCAAGCTGCCGTTCTGATCGGGACGATCGTCTGATGAGCGTGCGCCTGATCCTGACTGTCAGCGGCAGCGACCGCCCCGGCCTCACTCGGGCCGTTGCAGATGCGATCTTCGATGCCGGCGGCAACTGGCTGGAAAGCCATCTCAGCCGCCTCGGCGGCATGTACGTCGGGTCGGTACTGGTCGAGATCACGCCGGACGCTGCGGGTCGCCTCGAGCGGGCGGTGCAGGCGATCGACACCGACGGGCTTGCGGTCTCGCTCGTGCCGGCGGGCGAAGAGACGCCGCCGGACGGCGTTCCGCTGCTGATCGAACTGGTCGGGCAGGACCGGCCCGGGATCGTTGCGGAACTGACTCGGCTGCTCGCGGGTCTGAACGTGAATATCGAGGAACTCGATACCGAGATCGAGCACGGCGCCTGGTCGGGCGAACTGCTGTTCCGCGGCAAGGTGCACGCGCATGTGCCCCATTCGAGCGATTGCGAAGCGGTGCGCACCGCGCTCGAAACGATCTCGGGCGATATGATGGTCGATTTCACCTTCGAGTGAAGCGAACCGTAGGCAAGGCGTCCACAGGCGTTGCGCACGGAGGCATTGCGAGCCTGCCGGACCCGCACCATATTCCGGAAGAAGCCGGATAATCCCGGTTAGATGACTTCAATGCGTTTTGTTCATTCAACGCATTTCAGACAATGGATTTGCCCGTGACCTCTCTTCCCCTTCTTCCCTTGCGCGATATCGTCGTGTTTCCCGGTATGGTCGTGCCCTTGTTCGTCGGCCGCGAGAAATCCGTGGCCGCGCTCGAGGCGGCGATGTCCGGCGAGAAGGACATCTTCCTGCTCGCCCAGCTCGATCCCGGCTGCGACGATCCCGACCGGGACGACCTCTACGAAACCGGTGTGATCGCCAGCGTCCTGCAGCTGCTCAAGCTGCCCGACGGGACCGTTCGTGTGCTCGTCGAAGGGCAGGACCGCGCGCGTCTGAGCGCGTTGCGCGCGGAAGAATCGGACGATGGCCAGATGCTCATCGCCGATGTCGAGCGGATCGATCCGGTCAGCGCCTCGGGGACCGAGGTCTCGGCGATGATGCGCACCGTGATCGATCAGTTCCGCGAATATGCCAAGCTCAACAAGAAGCTTTCGCAGGACGCGGGCGAGCAGCTCGGCGATATCGATGATGCCGCCAAGCTGGCCGATACGGTGGCCTGGCAGCTGTCCGCCAAGGTGGCCGACAAACAGGCGGTTCTGTCCGAATCCGATCCGCTCAAGCGGCTGGAAATGGTCTATTCGTTCATGGAGGGCGAACTCGGCGTCCTGCAGGTGGAGCGCAAGATCCGCGGCCGCGTGAAGCGGCAGATGGAAAAGACCCAGCGCGAATATTACCTCAACGAACAGCTCAAGGCGATCCAGAACGAACTCGGCGGCGAAGGCGAGGACGGCAACGAGATTACCGAGCTGCAGGAAAAGATCGAGAAGACCAAGCTTTCCAAGGAAGCGCGCGAAAAGGCGACGTCGGAGCTCAAGAAGCTCAAGTCGATGCAGCCAATGAGCGCCGAAGCCACGGTCATCCGCAATTATCTGGATGTCCTGCTTGATCTGCCCTGGGGCAAGAAGTCGAAGCTCAAGCGCGACATTTCCGAAGCGCAAGAGGTGCTCGATGCCGATCACTACGCGCTCGACAAGGTCAAGGACCGGATCATCGAGTATCTTGCCGTGCAGGCGCGCACCAACAAGCTGAAGGGGCCGATCCTGTGCCTCGTCGGCCCTCCGGGCGTGGGCAAGACCTCGCTCGGCAAGTCGATCGCCCGAGCGACGGGTCGCGAATTCATCCGCCAGTCGCTGGGCGGCGTGCGCGACGAGGCCGAGATTCGCGGCCACCGCCGGACCTACATCGGCTCGCTGCCGGGCAAGATCGTCACCAATCTGCGCAAAGCCGGAAAGTCCAATCCGCTGTTCCTGCTCGACGAGATCGACAAACTCGGGCAGGATTTCCGCGGCGATCCGGCGTCTGCACTGCTCGAAGTGCTCGATCCCGAACAGAACGCGAAGTTCCAGGATCACTACCTCGAACTCGACTTCGATCTGTCGGACGTGATGTTCGTGTGCACCGCGAACAGCCTCAACCTGCCGCAGGCGCTGCTCGATCGCATGGAGATCATTCGTCTCGAAGGGTATACCGAGGACGAGAAGGTCGAGATCGCCGAGCGGCACCTGATCGCCAAGCAGATCGAGGCGCATGGCCTCAAGCCGGACGAATTCACGCTGACTCAGGACGCCTTGCGCGACCTCATCCGCTATTACACGCGCGAGGCCGGCGTGAGGACGCTGGAACGCGAAATCGCGCGTCTGGCGCGCAAATCGCTGCGTCAGATCCTCGAGAAGAAGGCCGAGCAGGTCACGGTGACGCCCGAAAACCTCGCCGACTTCGCAGGGGTTCGCAAGTTCCGCTTCGGCGTCTCCGAAGAGGAGCACCAGCTGGGCGCCGTCACCGGCCTCGCATGGACCGAAGTGGGCGGCGAACTGCTGACGATCGAAAGCGTGCTGACTCCCGGCAAGGGCGCGATCAAGTCGACCGGCAAGCTCGGCGAAGTGATGAGCGAGTCGATCCAGGCCGCCTTCAGTTTCGTGCGCGCCCGCTCGCCCGCCTACGGCGTCAAACCGTCGGTGTTCCAGCACAAGGACGTGCACATCCACTTGCCCGAAGGCGCAGTGCCCAAGGACGGCCCCTCGGCGGGGATCGGGATGGTCACTTCGATCGTCTCGACGCTCACCGGCATTTCCGTGCGCAAGGACATCGCGATGACCGGGGAAGTCACTTTGCGCGGACGCGTGCTGCCGATCGGCGGGCTCAAGGAAAAGCTGCTGGCGGCGCTGCGCGGCGGGATCAAGACCGTGCTGATTCCGGAAGAGAACCGCAAGGATCTGGCCGAGATCCCGGACAACGTGAAGGAGGGGATGGAGATCATTCCCGTCCGCCACGTCGACGAGGTGCTGGCCAAGGCGCTGGTCGAGCCGCTGACTCCCATCGAGTGGACCGAAGCGGACGAATTGGCGAGCCAGTCGACCGCTCCGGCCATGGTTGGTAAAGCACCCGCGCCCACTGCTCACTGAGGGCAAGTTAGTAAACTAAAGTTTAGAATATGGGGCGTCGCGGCTTTGCTGCGACGCCCCATGTTGTCTCGACAATGGTTTGATAACGCAATTCTCGCGCGTGCAACGTCCATTACGGATTTGACTTTGACATCGTCGGGAAATCAGTTTCAATTTGCCTTTGAGGCAGGCGATTCCGACGGCGTCGCTTTCAAGTTGGCAAGGGGATGTGGCAATGAACAAGAACGATCTCATCAGCGCTGTCGCGGACTCCAGCGGCCTGACCCGGAGCGACGCGACGAAAGCGGTCGAGAGCGTCTTTGATTCCATTACCGCAACGCTGAAGAAGGGTGACGACGTCAGGCTGGTCGGGTTCGGCACGTTCACGGTGTCGAAGCGCAAGGCCTCCACGGGTCGCAATCCGCGGACCGGGGAGCCGATGGAAATCGCGGCTTCCACGCAGCCGAAGTTCAAGGCTGGCAAAGGTCTGAAAGACGCCGTCAACTAGGTCTCGCGCCGGAGCGATCCGGCAAACCATCAAGGCAGACCCGACGCCATCGGTCTCGCACGACCGGCACGCAGCGTGCTTACCGGCGCGGGCGGACCGATTTCGAATCGATGCCCGCCCGTCACCGTTCGTGGCGATTACTCCGAAGCTTGCGGCGTTTGCGCGTCACTGCTCGGTTGCGTGGCGGAGTGGCTGCCGCGCTTCTGCCTGCGCGAATAGAGCCAGATGCCCAGCGGAATCAGCAAGACATAGCCCAGCGTCAGCAAGGCGAGCGTGAGCCAGGGCTCGGTAAGCAGAGCCGCAGCCAGCAGGCCGATGATCGCAATAAATCCGATCCGCACGTCGCGGGGCGGCCTGAGTTTGGACCAACTCAGCGTGGGCAGGCTCGAGATCATGAGAAACGCGATGAGCACCATCCAGGCGCTGACCGCAACGGGATTGGCGAACTCGCTCACGCCGCTGGCGATCCACAGATAGAGCGGGAGGAAGGCCAGCCCCGCTCCGAGTGGGGCCGGAACTCCGGTCAGGAAGCCGGCCAGCTTGTGCGGCTGGTCCTGCATGTCGAGCCGCGAATTGAAGCGGGCGAGACGCAGCACGCAACAGATCGCGAAGGCGAGCGACGCGATCCAGCCGATGCTGGGCAGATCGCGCAGGGCCCACAGATAGACGATCAGGGCAGGGGCCACGCCAAAGGAAATCGAATCCGCGAGACTGTCCAACTCGGCGCCGAAGCGGGTCTGCGCTTTCAGCAACCGCGCGGCGCGGCCGTCGATCCCGTCGAGCAGCCCCGCCAGAATGACTGCCTGCACCGATTTCTCGAAATCGCCGGCAATCGCGAAGCGGATACCGGTCAGGCCCGCGCACAGCGCTGCAGCGGTGATCGCATTGGGCACCAGCGCACGCGCGCTCAGGCCCCTTGCGAGCCGACGTCCGCGCGAAACGTCCTCTGGCGCTTCGTCCAGGGGGCTGTCGGCGATGTCGGGTTCATGGGAAGTTGGCATCATTGGTTTACACCCTGAAGCAGAGGACTTTCGCCGATTTCAGCGACCACCGTTTCACCCGCTACGATTTTCTGGCCCAGTATCACTCTCGGTTCTGTGCCGGCTGGCAAATAGACGTCGACACGGCTGCCGAAGCGGATCAGCCCGACGCGCTGCCCCGCGGCAAGAATGTCGCCGGGTTTGATGAAAGGCACGATCCTGCGGGCAACGAGGCCCGCGATCTGCGTGAAGCACAGTTGCCGACCGTCACTTCGCTCGATCAGGATATGCTGCCGCTCGTTCTCTTCGCTGGCCTTGTCGAGATCGGCATTCAAGAACTTGCCGGGGATGTAGATCACGCGGCGCACGGTGCCGCCGATCGGCGCGCGATTGATGTGGACGTCGAAGACGCTCATGAAAATCGAGATCCGGGTGACCTCGCTCGCGGCGAGCGCGCCTTGTCCGCTGCCGTCATCGAGCGTCAGTTCGCGTGGCGGGGGGACTTTGCCGATCAGAGTCACCAGGCCGTCTGCCGGGGCGACGACGAAGCGGTCGCTCGTCGGCGTCACGCGAATGGGATCGCGAAAGAAAGCGAGCACGCACACGGTCAGGATGGCAAAGGGCCAGGCCAGCCAGGGCCACCCCAAAACGAGAAATATGAGGCAGGCAATCGCCGGAATGGCTCCGAACTTGCGACCCTCTGGATGGATCGCAGGCCAACTCCAGCTGGCTTCGCCCCGGCCTTGATTATCGACGATCTCTCCGGGCATTCATGGGATGTAGGGGGTTCGCGCGCGACCCGCAATGGCGGAATGCCCGGACTTCGGGCCATCCGCTGCGCGCGGCGACCCTATCGCCGACGATAGGGTTGTGGCCCATGTGTGCAGTGTGCAGGCATGAGGTGCGTATTTCAGTTGGGACTGGTCTTGTCGTCATACCGGGGCTCTCCGCGTCTCCGGTCGGCGCAGGGTCAGTCCAGCCTTGGCAGATAGTGATCGCCCCGCGTGATGGCCTTGAACACGTCACCATCGCGGCGGACCAGTAGGATTTTCTCGTTTTCGACGAAGGCCTGCCCCGGATTGTCCGGCTCGACCATCACGTGGTGGACCTGGCCGAAATGATCGGTGGTTCTGGCGCGCGCCGGGTGGCCCGGTCTCGCCGTGCCGATGACGATCTGCGCCTCGCGACCGATCAGCGCGGACAGATCGATGGCCGTGGTTTCGTCGCGAGGAAGGATGCGGCTCAGCGGCCGCGACACATAGCCCGTCCCTGCCAAGCCGATGGCCGCTGCAACCGGACCGGCGATCCATGGCGACAAAGCGGACCCGGTCATTTGCGCCAGCGCGGACTGTCCGACGAGGCCCACCACACCGAAGAGGCTGAGCAGGATCATCAGCCACATCTGAAACGGAATTCGCCCGAGCCCGACGAGCGACATCAATCCCGCATCGACGGGCATGTCTCCATCCACATCGACGTCGACATCGCCGGCTGCGAGATCGCCAAGGCCGACGACCTGCAAGGCTGCGAGCAAAACCACGACCGCAAGGGCAACCGAAAAGGGCGTGTTCCCGGTCGAGGTCAGCAACTCGAGCACATCAAACTCCATCATTGGCGCACGATATCTTGTGCGGATCGACGAGGGTCAGAAAAGGGCGGTCGCGCCGGAGACGCGACCGCCCAGTTCCGTTCATTGCACCGTGGCCTTGCCTTCATCGGACGTGGCCTTGGTCGCGGACGGCATTTGCCCGACCAGCGCTTCGAGCGAGGCGCCGTTGAGCCCGAGCTCTTTCATCAGCCCGTCGATCACCGGCGCTTGCGCCCGGTAAGCGAGAGCAGCCGAGACCGCATCGTTGGCAAGGTTGCCCGAGCCGCCGGCCTGCGATGCGCCCGTCTCGCCACCCTTGCCCGCCTTGCCGATGAGTCCATCGACCTGGACGATCTTGATCGAATCGATCGCTTCCATCGGCCGCACGCTTTCGCGCACGATCTCAGGCAGGACCTTGAGCAAGGCGAGTTTCATCTGCAGCGAGACCTGGTCCGAAGACAGCAGGTTCGCCGCTTCGTTGACGGCGCGCTGCCCTGCCGCCTCGACCTCGAAGCGTACGCGTGCCGCCTCGGCCCGCAGCTTCTCGGCTTCGGCTTCGCCTTCGGCCTCGCGCTTCGCGGCTTCGGCGCGATTGGACGCAGCATCCTTGTCCGCTTCGGCCTGGACCTTGACTGAGATCGCCTGACGCTCTGCCTCCTTCGACGCCTCGATCAATTCGATCCGCTTGGCCCTCTCCGCAATTTCGGTGTCGCGGCTGGTCGCAACCTGCTCCTCGGCGGCCACGGCCTTGGCACGGGCTTCGTCGGCCTGGGCCTTGGCCTGGCTTTCCTCGCGGCTCTTGTTCTGAATCGCGATCTGCTGCTCCTGACGAGCCAGCTCGACGGCCTGCTGCTGCGCGATCCTGCCTTGCTGGATCGTGCGATCGGCCTCGATCTGCCGGGATTCGACCTGCTGCTTGGCCTCGATCCGCGCCTCATCCGCCTCGCGGCCACGCGCCGCTTGCTCCCGCGCGACTTCAGCCGACTGCTCGGCCCGGCGCATCTCGATCTCGCGTTCCTGCTCGAGCCGGGCGAATTCGTTGTCGCGTTCGATCTGCAGCGACTGCCGTTCGGCCTCCAGGTTCTTGCTTTCGATCTGGACCCGGGTGTCCTGCTCGATGTCGTTGCGGGTTTTCTTGCGCAACTCGATCTGCTCGGTCAGCTTGGTCAGGCCTTCGGCGTCGAACGCATTGTTGGCGTTGAAATGCTCGATCGAGGTCTGGTCGAGACCGGTCAGCGAGACCGATTCCAGCTCCAGTCCGTTCATCGCCAGATCCGACGACGAAACCTGCTGCACTTTCTGGACGAAGTCGGCCCGTTGTTCGTGCAATTGGTTCATCGACATCCCGGCCGCAACCGACCGCAAGGCATCGACGAACTTGCCTTCGACGAGATCCTTCAACGCTTCCGGATTCATCGTGCGCGCACCCAGCGTCTGCGCGGCCATGGCAATCGCCCCGGCGTCGGGTCGAACCCGAACGTAGAACTCGGCCTTCACATCGATCCGCAGCCGATCGAGCGTGATCAACGCATCGGTGTTCTTGCGTTCGACCGCCAGGCGCACCGTGTTCATGTTGACCGGCATCGTCTCGTGAAAGATCGGCAGCACCAGGGCGCCGCCGTTCATCACGACTTTCTCGCCGCCGACACCCGTTCGCACGAACGCGATCTCCTTGCTGGCACGGTGATAGAGCCGCGCCAGCATGATCCCGAACACGATCAGCAAGACGACCGCGCCGAGAGCAATCGCACCGATGCCCATCAAGCCATTGAATACGCCATCCATTTCAAATCTCCTTGACGATTGGCTGCGAGCACGGCTCCGCTTTGGCGCAGGGCGAACGGACACAGGCAGGGCGCGAGCGCGCGCCTGACCCGGCCTTCGCCATGCGGACCGAAAGTCGTGCTGACAGCGAAAAGGCTAGCCCGACCACCAGTCGAACTGCGTTTTCGATCTATTTTGATGAAGTCCTGAACCAATAAAGGCGGTTCAAGCGGGTAGAAAGGAGCCCCTGACGCAAGACGCGCGACGCACCTTGTCGGTTCAGCGGCTTCGTTTCTTTTTCAAGCGGACGAATGACATCGAACGTTCTCCACCAAGCCGCACGGTCGCATTTTGCACCGTTGGAACCGCGTCTTGTCTACACTCGATATATAGAGGATCGAACGATTGTGGCCTAGCAAAACCGGATTGTTGCGAGTCGATTGCAGTATTGATTCGCGTCGCCGGGTGACGCAACAAATCTGGCGCGAACGCCGTTCGCCCATTTGCGAACCCCACAGGGCTGCTTAAAAGGCTGACACCCCGCCGCCTGGATTATGAGAAGCCGGTTGCAGCCGCCAGTTCGCAGCGGCCAGCTTTCGCCGCAGGAGAACGTCGCCTTGCACACGAATTGGCCCAAGCTGGACTATGCGCAATGGCAGGAAACGTGTTCTGCCCTGCAACTCTACACCCAGATCGTCGGCAAGTACCGGCTGGCGCGGACCCCGTGGGTCAACCACTCCTGGCACGCGACGTTCTACGTCACCCCGCGTGGCTTGACCACGTCGCTCATTCCCGACGGACCGGGCATCGAGATCGTCTTCGATTTCATCAGCCATAAGGTTGTCGGCACCGGCGGCGACGGGCGCACCGCTTCGTTCGCGCTGACACCGACGACAGTGGCGAAGTTCTACGATACCTTTACCGCCATGATTACCGAACTGGGCGGCAACGCGCGCTACGATCGGCACCCGAACGAGGTGCCATCGCCGGTGCCGTTCGACGAGGACCATGTCGAACGCCCGTACGACAGCGACGCGGTCGAGCGCTACCATCAGGCGCTTCTTTCGATCGACCGGGTGTTCAAGCGATTCCGCACCGCGTTCCTCGGCAAGTGCAGCCCCGTCCATCTTTTCTGGGGCAGCTTCGACCTCGCGGTCACGCGCTTCTCCGGGCGGCGAGCGCCGCTCCACGCCGGCGGGGTCCCCGCGATGCCCGACGAAGTCGCCCAGGAAGCCTATGATCGGGAAGTGTCGTCCGCCGGGTTCTGGCCGGGCGGCAACGGAACCGAGAACGCCGCCTTCTATGCGTACATCTATCCCGAGCCGGACGGTTTCGCCGATGCCGAGGTGCGGCCGGCGGCCGCATCGTGGAACACCGACCTGGGCGAGTTCATCCTGCCTTATGAGGCCGTGCGGACCGCCGAGGATGGGGACGCAGCTCTACTGGCATTCCTGCGGAGCACGTACGTGGCGGCGGCCAGCCTGGCCGATTGGGACCGGGATCTGCTCGAATGCGACCTCGGCGATCCCGGGACAGTCCGCAGTCCCGATCCACATCCGTAAATCGGCCGCATCCCGCTCGGCGCCCGGGCCTGCAAACAGCAAGTGCGCTGAAGTCGTCCGAGCCGGGAAGCCGCACCAGTTTTCCCAACCCTCAGAAAAAGTCCGTCACCGTCCTGATAGGTGCCCGGTTTCACCATGGCAGCCTTGACCGCTACCGCCGTGAGTTCGCCCGTTTTCGTTCTCACATTTCTGGAGACCATTCCAAGGCGCCGCAGTGTGGGGAAGGCTGGAGCTTTTCGGAGATGTTGTGAGAAAGGGGGGTGGTGGACAGGGCTGGATTCGAACCAACGTACGCTTGCGCGGGCAGATTTACAGTCTGCTGCCTTTAACCACTCGGCCACCTGTCCACACCGGTTAGAAGGAATTCGCGGGCGGCGCCGGGGCGCTTTCCGCATGCTCCCAAGGGAGCGATCCTGCCGAGAAGGCGCGCTCATGGCGAAGCGAGCCTTGCCTGTCAATGGGGTGACTGGCAGGAGCGGGGCTCAATCACGACCAGCCACGGTGCATAAGGGGCAAAAGATGACGAAGCGCGGATCAGGCAAACCCGATCGGGCGCTCAGAGGGAGGGCAGGGCGCATGCGCGGCGGGCGCGGCAGCGGCCGGGGCTCGCGCGGGATGGTGCGGCTGTGGGGTCGGCACGCTGTGGAGGCGGCGCTCATGAATCCCGACAGGCGCCATCACAAGCTCTGGGCGTCTCGCGAGGGCGTCGATTCGCTCAACGGCGAATTGCCGGACGATTTTCCGATCGAATGGGCCGAAGCGCCCGATCTGGCGCGTCTCGTCGCGCGCGATGCGCCGCATCAGGGGCTGGTCCTCGAATGCGATCCGCTCGACGACCTCCATCTGGCCGACGTGATCGATGCCGGGGCGGGGCGACCGCTGCTGATCCTCGATCAGGTTACCGATCCGCATAACGTCGGCGCAATTCTGCGCTCGGCTGCCGCATTCGATGCCTGTGCGATCGTCACCCAGGATCGTCATGCGCCGCCCGAATCCGGCGCGCTCGCGAAATCCGCTTCGGGGGCGCTGGAGATCGTGCCCTGGGTCAAGGTGGTCAATCTCGCGCGGGCGCTCGAGGAGATCGCGGAGGCGGGATACTGGCGGATCGGGCTTGCCGGAGAGGCCGAGGCGACGCTGGCTTCGGCGTTGCCTCAGGGACCGGTCGCCTTGGTCCTGGGCGCGGAAGGGGAAGGTATGCGCCATAATATCGCGCAGCACTGCGATGCGCTGGCGCGGCTGCCGATCAGCGAAGCGATGGAGAGCCTCAACGTCAGCAATGCGGCCGCAGTCGCGCTCTACGCGGTGGCGACTCGCGAAGCGGAGTAAGGAGGAAAATAGGGATGGATCGAACTGCTTTACGCCGTGCAGCATCCCGGGCCGGTGTCGTCTTGCTGACCGCTTTGCTCGCGGCGTGTCTGCTTGCTCCGGGGCGGTTCACCTCGTCACTTGACGTAAGACGCAATGGCCAGTTCCGCTTCGCCTATTCGGGCGAGCTCTATTTTCTGCCCCTGATGAAGTCCGAACGGGATCGCGAATTCGTGGCCAAGCCGTGCAGCGATGCCGAAACCGGGCAAACGCGGCCCTGTAGTCGCGAGGAGATCGCGCAGCAGCGCGACGCATGGGCGGCTCAGAAGCGACGCGAGCGGCAATCATCCGCGGCCGCAGCGGCCATGATGGGCGGGCTCGATTTCGACGATCCCAAGGCTCCCGAGGTCATCGCGGAGCGGCTGCGGCGCCAGAAAGGGTGGCGACGTGTCGACTACAAGGGCGCCGGCACGTTCGACGTCGCATATGATCTGGCCGGGCAACTCGACCACGATTTCGTCTTTCCCAGCATCGAGGGCTTTGCCTGGGCCAATGCGCTGGTGATGATTTCGCCGCGCAAGGACGGAAGCGTCCGGATCGATGCGCCAGGCTATGCTCCAGGCGGCGGCATGAACGCTCTGGGCGGCGCGATGGCAATGGGCACGCGGATGGCGGGCGCCATGGCATCTAAGACCGAATCGGAGGATCCTCCCGCGCCTGCGCCGATCGTCGATGGTACGTTCACCATCACGACCGATGCGCCGATCCTCGCCAACAACACCGACGAAGGGCCGAAGAAGGCCGGGGGAGCCGGTCAGACGCTCACATGGGCGATCAACAGCCGAGCGCCCGCACCGCCCACGGCCCTGTTGCAGCTCGATCCCGACTGACGGCCGATGCGGTTCGCCGCACATAGACCGGCCGCACCTCTGCCCGGGCCCGGCTCACGACATGGGCGGCAGCCGACCACTCGTTTCGCATCGAACCCAGGGCCAGCTTCAGCGCGAGCAGGCAACTCAGCGGAAAAGCGATGGCGAGAAGTGCGGTCATGGAAGGCCTCCTGCTTGCGGCGGAACGCGATTCGTTCTACCAATGTTCCAGAGGGCACTTGTTCTCTTTTTGTTCTATTCGCGTCAAGCGTTATTTGCTCAGAGCCGTGAGGCTGACCACCGTTTGCCTTACGCCGCGCTGGTTTCAGGCGGCGCGGCGGAGCCGCGAAAACGCGTGCAGACGATGCGACGGCACCTTCGTCGAGCGCGGGCGGTGGGGGCGCAAGCTGCGCTGCGACGCGACCATGCCATCCGACAGGGATGCCTGGCCCGGATACGTGATGGTAATCGCTTGTTCTCGTTCACTTTGGCGAACAGCCGCCCACAGACTTGCTACAGCGCCAAGTTCGTCCCTGATGGACATCCACGACAGCGTCAGCGCGGACGCGGTCGCTCCGAGGAACAGAACCATAACCAGCATGTTCATAAAGACTTCCTGTCATTCCCGCAAACCTGGCTGCACGGCGATTCGGCAAAACAGGCGTCGATCTGCTGCCCGGACCACGCTCGTTCGACGGCCAGTCAGCAGTCGGCAGCTACTTGAATTTAATGGATTTTCGCGTATTTCGTTCCCAATTCGTTAGCTTCGCGTGATGAACCGAGGTTCGCGTGCGACGATTTGAAGCTGGCGTTCTCGATCTCATGCCGCTATCGCCGCGCCGCCGGGCCTGTCGCAGCGATTCGCGCTGTGACGAATACCCGGCAAATTCACATGGGATGCACCCATACCGGTGCCGCAGCGGGATCTCCGCACGGTTCCAGCATCCCAGAGGCCGCCTCACTCGAGGCGCAACCGGAAAGGAACGTATTATGGCGGCTCCCGTCGTCACCATGCAGCAATTGATCGAGGCCGGCGCCCACTTCGGCCACCAGACCCACCGCTGGAACCCGCGGATGAAGCCGTACATCTTCGGCGCCCGCAACGGCATCCACATCATCGACTTGTCGCAGACCGTGCCGCTGATGGCGCGTGCGCTCGAGTTCATTTCGTCGACCGTCCAGGCCGGCGGCAAGGTGCTGTTCGTCGGCACCAAGCGCCAGGCACAGCAGCCGATCGCCGAAGCGGCACGCGCTTGCGGTCAGCACTTCGTCAACCACCGTTGGCTGGGCGGCATGCTTACCAACTGGAAGACGATCAGCCAGTCGATCAAGCGCCTCAAGAGCCTTGAGGAACAGCTTTCGGGCGAAACCCACGGCCTGACCAAGAAGGAAATCCTTCAGCTGACGCGCGAACGCGACAAGCTCGAGCTTTCGCTTGGCGGCATTCGCGACATGGCCGGCATTCCCGACGTGATGTTCGTGATCGACGCCAACAAGGAAGATCTCGCGATCAAGGAAGCCAATGTTCTCGGCATTCCGGTGGTTGGCGTGCTCGACACCAACGTCAATCCGCAGGGCATCGCGTTCCCGATCCCGGCCAATGACGACGCCAGCCGCGCCGTGCGCCTGTACTGCGAAGCCGTGGCCGAGGCCGCGACCAAGGGTGGCCGCGGTGCGCAGCAGGATTCGGGCATCGACATGGGCGCGCTCGACGAGCCTGCCGCCGAAACGGCGACCGCCGAGGCCTGATCGCTCTACGTGCCCCGCCTATGCGGGGCACCGTCACGAGATTGTCGCGCGCTGGGTCCATGGGCCCGGCGCGCGACTGCAAGTTTATGAAAGAGGAAATGTGCGATGGCTTACACCGCCGCTGACGTGAAGAACCTGCGCGAGCGCACCGGCGCCGGCATGATGGACTGCAAGAAGGCGCTCGACGAAACCGGCGGCGACTTCGAAGCCGCCGTCGACGCACTGCGTGCGCGCGGCCTTGCCGCTGCCGCCAAGAAGTCGAGCCGCACCGCGGCCGAGGGTCTTGTCGGCGTTGCCGTCGAAGGCACCAAGGGCGTGGCCGTCGAGGTCAATTCCGAGACCGACTTCGTCGCCAAGAACGAGCAGTTCCAGGACTTCGTGCGCAACACCACGCAGGCCGCTCTGGGCGTGTCGGGCGATGACGTCGAAGCGCTGAAGGCCGCGTCCTATCCGGGCGGCACCACGGTGGCAGACGCGCTCACCAACAACGTCGCGACGATCGGCGAGAACCAGCAGATCCGCCGGATGAAGACGGTTACCGTCTCGCAGGGCGTGGTCGTGCCCTACATGCACAATGCCGCTGCGCCCAACCTCGGCAAGATCGGCGTGCTCGTCGCGCTCGAGAGCGAGGCTCCCGCCAACGTTCTCGAAGATCTCGGCAAGCAGCTGGCGATGCACATCGCCGCCGCCTTCCCGATGGCGCTCAACGCCGAGGATCTCGATCCCGAGATGATCGAGCGTGAGCGCAAGGTCGCGGCCGAGAAAGCGGCCGAGAGCGGCAAGCCCGAGAACGTCCAGGAAAAGATGGTCGAAGGCGCGGTTGCCAAGTTCGCCAAGGAAAACGCGCTGCTCAGCCAGGTCTTCGTGATGGACAACAAGACTCCGGTGCAGCAGGTCGTCGACCAGGCCGGCAGGGAAGCGGGCAGCAAGATCGTCCTCAAGGACTTCGTGCGCTACCAGCTCGGTGAAGGCATCGAGAAGGAAGTCAGCGACTTCGCCGCCGAAGTCGCGGCAGCCGTCCAGGGCTGATCGCCCGCCTCTGGTCGCGGGCCCCAGGCCGGCGGCCGGGGTCCCGTTTCGGGCCAGTACGTCAGGATTGGGGTCGGGAGCGAAGCTCTCGGCCCCTTTTCGTTTTCCGCAGCCTTGGCATCCCCCTTGGCATCCGCGCCGCGCGCTCCTAATGCGGGGCAGCCCCGTCCCCGCCAGCGAGTTTCGAATCCTGCATGCCTCAGCCAGCCTATAAGCGCATTCTCCTGAAGCTCTCGGGCGAAGTCCTGATGGGCAACCAGCAGTTCGGGATCGATCCCGAATTCGTGGCCGAGCTGGCGCGCGAAGTGAAGGCGGCGAAGGACACCGGACTGCAACTGTGCCTGGTGATCGGCGGGGGTAACATCTTTCGCGGCATGGCGGGCGCCGCTCGTGGCATGGACCGTGCCCAGGCGGACTACATGGGTATGCTGGCGACCGTGATGAACGCGCTCGCCATGCAGAACGCGCTCGAACAGCTCGGCGTCGATACGCGGGTGCAGTCGGCGGTGCAGATGGACCAGGTGTGCGAGCCGGTGATCCGTCGCCGCGCCGAACGCCACCTCGAAAAGGGCCGCGTGGTGATTTTCGCCGCCGGCGTGGGCGCGCCTTATTTCACGACCGATTCCGGCGCCGCTCTGCGTGCGGCGGAAATGCAGTGCGACGCCCTGCTCAAAGGCACCAGCGTCGACGGGGTTTACGATTCGGACCCGAAGAGCAATCCCGATGCGGTGCGCTACGACACGGTCGATTACGACCGCGTGCTGGCCGACAACCTCAAAGTCATGGACGCGTCGGCCGTGGCGCTGTGCCGCGATAACCAGATACCGATCGTCGTGTTCTCGATCCGGGAGAAGGGCAATCTTGCCCGCGTGCTCTCGGGTGAGGGAACCAAGACGATCGTGCAGAAAGGAGCCTGAATCATGGCAAAATTCGACAAGGACGATCTCGAACGCCGGATGAAAGGCGCAGTGGAAGCGCTCAAGCATGACCTTTCGGGTCTGCGTACCGGGCGCGCCAACACCACGCTGCTCGATCCGGTGACGGTCGAGGTCTACGGCGCGCAGATGCCGCTCAATCAGGTCGCGACCGTCTCCGCGCCCGAACCGCGCATGCTCTCGGTGCAGGTGTGGGACAAGTCCAACGTCGGCCCCGTGGAAAAGGCGATCCGATCGGCCGGCCTTGGCCTCAACCCGATCAACGACGGCAACACCATTCGCCTGCCGATCCCCGACCTGACGCAGGAGCGCCGCAAGGAACTGGCCAAGCTCGCAGGCCAGTATGCGGAAAAAGCCAAGGTCGCGATCCGCAACGTGCGCCGCGACGGCAACGAAGCGCTCAAGGCAGACGAGGCCAAGAAGGAAATTTCCGAGGACGACAAGAAGCGCGGCGAGGACGAGGTCCAGAAGCTCACCGACGAGATGATCAAGGCCGTCGACGAGGAATTCGCCCGCAAGGAAAAGGACATCCTGAGCCAGTAAGGCTCTGAGGGGCGGTTTGTCGGATGGGAGAGGACGGCACTAAGGCCAGGCACGTCGCCATCATCATGGACGGCAACGGGCGCTGGGCGAAGAAGCGCCACTTGCCGCGCGCACTGGGGCACCAGCGCGGCGTCGAAGCGGTGCGGCGGCTGGTGCGCGGCGCGCGCGATTTCGAGCTCGAAGCGCTGACGATCTACGCCTTCTCGACCGAGAACTGGCGCCGCCCGGACGAGGAAGTCTCCGACCTCATGGCGCTGATGAAGCGCTTCATCCTTTCCGACCTCGACGAGATGGCCGAAAACGGCATCCGCCTAAAGATCATCGGCGATTACAAGGCGTTCCGTCCCGATGTGGTGGAACTGATCGAAGGGGCGCTGTCGCGAACGGCGGCCAACACCGGCACGATCCTCGCGGTGGCGCTGAATTACGGCGCGCACGACGAAATCGCGCGGGCGGCGACCAAGGCGGCGGCCAAGGGCGCGATCACGCCCGAGACGATCGCGGCGGAACTCGATACGGCCGACTTGCCGCCGCTCGATCTGCTCATTCGGACTTCGGGCGAGGAACGGCTGTCGAACTTCCTGCTGTGGCAGGCGGCTTACTGCGAACTCTATTTTACCGAGACCCTCTGGCCGGACTTCACTGCCGATCATCTGGCCCAGGCCCTCGAGTCCTTCACGCGCAGGGAGCGCCGCTATGGTGGACGCTGAAAGGCCCCGGAAGCGTGATCGCATCAAGACCTACGTCACCGTGCCGCTCTCGGTGCGCACGTCGGACCTGCCGCGCCGTGCCGGATCGGCGGTCGTCATGCTGGCCATCTCGGGCACCGCGCTGTGGCTCGGCGGCATCGTGTGGACGCTGTTCGTCGCTGCCGTCGCGATCGGCGTCTATTTCGAATGGTCGGTGCTCGTGCTGCTGTTTCGCGAGAAAGGCACGCGGCGCAATCTGTGGCGCGTCTTCGGGGCGATCTATTGCGCGATCGGGGCAGCAGTGCTGATCGCGCTGCGCGATTCGCAGGCGGGGATCTTTTCGGTCTTGATGTTGCTGGGTGCAGTGATCGGGACGGACGTCTTCGCCTATTTCTCGGGGCGGACGTTCGGCGGCCCCAAGATCGCGCCGCGGATCTCGCCTTCCAAGACCTGGGCCGGGCTCATCGGCGGCGCGTTTGGCGCCAGTCTGGTGATGTGGCTGCTGATCGTGACGATGGGCGAAGGCAATCGCGTGTACATCGACTGGACCGTCGGCGGCGTCTTGGCGTTGCTGGCCGCCGGCAGTGCGACCGCCATCGTCGCGCAAGCCGGGGACTTCTTTGAAAGCTGGATGAAGCGCCGCGCGGGAGTGAAGGATTCCGGGCGGCTGCTGCCTGGTCACGGGGGGCTGTTCGACCGGGTGGACGGTCTGCTATCAGTGTCGATTGCGATTGGGGCCGTCTTCATGATTTCACGCGTAATAGGGGCTTCGTGAACCAGCGTTCGATCTCGATCTTCGGCGCGACGGGCTCGATCGGCGCGTCGACGACCGACCTTCTGCGAAGCGAGAAGGGCAAGTGGCGCGTCGTCGCGCTCACCGCACAATCCAGTATCTCCGAGTTAGCCCAGCTGGCACGCGAGTTCGAGGCGGAGATTGCCGTGGTTGGCGATGAGCGCTGCCTCGGGGAACTGCGCGACGCGCTCGCCGGCACAGGTATCGAAGCCGCTGCAGGCAAGGCCGCGCTGATCGAGGCTGCGGCGCGTCCGGTCGACCTTACCGTCGCGGGCATTGTCGGCTGCGCCGGGCTCGCGCCGACCATGGCCGCGATCGAGCAGGGCGGCACCGTGGCGCTGGCCAACAAGGAAGCGCTGGTCTCCGCCGGTGAAGTGATGACCGCCGCGGTCGCGCGCCACCGCGCCACGCTGCTGCCGGTCGACTCGGAACACAACGCCATCTTCCAGTGCCTCGCCGGTAACGATCTGGCCGACGTGCGCTGGATCACGCTCACCGCCAGTGGCGGACCGTTCCGCGAATGGAGCGAGGAACGCCTCGCGGCCGCGACTCCGGTCGAAGCGGTGCGCCATCCCAACTGGGACATGGGCGCCAAGATCAGCGTCGATTCGGCGACGATGATGAACAAAGGTCTCGAACTGATCGAGGCGTTTCACTTGTTCCCCGTCGGGCTCGATCGACTGCGCATTCTCGTCCACCCGCAATCGGTGATCCACTCGATGGTGGAATACCGCGATGGTTCGACGCTCGCGCAGCTCGGTCCATCGGACATGCGGGTGCCGATCGCTTCGGCGCTCGCCTGGCCCGCGCGGATGAACACGACGTGCGATCCGCTCGATCTCGCCGCGATCGGCACGCTCAGCTTCGCCGCGCCCGACGAAGTTCGTTTTCCGGCCACGCGTCTGGCCCGTGAGGCGGCGGAAGCGGGCGGCGCAGCACCGGCCGTGCTGAACGCGGCCAACGAAGTCGCGGTCGCGGCATTCCTGGCTGGTCAGATTGGGTTCACCCGGATTGCGGCACATGTCGCCAATGTCCTTGAAACTTATGCTCCTTCCGCGCCGGCATCGCTCGACGATGTCCTCGCGGTCGATAGCGAGGCGCGCTCGCGGGCGCGCCTGCTGATGGAGACTGCCTGACTTGATGGCCGCACCCTCACTTTTGACGACGATCCTCGCTTTCGCACTCGTGCTCGGGCCGTTGATCGTCATCCACGAGCTTGGTCACTATCTCGTTGGCCGCTGGTTCGGCGTGAAGGCAGATGCCTTTTCGGTCGGCTTCGGCAAGGAGCTGGCTGGCTATACCGACAAACGCGGCACCCGCTGGAAGCTGTGCGCCTTGCCGCTGGGCGGTTACGTCCAGTTCGCCGGTGACATGAACCCGTCGAGCGCGCCGGCACCTGCGGATCCCTCGGTGTCCGACGCCGATCGCGCCATGCAATTCCAGACCAAGCCCTTGTGGCAGCGCGCGCTGATCGTGCTGGCAGGGCCGCTGACCAATCTTCTGTTCGCAGTGGCGATTTTCGCGGCTTTCAACTTCGCTCTCGGCCGCGCTGTCGCGGTGCCCGAAGTGGCGGAGTTCTCCGAGCAATCGGCGGCGCAGGAAGCCGGCGTGCGCCTGGGCGACCGGATCGTCGCGATCGACGGAAACCCGATTGAGAGCTTCACCGAGATCCCGCAATATGTCGTGCCGTATCCGGGGCGCACGGTGGTGATTACGGTATCGCGCGATGGTGACGAGCTGGCGATTCCGGTCAAGATACGTTCGGAACTCGAAAGCGATCGCTTCGGTAACGAGGCGCGCATCGGCCGACTCGGTATCGGTGCAGGGTCAGGCGCAATTGATGTCGTGCAAGTCGATCCGATCAAGGCGGTCGAGCTCGGCTTCACTCAAAGCTTCGACGTCATGAAGATGATGGCTTCCGGCATCGCCCAGATCGTGACGGGTGAGCGATCGGTGAAAGAGCTGGGCGGACCGATCAAAATCGCCAAGTACTCCGGCGAGCAGTTCACGCTGGGCTGGTTCCAGTTTGTCGGCTTCGTCGCGCTGATCTCGATTAACTTGGCATTCATCAATCTCCTGCCAATTCCGGCGCTCGACGGAGGACACCTCGCCTTCTACGCGGCCGAGGCAGTTCGCCGGAAACCGCTGAGTCAGCGCAGTCAGGAATGGGCGGTGCGGACCGGTGTGGCCCTGGTTCTGGCGCTCATGCTGGTGGTGACCTTCAACGATCTGGCTACGCTCCCGTTTTTCGGGGGATAGCCGCAAGGAATTTCCTAGCGATCACAGTTCCGCCCGGATTGTCTGCTTGATTGGCCGTTGCCCATCAGGCAGAGGGCGGCGATTGCTGGCGGGGAGGCGGCCTACTCCAGTGCGGAGGGGAACGGCTCCGCGCAAGGTGTGTACGGGAACGGCTTCGAATGATGGGATTGGATACGGCTCGCAGTTTCGGTGCCGCGCGAAAGTCGCGACTTGCTGCAGCCTTGCTGGGGACTACGATCCTTGCCAGCCTGCCGGTCGTCGCACAGGCTCAGGATGCCGCGGCCTCGGCCCCGGACCCGGCTCAGCCACCTGAAGCGCAGGCGACCGCTGAAACACAAGCGACCGCGCCGACGGTAACGCCCCAGGGCGATACCATAAAGGTCGTGCAGGTCGTTGGTTCCGAACGCCTCGAACCACAGACGATTCTTTCCTACGTCCAGTTGCGCGCGGGGCAGCCTTACACGGCCGCGGCCGCCGACCAGGCGCTCAAGACGCTCTACGAGACCGAGCTGTTCGCCGACGTCCAGATCTCCAACGACAACGGCTTCGTGACCATCCAGGTCAAAGAGAACCCGGTGGTCAACCGGATCATTCTGGAGGGCAACAAGCGGATCAAGAACGACAAGATCCTGCCCGAGATCAAGGTCGCGCCGCGCCAGATCTTCACGCGTTCCAAGGTCCGCGCCGACGTTGCGCGCATAATCGAGCTCTACAAGCGTCAGGGCCGCTACGCCGCGACCGTCGAGCCGAAGATGGTCATGCTCGACCAGAACCGCGTCGACATCGTTTTCGAGATTTCCGAGGGCGACAAGTCCAAGGTCCGCCAGATCAACATCATCGGCAACGAGAAGTTCTCCGACGGCCAGCTGCGCGGCGAGATGGTGACCAAGGAGACGGGTCTCACCAAGATCTTCTCCTCAAGCACCAGCTACGATCCCGACCGCATGGCCTTCGACCAGCAGAAGCTGCGCCAATTCTACCTGACAGAAGGCTACGCCGATTTCCGCGTCGTCTCGGCCGTGGCCGAGCTGACGCCGGACAAGAAGGACTTCATCATCACGTACGTGGTGGAAGAAGGCGATCGCTACAAATTTGGCGACATCGAAGTCGATAGCCAGTTGCGCGATTTCAGCGGTGAGGCGCTGGCCAAGCAGCTGCCGATGAAGAAGGGCGACTGGTACAACGCCAAGCTCGTCGAAGACACGATCGAAAAGCTGAACGAGACAGCGGGCGCTTTCGGCTACGCCTTCGCGGACGTGCGGCCGCAGTACGATCGTTCGAAGGAAGACCTTACCATGGGTCTGACTTTCGTGATCCAGGAAGCGCCGCGCGTCTACGTCGAGCGGATCGACGTGAATGGCAATACGCTGACGCAGGACAAGGTCGTGCGCCGCGAGTTCCGTCTGGCCGAAGGCGACGCGTTCAACTCGCTGCAAGTGCGCCGCTCGTCCAATCGCATCAAGTCGCTGGGCTATTTCCAGGAGAAGTTCGAGGTCGAGCAGAAGCCTGGCTCTGCGCCCGACCGCATCCTGCTGGAAGCGAACGTCGAGGAAAAGCCGACCGGCCAGCTGCAGCTTTCGGCGGGCTTCTCGAGCCTCGAAAGCTTCATCTTCCAGGCTTCGGTGCAGCAGCGCAACTTCCGCGGGCGTGGCCAGACGATCGGCCTTTCAGGCAGCTATTCGCGCTATACCAAGAGCGTCGAGGCCAGCTTTACCGAACCCTACGTGTTCGATCGCAACGTGTCGCTGGGCGTCGACGTCTACCGGCGCGACTTCAACAGCTTCCGTTTCACCAACAGCCGCGACACGACCTATCGCCAGGCGACGACGGGTTTCCAGATTCGCGCCGGTCTGCCGCTCACCGAATACCTGACCGGCGTCATGCGCTACACGCTCAACTACGATGACGTGACGCTGGATCGCGGCATCTTCTTCTCCGATCGGCTCGGGCCGAACCAGTGCGACCCGCTGCTCGCCGGGCGCTATCTGTGCGAGGCGATCGGCAAGCGCACCAGCTCGATCCTGGGCGCCTCGCTGATCTACGACCGGCTGGACAATCGCATCCGGCCGACGCGGGGCTTGCTTGCCTCGGTAAGTGCCGATTTCGCCGGGCTCGGCGGTTCGGTGAAGTACGGGCGCCTCACTGCCAAGGCCTCGAAGTACTGGCCGATTGGCGCCGGCTTCGTCTTCTCGATCAACGGTGAGGGCGGGGCGATCAAGTCCTTCGAGAACCGCAATATCGATGGTGTCGACGATGTCCGACTGACCGATCGGTTCTATCTCGGCGAGCCGCAGATTCGCGGTTTCGACATTCGCGGCGTGGGTCCGCGCGTGCTGCGTAAGCCCTATATCGACAGCAACGGCGACGGCGTCATCGATGGCAACAGCGGCGACGGCTTTTCGGACAAGCGCAGCGACTGGGCCGACGACGCGCTGGGCGGCAAGTACTACTACCTCGGCCGCGCCGAACTCGAGATCCCGCTGGGCTCGGGCGTGCGCGAACTGGGGCTGCGCCCTTCGATCTTCGTCGATGCTGGTGCGGTTTGGGGCGTGACACGCCCGACGCTCGATCGCGTCGCGACCTCGACGCTGATCCCCGAACGCAACGATGCGGGGCAAGCGCTCTATACGCAGGTCGACACTGTCGACGCGAACTGCTCGGCGACTTCGGTCAGCGTCGTCACCAGCCCGACCAACCCGACGCCGCCAGCGTGCCTTGGCACCAACGCTAATACTGCGCGCGGCAATACCATTGCCCCGTTCCAGGAGTTCTTCGTCGGCGATACCTGGAAGCCGCGCGTCGCGATCGGTATCGGTGTGAACTGGAATTCGCCGTTTGGTCCTTTCCGGATCAACTTCTCGAAGGTCCTCGTCAAACAAGACGGTGACGACACCAAGGCCTTCAACTTCAATGTGGGAACCCAATTCTGATGCAAATGCTTTTGAAAACGGCGCTCGCTGCGGCCCTTGCGGCCGGTACCGCACTCACCGCGCAGCCTGTCCTCGCTCAGGCCACCGGCACGGTCGTGCAGGGCCTCGCCATCGCCAACCTCGATGCGGTTATCGCCAACTCGAACGCCTTCAAGACGGCCGAGACGCAGCGCCAGACGACGTACAAGGCGCAGATCGACCAGGCCGAACAGCGCCGCAACGCGATCTCCGCGCAGCTCAATCCGCTGGTCACCAAGTTCAACACCGATAGCCAGGCGGCGAACCCGAACCAGGCCTCGCTGCAGCAGCAGGCCGCCACCATCCAGCGGATGCAGGAAAGCGGACAGGAAGAACTGCAGCGCATCCTTCAGCCGGTCGCGATGTCGCGCGCCTACGTGACCGAGCAGATCGAGGACAAGCTGGACCAGGCGGTGAAGGCCGCGATGGGCAAGAAGAAGGTCTCGCTGCTGCTGAACCCGCAGGCGATCGTCGCGGTGAACGCTTCGGCCTACAACCTCAATCAGGACATCCTGACCGAGCTGAACACCATGATCCCGTCGGCGCAGATCGTTCCGCCTGCGGGATGGGAGCCGCGTCAGATCCGTGAGGCCCGCGCGCAGCAGGCTGCGGCGGCAGGCCAGGCGCCGGCACCCGCGGCGACCACGACTCAGCCTCAGGGCCGCTGATGGCGGACGCAGAAAGCGGCAAGGGCGCCGAAACGGGATACGACATCCCGAAAATCCTCGCCGCTCTGCCGCACCGCTATCCGATGCTCCTCGTCGATCGCGTCGCCGCGATCGGCGAGCAGGAAATTCACGCGGTCAAGGCGGTGAGCTTCAACGAGGGCTTCTTTCAGGGCCACTTCCCGGGCCGTCCGATCATGCCCGGCGTCCTCCAGATCGAGGCGCTGGCGCAGGCCGCGGGTATCCTGGCGATCGAGAGCCTCGGCCTCGCGGGGTCGGGCAAGCTGGTCTATTTCATGGCGATCGAGGATGCGAAGTTCCGCAGCCCGGTCGAGCCCGGCCACTTGCTCGATCTGCGCGTCGGCTTCGTCCAGAAGCGCAGCCGCGTCTGCAAGTTCTGGGGCAAGGCCTCGATTGCGGATAAAGTCACTTGCGAAGTGAACTTCACCGCGATGATCGCGGATAGTTGAGAAAGATTTGAGTCTTTGCCATTGGCAACCTGCATCCGCAGGTTGCCCGCGGCATCGGGCCGAGTCTTCGTTTGGTGCGGTCCGCCCATCCGGGCGGACCTTGCGGCACCGGCCCGCGCCCCCACCCGACCTCCCATCGGTAGTATACTTGAGTGGGAGGTCGGGTGGGGGCGTGGGCTGGTGCCGCGGCAAACCGCGGATGCGGTTTGCGTTCATCTAAAGACTCCAACGCTGGACAAATCGGTCCTCTCCGGCTATGCGCCCGCCTTCGTTTGAGCAGGCCGGTCGGAACCGGCCAAGCAGAGAGATTCGCGATGAAGGCTGATACCCACCCCGACTATCACACGATTACGGTCCAGATGACCGACGGCTCCACGTTCCAGACTCGCTCCACCTGGGGCAAGGAAGGCGATACGCTGGTGCTCGACATCGATCCGACGACGCACCCCGCCTGGACTGGCGGCAAGGCGCAGATCCAGGATGGCGGCCGCGTCGCGCAGTTCAACAAGCGTTTCGGCGGGCTTTCGCTCAAGAAGGGCTGAGTTTCCGATCAGACGGAAACCGAAAAGGGGCGGACCGCAAGGTCCGCCCCTTTCGCGTTCGAGGGCGATCGCAGGGCGCGCCTGCACAACCGATTGGAATGCGGAACCGCTTAGAAGTTTTCGGCGTCCATCATCGCGCGCCAGGCTTCGCGGTTTGCCGGAACCGGATTGAGAAACTCCATCCCCGCCGAGCCGTCACGCACCCAGCGCACGACGGCATCGAGTTCGTCGTCCTCGGTGATCGCGATCTTCACGAACGAGCCTGGCCGCAACCATGCCGCGTCGCAGCGAATGCAGGCTCCGTGCAGCGAAATGTCGATCAGCAAAGTCGAGGCCGTCTTACCCGTCATGTTGGTGATGGTGGCGTCTGAGACGGCGTTGAAGCGGGGTTCTCGGCGGCGATTCTCGTCGGTGTCCGGTTCGGCTTCGAACCGGGCCAGGGGATAGTTCATTTAAAGTCTTTCCGTCCTCGTCGATAGAATGCGCCGTCCTCCTGTTTCGCTGATGCGGGTTAAGGCTCCGTCACGCGGCATCCTTTTCCCGGGGTTAACCTTGTTTAGGGTTTTGCCCGCGAGACTTGCACCGAGCCTTGCTGCCGCTAGGCTACCGGTTCATCCATTCTAATGGCTCCATCATCAGACGGGGACGAGGCCGATCTCGCAACACCAAGCCGAGCGCGCAGGCGCCATTCCCGCACGGCTGGAGCGCCTGCCCTGGAGCCGGTTTCATTGGCTTGTCGTGGTGGCGCTGGGCATCACCTGGATCCTCGACGGGCTGGAAGTCACGCTGGCGGGATCGGTGGCGGCGGCCTGGCGCGACGAAGCCAGCCTGGGGCTCGATGCCTCGCAAGTCGGGCTCGCCAATTCGGCCTATCTGGCGGGCGCGGTCACCGGTGCGTTGTTCTTCGGCTGGCTGACCGATCGGATGGGCCGCAAGCGGATGTTTTCGGTCACGCTCGGTCTCTACCTGCTGGCGACCGCGGGAACTGCTTTCGCCTGGGACTTGCCCAGCCTTTTCGTCCTGCGTTTTCTGACCGGGGCTGGGATCGGCGGCGAATACAGCGCGATCAATTCCGCGATCCAGGAACTGATCCCGGCGCGTCGGCGCGGCTGGACCGATCTGGTCATCAACGGCAGCTTCTGGATCGGAGCCGCCCTTGCAAGCGGGGCGACTCTGGTCGTGCTCGATCCGCGCGTTTTCGGGCCCGATCTGGGCTGGCGCGTGGCGTTCTTCTTCGGCGCCGCGATTGGTGCGGTGATCATCTGGCTGCGACGCTTCATTCCTGAAAGTCCGCGCTGGCTGGCGATCCACGGACGGCTCGAGGAAGCCGATGCGATCGTGACCGACATCGAGCGCAGGGTGGCCGCGCAGGGCCAAGCTCTGCCCCCTGTCGAAACGCGTGCCGCTAAAGTCACTCCCCGATCGGCGACGAGCCTGGCCGAAGTCGCGCGCACGATGGTGAGGATCTACCCGCGCCGTGTCGTCTACGGCCTGACGCTGATGATTGCGCAGGCCTTCTTCTACAACGCGATCTTCTTCACCTACGCGATGATGCTGACCGACTTCTATGACGTGCCGGCGCCGTCGGTCGGGTGGTACATTCTGCCGTTCGCCGCGGGCAACGTGCTTGGCCCGCTGGTGCTCGGCCGCTTTTTCGACAGCTGGGGCCGGAGGCCGATGATCGTGCTCACGTATTCCGCCTCGGGCTTACTGCTCTTGGCAAGCGGTCTCGCGTTTCGCGCCGGGCTGCTCGACGCGACGACCCAGACGCTGTGCTGGAGCGTCACGTTTTTCTTCGCGTCCGCCGCGGCCTCGGCTGCGTACCTGACCGTGGCGGAATCGTTCCCGCTCGAGATCCGCGCGTTCGCGATCGCTATTTTCTATGCCTTGGGCACGGGGCTCGGCGGTGTGGCGGCGCCTTGGTTGTTCGGCGCGCTGATCGAGAGCGGCTCGCGCGATCAGGTCCTGCTGGGCTACGTCCTGGGCGCAGCGCTGATGCTTGTCGCAGCAGGCGTGGCGCGCGTCATCGGCATCGATGCCGAGCGCAGATCCCTGGAGGACGTGGCCAAACCGCTGTCATGGGAATGAGGGCAATGGGAACGATCGTGGCGTGACCGGCTTTCGATACCATACCCGAAGGAGAGACGACGATGCGCAAGATACCCTCGATGCTAACCCTCGGAGCCCTCGCCATGTTCGGCGCCGGCCCGGCAATCGCCGATCATCACGAAACCGGCCACGACATGAGCGGCCATGACATGAAAGGCGAAGAGGTCGCCGCCTCGGTGATCGATACCTCGGGCGAGGAAATCGGCATGGTCAGGCTGCAACAGACCCCGGCGGGCGTCCTGGTGACCGCGCACGTCATGGGCCTGGAGAAAGGCGAGCACGGATTTCACTTGCACCAGAAGGGCATGTGCGACGCCGCCCAGAAGTTCACGACGGCGGGTGGCCACTTCAATCCCGGCAACGACCAGCATGGCTTGATGGTCGAAGGCGGCCCGCATGGCGGCGACATGCCCAATCAATATGCGGACGATTCCGGCATGATCATGACTCAGGTCCTCAACACCGGCGTGAGCCTCGACAAGGACGCGCCGAACTCGATCTGGGATCAGGACGGCACCGCACTGGTGATCCACGCCAAGGCCGACGATTACATGAGCCAGCCTTCCGGCGATGCCGGCGATCGCGTGGCTTGCGCGGTGGTCGCCAAGCCGATGTGATCTGGCGCCGCTGTTGCCGCGAGGTTCAGCCCCAGGGCTTCTCGCGGTACCAGCGGGTGATGACGTGCTTCACCCCGCGCCGCACTTTCATCGCATGATGCAGCGACGCGGGGTTGGGGCTCTTGTCCGGCCGGCGGTTGTTCCAGGCGATCAACTTGCCGCGCTCGGGCTGCATGATCTTGTCGATGACTTTGAACCGCGTCGCGCCGCCGGCCTCTACGTCGTTCAGGTAGATCATGAAGGTCCAGGTGCGCTGGCCAGCGACCGAGCAGTACTTTTCGTAATCGGCTTGCTGCGGATCGAAGTAGTCGGTGTGAGCCTTGAACTCCTGCCCGACATCGTAGCGCTGGCCTTGCAGCGGCTCGCCGTAAATCGGATCGATGCCCGAAATCTGCGCGAGCTTGGCATCGAGTGACGCCACTGGCGGGTGATCGTAGGACAAATCGCAGGTTTCGCTGGTGCGAAAATAGTTGTCGCCATTGTGGTTGGCCACCGTTGATGGCCGTCGCTGCGCATCGATCAGCGCAATCAGATCGCGGCATTCGTCGGCATCGAGAAATTCGCGCTTCACGAACATTTCGATACGCGGCGAGGGGACGCGCTGCATGGCTTGTGCTGCGAGATGATCGATCGAAGCCTCGCCTGGCTCGACCGGGCGAGCTTCCGGACGCACCCGAACGTTGGGTTGCGCCGCGAAGGGGCCGGTCCAAAACATCGTATCGGGCCGGTTCGATTCGGGATTCGAGTCCATGTCGGCCTTCTAATACCTGATCCGCTTTGGGGAAAGCGGGCGCGCTGCAGGGAACTGCGGGCCACGACCTGAACATTCTCGCCCATGGCGTGGCCAAGCTTCGCCTTGGCGGGGGTCAATCCGATTCGCACTTTGGCCCCGACATCGAACTGCGTTTTTCCCGCACGTAATATAATTGCGCAGGCTCGCTGCCGGGCAACTTTTTGCTTTGCAACAGAGCCTCCTTGTGCGAGAGCGCTCGCCCTCGCCAATCGCTGCTTGCAGCGTCGGGCGGGCTTGCCTAACAGCGCGCCTCCTGCATGCGCGCAGGCTTGTGTGGCGATCGTAGCTCAGTTGGTTAGAGCGCCGGTTTGTGGTACCGGAGGTCGTGGGTTCGAACCCCATCGATCGCCCCATCAATGCCCCAGCACGCGTATGCGTTGATGACTGGGAGCGACGCGTGCCTGCCTTCTGGACCGAACCCGATTTCGACGAGCACGAACTCGTGCATCTGGTCCATGACCGGGCAAGCGGGCTGACCGCGATTATCGCGCTGCATTCGACTCACCTCGGCCCTGGCGCGGGCGGAACCCGGTTCTGGCACTATGCGGAGCCGGCAGGCGCGATGCGCGATGCGCTGCGGCTGTCGCGCGGGATGAGCTACAAGAATGCGATGGCGGGCCTGCCGGTGGGCGGCGGCAAGGCGGTTATCGTTGCAGGACCCGACAAAGCGAAGACCCCCGCGATGCTCGCGGCATTCGGCGATGCGATCGAAGCGCTCGGCGGGCGCTACATCACGGCCGAGGACGTCGGCATCACGGAAGCCGACATGGTCGCGGTGGCAAAGCGCACCAGCTATGTGACCGGCCTGCCATCGACCGATGCGGAGGCCGCCGGCGGCGATCCGGGGCCGTTCACGTCCAAGGGCGTGTTCCTGGGGATCCAGGCCGCGGTGGCACACAAGCTGGGGCGCGACCTCAAGGGCGTGCATGTTGCGGTGCAGGGCATTGGCAGCGTCGGCGGCGGGGCCGCACGGCTGCTTGCCGAAGCGGGCGCACGGCTGACTCTGGCCGACGTCGATGCGGACCGCGCGGCGGCACTCGCCAGCGAACTGGGCGCCGAGACGGTCGCCGCCGAAGCGATCATGGACGTCGAATGCGACGTATTCAGCCCCAACGCACTGGGCGCGATCCTCGACAATGTCGGGATTGCCCGGCTCAAGGCGCCGATCGTGGCGGGTGGTGCGAACAATCAGCTGGCGCGGCCGGAACACGGCCCGATGCTGGCGGAGCGCGGTGTGCTCTATGCGCCCGACTACGTGATCAACGGCGGCGGCATCATCGCGGTCACGCTCGAATATCTCGCCCGTCGCGACGGCAAGCCATGCGACATCGCCGAGGTTCATGCCAAGGTCGAGGAAGTACCGGTGCGTTTGAATACGATCTGGGAAGAGGCCGGCGCGAGCGGGCGTTCGCCAGATCAAGTGGCCGATGCCATGGCCCAGCGGCTGATCGGACGGTAATTCTTAGCGAAACCCTGTCGATTTCCCGACGGGGCGGCGCGGCGGGGGCTTGCTAGTGGCGGCGCGGAGACTAGAAGCGGGCTTGTCATGCACGGCTTCGCCAACCCGGCCCGTTTTCTGCGCATTGCCCGCTGGCTGACGCCGTTGTGCCTCGCCGTCGGACTGGTTCTGACGGCTGCTGCGCTCACTTACGGATTGTTTTTCGCACCGGCCGATCGGCTGATGGGCGATACCGTGCGGATCCTTTTCATTCACGTGCCTTCCGCCTGGCTCGGCATGGCGGGCTGGACGACGATCGCGGGTGCGAGCCTGGTCGAGCTCGTCTGGCGCCATCCGCTGGCGGGGATCGCCGCGCGCGCGGCGGCTGCGCCGGGCGCCGTGTTCACCGCTTTGTGCCTTGCAACCGGATCGATCTGGGGGCGGCCGACTTGGGGCACCTGGTGGGTGTGGGATGGGCGGCTCACGTCGATGCTGGTGCTGCTGTTCCTTTACTTCGGCTATATTGCACTTGCGGATGCCACGCGGGGTGAGGGCGGTAGCAGCGGCCGCGTCGCGGCGATTTTCGGGATCGTCGGCGCGGTAAACGTCCCGATCATCAATCGCTCGGTGGTCTGGTGGAACTCGCTGCACCAGCCGCCCAGCATCACCATGGGCCAGTCCGCGATCGACCCCGCGTTCCTGTGGCCTCTGCTGATTGCAACGTTCGGGTTCACGCTGATCTTTGCCGGGGTGATCCTGGCGCGGATGCGCGCCATCCTAGCCGACATTCAGGCCGAGGCGCGGTTGCGGCGCAAGGCGATGGCGCAAGGCTGATGCGCGAAACCCTCGATCAATGGGCCTTCGTTTGGGCAGCCTATGCCATCGGCATCGTCGGAACGCTGGCCATGGTGGCCTGGGCGTGGTGGTCGATGCGCCGCGCCGAAGCGCGCCGTGAAAAGAGCAGGGAACGCTGATGGCGACGCATGCCGCGGGCGGTCTCAAGCCGAAGCATCAGAGGCTGGTGCTGCTGGGCATTGCGCTCGTCGTGCTGATCGCGGCGGCGCTGCTGGCGATCTGGGCGCTGCGCAACCAGGCGAGCTATTTCTACGTGCCGAGCGAGATCGTCGCCAACCCGCCCGCGCCCGATCGCGGCGTGCGGCTGGGCGGGATGGTCGAAAAGGGCAGCCTGCGGACCGAGTCCGACGGCGTCACCATCGCCTTCGTGGTGCAGGATGGCGAGGCGCGCGTACCAGTGCGCTTCTCGGGCATTGTGCCTTCGCTGTTCGTCGAAGGGTCGGGCGTGGTTGCCGAAGGCACGTTGGGCACCGATGGCACGTTCGTCGCCACCAATCTTTTGGCCAAGCACGACGAGAACTACGTGCCGCGCGAAATGGAGGCCATGACCAAGGCCCAGGCCAAGAGCGTGGTGGCGGAAACCCAATGACCGCCGAGTTCGGTCTAGCCGCCTTGTGGCTTGCGGCCGCGCTGGCCGCGTTCCAGCTGATTGCCGGATCGCTGGCGCTGACCGAACGCGGCGCGCCGCTGGCGGGCGCCGTGCGGCCCGTCGCGGTGGTTCAGGGCTTGCTGACGCTCATCGCCTTCGTCGCGCTGATCCTCGTGTTCGCGAACACCGACTTGTCGGTGAAACTGGTCGCGATGAATTCGCATTCGATGAAGCCGCTGATCTTCAAGATCGCGGGCGCCTGGGGCAATCACGAAGGCTCGATGCTGCTGTGGGTCACGGTGATGAGCCTTGCCGGCGGCTTCGTCGCGCTGGTCGAGCGCCGCTTGCCCGAGCGCACGATGCTGGCGACGCTCGCCGGGCAGGCATTCGTCAGCCTGGGCTTCTACGCCTTCCTGCTGATCTCGTCGAACCCGTTCGAGCGGCTGCCGGTCGTGCCGGTCGAAGGCAACGGCCTCAATCCGCTGCTGCAGGACCTCGGTCTCGCCTTCCATCCGCCCACGCTGTACCTCGGCTATGTCGGGCTTTCGATCGCTTTCAGCTTCGCGATCGGCGCGCTGATCACGCGCGAGGTGGGCCCGGCCTTTGCCCGCGCGATGCGGCCCTGGGTGCTTGGCGCCTGGATCTTCCTGACGCTGGGCATCACCGCAGGCTCGTACTGGGCCTACTACGAGCTTGGCTGGGGCGGCTGGTGGTTCTGGGACCCGGTCGAGAACGCGTCGCTGATGCCCTGGCTCGCCGCGACCGCACTGCTCCATTCCGCCAGCGTGCTCGCTTCGCGTAACGCCTTGCGCGCCTGGACCGTGATGCTGGGCGTGGTCGCTTTCTCGATGTCGATGATCGGCACTTTCCTCGTGCGCTCGGGCATTCTGACCAGCGTGCATGCCTTTGCCGTCGATCCGGAACGCGGCAGCTTCATTCTCGGCTTGCTCGCGATCTACATCGGCGGCGCGCTGGTTCTGTTCGGGCTGCGCGCCGGAACCGTGACCGAGGGACAGCGCTTCGCGCCGGTCAGCCGCGAGAGCGCGCTCGTGGTCAACAACGTCGCGCTGTCGGCGATCCTGGGCATCGTGCTGTTCGGGACGCTCTATCCGCTGGTGACCGAAGCGTTCGATACCAAGGTCTCGGTCGGCCCGCCCTATTTCAATCCGATGGGCGCGATCTTCTTCATTCCCATGCTGCTGGTCCTCGCGGTGGGGCCGCTGCTGCGGTGGCGGCGCGATTCGCTGGGCCGCGTGCGCAAAATCTTGCTGATCCCGGCGGCCGTGCTGGCCGTCGCGGTCGTCGCGCTGCTGATCTTCAGCGATGTGAAGGTGTTGCCGTTCCTCGGTCTGGCGCTCGCACCGGCGCTCGCCATCGCCAGCCTGGTGCCATTGCGCGGCCGCAACTTGCGCCGCACCCCGCTGGCGACCTGGGGCATGGTGGTGGCGCACTTCGGCATCGCCGTCGCCTTGTTCGGGATGGCCAGCGAAAGCGCCTTTTCGGTCGAGCGTCTCGTCGCGATGCGGGCTGGCGACAGCACGGAGATAGGGCCGTGGAAGGTGCGGCTGGAAGCGGTCGAGCCGGTCGCGGGACCCAACTGGACCGCGCTCGAGGCGCGGATGGTGGCGCGCTACGAAAGCGGCAGCGGCACGACGATCCTGCCGCAGGCGCGCAGCTTCTGGTCGCCGCCCCAGCAGACGACCGAATCCGCCTTGCTCACGCGCTGGAACGGCCAGCTCTATGCCGTCCTTGGCGGCGAGACGCCCGCCGCGAGCGGCCCGGGCCGCTGGCAAGTGCGCTTGTGGTGGAAACCCTTCGTATCGATGATCTGGTACGGCGGGGTTCTGATCGCGTTGGGCGGCGTGCTCGCGGTGATCGGTCGCACCTGGAGCGATGTGAAGCGGATCGTCGCGCGCGACAAGATCGCCTATCGCCGCGAAAGGCAGGGCCGATGACCGGCGAACCCGAAAGCGCGGCGAACAAGCCCAGCCGCTGGATGATCTGGTTGCCCTTGGCGCTGTTCCTGGGCTTCATCGCGCTGGTCATGATCGGGCTGTATCGGCCGGCACCGCGCGATGTCGCCAGTACCCTGATCGGCAAGCCGATGCCCGAGTTCGATCTGCCGCCCGGCCTTCCCGGACGCCCCGGCCTCGCCAGTGCCGATCTCAAGGGCGGCGAGCCGCATCTCGTCAACGTGTTCGCCAGTTGGTGCCTGCCATGCCGGGTCGAGGCGCCGCAGCTCGAACGGCTGGCCGCGATGGGCGTGCCGGTCGAAGGCATCTCGGTGCGGGATCGGACGGAAGACCTGAAGCAGTTCCTCGCGCGTTACGGCGACCCGTTTCAGCGAATTGGCGCCGATGACGATGGACAAGTGCAGCTTGCGCTGGGCTCTTCGGGCGTGCCGGAGACGTATGTCATCGATGGCAAGGGCGTGATCCGCTACCAGCACATCGGTGAGATCAGGGCCGAGCAGATTCCGATGATCCTCGAAAAGCTCGAGGAAGCGCGCCGATGAGAGCGCTCCTCGCCTTGCTCATGCTGATGGTTTCGGCGGTCCCGCTCGCCGCCCAGGAAGAGCAGACCGCGCCTTACGCCTATCGCCAGCTCGACGATCCCGCAAAGGAAGAGGCCGCGCACGATCTGATGGTCGCGCTGCGCTGCCTGCAATGCCAAGGCCAGTCGATCGCCGATTCCGATGCGCCGATCGCCGGCTCAATGCGCTCGCTGGTGCGCGAACGGATCGCCGCTGGCGAAACCCCGGACCAGATCCGCGACTGGCTGATGGAACGCTATGGCGACTATGTCAGCTACGAGCCGCGAATCACTTCGCTCACCTGGCCGCTGTTCGCGCTGCCGCTGGTCTTGATCGCGCTCGCGGTGCTGTTGCTGCGCCGGCGCTTCGCGCGGGAGAGCAAGCCGTGAGCTGGGTGCTGCTGTTCCTGCTGGCAATCGTTGCCTTCGCGCTGCTCGCTTTCGTGCTCAAGGCGCCGCGTGTGACGTGGGAAGCGCTCGGCGCTGCACTGCTGTTCGGGATTGCCGGCTATGGCTTTCAGGGCAGCCCGGATCAGCCCAGCGCGCCGAAGAGGGGTGGCGAGCAGGTCTTCACCGATCCCGCCGCCCTCGTCGAGGCGCGCACCCGAGTCGCGGACGAAGGGCCGCTGTCGCGCGACTCGATGGTCAGCATTGCCGATGGCTATGCGCGCAATGGTCGCTTTGCCGATGCCGCCACGGTGCTGCGCGGGGTGGTCGAGGCGAATCCCAAGAACGGCGAGGCCTGGCTGGCGCTGGGCAATTCGCTGGTCGCGCATTCCGACGGTCTGCTGACGCCTGCCTCGCTTTACGCCTATCGCCAAGCCATGCTGGTGGAGCCCGATAGTGCCGGCCCGCCGTACTTCCTCGGGCTCGCCATGGCCCAGTCCGGCCGGTTTGCCGAAGCGAAGACGATCTGGGCCGACCTGCTGGGCAAGCTGCCGGAAGGCATCCCGTTGCGCGCGGACATACTCGAGAAGATGGGCCGGCTCGACCAGCTGATGGCACAGCAGTCCATGATGGGGACAGCCGGTGCGGGACAGGTACCGTGATGCGCGTTGTGCGGTGCTTCTGATGCTGCTAACCGCGCCGAATCCGCAGAAGCGAAGGCCTATGCCAACCCGCGTCATGAACCCGAGCAATGTCTGACAGCACGTCCGCCGACGGCGGGGCGGGGGCGCGGATCGTCGATCCGGCAACCGACACGGTTGAGCCGGCGGGGCACGCTGCGCAGCGCAGCAAGAACGTGGGCAAGCTCGCGTTCGGCGCCATCGGCGTGGTCTTCGGCGACATCGGCACCAGCCCGATCTACGCGTTTCGCGAAACCTTCGTCGGCCCGCATCCGCTGGCGATCGACGATCTGCACATTCTCGGTGTCGTCAGCCTGATCTTCTGGTCGATGACGCTGGTCGTCTCGCTGCAATACGTTTCGGTACTGATGCGCGCCGACAACAAGGGGCAGGGCGGCAGCCTGGCCTTGGTCGCGCTGATTTCCGGACGCCTCAGCAAGTCGCGCTATGCCGGCATTGCCGTGCTGCTCGGCGTGTTCGCGACCGCGTTGTTCTATGGCGACAGTATGATCACGCCCGCGGTTTCGGTGCTGTCGGCCGTCGAGGGCCTGACGGTGGTCGAATCCCGGCTCGGTCCGCTGGTGCTGCCGATCGCGCTGGTCCTGCTGATCGCGCTGTTCATGATCCAGCGCAGCGGCACCGCCAAGGTCGGTGCCTTGTTCGCGCCGGTGATGACGATCTACTTCCTGACGCTGGCCGTCCTGGGGATCTATCATCTCATCCAGATGCCGGGCGTCCTCGTGGCGCTCAACCCGTGGTACGCGGTGCAGTTCTTCCTGACCGACAAGATGCTCGGGTTCCTGGCGCTGGGTTCGGTCGTGCTGGCCGTGACCGGCGCGGAGGCGCTCTATTCGGACATGGGGCACTTCGGACGCGGGCCGATGCGGCTTTCGTGGTTCGCCTTCGTGATGCCCTGCCTGCTGCTCAACTACTTCGGACAGGCGGCGATGATCATCGGTCTCGACGATGTTTCCGCGGCCGAGGCAATGGAGAATCCCTTCTTCAACCTGGCGCCGGAATCGCTGCGACTGCCGCTGGTGATCCTGGCCACGTGCGCCACGTTCATCGCCAGCCAGGCCGTGATCTCGGGCGCGTTCTCGATCACCCACCAGGCGATCCAGCTGGGCTTCATTCCGCGCCTTTCGACTCGCCACACGAGCGAGGACGAATACCACCAGATCTACATTCCCTCGATCAACTGGGCGCTGATGACCGGCGTGATCGTGCTGGTGCTCTACTTCCAGAACTCGTCGAACCTCGCATCGGCCTACGGCATTGCGGTGACCGGCGCGATGCTGATCGATACGTGTCTGATGACCGTGCTTCTGACCATGATCTGGCGTTGGAAGCTGTGGGTGGCCATTCCCGTGGTGCTTGTCTTCTTCATCGTCGACGGTGCCTACTTCGCGGCGAACTTCGCCAAGGTGGCCGATGGCGGCTGGTTCCCGCTGATGATCGGCGGCATCGTCTTCACCCTGCTGACGACCTGGGCCAAGGGTCGCCGGCTGATGCGCGAACGCATGACCGAGGCGGCGCTGCCGCTCAACGTCTTCGCCAAGAGCGCCCATGGCAGTGCCGCCCGCGTGCCGGGCAGCGCGATCTTCATGGCCTCGAGCAATGCCGGCGTGCCGTCCGCGCTGCTGCACAACATCAAGCACAACAAGGTGCTGCACGAGCGCGTGGTGGTGCTGACCGTGGCGATCCAGGATGTGCCTTACGTCGAAGAGACCGAGCGGTTCGAGGTCCAGAGCCTGGGTGAGGGCTTCTACCGCATGACGATGAAGTACGGGTTCATGCAGGAAACCGACATTCCGACCGCGCTCAAGGGCACGACCATCTGCGGTGGTCCGTTCGAGATGATGAAGACCAGCTTCTTCCTCTCGCGCCAGACCCTGCTGCCGTCCGCCAGGCCGGGGATGGCGATCTGGCGCGAGAAGCTGTTCTCCTGGATGATGCGCAATGCGGCCAGCGCAATGGAATTCTTCCGCCTGCCCACCAACCGCGTGGTCGAACTCGGCAGCCAGCTGGAGATCTAAGAGCTGGACGCAGGAGGGCTGAGTGCCCTGCCTGCTCACAAGGGCAACTGGCTCTCGAGAACCATTGCAGCCGTTGTGCATTGCCAAAGGCAGGACGCAATGCGGAGGCTGCCATGACGAAATTCGGATACAAACTCATGACCGAGGAGCACGGGCCCAAGGCGCTCGTCGAGAATGCGGTGCGTGCGGAACGGGCGGGGTTCGACTTCGTCTCCATCAGCGATCACTTTCATCCCTGGCACGAGGCGCAGGGCCATGCGCCGTTCGCCTGGAGCGTGCTGGGGGCTATCGCCCATGCGACCCAGACCATCGAAATCACCACCGGGCTGACGTGCCCGATCATCCGCTATCACCCCGCGATCATCGCGCAGGCCGCCGCCACGATCGCGGTGATGAGCGACAACCGCTTCAGCCTTGCGGTCGGGGCGGGCGAACGGTTGAACGAGCACGTGACGGGCGAACTATGGCCTTCGACGCCCGAACGGCACGCCATGCTCGCCGAGGCGGTCGAGATCATGCGCAAGCTCTGGTCGGGCGGAGTGCATAGCCATCTGGGCGACTTCTTCTCGCTCGATCATGCACAGCTCTACGATCTGCCGGATGAGCCGATCACGGTGACACTCGGCGTCAGTGGCAAGAAATCCGTCGCGCTCGCGGCCGAAGTGGCCGATGGGATCATGGCAACAAGTCCCGAGGCCGAATTCATCGAAGGATTTCGTAAGGCGAAGGGCAAGGATGGCCCGTCTTACGGCGAGGCCGGGATGTCCTATGCCGCAGACGTCGAAACGGCGATCAAGACTGCGCACGAGCGCTTCGCCTTCAGCGCCTTCGACTGGTCTGTGAACAGCGAGCTGCGCGATGTCGCGGGGTTCGATGCGGCGACGAAGTTCGTGCGGCCCGAGGATATTGCGGAGAAGATCCCCTGCGGCCCCGACCCCGAAAAGCATCTTGAGGCGATCAATCAGTGGATCGATGCCGGATACGATCACATCGTCCTGCTCGGCGTCGGGCCCGATCAGGAAGGCTTCATCGACTTCTGCGAGAAGCAGCTCTTCCCCAAGCTGAAGTAGGCCCGCTCAGTCGACCGGCGGGTTCTGCAGGACTTCCTTTTCGCCTTCCGCACCCATTCCGTGGCGCAAGACCATCGGGATCTGCGAGAAGGTGAACAGGAACGAGAGGATGGTGAAACCCCAGACTTTTGCCTGGAGCCAGGTCCCGAAGCTGACCGTGTAGATCAGCACCGTGTTGATCACGGCGAGAACCAGGAAAAACACGGCCCAGTTGCGCGAAAGCTTGAGCCAGCCTTCCTCGTCGAGCCCTTCGAACGCCGATTCCAGCAGGAAGCGCAGCATCGGTTTGCCCTTGGCGAGGCCGATGAACAGCACTGCCGCGAACAGCAGATAGATCGCCGTCGGCTTGATCTGGATGTAAAACGGATCGTGCAGCAAAACCGTCACGCCGCCGAAGCCGATGATGAGGATGCTCGAAAGCCAGACCATCGGCGAAATCCGCCCCAGCCGCCATTTCGAGACGATCAGGGCGACGACCGTCGCGATGATAAAGCCGATGGTCGACTTGGTGACGGCGACGACGATGCCGAGCCCATTCTCGTTGTCCGCCGGCGCGTAATGGCGATAGACGAGGAAGAAGACCAGCAGCGGGCCGAAGTCGACCAGCAGGTTGACCCAGGACGACTTGGGCTTTGCGGCCGCCTTGGTATCGTCAGCGCTCATCAGGCGATCCCCGCGATGACGCGCGCGACGAGGTCGGGGTCGAAGGGGCGCAAATCATCAATCTTTTCGCCGACGCCGATCGCATGGATCGGCAGTCCGTATTGTTCGGCCGCGGCAACCAGCACGCCGCCGCGTGCGGTTCCGTCCAGCTTGGTCATGACGAGACCAGTCACGCCGGCCACCTCCTTGAAGATTTCGATCTGGGCGAGTGCGTTCTGGCCGTTGGTCGCATCGAGGACCAGGACCACGTCGTGCGGCGCTTCGGGATTGAGACGACCCAGCACGCGGCGAATTTTCGACAATTCGTCCATCAGCTCGCGTTTGTTCTGCAGCCGCCCGGCGGTGTCGACGATCAGCGCGTCGGTCCCGCGATCGGTCGCGGCTTTCACCGCATCGTAGACGATGCTGGCGGGATCGCCGCCTTCGGGGCCCTTGATGAGACCGACGCCCAGCCGATCGGCCCAGACCGCAAGCTGACCGATCGCGGCGGCGCGGAACGTGTCGCCCGCCGCCAGCATCACCGCGTAGTCCTGTTCCTGAAACAGATGACCGAGCTTGGCGATCGTCGTCGTCTTGCCCGAGCCGTTCACCCCGATCACGAGGATCACCTGAGGGCGAGGGAACGCGACGATATCGAGCGGCTTGGCGACCGGGCGCAGGATCTCGGCAATCTCGCGCGCGACCACTTCCATCACCGCGCGCTCGTCGGCATCGGGGCCGAACTTGGCATCGGCGAGCCTGGCGCGAATGCGCGATGCGGCGCGGGGGCCGAGATCGGACATGATGAGCGCGTCTTCGAGATCGTCGAGCTGGCCTTCGTCGAGGCGCGAGCCGCCGACGATTCCGGCCAGGTTCTGCGACAGGCGTTCGGACGTCTTGCGGAAGCCGCCGAAGAGCCGCTGCGACCATGGGTCGGTGGCGGAAGGTTCGTTCATGGCTGAAGCATTCCTTGGAGCACCCTGGCAGGCGTCACGTCTACGATCGTGCCCGCAGCCACGCCATCGGGGAGGCGCACCGGGGCAAAGCAGGGCGAATGGCCGGTTCCGTCGCGTTCCGCAAGGACCGAGAGCGATCGGCCGACAAGATCCTCGAGCCAGCGCCCGCGTTCGCGCGCCACGGCCTCGCGCAATTCGGCGGCGCGCGCTTTCACCGTGCCCCGTTCGACTTGCGGCATGCGCGCGGCTGGCGTGTCGGGGCGCGGTGAATAGGGGAAGATATGGCCGTGCACGATGCCGAGCTCGGCGATGATCGAGAGATTGGCCTCATGCATCGCGGCGTCCTCGGTGGGAAAACCGGCGATGAGGTCCGCGCCGACGGCGATGTCCGGGCGCCGCACGCGCAGGGCCGCGACCAGCGCCATCGCGTCGTCGCGGGAGTGGCGACGCTTCATGCGTTTCAGGATCATGTCGTCGCCCGATTGGAGCGAGAGGTGAAGATGCGGCATCACCCGGGCCTCGCCGGCGACCAGGTCGAACAGCAGCGGGTCAATCTCGGCTCCGTCGATCGAGGACAAGCGCAGCCGGGGCAGCTGGGGGAACGCTGCGAGAATGGCGGCGACGAGATCGCCTAGCCGCGCGCCCTCGACGCTCCACGAACTCAGATCGACGCCGGTGAGCACGACTTCACGGCATCCTGCTTCCAGATGCCCGGCGATCTCTGCGTTCACCTCCGCCACACTGCGCGACCGCGAAGGTCCACGGCCACGGGGAATGACGCAGAAGGTACAGGCGTGGTCGCACCCGTTCTGGACCTGGACGAAAGCTCGCGAATAGCGCTCGGAAACGGCAGGAGCCTGGGTGACATGCGGCACGTTCCAGGCACGCGCATCGAGCTTCGCGGCATTGGCGACGAGGCCATCGACCTCGGGCATGGCGGCAATCGCCTCGCGCTCGATCTCGGAGGCGCAACCGGTCACCAGCAGCCGCGCGTCGGGTTGCGCGCGCCGGGCGCGGCGGATCGCCTGCCGGGTCTGACGCACCGCCTCGGCGGTGACCGCGCAGGAATTGATCACGACGAGGTTCTCGGACGTGGCGAGCATGCGGCGCATCGTCTCGCTTTCGGCGAGGTTCAACCGGCATCCCAGCGAATGCACCGTCACACCCAAGCCGCGACTCCGTAGTCCGCCGGCTCGAAGCTGCCGGAGAAGGCAATCGTGGCAGGGCCGGTCATGCGGATGCGGCCGTCGGCCTGCCAGCCAATCGCCAGATCGCCGCCGGGAAGCGAGACGGTGACTTCGCGGTCGACGAGACCGCGCCGCATGGCACCGATGGCGGTGGCGCAGGCACCGGTGCCGCAAGCGCGGGTCTCGCCCACGCCGCGTTCCCACACGCGCAGGCGAAGTGCCTGGCGCGAGACGACAGTCGCGACGTTGACGTTGATGCGGTCGGGAAACAGCGGGTCGTGCTCGATCTGCGGGCCGAGATCGGCAAGGTCGACGGCATCGGTATCGGCGACGAAGAAGATCACGTGCGGATTGCCGACATTTACCGCGACCGGCGCATCGAGCATGCCCCAGCCGACCGGCATCGTCAGCGTGTCCATCGCATAGGCGAGCGGGATCGCATCCCAATCGAAGCGCGGCTCGCCCATGTCCACCGCTATGCCGGCAGCATCGGGCTCTGCAAAGAGGAGGCCGCCCAGCGTCTCGATCCGCGCCGGCCTGCCTTCGAGGACTCCGACCGCGCGGGTCGCATTGCCGCAAGCCTCGACTTCGCTGCCGTCGGCATTGAAGATGCGCATGCGCAAGTCGGCACGCTCGGAAGGCTCGACGACGATCAGCTGATCGCAGCCGATGCCGGTGCGCCGGTCGGCGAGCGCGGCAGCCAAAGGCCCCGTCATCGCCGGAAGCGGCTGCACACGCGCATCGAGCACGACGAAGTCGTTGCCGAGGCCATGCATCTTGGTGAACGTGATCGCCATACCGGCGATCTATGCGCTGGACCGCCGAAGGTCCAGTGCACGGGGGGAATGTCCGCTACTGGGCCGCGTGACGCAGCGCGGGCTCATCGGCCTTTGCTTCGGCAGCGACAGCGGAGCGGGGCTCGATGGCCGCATCGCCGCCGGTGACGCGGCCTCGTGCGCGGAGCATTTCCGAAATGTCGGCGGCCGGGCAGGGGCGGCCGTAGAAGAAGCCCTGACCCTTGAGCGGCCCGTAGGCGCGCAAATGTTCGAGAACCTCGCTGTTTTCGATCCCCTCGGCGGTGATCGGCAATCTCAGGCCCTGTCCCAGCATGGCGATGGCATGCACGATCGCGGCACTATCCTCGCTCTCGGTCACGTTGCTGACGAAACTGCGATCGATCTTGATCCGGTCGAACGGCAGGCTGCGCAGCTGTGCGAGTGAAGAATAGCCGGTGCCGAAATCGTCCAGGCTGACGGTGATGCCCTGGTTCTTGAGGCTGCTGATGAGCGCGCGCACTTGCGCGACGTTTTCCAGCAGGCAACTTTCGGTGATCTCGATTTCCAGGCGGTCGGGCGGAAAGTTCTTCGCGGTCATCAGGCGCAGGAGCTTCTGCGCGAACCAGGGGTCGCGCAGTTGCACGGGCGAGACATTGACCGCGAGCGTCAGCGACGGATCCCATTCGCGGGCATCATCGAGTGCCTGCGCGATCACGCTTTCCGAAAGGTCGGCGATGGTACCGATTTCCTCGGCGATCGGAATGAAGATCTCGGGCGAGACGATCCCGAATTCGGGAGAATTCCAGCGCGCGAGCATTTCGAAGCCGGTCAGTTCGCCGGTCTGCAGGTCGATCTGCTGTTCGTAGTACGGGACGAACTCGCCGCGCGGCACGCCGGCGCGAATGCCTGATTCCATCGCGAAGCGGAAACGGATCTCGTCCGCCATCGAGCCTTCGAACCAGCAGTAGCGATTCCGGCCCGCGCGCTTGGCGTGATACATCGCGATATCGGCCATCTCAAGCAGGCCTTGCGTATCGTTCTTGAGCTTGCCGCCCATCTTCGCGAGGTCGGATCGCGCGATCCCGACCGACGCGGTCACGTCGATCAGAGTCGGGCCACATTGCGTGGTCTGGGCGATACGATCGACCAGCCGGGAGGCAATCCGTTCGACCAGATCCAGGCGATCGCTGGAGAATGGGAATGCCAGGGCGAATTCGTCACCCCCGATCCGCGCGAGGATCGCGCCGGGCGGAGCCACCTCGGCAATGCGCCGTGCGCTTTCGCGCAACAGTTCGTCACCGGTCTGGTGGCCGTTGGTGTCGTTGACCTGCTTGAAATTGTCGAGATCGAGCATGAGCATCGCGACGCACTGGTTGTCCTCGCGGGCGCGTTCGATCGCGCGTTCGACCGAGCCATCCAAACTGCGGCGGTTCAGGAATCCGGTCATCGGATCGGTTTCAGCAAGCAGGCGCGCTTGTTGTTCGGCCTGACGCCGGCGGCTTACTTCCTCGGAAAGCTCGCGATAGCGCGACCAGCCAAAGATGATGAGTGCGATATTCAGCAGAAAGGCATCGACCAGAGCGGCATCCGGAGCGCGCCCGCGGCCGAGCAGCGAATCGAGCACTTGCGGGCCGACCGTGGCACCGATCCCCACGAACAGGATGATGGCCGCCGCGACGATGCAAATCGCGATTACATCACGGTCGGCTTCGTCTCCTTCGAGACTCTCTCGCGGCGCGCCAGCAGCCTGTGTCGGCTTCGTATCCAAATCATGAGCCCCAGTGGTTTCATGCGTGAATTACCGTAGCGGGACTGAAATATCCGTTAAATCGCGCGCAAAGCGCCGGGAATCAGGACTTGAGGCCGATTTCGAGAAGGCGTTCCTGCAAGTAGTCGTCCGCCGTAATCCGTTCCGGATAGCGATCCGGGCTGTCTGCCGAAATGCATTGCGGCAAGGTCTCGAACACGAAATCGCTGCGCAAGTGCACGAAGAACGGCATCGAATAGCGGCTGTAGCGCGCCCGTTCGCCACTCGGATTGCGGACCCGGTGGGTGGTAGAAGGCAGCACGTCGTTGGTTAGGCGCTGCAGCATGTCGCCGATGTTGACCACCATCGCGCCTTCAGGCGGTGCGATCGAAAGCCACTCGCCATTGCGGCCGAGCAATTCCAGGCCCGCTTCCTGCGCGCCGAGTAGCAGGGTGATGAGGTTGATATCCTCGTGTGCGCCGGCTCGGATTGCGCCGTCCTGGTTCTCGATCACCGGGGGATAGTGCAGCAGCCGCATCACCGAGTTGCCGTCATCCACGGTCGGGTCGAACCATGTTTCGGGAAGACCGAGATTGACGGCGATGGCCCGCAGAAGCTGCACGCCCACGGTATCGAAGGCGTGGTAGAGTTCGGTGAAGGTCTCGCGAAAGCCTTCGGGCCGTTCGGGCCAGACGTTGGGCGGCATCGTCGGCGCGAGGGGGTGTCCCGGCGTCAGATCGCGGCCCACGTGCCAGAATTCCTTGAGATCGCTGACCGAGGCCCCTTTGGCCACTTCGGTGCGAAACGGCGTGTAGCCACGCGCCCCGCCGCTGCCGGCGATGTGGTAGCGCTGCTTCTCCTCTGCCGGCAGCGCGAAGAACTGCTCGGTCAGGTCCCAGGCGCGCGCGATCAGGCCGGGATCGATGCCGTGATCGCGCACCATCGCAAAGCCGTAGCGGCGAAAGCTGGCGCCGAGTTCGGCGGGAAGGACGTCCTTGTCGCGCTCGAGGCTGAGGACGGGGATTTCTGCAAGTTCCATGGTGGCCCTGTTCCGGGTGAATCGTCTATCGACCCTCCTCTAGTCAAAAACGAAGGGCGATGCATGGCAAAGAGCTACTGGTTGATGAAATCCGAGCCCGACGCCTACTCGTGGGACGATCTCGTCGCCGAGGGCGAAGGCACCTGGGACGGCGTGCGCAATCATCGGGCGGCGAACAATCTGCGCGCGATGAAGGTCGGCGACGAGGCGTTCTTCTACCACTCCAACATCGGCAAGGAGATCGTCGGCATCGTCGAGATCAGCCAAGCCGGTCTGGCCGATCCGAGCGATCCCGAAGGCAAGTGGGCCGCGGTCAAGGTAAAGCCGGTGCGCAAACTCGCGCGGCCGGTCACGCTCAAAGAGATCAAGGCGGATCCGGAGTTGACCGAAATCGAACTGATCAAGCTTTCCCGCCTGTCCGTGGCAGTGATTACCGCGGAGGAATGGAAGTACATCATCGCCCTGTCGAAGCGGGAGAACGGTTGACCGCCCTGAGCCAGTTTATCGCCGGGATTACGGAACAAAATGGGGCGCTCGCCCGTTCCTCATTGCAAGCAGCGAGTGAATTTTCGCTCGCGATTGCAAGGAGATAAATCATGGGTGAACTCAAGGACAAAGCCAAGGGTCTCGGCAACGAAGCAGCCGGCAACGCGAAGCAGGCTGCAGGCGAAGCGACCAACAATCCGCGTCTCGATGCCGAAGGCCGCGCTCAGGAGCGCAAGGGCGAAGCCCAGCAGGTCAAGGGCGAAGTCAAGGGTGCGCTCGGCGACAAAGTCTGACGCCAGCAGCATACCAATGAAAAGGGCCGTCCACTTGGGCGGCCCTTTTCGTTTGAAGCGAGCCGTGATTTGCCGCGAACCGTATCAAGTTCCGAGCGATCTCTCGGAATTACCGAGACGTCCCGTATCGGGATAAGCCGGCCGCGGGCCTTGGCACAAAGGTAAACAATCTCTTAACATTTGGGCATGAGTCAAAAACGACGTGCCCTGGTCCTGACCGACGAATCCGCAAGACACTGGTTCCTGCGGTCCCTCCCGCCACACGTCCGCCACGGCGGGCCGGTCGAAAACGCCGACGGAGGCATGCGGCGGAGTGGCGCGGCGCTCACGTCCGGCGGCTGGCGCAGCTTCCTGACTACTTATTGCTGCAGCCTCGTGGCGATCACCACGTTCATCATGTGAATCTCAGGCGGTCGCGGCTTCCCGCTCCGCCTTCAGCAGCATGTAGCCGAACCACGCCGAGATGAGGCAGCAGGCCGCGACGACGAGCAACTGCTTGACCACCGCTACCCCGAACAGACTCAGCAGCCCCGCCGCAATCGCGCCGATCGTCATCGCGCCCGAATTGACGATGTTGTTCGCAGCGATCGTCCGCGCCGTCTGGCTCCGTTCGACGAAAGTCGTCAGGAAGGCGTAGAGCGGCACCACGAACATTCCGCCCGAGACGGCAATGCCGAGCAGGGCAATCAGCAGCATCGGCGCCAGCGGGTGGACCAGAAAGCTCGCGACATCGAGCATCCGCGTTTCATCGGCGACACGCCAGCCACTGCAGATCGCCTCGAACAGCACTAGAAAGGCGCCCATCGCGATCACTGCCAGCGGCGAATAGCGCGCCGATACCGATCCCTTGAGCAGGGTGTTGATCGACAGCGAGCCGATCGCGACGCCAACCGAGAAAATGACGAGGAACAGGCTGGCCACTTCCTTGCTGGCGAACAGAACGTTCTTGGCGAGCGGGGTAAACTGTACGAACAGAATGGTGCAGATCGCCCAGAACACGCTGATCGCGACGATCGCCAGGAACACGCGGCGGTCATGCAGGGTCGCGCGGATCAGCCGCAGCGAGGATCGCAAAATATTGTAGTCGACGGGGACAATGGCTCCGAGCGGCGGCGCCGAGGGCACGCTGCGCGCCGTCACGACGCCGATCACGGCGATGACCAGGACGAGCGCGGCGGCATGTTCGACCCCGATCCACCCCGCGACGATCGTGCCCGCCAGCACCGACAGATACGTGCCGGCCTCGACCAGACCGGTGCCGGCGAGCACTTCCTCCGGTTGGAGATGCTGCGGCAGGATGGCGTACTTGATCGGACCGAAGAACGTCGAATGGACGCCCATTGCGAACAGCGCGAGCAGCAGCAGCGGAATCGCGGCACTTTCGACCGCGAGCCCTTGCCATGCCAGGACCAGTCCGGTGGCGCCGACCAACATGATGCCGATCTCGCACAGCTTGACGATGCGGATGATCCTGGCCTTGTCGCGCATATCGGCAAGCTGGCCGGCCAGCGCGGAAAACAGGAAAAAGGGTGCGGCGAAAATGCCCGATGCAATCGCGCTGAACCACATCTCCGACGTCTCGGAATTGTAGACCGAGTACACCACGAAGAATACCATCGCGTTCTTGAACAGGTTGTCGTTGAACGCGCCAAGGACCTGGGTGACGAACAAAGGAAAGAATCGCCTGGCCCGGATCAGCTTTGTCGAGGTTGTCATCGGTCTCGTATCGGGCCGTGCATTCGCGGGCCGGGTGCAGTATCGGCGCGACACTTAATGCGACTCTGGCCCGGCACAACCCCTGCCGGCACTTTATCCGAGCAGGGTTTCGCGGCTATGGGCCTTAGAACATGCTGACCTTGCCAAATTTGCTGACTCTCTCGCGCATTTTCGCAGTGCCGCTGCTGGCGTTCCTGTTGTGGTGGCCGGATTGGGAGTTCGGCTATGGGCTGGCTTTCGCGCTCTACTGCCTGATGGGCGTCACGGACTATTTCGACGGCTATCTGGCGCGTGCCAACGGTGCCGTCTCCCGGCTCGGCATGTTTCTCGATCCGATCGCGGACAAGATCATGGTGGCGGCGGTAATTCTGGTGCTGACCGCGCAAGGCGTGTTGCGCGGGCCCTATGTGGGCGACGCGCACGTGATCGCCGGCCTGGTGATTCTGATGCGCGAGATCGCGGTTTCCGGGTTGCGCGAATTCCTCGGGCCGTTGCGCGTCTCGGTGCCGGTATCGAAGCTGGCCAAATGGAAGACCGCGTTCCAGATGATTTCGCTGGGGGCGCTGATCCTGGGGCGGGCGACGCCGTGGTGGAATCTGGATCTCGGCCCGATCGTGGTGAACTTGCCGCATACCGTTGGCCTCACGACCTTGTGGGCGGCGGCAGTGCTGACGCTGATAACCGGCTGGGATTATTTGCGCGCCGGCTTGAAGCACATGGACTGAAAGGCCCGGCGATGGCATGGCGAAGGCCTCCGCCATCGCAGGCATAACTTCGATCGCTGCCATGGATGCCGCCGTGCCACCCCTAGCATCCGGATATCGCCCGGGATCGCCGCGTCAGCGGGCCGTATCGATCGCGCTGTCGCTGGCCGTGATGGCGTTGCTTGCCTTGCTGGCGGTGGTTTTCCAGGCCCACGCGCCGTCCAAGACGCGCCGCCCCAATCTCGCGACTTTCGCGACGGGCGAAACCGCATCGGCGACCGCGAAGAAAGCAGAACCCAAGAAAAAGGCACAGGCGGAGCAGGCCGTCGAAACCGCTCGCACCCCGCCGCCCGCGCTGCCGAAAGCGCCCAAGCTTACGGATAAGCGCGAGGATCGGGCGGAAAGTTTCGACGACATTCCCGGGTTCATCCGGCTCGATCGCAAGCAGGCGGCGGCTGCCGACATCGGCGCGCTGCCGCAACGAGGAGCGCAAGTGGCGCAAGGCGACGGGAGCGGCGGGCAGGGCCGCGCCATGCAGGGTCCGGGCGAGGGACCGGGCGGAGTGCGACTCTACAATGCCGACTGGTATCGCCGACCGACCGATGCGCAGCTTGCCGGCTATTTGCCACGTTCGGGGGCGCACACCGGCTGGGGCGTGATCGCCTGCCGCACGATCGAGGATTACCGAGTCGAGGATTGCCAGATCATCGACGAATCCCCGCGGGGATCGGGTTTTGGCCGCGCCGTTCAGGAAGCGGCGTGGCAGTTCCGGGTGATCCCGCCCAAGATCAATTCCAAGCTTCAGGTCGGGGCCTGGGTGCGGATCCGCATCGACTATACCGAGCGCGGCGTCGAAGCGGGCTGATTGCGCCCAATCTTTTGCAGGTGCGAGGGAAAGCGGTTCTCCGGCTCTGGATTTGACGGCAAGGGTGTCCCATCTGCGACCCTTCAAGCTTGCTGCACTGCAAAACCGAAAGCCTCCCTTGGACCAGAATTCCCGCGCCGCCTCGCCGTGGCTCATAATCGCGGCCCTTTCGATGGGCGCCTTCTCGATCGGCACGACCGAATTCGCGGCAATGAGCCTGCTCCCGTTCTTCGCGGCAGATCTCGGCATTTCGGAGCCCCAGGCGGGGCATGCGATCAGCGCCTATGCGCTTGGCGTCGTCGTCGGCGCGCCGGTCATCGCGGTGCTGGCCGCCCGCGTTTCGCGACGCACTCTGCTGATTGCGCTGATGGCCCTGTTCGCGCTCGGCAACGGGCTGAGCGCCACGTCCGGCAGCTACACCAGCCTTCTCGTCTTCCGCTTCATCAGTGGGCTGCCGCATGGCGCCTATTTCGGCATCGCCTCGCTCGTCGCGGCTTCGCTGGTGCCGATCGATCAGCGCGGGCGAGCGGTTTCGCGAACTTTCCTGGGCTTGACCGTGGCCACCATCATCGGCGTGCCCGTGGCGAATGCGCTGGGCCAGTGGCTGGGCTGGCGAGCGGGCTTCGTGGTGGTGGCCGTGCTGGCGCTCGTCACCATGGCTCTGGTCGCCGTGTTCGCCCCGCGCGGCAAACCGCACGCCGCGGTCAGCCCGCTGAGCGAACTGGGCGCGTTCCGCAATCCGCAAGTACTGCTCACGCTGCTGTCGGGTGCGATCGGCTTCGGCGGGCTCTTCGCGGTCTACACTTATGCGGCCTCGACGCTGATCGAGGTGACGCGCGAATCGGAGGCCTACGTGCCGCTGGTCGCTTGCGTGTTCGGCGTGGGTATGACCGTGGGCAACCTGGTGGCAGGCAAGGCCGCCGACGTCGCACTGGAAAAGACTGCGATCGCGGTGTTCCTGTGGAGCGCGGTGACGCTTTCGCTGTTCCCGCTCATGTCCGGACACTTGTGGTCGCTGCTCCTCTCGATGTTCCTGGTTGGCTGCAGCGGCGGCCTTGGCCCCGTGCTGCAAACGCGGCTGATGGACGTAGCCGGCGATGCTCAAGCGCTCGCGGCGGCGGCGCATCACAGCGCCTTCAACGTCGCCAACGCGCTCGGACCATGGCTGGCCGGGCTGGCGATTTCCGCAGGCTACGGCTTTACCGCCAGCGGATGGATCGGCGCATTGCTGGCGCTGACCGGCCTTGGCGTGTTCCTGTTAGCGCTGCGGCTGGACAGGCACTCGGCGCGGGCCGAACCTTCCGCCGTCGGCTGACGCTCAGCCCGCGCGCAGTTCGTCGGCGAGCAGCCGGAATTCGTCGGCGCGCGGCGAATTGCGCCGCCAGATCAATGCGATTTCGCGATTGGCATTGTTCGAGACGAGCGGACGCGCGACGACATTGGTGCCGGCGAGGATCCCCGCGTCGATCGCCATTTCGGGCAGCATCGTCAGCCCCAGGCCATTGTCGACCATCTGCACCAGCGTGTGCAGGCTGGTGCCGATCATCGTCGCGCTGGCGCGCAGTTCGGGCCGGTTGCACGCGGCCAGCGCGTGGTCCTTGAGGCAGTGTCCGTCCTCGAGCAGCAGGAGCCGGTGCTCGTCGATCCCATCAGGCGCGATTTCGTCGGGCGGGTCGCGCGGGTCGTCCTTGGGGAAGGCGACGTAGAAGGCATCGAGCTCGATCGTTTCCTTCTCGACGTCGCCAGTCGCGTAGGGGAGGGCCAGCAGCACGCAGTCCGCGCGGCCGTGGTGCAGCGATTCGATCGCGGCGGCGCTGGGCTCCTCGCGCAGGAACAGCTTGAGGTTGGGGCGTTCACGCCGCAGGCGCGGCAGCATGCGCGGGAGCAGAAACGGCGCGATCGTCGGGATCACGCTCATCCGCACTTCGCCCGAGAGCGGCTTGCCGCTCGACTGGACGAGCTCGGACAATTCCTCGGTCTCGCGCAGGATGCGGTGCGCCTTGGCCGTCACTGCCTCGCCCAGCGGGGTGAAGCGCACCGCGCGCTTGGTCCGCTCGACCAGCACGACGCCCAACAGCGCTTCCAGGTCGCGCAGACCGGCTGAAAGCGTCGATTGCGAGACGAAACACGCCTCCGCTGCGCGCCCGAAATGATTGTGCTCGTGCAGCGACACAAGATACTGCAGCTGCTTCAGCGTGGGCTGGTGGACGGTCATTCCCGGAGCCTATGCCGCAGCCGACGGGCCAGGCCAAGAGATAGGCGTTGAGGTTTTGCGGCCGTCACCCTGCCTAGGCAATGGAAAGCACAAACTTAGCGGCGACCGACCGGATGGCGAATTTGCCTAGTCGTCGTTCTTAACGTCGTCGACGTGCGTCATCTTGAGCTTGCCGTTCTCCACCGCGAAGGCGAGCTTGCCTTCGACCAGATCGAGGGCATCCTTGCCGAACACGTCGTAGCGCCAGCCTTGCAGAACCGGCAGGTCCTTGCGCACGCCGGCTGCAAGCAATTCCAGTTCCTCGCTGCGTGCCAGCAGCCGCGAGGCGGCGTCGATTTCGCGCGCGCGGATCTTGAGAAGGAGCTTGAGCAGGTCCGCCACGAGCGCACCTTCCTTGCCGAGCGGCGCGCCGCGCGGGGCGCGGGTCGGCATCTCGTCATCGGGAAGGGGGGAGGCGTTTTCGATGGTCGCCATCAGCCGCTTACCGATCTCGTTGTCCTTCCAGCCCTGCGAAAGGCCGCGCACTTTGGCGAGGTCCGCCTGCTTCTTGGGGGGATGGTTGGCAATGTCCGCGATGGTTTCGTCGCGGGCGATGCGGCCCCGGGGAATGTTCTTGTCCTGAGCTTCCAGCTCGCGCCACTGCGCGATCGCTTTCAAGCGCCCGAGCGTCATCGCGTTGCGGCCCGAGGCCTTGACCCGGCGCCAGGCCTGCGTGGGATCATTGCGATAGTTTTCCGGATCGGCGAGCTTCTCCATTTCCTGATCCAGCCATTCGCCCCGCCCGGTCTTCATCAGGCGTTTGAGGAGCTTGGGAAAGATCTTGGAAAGGTGGGTAACGTCGCCGATCGCGTATTCGATCTGCCGGTCGGTCAGCGGCCGCCGCGACCAGTCGGTGAAACGCGCGCCCTTGTCGACGGTCATGCCCAGCCACGATTCGACGAGGTTGGAGTAGCCGATCTGTTCCGACTGGCTGACCGCCATCATCGCGATCTGGGTGTCGAAGATCGGGTGGGGCGTGCGGCCGGTGCGGTTGTAGATGATCTCCACATCCTGCCCGCCGGCATGGAAAACCTTGAGCACGTCCTCGTTGTCGGTGAGCAAGTCGTGCAGAGGGGCCATGTCCAGCCCGTCTGCCAGTGGATCGATCGCCGCAGCTTCCTCGGTATTGGCGATCTGAACCAGGCACAGCTCGGGCCAATAGGTGTTCTCGCGCATAAACTCGGTATCGACTGCGACGAAGTCGGACCGGGCAAGGCGTTCGCAAAGGGCGGCGAGTTCGTCGCTTGTCGTTATCAGCGGATGAATCTTCATGCGACAGGCGCGTTACGCCTAACGCGAAGCCGATTCAACTTCGCGGTTTGATCTTGCCCAGAAGGCGCTGGATCAGGCTCTCCGGCTCGCTCTCCTGCGTGAGGGCGATCGACTCGTCGGTGACGAAGCGTTTGCGCAACTGACTGCCGCTGACATGTCCCATCGTCGCGGGCAGTTCATAAAATTCGTCGGGATGCGCGTCGTCCGCATTCCCGAGGTCCAGCATCGCCTCGTCGGGCTGCGGTTCGAAATCTAGCGTGTCGTCGCCGTCTGTCGGCGCGGCATCCTCTATTGTCTCGTTTTGCTTTCGATCGTCGAGACGGAACGCTGCTGGATCTGTGGAGGTCGAACGGGGCGGCTCCGCGCCCACAACGTCGAAGTGCGTGGCAATCGGCGCATCGAATCCGGGATAGCTGCCGTTTCCGGCGACGAAGATCGCCAGCGGACGCGGCAAGCCCTTTTCGTCGACCGCCTTGCGGACAGCGGCATGCACCAGCACGGCCAGATAGCTCGCGCCAAGCATGTAGGCCTGGATTTCGCCCTCGCTGGCGGTGCGTTCCGGATCGCGAATGCGCCCACCCAGCGCTGCCACTGCCGCATAGGGCTCGTGAAGTCCGCGCACGGTGATCGTCGCGTCGCAATCGTCGCAAGATCCCTGCCATTCGGTCCCGTAAGACGAATAGCCTTCGAGGAGCGCCTCGCGATCGCACTCCGAGAAGGGATAGGCGCTGTCGGTATAGAAGCAGGTCTCGATGAGAGGATGGTATCCGGGTTCGGAGCCCGGGGCCGGTTCGGTGATCTCGATTCCGAGCGCGGTCACGGGATAGCCTTCGCGATCGATCTGGCGCATCCGCGGCTCGAGCGCATCCCAGCCTCCGATCACGATGTCCGCGACGTTCAGGTCGATCAGAGCTTCAGGCAAGACTCCGCCCGGTCGGCAATGCCGAGCCATTGGCTCCGAAATACGGTCGAGCGCTTCGTCGGTACGGTCGTTGCGGAGCAGCTCCTCGATTTCCCGCAAAAAGTCGCGTTCGCCGAGGTCTCCGATTGTCGCTTCTGCAAGCATGGTTCATCCATCGCAGCCGCTTGGTTTAAGTGGGGTAACGCGCAATAGTTACTCAAACCTTTCGATCGCAGTGTCCGTTGCGGTCCGGGCGGCGCCTGGGGCTCGCCAGCACTGGAAATCCCGACGGCACTCGACTAGGGGCCTCGGCTTGCCCAATCCGATCCATCGCGAAAAGCTGCACGAGACCATGACCCACCCTTATCGTACCCACACCTGCGGCGCGCTCACGGCGGCCGAGGTCGGCCAGACCGTCAAGCTTTCGGGCTGGGTCCACCGCAAACGCGATCATGGCGGTGTGCTGTTCGTCGATCTGCGCGATCACTACGGCATGACCCAAATCGTGGCGGACAGCGACAGCCCCGCGCTCGCGCTGTTCGAAGGCCTGCGCACCGAGAGCGTCGTCACGATCGAGGGCGAAGTGAAGGCGCGCAACGCCGCGACCGTGAACCCCAACCTGCCGACCGGTGAGATCGAGGTCTTCGCGCGCTCCGCCGAAGTGCTCAGCCGCGCCGAGGAGCTGCCGCTGCCGGTGGCGGGTGAGCAGGAATACCCCGAGGACATCCGCCTCAAGTACCGCTTCCTCGACCTGCGCCGCGAGACGCTGCACGCCAACATCATGACCCGCACCGCGATCATCCGCGAGACGCGTCGCAAGATGGAGGACATCGGCTTCACCGAGTTCTCGACCCCGATCCTTACGGCATCGAGCCCCGAAGGCGCGCGCGACTTCCTCGTGCCGAGCCGCATCCATCCCGGTAAGTTCTTTGCGCTGCCTCAGGCGCCGCAGCAGTACAAGCAGCTGCTGATGGTGGCGGGCTTCGACCGCTACTTCCAGATCGCGCCGTGCTTCCGCGACGAGGATCCGCGCGCCGATCGTCTGCCGGGCGAATTCTACCAGCTCGACCTCGAGATGAGCTTCGTCACTCAGGAGGAAATCTGGGAGACGATGGAACCGGTCATGGCCGGGATCTTCGAAAAGTTCGCCAACGGCAAGACGGTGACGCCCGCCGGCGAGTTCCCGCGCATTCCCTATGCCAAGGCGATGCTCGACTACGGTTCGGACAAGCCGGACTTGCGCAATCCGCTGATCATCCGCGACGTGACCGATGAGTTCAAGGGATCGGGCTTCGGCCTGTTCGACAAGATCGTCGGCTCGGGCGGTGTCGTGCGCTTGATTCCGGCGCCGAACACCGCGGGGCTGAGCCGCAAATTCTTCGACGAGATGAACGAATGGGCTCGGTCCGAGGGTCACGCCGGTCTCGGCTATGCGACCCGCAAGGGCGGTGAGTTCGGCGGCCCGATCGCCAAGAACCACGGGCCCGAGAAGATGGCCGCGCTGTTCGATGCGCTCGGCCTCGGCCCCGACGACGGCGCCTTCTTCGCGGCGGGCAAGGAAGAGCAGGCCGCCAAGCTCGCGGGTGCGGCGCGCACGCGGGTGGGCGAACAGCTCGACCTGATCGAGAAGGACGCGTTCCGCTTCTGCTGGATCGTCGACTTCCCGTTCTTCGAATGGGACGAGGACAACAAGAAGCTCGACTTTGCGCACAACCCGTTCTCGATGCCGCAGGGCGGGCTGGAAGCGCTGGAGACCCAAGAGCCGCTGTCGATCAAGGCCTACCAGTACGACATGGTTTGCAACGGCTACGAACTGGCATCGGGCTCGATCCGTAACCAGCACCCGGACCTGATGGTCGCGGCGTTCGAAAAGGTCGGCTTGTCCAAGGCCGATGTCGAGGAGCGGTTCGGCGGCATGTACCGCGCGTTCCAGTACGGCGCTCCGCCGCATGGCGGCATGGCCGCGGGTGTCGATCGCATGGTGATGCTGCTGTGCGGCGTCCAGAACCTGCGCGAGATTACGCTGTTCCCGATGAACCAGCGCGCCGAGGATCTCTTGATGGGCGCGCCAAGCCCGGCCGAAACGAAGCAGCTGCGCGAATTGCACATGCGCGTGGTCGAGCCGGTGAAGCCGGCCACTTCGGATACTTCGGGCAACGTCGTCGCCCCCAACGCCGGTTAGGCGGGGTCGGGGATCGGGGTTCGCGAGACGACCTCGGTTCCTTCCTCGCCCCCGTCCGTCGTGCTGAACTTGTTTCAGCATCCATTTCGCGTTCCGCTCAGGTTCGGACCGGAGGCACCATGGATGCTGAAACAAGTTCAGCGTGACGGGATTGGCATGCCTGACGATCATCTGACAGACTGCCGGACCGCCCCAAGCCAAACGCCCGTTCACCGTTGACCTCGCGCCGCGCTTATCGCAAATCTCTGGATCTAGGGGAGAATAGCGAGGGGTGACCATGAGGACGTGGGTTTGCGGTCTGGTAGCGGCCGTCACGGTAACGATGCCTGCACAGGCCGAAGTTCTGCGAGTGGCAGGCATTTATCCTGCTCGTGCCGACGAAGCGGCGTTCGTGAATCGACTGGCAGTGGAAAGCCTCGGCGGGCGCGACGGCCCGGCGCTGGCTTTCGCGATCGAGGACGAACTGAACGACGTCATCGTCGACCAGCGTCCCTGGTTCCAGGTCATCCCGAACGGCGCCGGCGCGGATGCCGTGCTGCGCGGCTTCGCCTCGCTGGACATGCGCACCTCGAAAATCACCCGCAGCAAGAAGGTCTGCGTCGAGGAGGACGAGAAGGGCAAGTGCGTCCGCAAGGAAAATCGCAAGATTGACTGCCGCAATCTTGATTATGTGCTCTCGCCCGATCTGCGTCTGACCGCGCGCGACGGGCAGCCGCTCTATTCGAGCTCGCACCTTTCGGAACGCAAGACCCTCACTGTGTGCCCCGACGACAAGGAGCCCTCGCGCTCGTCGGTCGCGCGCGAATTGGCGGGCCGCATCGCCAAGACCCTGCGTGACGATCTCGCGCCCGATGACCGCGTCGACGATGTGCGCGTGCTCGAAAAGCGCGACGGGCTTTCGAAGGACGACGGCGAACGGTTCAAGCAGGCGCTGCGTCTCACCAAGTCCGATCCGGCGGCGGCGTGCCGGGTCTGGCAGGACCTGGCGCAGACCAACCCCACGCAGATCGCCACGGCGTTCAACGTCGCGCTTTGCGCCGAAGCGGCGGGCGACGATGCGCAGGCACGCGCGCTCTACGAACGGCTGCTGTCGGTCGCGTCCGTGTCCGAAGCGCGCGACCGGCTCAAGGCGATCGACGATCGCGAAAGAGGGGCACGTCAGCTTCGCGAGCATAATCGCAGCTGAGCGGGCGGACCACTTGCCGCAGCCGGTTAGGCGCTGTCTGGAAAAAGCCTTGCAGACAACTTTACGCGCGAGACTTGCCAGCGCACTTCCTGCGCATTAGGGCGCTTGGCACGAAATCACCTCCCATTCAGAAGGGGCCAATACATGAGCGATACCGCCGATCGGGTTAAGAAGATCGTGGTGGAACACCTTGGCGTGGAATCCGAGAAGGTCACCGAGGACGCAAGCTTCATCGATGATCTGGGTGCGGACAGCCTCGACATCGTCGAGCTCGTCATGGCTTTCGAGGAAGAGTTCGGCGTCGAGATTCCCGATGATGCCGCCGAAAAGATCAGCACCGTTGCGGATGCGATCAAGTACATCGAGGAAAACAAGGGCTAACAGGCCCGGCTCGGCCGCTACTCCGGCCGTCCGACGCTGCTGAAGCGTCCGGCCGGACCAAGGTCAAAGACAACGGCGGGCTCGGCCTCTTCCACGAGGTGCGGGCCTGTCGTATTTCTGGAGAGAGCAATGCGTCGCGTCGTCGTCACTGGCCTTGGCCTCGTCACTCCGCTGGGTGCGGATGTCGAGACCGTGTGGTCCAACATTCTGGCCGCCAAGTCGGGCGCGGGGCCGATCACCAAGTTCGATGCCTCCGACCAAAAGTGCCGCATCGCTTGCGAAGTGAAGCCGGCCGACCACGAATATGGCTTCGATGCCAGCAAGCGGGTCGATCACAAGATCCAGCGTCAGGTCGATCCATTCATCGTCTTCGGTATCGATGCCGCAGGGCAGGCGCTCGAGGATTCGGGCCTCGTCGACATGAGCGAGGAGGAGCGGCTGATGGCCGGCTGCTCGATCGGTTCGGGTATCGGCGGGCTTCCCGGCATCGAGAGCGAATCCCTGGTTCTGGCCAACAAGGGGCCGGGGCGAGTCAGCCCGCACTTCGTGCACGGGCGGCTGATCAATCTCATCTCCGGGCAAGTTTCGATCAAGTACGGGCTCATGGGCCCGAATCACGCGGTCGTCACTGCTTGTTCGACCGGGGCGCACTCGATCGGCGATGCTGCGCGGATGATCCGCGACGGCGATGCCGACGTGATGCTGGCGGGCGGCGCGGAAAGCACGATCTGCCCGATCGGCATTGCCGGCTTCGCGCAGGCGCGTGCGCTGTCGACCGCGTTCAACGACGAACCGCAGCGCGCCAGCCGTCCCTACGACGTCGCGCGCGACGGCTTCGTGATGGGCGAGGGCGCGGGTGTCGTCGTGCTCGAGGAGTACGAGAAAGCCAAGGCGCGCGGCGCCAAGATCTACGCCGAAGTGCTGGGCTACGGCCTTTCGGGCGATGCCTATCACGTCACCGCGCCGCATCCCGAAGGTTCCGGCGCGTACCGTTCGATGGCGATGGCTCTGCGCAAGGCGGGGCTGGAGCCCAAGGACATCGACTATATCAACGCCCACGGCACTTCGACGCCGCTCGGCGACGAACTCGAGCTCGGGGCGGTCCGCCGTCTGTTCGGCGATGCCATCTCGGGCGTCTCGATGAGCTCGACCAAGTCGGCGATCGGCCACTTGCTTGGCGGCGCCGGCGCGGTCGAATCGATCTTTTGCATTCTGGCCCTGCGCGACCAGATCGTGCCGCCCACGCTCAACCTCGATAATCCGAGCGAGAGCTGCCAGGGCGTCGATCTCGTGCCGCACACCGCGAAGAAGCGTGAGGTTCGCGCGGTTCTGAACAACAGCTTCGGCTTCGGCGGCACCAACGCCAGCCTGGTCATGCGAAAGCCTGACTGATGGCGATGCGGCGCGGCTGCCTGCTGGCCGTGCTTCTGGCACTGGCGCTGGGTATTGCGGCTGCCGTGTTCGTATCCGGCTGGTTCGGTTCGGGACCGCTCGAGAAGGAGCAGGCTTTCATCGTGCCGAGCGGGGGCAGCCTCACGTCGGTTTCGGAGAAACTGGCTGAGGAAGGGATCATCGATTCGGCGCGCGGCTTTCAGCTGCGGTCGCGGTTGTTCGGCGGCGGCTCGCCGATCAAGGCGGGCGAATTCCGCATTCCGGCGCACGCCAGCGCGCGGCAAGTCCTGTCCATCATCCAGAGCGACGACGTTATCCGCCGCTTCGTGACCGTACCGGAAGGCATGCCCTCGATCATGGTCCAGGAGCGGCTGATGGCGCAGCCGCAATTGGTGGGCGAGGTTGCCGTGCCTGACGAAGGCAGCGTCCTGCCGGGCACTTACGATTTCGAGCGTGATGAGCCGCGCGCCGATGTCTTGCGCCGGATGCAGGCGGCGATGAACCGCACGCTCGACGAACTCTGGGCGAAGCGGAGCAAGGACCTCGCGGTCTCGACCAAGGCCGAAGCGCTCACGCTGGCCTCGATCGTTGAGAAGGAAACCGCCAAGCCCTCCGAACGCCGCATGGTCGCCGGTCTCTATTCGAACCGGCTGAAGAAGGGCATGATGCTGCAGGCGGATCCGACGATCATCTATCCGATCACCAAGGGCAAGCCGCTGGGGCGCCGTATCCGCCAGTCCGAGATTCAGGCTGTCAACGACTACAACACCTATTCGATGGTCGGCCTGCCCAAGCACCCGATCACCAATCCCGGCAAGCAGTCGATCGCCGCGGTGCTCAATCCGGCGAAGACCAATGCGCTCTACATGGTGGCCGACGGAACCGGCGGGCATGCTTTCGCCGACACGCTCGAGGCGCACAACCGCAACGTCGAAAAGTGGTTCGCGATCCGCCGCAAGCGCGGGGAGCTTTAACGCCTTCCTGGGCGGGGCCCGGGACGGCGCGACGGGCGCTCCCGAGCGTCTTTCGCGTTCGCGTTTTTTGCGGAACTTTGCGGCCGATCGGCACTTGAAGGACGCAATCGTCCCAGCACTTGCAGGAGGTCCGCCATGCTCAACCGCACGATTCCCGATGTCACGCTTAAAACCCGCGTCCGCGACGAAAGCGTGGAGGGCCCCAATCCCTTTCGCTGGCAGGACTTCAAGGTGCGCGAAGAATTCGCCGGCAAGAAAATCGTGATCTTTTCGCTGCCGGGCGCCTTCACGCCGACCTGCAGCAACGAGCAGTGCCCCGCTTTCGAGCGGTTCTACGATGATTTCCGCAAGGCCGGCATCGACGATGTCTACTGCATCGCCGTGAATGATGCCTTCGTCATGTACCAGTGGGGCCGCAATCTGGGTCTGGAGAAGGTCAAGCTCCTGCCCGACGGTTCCGGCGACTTCACGCGCCGCATGGGCATGCTGATCAACAAAGATCACCTCGGCTTCGGCCAGCGCTCATGGCGTTACGCGATGGTGGTGGACGACAACGAGATCGTCGCGTGGTTCGAGGAACCCGGCATCAACGATGTCGGCACCGACGAGGATCCCTATGGCGAATCGAGCCCGGAAAAGGTTCTGGAGGCGCTTCAGGCCGGCAAGGTGTGAGCCCGCCGCCCGGCACGGCACAAGGCACTCCACTGCTTGTGACGGCCGAAATGCCGCCCGACGTGCTGGCCTGGGCCGATGGCCTGCGGCGCGCGCATTTCCCGCCCGAGCGCAATAAGCTGCGCGCGCACGTCACGCTGTTTCACGCGCTTCCGCCGAGTTGCGAGCAGGAGCTGCGCGAAGTGCTGGGAAGCCTGGCAGCCGGGCCGCCGCCCGACGTGCGCGTCACCGGCCTGATGAAGCTGGGCGGCGGCACCGCCATCGCGCTCGACAGTCCGGGGATGGTCGAAATTCATGGCGCGATCGCCGAGCGGATGCACGGCCTGCTGACGCGCCAGGATTGGCAAGGCCTGCGCCTCCACATCACCATCCAGAACAAGGTGACAGGAGAGGCCGCACGCGCCCTTCAGGCCAGTCTGGGGCCTACGCTCGACCACCGCCAGTTCCGTTTCCACGGCCTGGGTCTCTACGCCTACGAGGATGGCCTGTGGCGCTTCATCCGCGACTATCCTTTCCGCGGCTGAGCGGGGCAGGGGCGCTGACCGGGTTCGATGCAAGGTCAGGCGATTTCCAAGGTTGACCAGGCGCCGACCCCGACCTAAAGGACGCCGCCTGCCACGCCGAGCGCGTGGCGAGCCTGGTATGGCGGAGTAGCTCAGCTGGTTAGAGCAGCGGAATCATAATCCGCGTGTCGGGGGTTCAAGTCCCTCCTCCGCTACCAACCCGGATTGTCCACCAGTGACCCACTGAGGCCACTGGCAGACATTTTTCGAGGAAAATCAAATATTTTTCGCGTCCCGTTGCGTACGCCGGCGTCCCGGTGCGACCGGCTGCGGCCACCCACGGCGATTTGGATTGGGGGTATTTTGGGGGTATTTTTCGGCTGTCCCCAAAACAGGCGATACCCCCAGATGGCTTTGAAAGAACTTGAGGTCAAATACGCCACCAAGCGGCAGCGCCCCTACAAGCTGTCCGATGGAGAAGGCCTGCACCTGCTCGTCCAGCCGAACGGATCGAAGCTCTGGCGCCTGAAATACCGCTTCGACGGCAAGGAAAAACTGCTGAGCTTCGGCAAATATCCGACCGTCACGCTGGCGATCGCCCGCGAGAAGCGGACCGAAGCCAAGCGGCTGCTCGATCAGGGTGAGGACCCCGCCGAGGCCAGGAAGCGGGCGAAGAAGCAGAGGGCCGCGCTCAAGCTGTTCGAAGAGATTGCGCGGGCCTGGCACGCCAATCGTATTGAAGGGCTGGACTCGGCCCATGCCCTGCGCGTCATCAACCGGATGGAGCGCGACGTCTTTCCGGTCATCGGGAAGCGTCCGATCACGGAAATCGACCCGCCCGAGATTCTCGAGATGATCCGCGCGGTCGAAGCGCGCGGCGCCCTCGATATCGCCCGTCGCCTCAAGCAGAACGTCAGCCAGATCTATCGCTTCGCGATCGCGAGCGGCTGGGCGACCATCGATCCGACGCTCGGCCTCAACGATGCGCTCAAGCCCAAGCCGCCCGTCAGGCACATGGCGCGCGTGCCGCTCGCGGAGTTTCCGAAGCTGGTGCGAGCGATCTTCGCCTATGACGGCGAGGACACGCCGCGCCGCCGCGAGATCACCCGTGACGCGCTGCTGTTCACCTTGCTCACATGGGTCCGAACCAGCGAAACCCGCTTCGCGGCCAGGGACGAGTTCGAGGATCTCTATGGACCGAACCCGCTATGGCGTCTGTCGCCGGAGCGCATGAAGATGGAACGTGAGCATCTTGTTCCGCTGTCCCGCCAGGCCGCAATGATCGTTCAGCGCCGCTTGCAGGCGACGAACGATGCGTTCCTCTTTCCCGGAGCCAAGCCTGGAAAGTCTATTTCCGAGAACACCATGATCTATGCCTGTTATCGGATGGGGTATCTCCATCGGCAGACGGTACATGGGTTTAGGGGGCTCGGCTCGACCTGGGCGAACGAAGCCGAACGCTACAAGCCGGATTGGATCGAGATGGCGCTCGCTCACGAGGACGAGGATGAGGTGCGCGGCGCTTACAACAGTGCGCTCTATCTCACACCGCGAAGGCGGATGCTCCAAGACTGGGCCGACGTGATCGACGCGGCAACCGCAGTGTCGAATGTCGAGAAGAATCCTATCGAGTTCTCACAATTCATGCGCTGTTCCGCTCCCATCCAGCACCTGCCACCAAGCGACCAGAGACAGCCGTATTGGCAACGCCCCCTTCGGGCGGCTTCGCGATGAGCCTCAAAAGTCAGAACCGCCGATTTAGAGGCGCGGTTTTCTGCCATAGTTGTTAGAAATATCAGCTACTTAGATGCATCCGCGAATAGTAGAATGAACTCCAAGAAACCGTATCTCACTACATCTCATCATAGCTGATTCCCCTTGCAACTCGACAAGGGAAACCGCCGGGACCGCCAATTACGCCGATACATCGTCTGGAAGGGCTCGATTGGGGCGAGCAGAACGCGCGCATCCGTCCCGATGGACGCGCTCAGCGTGACTAATTCAATGAAATATATGGGGTTATTTGCGTCGCCACGAAGCGTCAGCGGTGCAGGCTCATCAGTCCTTAATCAATGAGTGGGAGGAATAGTTCGCCAACAAATTGAATTGGACGATGAGCCCCAAGGCGCGGCAAATGGCGCCAACTCAAAAAATGCCGTGGGGAGGACAGTCATGGTCACAGCCTTTAGGACAAATTTGCTTTGTGCCACCGCGCTATCGATCGCGTGTGCGCTTGCAGTGCCGGCACATGCCCAGGACGCTGCATCGCAGGGCGAAAAGCCCGAGGCGCAGGAAGGTGGCCTTGAGACAATCGTCGTCACGGCGCAGAAGCGCGAACAGAATTTGCAGGATGTTCCAGCCGCCGTTTCCGCCATAGGCGGCGAGACGCTGCGCACGCGCGGCATCACGGAGACCTCAGACTTGATGGGCGCGATCCCCAGCCTGCAAGTCACCACTCCCTATGGTCGCACCCAACCGAATTTCTCGCTGCGCGGGATTTCAGTGGCGAACGAATTTTCCGCCTCCACTGCGTCGCCGGTTGGCGTCTATGTCGATGAAGTCTATCAGAGCTTCCGGGCGAGCCATGGCCTGCAACTCTATGACATCGACCGGGTCGAGGTACTGCGCGGACCGCAAGGAACACTCTACGGTCGCAACACCACGGGTGGCGCGATCAGCTTCTTCACGCGCAAGCCGGATCTGGGAGAGGCCAATGGCTATCTGACCGCCGGCTATGCCAATTACGACACTTTCACGGTGCAGGGCGCCGCTGAAGCGACGCTGGTTCCCGACATCTTGGGCGTCCGCGTCGCCGGTACTTTTGCAAAAGGGGATGGTTGGCAGCGCAATGTACTGCCTGGGAATGAGCGCGACCTAGGGACCACCGATACGATCGGCGGTCGCATCTCGATCCGCTTCCGGCCCGATCCCGATCTCGACATCAATTTGAAGCTCTATGCCGCGAAGGACGATCCATGGGGCACCGCGCCCTATGCAGGTGGTCAACTCGCGGGCGGGCAGGATGCGCTCGGCTATTCGCGTTACGATCCGCAACCTTTCCTAGGCGGGCGGTTGCTGCGTGACAATGAGGTCGCAGTTGATCGGGTAGGTAAGAACATCAGCAAGTCGAAAGGGATAGCCCTCAACATCAAATGGGATGTCAGCGACCAATTCTCCGTCACCTCGATTACCGGCTACGACACCGGCGACTATATCAACAATCCTGATGATTGCGATGGCGGCCCAGCCGATCTCTGCTCGATCGGCTACACGTCGACGAGCAAGAATTTCAACCAGGACCTGCGTTTCAGCTATTCGAACGACCGCCTCGATATCATTGCCGGCCTTTATTATGGCAGGGACAAGGTCAAGACGGTCAACTACCCGGACTTTTTCGGGGCGCTGAGGCCGCTGCTGCTTGGCGCCGGTCTTCCGGGCAGCTACAATAACGCCGCAATCGGAACGCCCGACGCGATCCGCTATATCCCAGCCTTTGCCGCCAATCCGGCGTTGGGGCCTGGCGATGCCGGATTCTGCGACGCGATCGAGATCAATCCCAACGGCTTCCTTGATGCACGCTCGCTGATTGCACTCCAGACCGACATCGCGATCAATAATACGGGCAATGGCGGCATGGGGGGTAGCTTTTCGGCGGGCTGCGCCGGGGCAGGCGCGCCTCCGTTCACCCCGATCCTCGGCGAACAGCGTTTTGACGTGTCGCGCCCCTCGAAGGCGATCTACGGCGACGTAACCTGGAAAGCGACCGAGCGGCTGACCGTGGCGGTGGGTGCACGCTACACCCAGGATAAGGTCAATTACCTTAACGGCAGCACTTTCCTCTATGCGCTCGACGGTACGACGCCGGTTGTCAACCTGATCCCCTACAGCAATCCATACAACCCCAATCTCGCGCCGCTTGAGCAGCGCGAAAAGGCAAACAGGCTAACCGGCCGTATCAATGTCAGCTATGAGTTCGCCGATGATATCATGGGCTATCTCCAGTACAGTCGCGGTTACCGCAGCGGCAGCTTCAACGGGCTTGCCTATCAGGGCGTCAATCAAGTCTATTATATCCAGCCTGAAAAGGTGAATGCATATGAGGCGGGGCTCAAAACCCGGCTGTTCGATCGCCGCGTCCAACTTAACCTCGCGGGCTTCTACTACGAGTATTCGAATCACCAAGTAACGCAGGTGGTCGGCGCTACAACCTTCACGCGCAGCGCCAATGGTCGCCTGTTCGGTGGCGAGGCCGAACTCGCCTGGCAGGTGGCCGATACGTTGCGTTTCGATGCTTCGCTGGGCTATCTCAACAGCAAGTACAAAGGCAATGTGATCGATCCGGCAAACCCGGCCAGCCCGACATTGAACGTCAACGGCAATCCCTTCCCGAACGCGCCGGAGGTTACGTTCCAGGCCGGATTCGACTGGGATATGATCGATGACGGCACCAACAAGCTGACCTTGCGCGGTGATGCGTCCTACATGGGCAAGTACTATTTTGATCCGTTCAAGAATTATGGGCAGACACCGTGCGATACACCCCCAGCGGGATCGAACATAACGCTCGCGGGTAAGGCGATTACATGCGCAAATCCGGGCTACTGGCTCGCCAATGCGCGATTAACCTATGCGCACGACAATATGTCGGTTAGCTTGTGGGCGAAGAATCTGTTCGACAAATATTACTACACCTACGGCCTCAACCTCAACGTGTTCGGCTACGATTATCTGAACCGCGGCATGCCGCGCACTTATGGCGTCGAAGCGACAGTCAAGTTCTGATCGCTGCTGCGACGGGGGCGGCGGGCATCCTCTCCCGCCCGCTGCCCCCGATTTTTTCGACCTGACTTTCAGACCGAGGAGCATCCATCATGCGTTCCACCGGCAACGGTCCCTCATTCATCGGCACGGCGTACAGAATCGAGCGCGCTGTGATCACTGAGATCGGCGCAGCTGAAAGCACCGCCCAGGCGAGCAGCGCCGAGCGGCCAGCGCGCCTCCGGACGATTTAACGTGGATGCGTCTCGGAACAGAACTGAGCTGGAACGAATTTTCGCGACCCAACGCGAAGGGACGCGTGAGCAGGTTTCGCGCAGCTACGAAGAACGCATGGACCTGCTCGGGCGCCTTGGCCGGATATTTGAGCAGCACAGAGACGAATTGGTCGATGCCGTTGCCGCCGATTTCGGCATTCGATCCCGCTACGAGACTATCCTGCTCGACCTGATGCTTGGCATATCGGAAATTAAATTTGCGCGCCGCAATCTGAAGACGTGGCTGAGGCCGCGGCGGGTGAAGACTGACATCTTCGGCCTTCCCGGTTCATCGCGCCTGGTCCCCCAGCCCCTAGGTGTGGTGGGCGTTCTCGGCACGTGGAACTATCCGCTCGGCACCATATTCGTTGGCGCGGCCGGTGCATTGGCGGCCGGCAACCGCGTGATCGCAAAGCCGAGCGAAGTTTCCGCCAACGCCGCCGAAGCCAGCGAGCGGCTTGTGCGCCGGTATTTCGCCGAAGAGGAATTCGCGATTGTCCAGGGCGGGCCCGACATGGCACAGGCGATGACGGCCCTACCTTTCGACCATATTCTCTTCACCGGTTCACCCGCGGTTGGCCGCAAAGTCTATGAAGCGGCGGCTGCCAACCTTACACCTGTTACTCTGGAACTTGGCGGCAAATGCCCTGCCATCGTGGGCAAGGGTGCATCGCTTGCACAAGTCTGTGAAAGCTTAGTGTTCGGCAAGCTGCTCAACGCCGGCCAGACCTGCATCGCCGCTGACTATGCCTTCGTCCATGTCGATCAGATGGAAAGCTTCGTCGCCGCACTCCGCGCTCAGGTTGCCAAATGCTACCCCAACGCGGCAAGCAACCCCGATTTCACCAGTATCATCAATGACCGACAGTTCGCGCGGCTCCAAGGTTTGCTCGATGATGCCGAAGCCAAGGGCGCGACGGTGCTCAACCTCTCGGACAACGGCGATGGAACGCTTCCTGAACGGCATCGGATCGTGCCGTTGGCGGTTCTCGACGTTACCGATGACATGGCGATGATGCAGGAGGAGATTTTCGGACCGATCCTGCCGATCATGCCATATCGCTCCGAAGACGAGCTCATTCGCTACGTAAACCGGCATGAGCGCCCGCTGGCGCTCTATTATTTTGGCGACGAAAGTGAGGAACGGCGCAAGATCATTTCCGAAACGCACGCTGGCGGCGTGACTCTCAACGGCACGGTCATGCACGTCTTCCAGCGCCGGCTGCCTTTCGGTGGCATCGGACAGAGCGGCATCGGTGCCTATACCGGCGTCGCCAGTTTCGAGCGCTTCACTCATTACAAGCCGGTGTTCTCTCAGCCGAAACTCAGCCTGCTTGGTCAACTTCTGCCACCCTATTCGAGCAAGACCGAAGGACTACTCAACATCTTCGAAAAGATCCTCTGACGTGGCTGCGGCGGTTGATGCTGGCATGTTGCATGACGCCGGGTCGCCAGCATGGGTCGAATGACAAGGGAAGCAAATGGCTGACTATGTAATTATTGGAGGTGGGTCGTCGGGCGGCGTTATCGCCAGCCGGTTGTCCGAGGACCCCGATGTCACCGTTTGCCTGCTCGAGGCAGGCGGCCCAGGCACCTCGCCGCTTGTGTCCACGCCCGGCGCTTTTGCGGCGCTGATCCAAGACTATCGGATCAATACGCTCAACTGGCGGTTCAACACCGACCCTTCAAAGGCGCTCAACGACCGCCGCCTCTACAATCCGCGCGGGAAGATGCTGGGTGGATCGAGCGGTATGAACGGGATGGTCTATATCCGCGGCGACCGGTCGGATTTCGACCACTGGGCCGAACTCGGCAACGACGGCTGGGGTTACAACGATGTCCTGTCCTATTTCCGCAAGGCTGAGAATAATGAGCGCGGTGAGGATGAGTTTCACGGCTCGTCGGGACCGCTTCACGTATCCAACGGCAAGCGCGAATTCGATGTCTATGATGCTTTCATCGAGGCGGCGACTGGACTGGACCATCAAGCCAATCCGGACTTCAATGGTGCCAGCCAGGAAGGTGTCGGCATCTATCAGTTTACCGTGAAGGACGGGAAGCGCGCCAGCGTGAAGGCGTGTTACCTTGATCCGGTGATGGGCAGGCGCGGCAACCTCCGCGTCGAAGTACATGCCCGCGTCCATCGTATCAGGTTTGAGGGCAACCGCGCGGTGGCAGTCGAGTATTCCCAGGACGGGCAGTTGAAGACGATCCCGTGCGAAAAGGAAGTCATTGTCAGCGGCGGCGCCTATAATTCGCCCCAACTGTTGATGCTTTCCGGTATCGGACCGCGTGATGAGTTGGAGAAGCATGGAATCGAAGTGATTCATGATATTCCCGGTGTCGGCCAGAATCTTCACGACCATCCTGACCTGATGCTGGTCTACCAGTCGAAGAAGCGGCTCGGGATCGCACTCAATGTCGTTGGCGCGCTCAAGACCGTGCGAGACCTATTCCAGTATCTCACGCAAAGGAAAAGCTGGCTGGCATCGCCGCCCACGGCTGCAGGCGGTTTCTTGCGATCCGCGCCGGGGCAGAACCGGGCGGACTGCCAGGTCCATGTCGTGCCGCTCGCCTATCGCGACCATGCGCGCGACTACAAGCTGATGACGAAATGGGGCTATACGATCATTCTCAATATTGGGCGCCCAAAGAGCCGCGGCTGGGTTGCCTTACATGACTCAAACCCCGAATCCGATCCCAAGATGGACCTCAATCTCTTGAGTCATCCCGACGACCTCAAGACGTTGCGCAATGCCTTCCGTGTCGTGCAGGAGATCCTGCATTCGGATCGCATGAAGGCGATGATGAAACGGCCTCTCTATCCTGACCGCTACCTTGAAACTGATGAAGAGATCGACGCCTATATCCGGGCAGAAGCCAATCATGCTTATCATCCGGTGGGAACATGCAAGATGGGCACCGACGAGATGGCGGTGGTCGACAACCGCCTGCGCGTTCACGGCCTCGCAAATATCCGCGTGGCCGATGCCTCGATCATGCCATCAATCGTCAACGGCAACACCAATGCAACCTGCATCATGATCGGCGAGAAAGCCGCCGACATGATCCGGCACGATAATATGAGCAGCAAGAATAGCATCGCAGAATATTGAATTGGACGATTGGATCAATGCTGCAGACACAGATGCTTACGAAAAGAAGTCCGGAGAGGCCTATCGCATGTCAGTTTATTATGTGTCGACTGCGCCATTGTGGGCGAGCGCCTTAGAGGAGCGCGGCTGATGGACGTCCGTACGCAAATACGTCGCGCCGCACGTTATTTCGCCCAGCAAGAGGCTCTCGTTCACGGCCACAGGCGGTTGACTTTCTCGGAAGCCTGGTTGCGCGGCGTGAAGCTCGCAAATGCTCTTGCGGAGTGCGGCCTTCAACCGGGTGACCGGATTGCTACGCTGGAGAAGAACTCCATCGAGGCCGCCGACATCATACTGGCGGCTGCCATTGGAAACTATACGCGTGTTCCTCTCTATGCGCGCAACCGATGTGAAGCGCACGCCCATATGATCGCGAGTACCGGATCTCGGTTGGCGCTGGTCGATGAGGCATTGGCTTCGGAGTTGGCGGGGCTGGATGCCCAAGCTCCGACGCTTGAGCGGATCATTATCCGCGATCACAACTATGAGAATTGGTTGGCGACAGCCTCGGACCGGGATCCTGATCCCGTCGTCGCGCCGGAGGACTATTGTGTCATCCGCCACACCGGCGGCACGACGGGCAAACCCAAGGGCGTTGCCTATCGGCACCGTTCATGGATGACGATCTCCGCCGCATTTTTCAGCATCGGCCCCCAAGTGGCCCCAGGGGATGCCATTCTGCATGTCGGCCCGTTGTCCCATGCATCGGGCTTCCTGTTCGTGCCGGCCTGGTATTGCGGCGCCCGCAACGTGATGATGGACGGCTTCGATCCAGCGTCCTTTCTTGACACTCTCGAGCAGGAACGGATCAGCCATGCCTTTGTAGCCCCCACCATGCTCAATGCCATAGTGCATCACGACGGGGCATATAGCCGCCACTTTCCGAATTTGAAGTTTCTGCTGAGTGCTTCAGCGCCGATCTCCGAGCCGACGCTTCGCAAGTCGTGCCAGATATTCGGGAATCATGTTCTTCATTCGGGCTATGGACAGACCGAAATCCTGCCCATCGCGTCTATGGGGCCCAACGAGTGGTTCGGCGAATTTGAAGGTTCTGCCCCAATTCGGGCGGTCGGACGTCCCATGAGTGGCGCCGATATCGAAATCCGTAACGAGGACGGAAAGGTGCTGGGACCAAACGAGCCCGGCGAGATCGTCGCACGGTTCGAAAATGGCCAGATGGAGGAATTCTGGAACGATCCGGAGGAAACCGCCCGGCGCATGGAAGATGGCTGGGTCAAAACCGGCGATGTCGGCATGATCGACACAAACGGATTTTTGTATCTGCTCGATCGCAACAACGACATGATCGTGTCAGGCGGCTTCAATATCTATCCCACCGAAATCGAAAACGTAATTGCCGACCATCCCGGTGTACTCGAGGTCGCGGTCTTTGGCGTGCCCCATGAAAAATGGGGTGAAACGCCGCTTGCAATGGTGCGTGTCAAGCCCGGAGCACAAATCACGGAGACCGAGATAATAGATTTGGTGCGCCAGCGTCTGGGCTCCGCAAAAAAAGCCAAGCAAGGTCGTTTTTACCGCCGAGCCACTGCCGTTGAGCAATGTCGGAAAGGTGCTTCGTTCAAAGCTTCGAGAGCCCTATTGGGCGGGCCAGGACCGGCGCATTTCGGGGGCATGACCGACGCAGCCATCCTAGCCACATCCTCTATTCCGGTGACCGCCTGCCGGCGCGCGGGAGACTGCAATGGACTATGAATACATCCTGGTTGAGCAACGCGGCCCAGCGCTTTGGGTGACCCTCAACCGGCCGGCAGCGTTGAACAGTCTGTCGTTGGCTTTGGCCGAGGAACTCGCCGCAGCGATCGAGGCAGCGGAAGCAGATGCGACGGTGCGCGCTTGCATTCTTACCGGCGCCGGACGGGCGTTTTGCGCTGGCGCGGATCTGCTCGCAATTGGCGATGGAACAGGCGGACAAACTCTCGCCGAACGCTTAAATCTGTTTCTGCCGCCGCTCGGTCAGGCTTTTAACAGGATCGAGACGTCGCGCCTTCCGATAATTGCGGCGGTCAACGGCCTTACGCTCGCCGGCGGCTTGGAACTGGTGTTGTGCTGTGATCTCGTCATTGCCGCGCACCCGGCCAGATTTGGCGACGCCCATGCAAATTACGGCCTGTTGCCCGGCGGTGGAGGGTCGGTTCGACTCCCTAGGAAGATCGGCGAAGCGCGTGCGAAACATCTGATGATGACCGGCGGGACCATCTCGGCTGCCGAGATGAAGGAAGCCGGACTCGTGACCCAACTGGTTGCTCCCGAGGATCTCATTGCGGCAGCGCAAGCGCTGGTAGAATCTCTTGCAGAAAAGAGCCGGCCAGGGCTCGCCTACATGAAGCAGCTAGTCCGCGCTGCGCAGGATAGCTCGCTCGAAGTCGGGCTGCGTCAGGAACTCGAAACCATGGCTGCTTACGCCTTGTCCAACGACATTGTCGAAGGACTGGCGGCATTCCGGGAGAAGCGGAAGCCCGATTTTTCCGACCGGTGAGACCTGATCGGATGCGGAACACATTGGAAGAATGGATCAACGAATGACCGACATATTCGTCATGGGGGTTGGGATGACCCCGTTCGGAAAACAGTTCGACAAGAGCCTGAAAATGCTCTGCGCCGAAGCTTCGTCGCAGGCCTTTTCCGACGCAGGATGCACCGCCGGCGATGTCGAAGCCATCTTCTTCGGCAATTGCGTCCAGGGGCATATGGAGGGCCAGGACATGATCCGCGGCGAAATCGTGGCGCGAGCGATGGGCATCTCAAGCGTTCCCGTGGTGAATGTCGAAAACGCATGTGCGACGGCTTCCACGGCCTTGCACATGGCCGCCGCCTATGTTCGATCGGGGGCAGCGGATGTCGTACTCGCGCTCGGCGCGGAGAAGATGTACTCGCCCGACAAGGCGCTCATGTTCAGTGCATTCGATGGCGCTTGGGACGTGCATGAAACCGAGTCGGGCCGCGCGCAGCTGCTGGCCATGGGCAATGGCGTCGATGTTCCGGAAGGAACGACATCGAGTCAGCCTTACAGCGTTTTCATGGATGTATACGCCGCGATGGCACGCGCGCACATGAAGACCTACGGCTCGACGCAAGCGCAAATCGCGGCCGTCTCGGCGAAAAATCACATGCATTCGACGCGCAATCTGCTTGCCCAGTATCGCCTCCCATATACCGTCGAAAGTGTACTCGCTGCGCCTCCGATCGTTTACCCGTTCACACTGCCGATGTGCTCCCCGATCAGCGACGGCGCCGCCGCTGCGATCATCTGCAGCGAAGCCGGTCGGCGCAAACTGTCGGCAGCCCCGGACAGGGCGCTAAGAATCCTGGCGTCTGTGCTGCAAACCGGCGCCGCGCGCGATCCCTTTGATTATGACCACCATGTCAGCCGCCTTGCGGCGAACCGGGCCTATGCGATGGCCGGCGTGGGGCCAGAAGATATTGGCGTCGCGGAGGTGCATGACGCCACGGCGGTTGGCGAGATCATTGAAATCGAGGCGCTCGGCCTGACGCCGCCTGGCGAGGGCGGACTCGCGGCAGAGCGCGGTGAGACGGCGCTGGGTGGGCGTATTCCGGTAAACACGTCGGGCGGGCTTGAATGCAAGGGACATCCGATCGGCGCCACCGGGCTCGGCCAAATCTACGAGCTTGCGCTGCAATTGCGCGGCGAGGCGGAAGATCGACAGGTTCCGAATGCCCGGTTCGCGATCGCGCAGAACGGCGGAGGTGTCATCGGGGTGGAAGAGGCGGTGGTCGCCGTCACGATCCTGGGCCGGTAGTTGTCAGAGCGCGCCTAGGGAAACACGGGGTCACGATATGAACTTTGAGCTGTCCGATGAACAACGCATGGCGGTGGAAACCGTCCGCCGCTTTCTCGACAACAAGCTTGAGCCGGAAATCCGCCGGCATGGGGAGCGATTCATCCCCAAACCGCTCATGAAGGAATGGACTCAAGCACTGACCGGCTATGGCCATATTACCGCACCGCATCAGGAGCAATGGGGCGGGCTTGATATGGGATGGCTCACTCATCTGCTCATTTTCGAGGAGATCGCCTATTCCTCGCTCGATGTGGCCATACCCGGCTTCATCAACGCGGTTGGCGCAGAACTCATCCGCCGCTTCGCCCCGGAGACGATCAAGCAACGCTATCTTGCCGACCTCGTCGCGGCCGAGAAGTTCGTTTCGCTCGGCATCTCGGAGCCCGATGTCGGCTCGGACGTCGCCGCCATCAAGACACGCGCCGTACGAGACGGCGATTTCTGGGTCATCAATGGCGAAAAGACCTGGATCACCAACGGAGCCTACTCGGACATCTTCATCTGTACGTGCAAGACTGGCGAAAATGAAGTCACTCACATCCTGGTCGATCGTGACGAGAGTGAGTATGAGGTGCGCGATATCCAGAAGATGGCGCTCAACGGCCAATCGACTGCACAGATATTCCTGTCCGATTGCCGCGTACCGGTGGCAAACACGATCGGCCGGGTCGGCGATGGATTGCGCAATACGTTGCAAGTGTTCGAGATTGCCCGCTGCCATATGGCGATGTGGAGTATCGGCATCGCACGGCGAGCAATGGATGAGGCGATCGCGTACGCTCGCGATCGCGCGCAGCATGGCAAGAAGATCGCCGGCCATCAGCTGATCGCCGACAAGATCGCCATCATGGCGACCAAGATCGACGCAGCCCGTCTGTTGACGCACCGGGCAATATCCCTCGTCCAGGCGGGCACGCGCGCAGAGACGGAATGCTCGATGGCCAAGTGGTACGCCACCGAAATGGCGATCGAAGCGACGCGCGATGCGCTTCAGATCCATGGCGGCAACGGCGTCACCCGCGAATTCATCGTTGAGCGGCTGGTGCGTGAGGCGATCATTTGCCCCATCCCCGATGGCACGACGGAGATTCAAAAGCTTGTTGTTTCGCGCGCCCTGACCGGCATTCAAGCCTTTCGGTAAGGCTCAGACGAAAACGACAGCGTCGACGGAAATGGAGCCGCGTGCCTGACTCGCACAGGATCAAATGCGCAGATGCGTCGCTCAGGTAAAAGAGGCAGACAAGCGATGGACGAAGAGCTTCGTTTCGATGGCAGGGTAGTGGTTGTGACCGGAGCCGGAGGCGGACTTGGGCGCCAGTACGCGCTGATGTTTGGCGGGCGCGGAGCCAAGGTGGTGGTGAATGATCTGGGTGGCGACGAGAAAGGGAGCGGCAGCTGCTCCACAGCCGCTGACAATGTGGTCGACGAAATTCGAGCCACGGGCGGTCAGGCGGTGGCAAATTATGCGTCGGTCGAGGAGGGCGCGCTGATCATCCAAGCCGCGGTTGACAACTTCGGAACCGTTGACGTCGTCATCAACAATGCCGGCATCCTGCGCGATGTGAGCTTCCACAAAATGACCGACGAAGACTGGACACTGCTTCAGCGGGTCCATCTGAATGGGACGCGGGCAGTGACGCAGGCAGCATGGCCGATACTGCGCGACAAGGGCTATGGCCGCATCGTCATGACCACGTCTGCAGCCGCAATCTACGGCAACTTCGGTCAGGCCAACTATGCCGCAGCCAAGCTCGGAATATTGGGGCTTGCGAACGCGCTGGCGGAGGAGGGGCGGTCCAGAAACATCCAGGTTAATACGATCGCCCCAATCGCCGCATCGCGTATGACCGCGACTGCCTTTCCACAAGAGTTTCTCGCCAATCTCAGAGCGGAAGCGATCAGTCCATTGGTCGGTTGGCTTGCGCACGAGAATTGCAGCGAAACCAAAGGGCTTTTTGAAGTTGGAGCCGGCTATATCGCCAAGCTTAGGTGGGAGCGCGCGCTTGGGCACGCCTTCGGAGCGGACAGGGCGTTCACGCTCGATGATGTCGCCCGGCACTGGGGTAGAATTGTCGACTTCACGGATGCCGAGCACCCGCTCGGGCTGAATGACAGCCTTGAGGCGGTAGAACGGGCGCTGAGAGCGTAATCAACCCGATGAATTACCATGATATTTTTGAGCGGCCGTCGGGCTGCCGATGGCGTCGTGCTGCCGCCAGATATCGATGAGCAGCAGGAATAGTTCTGCAGCGAATTGAATTGGACGACGGCCCTCAAATGCCGCCAAACGGCATGAACTACACAATATCTCCTGGGAAGAGAGGATCAGCCATGAGAGGATGTCTATTGGCTTCTGCCGCGTTGTTGTGCTCGGGAACAGCATTTGCCCAGGAAGCAACGCCCCAGGCGAACGACCAAACCGGGAGCGCCACGGAAGCGCTGGCTGAGGACATTGTCGTTACCGCCACCAAAAAGGGCTATGGCGAAAGCGTGCAGAAAGTACCGATGGCGGTCACGGCTTTTGGTGAAGCGCAGCTGGATGCCAAGTTCGTCCAGAATCTTCAAAGTCTGAGCTACGACGTTCCCAACGTCCAGCTCGAGGATGTGGGTACGGCACCGGGCTATGCCAATTTCACTATCCGGGGCCTCGGCATCAACAGCACGATCCCATCGATCGACCCCACCGTAGGCGTTTTCACTGACGGTATTTACCTCGGCATCAACGCTGGTGTCGTGCTGGACAACTTCGACCTTGAGGGGATCGAAGTTCTGCGTGGACCGCAAGGCTTGCTTTTCGGTCGCAACGTTACCGGCGGTGCCGTGGTTGTGCGGACCACGCGGCCCAGCTTCGATTTTGGAGCCAAAGCCAAGCTATCCATTGAAACGGGACTGAAAAAGACCGTAAGCGGCACGGTTACCGGACCTATCGTCGATGACGTTTTGGCTGCCAAATTGGCCGTCTACTACAGCGACGACAATGGCTGGTTTCGCAACCGCTTCGACAATCGCAGCTTCGGTAAATCACATGACCTTATCATTCGCCCGGCACTTTCGCTCAAGGGTGGCGACCGCTTCCGAATGGATCTCCGCTATGAGCATGGCGATGTCGAAAGCGATGGAGCCCCTGTCCAGAGTCACGCGCTGTTTCCCGCGACAGCTTCAGGTTTTCGATCAATTTCCCAGGTTTCTATGATGCCAAATGGGACCAGGCGATCGTGGAAACCAACATCGATGTCGGTCTGGGCGAAGGCGTCTTCACCAACATCGCTGGCTATCGGAAATTCCGATCCTCCGCGGGCGCTGATATCGATGGAACACCACAGTCCTTCTTTCATGCCTTTTTCGAAATCGACCAGGATCAACTCAGCGACGAACTTCGTTATGCCGGAAGGTTCGGTGACGTCGAATTGACAACCGGTCTATACTATTTTTCCCAGGATCTTCGTTACGCCGAGCTGCGGAATCTTTTGGGCGGTGCTCGGATCGTTTCCGGTGGGGGTACGCAAGACCAGACAACATGGGGCATTTTTGCTTCGACCGACTGGCATTTCACCGATACGCTGACCTTGAATCTCGGCGCGCGGTATAGTTGGGAACGCAAAGCCGTTCGGGTCTCGGCCTTACGCGCAAATGGTTGCAATCTAGACACGCTGATCTGTGCAACCAATTTCGCCGACGCGGCAAAATGGCGAGGGTTTACGCCGAAAATCGGCCTTCAGTGGAAGCCGGATGACGACACGCAGATTTATGGCCTTTACACGCGCGGGTTCCGCAGCGGCGGATATAATTTGCGCAACACCGATCCCGCTGTGCCGCCGGGGCCATTCAATCAAGAGACCCAGGACAGTTTCGAACTCGGCGCCAAGAAGCAATTCGGGCGCCACCGGATCAACCTGGCGGCCTTCTACAATCGCATGAAGGACCTGCAGCGCGAGATCAACCTGCCCGGACCGCTTGGCGTCAGCCAGGTCATACGGAACACCGCCGACGCCACAATCAAAGGCGTCGAGGCCGAGGGGCAGTTTTTTCTTTTGTCCAACCTCGTGATTTCGGGTCAGCTCGGCTACGTGAATGGCCAGTATCGCAACGTCCAGTTCGACCTCAGCGGTGATGGCGTCATCAACGATGTGGATCGTGCGCTCAAATTGCCAAGGCTGTCGCCATGGACCTATGGCGTGGGGCTGACTTATGATCAGCAGCTTGGCGAATTGGGGACAGCAACGGCGCGTGTCAGCTTCACGCATCGCGACAAGGCGGCATTCACCGACAACAACGTCGGCTTCCTTCAGGGCGCCGATATGCTCGATGCGAGCCTCACATTGGCGACCGACAACAAGCACTGGCGCTTCTCCATCTATGGCCGAAACCTCCTGAATGAGGTGACGATTGGCGGCGATACACCTTTGCCGGCGGCCTTCGGGGGCACGGGTGCAAGCCTTTCACCGCTAAACAGGGGGCGCGTCATCGGCGGAGAAGTGGCGATTAGCTTCTAGGCCATTTTCGAGGCGAGTGGAATCACCCGCCAACTCGGAAAATGCCCAAGATCAATTTGCTAGAGCATTTCCTGCCGGAAAGCCGGTTCCCACTTCTGCGCGAAATGCTCTAGCTGATCGCGACGGATGCAGCGGATTTCCGATCGCACCCCGCCCCCTTGCCGTTAATCCGATGATGCGGTGCGCCATGCCTGACGAACAAGGCTGACGAGCGCACGGCCAGCCGGTTTTACCTGCCAGCGGCTACGCACAGCATAACAAAGCGTCAATGGATCGAATAAACCGATTCCCTCCAAGGCCACGAAATTGGCGCGAAACCATGAGTTCTCGGTGAACTGTTTTGCAACCATCCCGATAGCATCGGATGTGGCAACGATCCGTCGAACCAATTGAAAATAGTCTGTCATGTGGATCCAGTCAGCGGGACGCTTACCGCTTTTTTCGTACATCTGCTGAATGATCGATGTGTAGGGTTCGGAAGATGAGGGCACTACGAATTCGAACTGGACCAGCGGCTCCTTGCTGGTCGGGTTTATCCCCAGAATGGGATGATTGTTCCGCACAAAAGGCAGTATTTCGATCGAGGCGACCCGCTCGCACTTGAATTCCGGCCAGCGTGCAAAGGCCGCTTCAAGTCCAAAGGCGACATCGATATCGCCGCGCGACAGGAGTCGCACGCCCCTTTCGCTGTTGCCCGAAACGACTTCGACGCGCACTGCCGGATGGCGCCGCAGCAAAGAAACCAGAGGTTGGGTGAGCAACCAGTCGATTGACCCTGGGAACAGTCCGATTCGAAGCGGGCCCGCATAGGCGTCGGCGCGGCGGGCTGTATCTCCGAGTAGTTCAGCTGCGTCGGCAAGCAAGCGCGCTGCGCGATCAATAAATTCGCGTCCCTCCTCTGTCGGCATCGCGCCCCGTGAGGTCCGATGGAAAAGGGAATAGCCAAGATGCCGTTCGAGTTCAGCGACACTCTTGGTCACCGCCGACTGCGTGACACCAACCGCATCCGCTGCCCTGGAGAAGGAACGAAGCTGACCAACCGCGACGGCATGCTTGAGGCGAGAATCGAGCATGGACATGCCCCACAGGAATAATTGCTCCAGAGAATGAATTAGGCGAATCAAGGTCATTTTGCCAATCTTACTTTCGACACTGCCGCCCAGCACGACTGCAACCCGTCTCGAAATCTGGAGCGGCGAAACGGCCTGGATCAAAGCGCCAAGGTCTCAGACGCAGGTATGCCTGAATGACGAAAACTGGTCCGCTTGCAGGCCTCAAAATACTCGAAATTGCGGGCATCGGCCCGGCGCCGTTTTGCGGAATGCTGTTGGCCGACCTTGGCGCCGATGTCGTCGTCATTGAACGCGTAAGCCCTAACTCCGAAAATATCGATCTTGGCAGCGGCGCCATTGTGAACCGCGGGAAACGTGTAATTGCCTTGGATCTGAAGTCCCCCGAAGGCGTCGCGCATGTCCTGGATCTCGTCCAAAGGGGCGATGTACTGATCGAAGGCATGCGGCCTGGGGTGATGGAGAGGCTCGGCCTTGGTCCCGAGGTTTGCCTAGCGCGTAACCCCCGCCTTGTATTCGGTCGCATGACGGGTTGGGGGCAGCAGGGACCTCTCGCCCAAGCGGCCGGCCATGACATCAACTATATCGCGCTGTCAGGAGCCCTTTGGTATGCTGGGCATCCCGGTGAACCGCCAATGGCGCCGCCAAGCCTGGTAGGCGATATTGGGGGTGGAGCGCTCTATTTGGCCATCGGCGTCCTCGCAGCGGCAATGCACGCGCGGGATACCGGGAATGGGCAAGTGGTTGACGCCGCGATCGTCGATGGGAGCGCTCACATGATGAACTTGCTCCTGAGCCTGAAGGCCGCCGGCCAGGTTGCCAGCATACGCGGCTGCAGCATCCTTGACGGCCCTCACTGGTACTCGACCTATCGGTGCGCCGACGGGAATTTCATCTCAGTCGGATCACTCGAGCCCAAGTTCTATGCGCTGCTTTGCAAAAAGCTGGGGTTGGCCGGCGATAGCAGTTTTGACGACGGCTATGATCGTGATGCCTGGCCCGAGCTCAAGCAGCGTTTTAGCGAGATATTCGCCATGCGGACACGGGAAGAATGGCGCACACTGCTGGAAGGCAGCGATGCCTGCTTTGCCCCCGTGCTTGATCCGGACGAAGCGGCGCGCCATCCTCATATGGCAGCGCGAGGCGTCTATCGGGAGATCGACAATATCCTCCAGGCAATGCCGGCGCCACGTTTTTCGGGCTCGTCACTACCGATCCCCGGACCGATCCCGCTGCATCATGAAGATCCGAGTACAATTCGGCGGGGCTGGAGCAAACCGGACCGCTGCGGGATTACCGCCAGAACCGACTGTTGCGAGTAGTCGGTTGGCATGGTGGGCGGCCAGCGGCCCGACACGAACGGTGATTTCATAACTATGAACCAATGCGACGCTCCGCTTCGCTGCGCTGCATTCAAATCAAAGGAGACAACGACACACAGGCACGTCAAACTATCCGATGATTCCTGTACGCCACGCCGGAACGGCGATTGCGGACGTGTCCACGGGACGTTGTTCGCATCGTGATTCGCTCGGCGCTTGAAATCAATGCTCGCCCCGGATGTGACGACGCCGATGGGATTTCCACTGCGGCGTCCACGGCCAATGTCCTGGCGTGAGGGCTTCGGTCATCGACCGATTCGACCGTCCGAATGCGGTCTTTTGGCGCGCCTGAGAATCCGCATCAGAGTTGAGTGCGCGTTGTTCGGGAATCTCATTTAAATATTTGTAAAAACGTAATAATATAGATAATAACTCCAACCTGTATCCAGTGTGGAGTAATGGTCGCAGGGCGTGAACTTACGCCCTTATGGATGCGTCGAAGTCCTTCAGTTTGAATCTCAGGAAATTGCGGCTTGCGATGCGCATCACGCAAGAAGCGCTCGCCCATGATGCGGGCACGAGCAGCTCTTATCTGAGTGCGATCGAAAATGGCCGGTCGAGCCCGACGCTGAAAGCAATGGAGCGGCTCGCGAAGGCACTCGGCGTTAATGCCGTCTATCTCTTGTCCGGCCGGATATCGATCTCGATCGTTTCGGACGACGAACTGGAAATCGGCGCGATACTGGCGCGCCCGGCGGTGACGCTCCGGCGCCATCCGCACAAGCCGACGGGGCGGCCGAGCAAGACCAAGTAAATCATCGGGGGCTGCACGCGCGTGGGCTGGAACCACGCGCCCGATAGACGCGCCCGCAACGCGCGCGTCGAAAGGAGTGCCCCTCGGTGCCGTTTCGCGACCTCGATGCCTATATTAAGCAGGCCAGGCGCGCGAACAGTGATCGCGAGCTGTTCAGTTGCAGCGAGGCCGCCGCACGCCAGCTCGGCCTCCCATGGCTCGCGATCGTCCAGAGCATGGCCTTCTTTCAGCCCGGTGGGCGATATTTCCGCATGGACAATTTCCAGAGCTGGGGCGACGTTTTCGTCGCCGAAGGCTATTACCGCGACGATCCCGCCTTGCTCGCGGCGCGCTCGACAAGCCGGGCGTTCTGCTGGCACGAAATGGAGCGACTGCTGGGCGGCTTCACGCGGCGACAGGCGCGCATCGTGCGCGAAGCCGCGCGTCATGGCCTGCGCAACGGCCTCACCGTTCCGATTGGCGTCGCCGGCGAGCCGCCCGGATGCTGTACGTTCGCAACGCGCGACGGGCAATTGCCGCCATCGCATATCTGCCGGATCGCGACGCTGATGGCGAGCGAGGCGTTTACCGAGGCGCGGCGCTTGCACGGCTTTCCGGCGCGCCCGCTGAAATTACCCCATCTCAGCCCAAAGCGGCTCGAATGCTTTCGCTTGGCGGCGATGGGCAAGAGCGACGTCGAGATCGGGATCATGATGAACATCGCCCCGACGACAGTGCGCACCTACATGCGTGACCTGCGCGAACATTTCGGAATCTATTCCCGCGCGCAGCTCCCGGCGATCGCGCTCGCCTGCGGAATCGTCTGCATCGAGGAGATCGTCCCGCGGTTCTGAGCGGGATCGCCGCATCCTCAATATTGACGACTGTTTGAGCCCTTCATCTCTGCTCCCTTCGCGACTGTTCAATTTGAACGGGAGCTACTGCCATGATCCATATTGTCAAAGGGTGCTCGCTTACCGATGCGCGCGCCGCCTCGATGTTCGAGGACCGCAAGACCCTGTTCGTCGATCTGCTGGGCTGGGATGTTCCGGTCGTCGGCGGCCGCTATGAAATCGACAGCTATGACGGCGACAAGGCGGTCTATCTGATCGCCACCGACGATGGCTGCATTCACCAGGGGTCGATGCGGCTGCTATCGACAGAGGGCGCACATCTTCTCGCCGATCGTTTCGCGTCGCTCTGCGAGTGCGATGCGCCCCGGGGGGAGCAGGTTCGCGAGATTACGCGACTTTGCCTGCCGCAACGATTGGGCGCCCCCGGACGCCTGCGTGTCCGCAACCGGCTCATCTCGGCGATGGTCGATCATGCGCTCGGCAGCGGAATCACCATGCTAACCGGCGTCGTGACCGCTGCTTTTCGCGAGGAGGTTTTGGCGATGGGCTGGCGCGCAGCGCCGCTCGGCCCCGCGCGCCGCATCGATGGCGCGTTCCTTGGAGCGTTCCGCATCGAGATCTGCGCCGGTACGCCTGCGCTGCTGGCGTCGAACGGCATCTATGTACCGGGTGCGATCACTCCCGATGCGGCGGCAAGAGCCGCGTGAAGGGAATGGCGATGCACGACCCCGCCCGCCTCGCCGCGATGCTGCTCGCCGACGGTTATGTCATTGTCGATAACGCCGTGCCGACCGAGCTAATCACCGCGCTCGAAGCCGAACTCGCACCGCGCTTCGTCGCCACGCCCTTTTGCGAAGGCGGATTCTACGGAGCCCGCACCAAGCGCTTTGGCGCGTTGTTGCGGCGTTCACGGCATATCGCCGGCCTTGTGCTGCACCCGATCATCCGCGGTATCGCCGAAACGGTGCTCGGGGAATGGTGCGATCGTATCGTTCTCAACCTCACCCAGGCGATCGAAATCCATCCCGGCGCGCTCGCGCAGGTGCCGCACCGCGACCAGGATCTCTGGGGCGGCGTCAAGACCGGGATGCACTATCAGATCAACGTCATCTGGCCGATCGATCCGTTCACGCTGGAGAGTGGCGCGACGCTGGTCTGGCCGGGCAGCCATCACGATGCGGCATCGCAACCGGGCGATGCACGTCCGGTCGCCGCCGAAATGCCACCCGGCTCCGCGCTGCTGTTCCTCGGATCGATCCTGCATGGTGCCGGCGCTAACCAGTCCGATCATGTGCGCCGCGCGGTCATCACCTCCTATTGCCTCGGATGGCTGCGGACGTTCGAGAATCAGTATCTCGTCTATCCGCCCGCCATCGCTCGAGCGTTCGATCCCGATCTGGCCGCGCTCATCGGCTATGCCCAGCATCGCCCCAATCTCGGCAATGTCGAAGGCCAGTGCCCGTCCGTGCTGCTTCACCGGGACGATATCGACGGCCTCCCTGCGATCGACGCGCTGCTCCCCGGCCAGGCCGACATGCTGGATGCCTATGTCGCCGAACAGGAAGCCGCGCGTGCGGGCCTGATCGGCGGGTAACGCGGGTTCGTCGGACCGGGCGCTGCACTCATGACACACGATCCAAACCCCGAAGCAGGCGGCGGCGCGCGAACACGGATCGAGGCGGATTCATCCGCTGTGGACGGTGGAGCCACGGCGTCGTCGGCCGCGGAGCGCGCTCGGCGGGCACGCGAGCATTGCCCGTTTCTGACAACCAAGCAGGCCGCGTTCCATCTCGGTCTCGCGGGGGACACGCTCAAGAAGATGCGCCGGGAGCGGCGCGGCCCGCCGTGCCGAAAGCATGGCACCGTCTGGCGCTACCATATCGACGATATCGAGGCCTGGTCGCGCGCGAACATGCGGGAGGGAGGCAATGGCTAGGCTGCTACCCTCCCGTCTGCCGGCTAAACCCACCGCGCTGATCGGTCTCGGCGCGGCCGCGCTGGCGACCACGATCGCGCTGCCGCCAACGCCGTGGCTGGTCTGGAACGCATCGGCCAGCGCGCCGATCGGTCTCTATGCCGTCAGCGGACGGCAGGACATCGCATCGGGCGACATGGTGCTGGTCCGGGTGCCCGACCGCTGGCGCCGGCTCGCCGCCGAGCGGCGCTACATTCCGATCAATATCCCGCTGGTCAAGCGCGTCGCGGCCGCGCCCGGCGATCGCGTCTGTGCGCGCGGGCGGGAGATCTATGTCAACGGCCACCCGGTGGCCGAACGCCGCGAAGCCGATGGCCGCGACCGTCCGATGCCGTGGTGGAATGGCTGCGTGATGTTGCGTTCGGGCGCATTGTTCCTGCTGATGGACAGCCCGGATTCGTTCGATGGGCGTTATTTCGGACCGACATCGCGCGGCGACGTCATCGGCGAGGTGCGACTGCTGTGGCTGGGCTGAGGGTCGCCATCACCGCCCTGGCGCTGCTGGCGGCGGCACCGGCTGACGCGCAGTCGGTCGTTCACTGGCGGCCCTATATCGAGGCAGCCTCGGCGCGTTTCGGCGTGCCGGTAGAATGGATCGAGCGCGTCATGCGCGCCGAGAGCGGCGGGCGCACGGTGCTGGACGGGCGCCCGATTACCAGCCACGCCGGCGCGATGGGACTGATGCAGCTCATGCCCGGCACCTGGTCCGAAATGCGCGCGCGGCTCGGGCTCGGACGTGATCCCCATAGCCCGCGCGACAACATATTGGCGGGGACGCTCTATCTTCGTCTGATGTATGACCGCTTCGGTTATCCCGGACTGTTCGCAGCCTATAACGCGGGACCGGCACGCTATGCCGAGCACGTGCGGACCGGCCGCGCGCTGCCCGGTGAGACCCGCGCCTATCTCGCGAGCGTCGCCGGAGTGCCCGTCAATTCCCGGTCGGCTGTCACGGCCGCCAGTGCAACGCCGCGTACCGTCAATGCCATCTTCTTCGCGATCGGCGACCGGCCCCCTGCCGGCCGGAGCGAAGCCGGTGCGGCCACGCTGTTCGTCGCGCTGCGATCGACGTCGCCCGAGAAGAACGCGCCAGACCGCCCATAGTGCGAGCCGATCGGGGCTTCATGCCGAATCGTGTTTCTGCTATGTTCCGAGCCTATGGAGTTGGTCGTGATGTTGCTCGGTCTGATCCTGTCCGCCACCGGCATCGTCCTCTTCGCCTGGGCGATGTTCCGGCTCGCCGTCTTCGCACTCCCGGTCGGGCTCGGTGCGGCCGCATTTCTGTGGGCGGGGGGTGGCGAACTGGGGCCGTTGCTCGGTCTGCTTCTCGGCCTCGTCGTCGGCGTCGCGGTCTTGCTGATCGGACGCATGCTCATCGCGTCGCGGTTGCCCGTTCCGCTTCGCGGAGCGATCGCGCTTCTCTTCGCCGTGCCCGCCGGGATCGCCGGCGGCAGTGTCGTCTCCAGCCTGATGCAGCTCGGCGGTGCGGGGCCGACCGCGACCGGCATCGCCGCGGCGGTCGGCGCGATCATCATCGCCGGTGCCGCCATGATGAGCCTGTTGCCCGCGATGACCGCTTGCACCGGTTCGAACGGATCCCCGCTGCACGGTTGATCTGTTGGGGCCAGTGGGCCGAGTGCTCGCTCCTCGTGTCACCGCGCGCATGGCGACCACGACGAGAGTGCTTCAAGACGGCAGGGTCTGACCTGACGCATCCGGGTTTTCAGGCGCCTCGCGCCTGCGGCGCGACCGCCGCTCTATTCCGCTAGGCTCACATCCGTTCGCCAAGCTCCACCGGGCCACGCTTCGCGCGTCCCGGCCAAAGGTGACGATCGGACTGGCGGGATGCCGGAGCCTTGCTCCGGCCTGTCGTCGCCGCGCCTGACCGGCGCGGCGGCATTTTTCGTTGGGCCTTCCCCTCGTCGCGCGGGTGGGCGGCGCTCCCTTCTGGGCCCGGCCCGGCGTCCCGCAAGCCGGCCTTCGACTGCGCTCGGGTCCGGCTCCTCCATTGCATTTCGGCCCTGCGGGTGCGGACCGCCTCCTGGCCGCGCCCGGCAGGTCGCAATTCGCCGCCCACCCCCGCTCCGGGGGAGGCCCTGGGGTTTTTGGGGCGGCATTGGAGGATAGCCATGCACCAGACCGGCAGCCAACGCGCGCGCGCAGAGGGCAGCAAACGCCAGCCCCCGGCGGAGCGCGCCAATCTTTACGACGAGGTGACGGGCCGCATTGTTTCCGAACTTGAGGCGGGCCGCTTCCCTTGGGTCCAGCCTTGGGGCCGCCCCAATGGTCAAGGCTTCTCCGCCGCCCCCGGCCTCCCGCGCAACGGGCTCACCAGCCGCAATTACAGCGGCGTCAATGTCCTGATCCTGTGGGGAGCAGTGATCGAGAACGGCTATCCGTCGCAATCGTGGCTGACCTTCCGCCAAGCCTTGGAGGCGGGCGGCAATGTCAGGAAAGGCGAGCGCGGGACAAGGGTTGTCTATGCCGACCGCTTCACCCCCGAAGCCGAGAAGGAACGCGCGCGCCAGACCGGCGGCGAAGCCCGCGCGGTGCCGTTCCTCAAACGCTTCACCGTGTTCAACGTCGCACAGTGCGAAGGCTTGCGCCCCGGCCTTGCCACCGACCCCGCACCGCTTCCCGAACGCCAAGTCGTGCCGATCGCCGAAGCGGTCATTGCGGCATCGGGCGTCGATTTCCGCATCGGTGGGGACAAGGCCTACTATGTCCCGAGCGCCGACTATGTGCAGGTGCCCCCGCAACCGGCCTTCCACGAACAGATCAATTTCTACCGGACGGCGCTGCACGAACTCTGTCATGCCAGCGGCCACCCGTCGCGCCTCAATCGCAATCTGCGCAATGCGTTCGGCAGCAAGGACTATGCGCGCGAAGAATTGATCGCCGAGATGGGATCGGCCTTCCTTTGCGCCGCGCTCGGCATCGTGCCGACCGTTCGTCACGCCGATTATCTGGCATCATGGCTCGACGTGCTGCGCGAGGACAATCGCGCGATCTTTCGCGCGGCCAGTCAGGCGAGCAAGGCCGCCGATTGGCTGCTTGCCCGCTACGCCGAGACGCAGGACGAAGGGAGGGAAGCGGCATGATTACGCTCCCCCATGCGATCCTTTCGGCGCTGCGCGCGAATGCGCGCGCCAGCCGCCTCCACGAGCAGCGCGACGAACGGTTCGACCCGTTCCCGGTGGTCAAATTCTTCAATCCGGTCGGCGCGGCGACGTGGATCGCCACCGAGCTTTACGACGATGGAGACACGCTGTTCGGCCTCGCCGACTTGGGGTTCGGATGCCCGGAAATGGGCGTGTTCTCGCTTACCGAGATTGCGGGCGTCCGCTTGCCCTTCGGCCTGTTCATCGAGCGCGACGAGCATTTCGAGCCGCTGGCCCCGCTTTCGCTATGGTCCGATACCGCGCGGCGCATGGGTGCAATCGTTCTGGCCGAAGCCGAACTTCGCCGCATCACCGATAGCCGGAACGGCAACGAGCTTCCGCCGCCTCTTGATGATCGAGGGGCCGGATGACGCGCGGCGCGTTTCGCCGCATTGAGTGCCGGTCCCGCCCATCCAGCAAGACAAACGGGACCGGCGCTCCAGAAGGAGCAGACCAATGAAACTCGACTTTATCGACCATAGCAAGCTGGTTCCGTCCAAGGTGAACATGCGGCACGGACCCAAGCCCCCGGACGTGGGCGACATTCTGCCCTCGATCCGCAAGCGCGGTGTCATCGTGCCGCTGATCGTGCGCCCGCAGGCGGGCAACGATAATGGCGTCCACGAAATCGTCGCCGGGCGGCGGCGCTGGACGGCGAACGCCATCGCGCTTGTCGAGGGCATCGACCACGGCCCGCTTCCCGTCGCCATCCTCGACGCCGGGGACGACGCCGACGCCATCGAGGCATCGCTTCTCGAGAACACCCGGCTCGATCCCGACGAGGTGACGCGATGGGAAACCTTCGCACGGCTGGTCAAGGAGGGCCGCGACATTGCGGATATCTCCGCGACGTTCGGCATTCCCGAGCTTGGCGTGAAGCGTATCCTAGCGCTCGGCAACCTGCTTCCGCGCATCCGCGATCTTTACCGCAAGGAGAAGATCAACGCGGCGACCGTCCGGCATCTGACGCTGGCGAGCAAGCAGCAGCAGAAGGCATGGCTGGCGCTCTACGACGATGACGACGCCTATTGCCCGACCGGCCAGCAATTGAAGGCATGGCTGTTCGGCGGGCAGTCGATCAAGGTCGAACATGCCCTGTTCGACGTCGATGCGAGCGGCCTTGCGATCGTCGCCGATCTGTTCGGCGAAGACCGCTATTTTGCAGATGCCGACGCGTTCTGGACCGCGCAGAACGCCGTAATCGACGCGCGCAAGGAGGACTATCTGGATGCCGGATGGTTCGACGTGGTGATCGTCCCGCCCGGCGAATATTTCTACCGCTATGAGTTCGCCAAGGCACCCAAGCGCAAGGGCGGGCGCGTGTATATAGATGTGCGCGAAAGCGGCGAGGTCGAGGTCCACGAAGGCTATGTGACGAGCAAGGAGGCCAAGCGGCTCGAACGCGGCGAGGCAATCGAAACCGGCCCCAAAGTGCCGCGCCCCGAAGTGACGAGCACGATGCAGACCTATATCAACCTGCACCGTCATGCCGCTGTCCGCGCCTCGCTGACCCGTCATCCCAAGGTCGCGCTGCGCTTGATGGTCGCCCATGTCATCGTCGGGTCGCCACTGTGGACGGTCAAGCCCGAGCCGCAGACCGCGCGCAACGACGATGTGCGCGAAAGCGTCGAAACTTGCCGCGCGGAAACCGACTTCGACGCGAAGCGCCGCGCCGTATTGGACCTTCTCGGCTTCTCGCCCGAGGAACCGACCGTCACAGGCGGCAACGGCGACGACTTCGGACTGGTCGGCGTGTTCCTGCGCTTGCTCGACGTGCCCGACCGCGCCGTAATGGACGTGATCGTCATCGTCATGGGCGAAACGCTCGCCAGCGGCAGCGCCGCCATCGAGGCGGTCGGCGGCGAGATCGGCGTCGATATGGCCCGCTACTGGCAGGCCGACGACGCCTTTTTCGAGTGTGTCCGCGACAAGGAGGTGCTGACCCGCATCGTCGCCGAGGTGGCGGGCGAACCTGTCGCCGCCGCCAATGCGAAGGAACCGGGCAAGGTCTTGAAGCGCATCGTCCGCGACCATCTGGAGGGTGCGAACGGGCGGCCCAAGGTCGAGGGTTGGGTGCCGAAATGGATGGCGTTCCCGCCCGCTACCTATACGGCGCGCGGCGGCGTCGGCACCGTCGCGGCTCATGCCAAGGTGCTCGCGGCGCGCCCCGACCGCGAGCCGGAACCGACCGGCCCCGGCGCGGTGATTGCGCTTCCGGCCCCTGCCAAGGCCGAGCCGCAGGAACAGCCCGAGCGCGAAGCCGCATGAAACTGGACGGGCGGCGGCGCACCCGCCGCCCGTTCCGTCCCCCATAAAATCGCCGCGCCGCTCGGCCGCAAGCGGCCCTCGCGGCGCGGATTTCAGACAGGAGACTTGTCATGGCCGACCGTGTTTCGGCATCCATCACCATCGGCGGGACGCTCCCCGCCAGCCAGCTTCCCGCCTTCGCCGAGGCCATCGCGAACGAAGGGCTGTCCACCGAATGGGACGGCGAACCCTTCGCGCTCGGCGATCTGCCCGAGGGCGAGCCCTTGGCGCTCATGGCGCACGAGGTCGCCTGGGGGCGGTTCGAGGGACTCGAAGCCTTCTGCATCGCGCATGGGCTTTTCTTCGCGCGCTGGTCGGGCGCCTATGCCTGCCAGTGGGGTGCGGAACGCACCGTGTTCACCGGCAGCGGCGAACCGCAAAGCTACGCTGCCGACGAGGACGACTATATCCTCATGGGGCGCTGCACCGCCGAGCGATTGGGCAGCTATGCGGCGATCATCGCGCATTTCGATGCGGCCGACTTCGCGGTGCCCCCGCTTGTCATCACGCCCGAACGGGAGGAGGCGAGCAATGGCTGACATCTGGATTCAGGGCAGCTTCGCCTTTCGCTGCACCGCCGCCGAGTGCGCGCTGATCGAGGAAGTCGCAAACGCTGGCTACGCGCTAGCGAATGACGACGCGCCCGATCCGCCGAGCGCGGCGCTGCTCGCAGCCTTTCCGCCGGACGATGCGAACGCGCGGTGGAGCGGGTTTCGCGAGGCGTTCAACGATCCCGAATTTCCCACCATCGGAGCCGATTTCATCGCTGAAACCTGCCCCGACGATCCATCCGCGCGGATCGTGTGTTTCGCCAGCATGGACGATTTCGATGCCGCTGCCATCGCGGTGGTGATCCAGCGATGTTGCCCCGAAACGCTCGCCAAGGGGCCGATCGGCTTTGAATGGGCCATGACCTGTTCCAAGCCCCGCATCGGGGAGTTCGGTGGCGGCTGGTGCGCGATTTTCGCAGACCGCATCGAGATCGACGCGACCAACGAGGCGCTGTCGCGCGCGCTCGCGGGCGACGGCAACTAGCCCAAATCGCGCCGCACTGCGCGCTCGCGTGCCGAAAACCCCTGCCGCCTGACCTACCGGGCGGTGCGGCGGATCACCGTCCGGGCGCTTCCGCATAACGTGCATTCGTCCTTCTGCCGCTCGAATCCGCGCGTGCCGCCGAGCGCGCAGGTGACGACATTGGCCTGTGCGGTAACCGACAGGTTGAGCCGGTCAGTCACGCAGGCATCGCACACCGCCGCGCCGTCCAGCCGCACGATCAGCCGTTCGATCTGCCCCGCAATCGTCGTTCCTTCGTTCATCGCCGTGAGGCTATAGCCGCGGCCTCGTGGCCGCGAAAGCAATCATGGCTTCCCGGAAAGACGCCGGACTGGGCTTCCTGTCCGCGCGCGCATCTCGTCCTTTCGTGTCTCACCAACCCGTCGCCGGCTCCTTGGGCGCATGACCTGGGACGGCCGCGCGCCTCGCGAAACCATCGCGCGGAACTGATTTCCCCGCGCCGCTTTGGCGGCGCTCCTCGCGGCCGCTTCGCTCCAAATCAGCCCCGCGCTTCCGGTCCTCCGCTTCGCTTCGGCCTGCGGTTCGCAGCGCGCTCAAGGGCCGTCCCTTCGGTCCGCCCATCGCCCGGCATCGGGTCGGGCGAATGTGCAAGGAGACGAGAAATGCCCTCAATCGGTCATGTCCAGCGCCAGAACGACGGTTCGTTCCGGGGCGCCTTGAAGACGCTTTCGGTCAATGCCGAGATCGCCATCATCCCCAACCGCAGTAAGACCGGGGACCAGCCCGACTACCGCGTGCTGTCGAACGGCGTCGAACTGGGCGGCGGCTGGATCCGCACCGGCGAGGTGAGCCAGCGCGAATATGTCCGCCTCGCCATGTCGGCCCCCGAACTTGGCGGCCGCACCCTCTACGCCAATCTCGGCCGCGCCGCCGGGCAGGACGACGACGACGCGTTCGCCGTTATCTGGAACCCCGGCGACTGAGCCGGATCGGCCCCGCGCCGGTCACCCGGCGCGGGGCTTTCCTCATGCCTTGAGGGCTTGGCGTGGGCCTTTTCCTGCACCGGAACGCGCTTGCGGGCCTGCAGAGAGGAAGAAATCCGCTCAGCAAGCACCGAGTATCCGGCGGCGAACGGACCGCCTCAACCATCGACGGTTCCCCCAATTTTCACGCCACCTGCGTTCCGCTTCGCTCCACTCCGGCGACGAGAAAATCGGCTCCCCCGTCGCCCGCTTCGCGGCCGCTGCGCGGTGGTTGACCCCGCCCGCTCCCCGCCGGGCGATGGCTCATCTTTCGCTTGTATCAGGAGGATGAGATGTCGGTTGAACAACAGATCGAGGAGCTTCGCGCGGAGCTTTCATGGTGCGATGACGCGGGAGAACGGCGGCAGATCGAAGCCGAATTAAGGGCCGCTGAGAAGAGGCTGAAGCGGTGCAATCGGGCGCTGCGTCAGGCCGAACAGGCAGGCTGGCAATAAGGCGATGCGCTGTTGAAGGGGCAGGTTCGCGGGAGTGGTGCCGCATGGCGCCGCTCCCCTTTTTTGATCGGGAAGGCGGGAAGGCAAAGCGGGCGTCTGGGGCGGCAGGTGGCAGTCGGGCTCGATGGCAAGATAGAGGCAAAATCTCGCGATTTTGTAAGTGTTTGTCTGCACATCGTTTTTTGAAGGCTTTTGCGAGACTCGCCCTTTGAGTGCGAGACAGGGTTACCAGGAGTGGCGGTTTTCTGGGCTTTTCCGATCCCAATCGCGAGACTCCTTGCGCTCTGGCGAGGACGCGCCATTCTTATCGGCGGGGAGCGTCATTCCGGCATGGAAGGACGCCGCTATGCGCGATGATGAGTTCGAACCGCAGCTGGGCCGGATGCGCGGCCGGGGCAAGGAGCAGCGCTACCTGAGCCGCGTCGTGAAAGCGGCAAAGCGGGCCGGCATGAAAACGGGCAGGCGCGGCCGTTTCGACGGCAGCCGGATCGGGCGCGGCGCGAGTGTTGCGCGGGTGCTCAGATCGCGCGACCGATTGGGCGCGTTCCGGTCGCGCCGCGTGATCGTCAAGATACGGCCTGTCGGCCTTGGCGGGAAAGGCATGGGCGGTGCGAAGGCGCACCTTCGCTATATTCAGCGCGACGGCGTGACCCGTGAGGGCGAGGCTGGTGCGCTCTACTCGCCCGACAGCGACGTCGCCGATGGCAAGGCGTTCCTCGAACGGTGTGACGGCGACCGCCGCCAGTTCCGGTTCATCGTGTCGGCCGAGGACGCCGACCAGTATCCCGACTTGAAGCCGTTCGTGCGCCGGCTGATGACGCAGATGGAGCAGGATCTTGGGACAAAGCTCGATTGGGTGGCGGTCGACCATTTCAATACCGGCCATCCGCACACGCATATCGTGGTGCGCGGCGTAAACGATCGGGGTGAGAATCTGCTGATCGCGCGCGAGTATATCTCGCACGGGAGCCGGCAGCGGGCGATCGAGATCGTCAACCTCGACCTGGGGCCGCGCACCGACCTTGAAATCGAAGAGCGGCTTCGCAGCGATACGGGTGCCGAGCGGCTGACCGCGATCGACAGACGGCTGATCCGCGACATGGATACCGCGCGGCTGGTCAGCGCGAGCGATGGCGATCCCTTCCAGCAATCGCTTCGCGTCGGTCGCCTGCAGAAACTCGGGCGCATGGGACTCGCCTCGCATGTCGGCAACGGCACCTGGCGGCTTGAGCCCGACCTTGCGAACACACTGCGCCAGATCGGCGAGCGCGGCGACATCATCCGCACCATGCAGCGCGAGCTGACCGCGCGGAAGCTCGATCGTGCTGCGGTCGATCGCGTCATCTACGACCCGGTCGCGAAGGAGGCGACGCCGATCATCGGCCGCGTCGTGATGCGCGGGCTCGCCGACGAACATGAAGACCGTCATTATCTGCTGGTCGACGGCATCGACGGGCGCACCCATTATGCCGAGATCGGCAAGGGCGAGCTGGTCGACACGATCCCCGAAAATGCCATCGTCCGGATCGCGCCACGCGAGGGCGGCATTCGCGCCGTCGATCGGACGATCGACGAGATCGCGGCGGCGAACGGCGGGCGCTATTCGATCGACGCCCATCTGAAGCACGATCCGACCGCCAGCGAACGCTTCGCCGAAACGCATGTCCGGCGGCTTGAAGCGATGCGAAAAATCTCGGGCGTCGTCGAGCGCGAGCCCGACGGAAGCTGGATCATCGCGCCGGACCATCTCGCCAGGGTCGAGAGGTTCGAAGCCATGCAGTTCCGCGACCACCCCGTTGCCATTGAAACCCTGTCGGCGATCCCGCTCGACAAATTACCGGGAACCGATGCCGCGACCTGGCTCGATCGCGAGCTGGTCGCCGAAGCGCCGGTGCCAGTGCGCGATGCTGGGTTCGGGCACGAGGTTCGTTCAGCGCAGGCGATGCGACGGCAATGGCTGATCACCGAACAGCTTGCAGACGAACAGGATGGGCAGACGGTCTATCGGCGAGGGATGCTCGCCGCGCTCCAGCGGCGAGAATTGCTGCGTGTCGCCCGCCAGCTCTCCGACAAGTTAGGCGTTCCGTTCGCCGAGGCCAGAGAGGGGGAGGCTGTTCAAGGCAGGCTCGTGCGCGCAGTCGAGATGACGAGTGGTCGCCATGCGCTCATCGAACGGTCGCGCGATTTCACGCTGGTGCCGTGGCGCTCTGTTCTCGATCGCCATGTCGGTAAATCGGTCTCGGGCATCATGCGCGACGGCGGGATCAACTGGACACTCGGGCGGCAGCGCAGCGGGCCGAGCGTCTCCTGATCCGGAGGATTCGGGCTTTCTATTTTCATGAAATTATGTTTTCATGGATTCATGAAAAATATCGCAGCGCAAACCGATGTCGGCGACGAGCATCTTCAGGTGCAGATTCCTGCCGTTACGAAACGCGATCTCGGTCAACGGTCGCTCGATTCCCGCGAGCCGATCCGGATGATCGTACTGCGGGCACTTGAAGCCTATGGCGTGAGCGTCCCCGCAGACGCGATATCGGATCGCCGGAAGGGCAGGCGATGAGCGAGGATTTCGAAGCTCTCACTGTTGCGGATTATGCGAAGCAGGCCGCGCGGACTGATCAACGCAGCGGTGGCCGCGCACTGGGCTTCTCGATGCTTGGCCTTTTCGGCGAAGTCGGCAGCTTGCTCAGTGAGGCCAAGAAAAAGCAGCGCGACGATGCCTCCTACCTGGGTTACGCTCACGCCGTCGCGGAAGAGCTTGGTGACGTCCTTTGGTATCTGGCGGCGATCGCACGGCGCAGCCGCATGGCGCTCAGCGACATCGCTGCCGCCGCGGCGACAAACGGCGGACAATGGCAGACGGGCGGCAACGAAACGCTCAGTTTCCATGCGCTGCAGCCGCAGCACATTCCGCTTGCCAAGGCACCGATGCCGCAGTTCGAGCATAGCCTGCTCGCGCTGGCAGGCGACGTTGGGCTGCTCATCAACGATTTCCAGGCGGGCGGTCTTGCGAAGGACCGCGAAGCACTCGCGGGCCGGCTGGTCGCGGTCATGCGCCGGTTGATCCAGGCGGCAAACGAATCCGGTGTTACCATCGAGGCTGCCGCCGTGAAGAATCTTCACAAGATCTTCGATCGCTGGCCGCGCGAGCGCATCTATCCGGCGCCGACCGATGCGGCGCTCGACCCAGAAGAGCAATTGCCGCGGCGGATGGCGATCGACGTCTATGAACGCACCGTTCGCGGGCAGACATTCGTGTATCAACGCTCAAGCGGTGTGTATGTCGGCGACCGGCTCACCGACAACGCGCTCGAACCCGACGACTATCGTTTCCACGATGTCTTTCACTACGCTTATGTCGCGGTGCTTGGCTGGTCGCCAGTGCTGCGTGCGCTGCTCCGTCTCAAGCGCAAGAGCGATCCGAAACTCGACGACGCCGAAGACGGTGCTCGGGCGATTCTCATCGAAGAGGGCATAACTTCCTGGATTTTCGGACAAGCGCAGCAACTCCGGTACTTTGAAAACGTGAAGCGCGGTGGCCTTCCGCTGGACATGCTGAAGCATGTCCGCCAGTTCGTCGCCGGCTACGAATCAGAACGCTGTCCGCTGTGGCTTTGGGAGGAAGCGATCCTCCAGGGCTATACGGCTTTCCGCTTCCTTCAGGAGCATCGGCGCGGCCGCGTCCTGATCGACTTCGCCAATCGCCGCCTGCGTATCAAGGAATTGCCGTCATGACCCCGAAATCCTTTGTGTCCACCCTGGCGGCGACCGAACTTCCCTCAGTGTTCAATCCCTGGCGCGATCGCTGCACGGTCCATGACCGCAGCGACGCCGCCGCCCGGCGCCGCGACAATCTCGAAATGCTGCTCACCGCGGCGCTTGATCATCGCGTCGAAACGATCTGGATCGCGCGTGATCTCGGCTATCGCGGGGGGCGGCGTACGGGCGTACCGCTGACCGACGAAATTCACCTCGGACATGCCGGCACGCTGATGGGCGGCATCGCATTTGAACGTGCGACGCAGGGACCCGCCGTGGCGGAGCGCACCGCGGCGATCGTCTGGCGTGTGCTAGAGCGGATCGGTCAGCCTGTCATGCTCTGGAACGTTTTCCCGTTCCATCCCCATGAAGCGGATGATCCGATGTCGAACCGATGCCACACGCGAAGCGAGCGCGAGGCGACCTGGCCGATATTGCAAGCCCTCGTGTCAATGATCCGGCCCCGCCAGATCGTCGCGATCGGGCGCGACGCTCACCTGGCGCTGGACGGTCTCGACATTCCGACCACCGCGGTCCGCCATCCGAGCTACGGCGGGCAGCGCGAGTTCATCGAGGGCATGTTCAGCCTGTACGGTGTCGCGGATGACAACGATGAGCCGCTAGAACTGCCGTTGGGCGCGCCTCACGCCGCAGCACGGAGATGTGCGCTCGCCTGATCGCAGCGTTCAAAGAGTTGCTTAAGATCGCCGCGGTTCCAGTTGGCGGTGTCGACCGTGGCGTTGGTCGAGACGATCGTGAGCGGACCCAGCGCGACCCCGCCTTCCTTGGCGATGAATTCGAGCAGACGGCCGAGGCCGATCAGATTGCCGAGCAGTTTTTCGATATAGTAGTGATTGCGGTAGAGCGCGGTCATGCCGAGGCGACGATCGTCGCCCTTGCCGATCAGCTTGAGACTGGCAAAGCTCAGGCACTGACCGCCGTAGGGCGAGTCATTCACGTCGCGGGCGGGGTCGAAGATCAGCAGTTCGAATTTGTTGAGCGCTCGGACGTTCGGGTTGCGCAGGCGCTCGACGATGCCCCAGATTTGATTGATTGGCTGGCCGTCGGCGCGGGGCAATTCCATCATCCGTTCGAAATAATAGCCCGACCAAGCGCCCGACCTCCGGACCTTCGGCAGCACGTTGTCGCGAAACCGGTCGAAGAATTGCGGCGCGCCGTAGCGCCTGTACAGCGCTGCCGGAAAAATCGTGTTGGCGACCGTCTCGATGGGCTTCTTGCCATGGCCCGAAAGGAAGGCATCGACTTCCGCCACGACGGGATCGGCGAGTGTTGCGCGCGCAGTCGGCTCGGCCACGGAGATGACGACATTCTGCGCCTGGTGTCCGGTGGCGAGGTCGACGAGCCGGACCGCCTCGCGCCAGCCAGCAACGCAGTCAGGCTGCGGCGGTATGGGAAGATACATCGACTTCCTCCGTCAAATTTGCCGTGGCGAAAAGGCGCGGCGCTAGAAAGCGCTCAGTAAGCCAGGCGTGGCCTTCCAAGCCCCAACCTGGTCCCCAGCTGTTGCGGATGAGAATGGCCGGGGTGCCGTCCACGGTTCCATGCCCGACCGCGACGACCGCGTGCCGTTGCGCTGGCTCGGGGAGTTCGTCGTTCGCCGGATCGACGACGCCATCACCGCGCGGCTGGAAGAAAGACCGTGACAGCATCGTCAGCATGAGCACCGGCGTGTCACGATCCAGCGCGGCAAGGATGGATGACAGGTCGGTTCCATCCCTCTGTCCGTTGCGGCCATAGAGCGGGCCAACGGTCGCCGGCGGCGTCCACAGTCGATGATCGGCTGGAACCGCTGCCAGATACGGCCAGCCTTTCTCGTCGGGTTGGCCATCGAGCCGTAGCGCGTCCAGCATTGTGGATAGCAGTGCGCCGCTCGTCGGCGGTCTGCCCGCCCGTTTCTGCGCGGCATAAAAGGCGAATTCACACGACAGCGGTGCCCAGCCGTCGCGAAGCCCGGCGTGGGTGTCGCTCGCGGCGAATGCGAGGCATGTCGGCCGCGCGCCTTGATCGCGCGCAGGCCCGAACAGCGGCCGAAGGTCACGGACGATATCGATCATGGGGCGTCAGGCGGCCTCGAGCAGGTGCCGCCGTTCGGCGCGCGACAGGCCCGTCTGTTCCGGGCCGGTGAGGTCGAAATCGAGCGTCAGGCTGGTGAGGGCCGGCGCAGGCTGCCACGGCCGCCGCTCGTCGAGCGACATGCGGCCGCGCCGCGGCGCATCGGGCGCCGCGGTGACACGGCGGACAACGGGACCACCGATGCCATCGCCGTCGATTGCCTCACGCTCGTCTCGAACGACGGCGAAGCCGCTGGCGATCAGTTGGTCGAGATCCCAGAGATACCCACCGCCGCTATGTTCTTCGAGCTGCAGCACGAAAAGATCATTGCGACTGCCATCGATCCGCGAGCCGGCATCGCGCTCGGTCAGCAGCCAGACGTCGCCGCGATAGTTGTCGGGCCGATAGTCCTTGAGGAGATCGACCTTCAGGCTGCGCGGCTGCGTCCGGAGCAGGTCGGTCATCACCGATGGCGAAATCAGATTGTAGCGAACCAGGGTGCGGCACGTCGCCTCATAGCTGGCGCCGATCCGCAGCGAGAGCTGATAGACGACATTGGGGCGCCGGAAATGATCGATCTGCCATCCTTGTCGCGCGCTGTGCGCGAGCACCAGCCATTTCGGCATCATGAAGGCGATCGCAAAGGCGTCGGCTTCGGTTTCCTCGAAGTTGTTTCCCGGTTCGGGCGACATCGGCATCCGGCGCAGGATGCTCTCATCGTCGAGGCTCGGCTCGTGTCGCATCGAAAAATGCCCGAGTTCGTGCGCGGCCGTGAAGCGCTGGATGCTCATCGGTCGTTCCGTCGTGACGAGAACGCCAGGAGCAGGTGCGCTGAGATAGGCGCCGAGCAGGCCTTTCAGAGGACGAAGCAGCAAGGGTAGACCCACGGCATGGATCGCGCCGAAGACATCGACGCTGCCGCCTTGGGTCTCGATCAGTGCGCGCGTATCGAGTTCGCGATGCAGGCGGCCCGCTGCCATCGTACCAGCGCGAACCGCGCTCGCATAATCCGACGCCATCGATCAGCTCCGTTCGCCGCCAGACCGCGAGCGGAGATATTCGGCAAACCGGCTCAGCTCGGCCCGGTCCTCAGTCGACAAGGCCGCAACGCGTCGCGCCAGATGGGCGACATCGGCGGGAAGGCTCGCGGAGGCCTCGTCTTCGCCGGTAAAATAGGCCACCGACTGGCGGTAAAGACGGGCAAGCCGCGTCAGTTCGATCGCTTCAACGCGGCGCTGGCCATTCTCGATATCGGTAAGCGCGGTCCGGGGAATCTTGAGATAGGCAGCAACTTCTTCCTGCTTGAGGCCGAGATATTTCCGTGCTTCGCGCAGACGGTCGCCCAAGCGCCGCCGCTCCTGCTCGTCGCCTTCCTGGCGGAGTGCGAGATTGGTCATGGCTTCGACCCTTTCTTCTTAACCCAGACGCGTTCGATCTTAGGGAGGAGGTCGTCAATCGCCTTCTCGATCGAATTGTAGCCGCCGGTGCGGACGATGCTGTCGCGAAGCTCGATGTCGAGGACCTGCTCCACCGCGCAAAGCGTGTCGACCACGGACAAGGAGTCGAGTGGCACGGGCGCCTGGATGATCTTCGGGTTTTCCGGAGGCAGGGCAATTCCGCGCACCTGTGCCTCAGCCCTGGCCACTTGCAGCAGTTCGTCGACCAACGCCCTAATGGCGTCGGCTTTGGGAAACGCGGTTGCCGCGGGCTGCGGAGGAGCGATTGTCGCCATGCATGCCTCGCACGATTTCACTACATTAAATGCGATATAATGTCTGATAATCCGACACGCAAGCCCGAATTTGCAGCTCGGATTTTTGCAGGGTGTAGCGGGTCATCGGCGGTGCGGTGTGGTGGTCAGTGCCACCTCGAGGGACAACGACAGGGCAGAATCATCAACTCGGGTCATAGCTCGATCAAAAGAACAGAGCTGGAATATTGAGTCAGTCGCCGACGAGTGATCTCCTTCGGTCACCCACCAGCCCCCAGCGGCTCCGTTCATTTCGGGCGGCCCATAGCCGAGTCTTGAAGCCGCGCCCCGACCGCATCCGGCGGTATGGGCGGGAGCTTCAACGTGACCCCGACCAAATTGCTCATCGGCCAGATCCTTGTCGTGTTCGCAATCGTGATCGCGGGCCTCTGGGCGGCGACCCAATGGGCGGCGGCGATGCTCGCCTACCAGCCCGAACTTGGTCCGGCCTGGTTCATGGCTGGAAGCACGCCGGTCTATCGTCCCTGGGCGCTCTTCCCCTGGTGGTATCACTACGATGCCTATGCGCCGCATGTTTTCGACAAGGCCGGCGCGCTCGCCGGCGCGAGCGGTTTCATCGGCTGCGGCGCGGCGATCGCAGGCTCGCTCTGGCGCGCGCGGCAGTCGCGTCACGTCACCACCTATGGTTCGGCGCGCTGGGCCAGGCCGAACGAGATCGAGCGGGCCGGCCTTTACGGTGATGCCGGCGTATTCCTGGGCCGCTCGCGCGGCCGCTATCTCCGGCATGACGGCCCCGAACATATCATGGCGTTCGCGCCAACCCGTTCGGGCAAGGGCGTCGGGCTGGTCATACCGACACTGCTTGGCTGGACCGGCAGCGCCGTGGTTCACGACATCAAGGGCGAGAACTGGCAGCTCACCGCCGGCTGGCGCGCGCGCTTCTCCCACGTCCTGCTGTTCAATCCGACCGATCCCGCTTCCGCCAAATACAACCCGCTGCTGGAGGTCCGGCGCGGCGAGCATGAGGTCCGCGACGTCCAGAACATCGCCGACATCCTGGTCGATCCCGAAGGCGCGCTCGAACGGCGCAACCACTGGGAGAAAACCTCCCATTCGCTCCTGGTCGGCGCGATCCTCCACGTCCTTTATGCGGAGGAAGAAAAGACGCTCGCACGGGTAGCCACATTCCTGTCGGACCCGCAGCGGCCGTTCACCGCCACGCTCCGGCGGATGATGACCACCAATCACCTCGGCACGAAGGATGCGCCGCAGATCCATCCCGTCGTCGCCTCGGCGGCGCGCGAGGTGCTCAACAAGAGCGAGAACGAGCGCAGCGGCGTCCTCTCCACCGCAATGTCGTTTCTCGGGCTCTATCGCGACCCGACCGTCGCCGCGGTGACATCGCGCTGCGACTGGCGGATCGCCGATCTCGTCGAGGCCGGCCATCCGGTCTCGCTCTACCTTGTCATCCCGCCATCGGACATCAGCCGCACCAAGCCGCTGGTGCGGTTGGTGCTCAACCAGATCGGCCGCCGCCTCACCGAAAAGCTCGATGCCGATCCCGCCAGGGCGGGCAAGCACAAGCTCCTGATGATGCTCGACGAGTTCCCGGCATTGGGGCGGCTCGACTTCTTCGAGACCAGTCTTGCCTTTCTCGCGGGCTATGGAGTGCGCGCCTTCCTGATCGCGCAGTCCTTGAACCAGATCGAGAAGGCTTATGGCGAGCACAACTCGATCCTCGACAACTGCCATGTCCGCGTCGCGTTTGCGACCAACGACGAGCGCACGGCGCGGCGGATTTCGGACGCGCTCGGCATCGCCACCGAACAGCGCGCGATGCGCAACTATGCCGGCCACCGGCTCGCGCCCTGGCTGGCGCACGTCATGGTCAGCCGGCAGGAGACCGCCCGGCCACTCCTGACCACCGGCGAGGTGATGCAGCTCCCGCCCAAGGATGAGCTTGTCCTTGTCTCCGGCATGGCCCCGATCCGCGCGAGGAAGCTGCGCTATTACGAGGACCGCAATTTCCGCGAGCGGATCGCACCGCCGCCGCAGCCCGCGCCCGGAGACTATCCCGACCGGCCGCAGGCACGCCCCAACGACTGGAGCGGACTGGTCCGCGCGCCCGATACCCGGCTCGGCAAGCCCGATGACGATGCGAAGGCGGATGAGGACGGCGGCTTGCAACAGCAGCGCCACCCCGGCCTCGGCGAAGAACCCGCCAAAAAACCCGAGCCGCCAAAGCAGCTCGACCTGCTCGGCCTGGACAGCGACGACACCGACACGATCGCCGACAAGCACGCGATGGACCGCGCCGGCGCCACCGGCACGCTGATCCGCGCTCACGCGATCAATCAGGGTCGCAGCGCCGACATGCTGCCGGACTTCTGACAATGGCCGCGATCAAACCCAACCGCGTCCGCTACCAGCTCTTCCTGCCCGAAGATCTGAGCCACCGCTTCGAGGCGCTGGCGAGCCAGCCCGGCGCGTCCAAATCGGCGATCCTCACCGACGCGCTCACCGCCTGGCTCAACCGGCAGGCGGCGAGCGAGCTGGAGAACAAGTTCAGCCAGCGGCTCGATCGCATGTCGCTCGCGCTGGGGCGTGTCGAGCGTGACGGGCATGTGCTGCTCGAGAGCCTGGCGCTGTTCATCCGCTATGAACTGATGGTGCAGGCCCCTTTGGCCGAAGCCGACGAAGCGGCGCGTGCGATCGGCCGAGACCGCTTCGAGGCGTTCATTGCCCGCGTCGGCGAAGCGCTCGCCAGCGGCCAGCGCACGCTTGCTGCCTCCGCGAAAGACAATGGAGGTGGGCGATGAGCGACACGCTTTTCGGCTCCGATAATTCCGCAGGGCGTCGGCGCGCGATGCTGCGCACCGCGATGGGGCCGACCATCGCCGCAGCGCTGGCCGATCCGGTGGTCATCGAGATCATGGTGAACCCGGACGGCGTGTTGCGCCTTGATCGACTCGGCGAAGGCCGGATCGATACCGGCACCAAATATGAGCCCGCGCAGGTCGAGCGGATCATCCGCCTGGTTGCCAGCCACGCACGGACAGAGGTTCATGGCAATGCGCCGATCGTGTCAGCCGAGCTGCCACCGCACGGCGAAGGCGCGGGCGAGCGGTTCGAGGGTATCCTGCCGCCGGTCAGCCTCGCGCCGTGCTTCTCGATCCGCAAGCCCGCGGCGCGCATCTACACTTTGCTCGACTATGTGCGGGACGGCATCATGCCCGCCGACACGGCGCGACTGCTGTCGATGGCCGTGGTCGAGCGCAAGAACATCCTGGTCGCGGGTGGCACCAGTTCGGGCAAGACGACGCTTGCCAACGCGCTGCTCGCCGAGATGGCGCACCTCGACGAACGCGTCATCATCATTGAAGACACGCGTGAGTTGCAATGCGCCGCGCCCGACGTGGTGGGGCTGCGCACGCGTACGATTGGCACTGCCGGAGCCGGCGGCGTCACGATGGCTGATCTTGTCCGCTCGACATTGCGGCTCCGCCCCGATCGCATCGTCGTTGGCGAGGTGCGCGGGCGCGAAGCGCTCGACATGCTCAAAGCCTGGAACACCGGGCATCCGGGCGGCATCGCAACCGTCCACGCCAATTCGGCAGTGTCGGCGCTCTACCGGCTCGAGCAGCTCGTGCAGGAAAGCGTCGTCACCGTTCCGCGCCGGCTGATCGCCGACGCCATCGACATGATCGTGTTCATCGCCGGGCGCGGCCTCGCGCGCCGCGTCGACACGATCGCGCGCGTCGCCGGCCTCGATCCCGACGGCGGCTACGCCGTCCTCGACCTTACTCCCGACCACGCCCTCGAACCCCAAGGAGAATGACCATGCGCTTGTCCCGTATTCCTGCCCGTATTCCCGATCGTCGGAGCATCTTCCTCACCGGCGCCGCCATCGGCCTCGGGCTTGCGCTCGCCGCCACCGCGCAGGCCGCCGGCTCGGGCATGCCGTGGGAGGAACCGCTTCAGCAGGTCCTCGAATCGGTCCAGGGTCCTGTCGCCAAGATCGTCGCGGTGATCATCATCATCGTCACCGGTTTGACGCTCGCGTTCGGCGAGACGGCAGGCGGGTTCCGGCGCCTCATCCAGATCATCTTCGGCCTGTCGATCGCGTTTGCGGCGTCGAGCTTCTTCCTCAGCTTCTTCAGCTTCGGCGGCGGGGCGCTCATCTCGTGAACGCGCCAAATTCCTATGGCGCCAGCCATATCGAGGGGTTCGAGGCGCCGATGCACCGCGCGCTTGCCGAGCCGATCCTGCTTGGCGGGGCGCCGCGAGCGATCGCGATCGTCAATGGTACGATCGCGGCCGCGCTCGGACTCGGTCTCCAGCAGTGGATCGCCGGGCTGGCCATGTGGGCGTTCGGGCACACTCTCGCGGTGTTCGCCGCCAAGCGCGATCCCGACTTCGCCCCGGTCCTTGTCCGCCACCTTCGCCAGAAGGGGCATCTGTCATGCTGAATCTGCGCGAATACCGTCAGAAGGCCGACCGGCTCGCCGATCATCTTCCATGGGCGGCGCTTGTCGCGCCCGGCGTGGTGCTCAACAAGGACGGCAGCTTTTTGCGCGTCCTCAGGTTCCGCGGCCCCGATCTAGAATCCGCCACCGAAGCCGAGCTTGTCGCCGCCTGCGCGCGGGCGAACAATGTCCTGAAGCGCTTCGGCTCGGGCTGGGCACTCCATTTCGAGGCCGAGCGGCGCGAAGCGCTGGGTTATCCCGACAGCAGCTTTCCCGATGCGGCGTCGTGGCTGGTCGATGAGGAACGGCGCGCGGCGTTCGAAAGCGCGGGCGCGCATTTCGAGAGCCGCTATTATCTGACGCTCACCCTCCTGCCTCCGCCCGATCAGGCGGACACGGCGGGCCGAGCGCTGATCGAGCGCAGCGACGACGCGAAGGGCCGCGACTGGCGACAAGCGCTTGCCGGCTTCATCGCCGAGACGGATCGTGCGCTTGACCTGTTCAGAGGCTTCATGCCCGAGGTGCGCGCGCTCGGCGACAGCGAAATGCTGACCTTTCTCCACGGTGCGATCTCCGCGCGCCGCCATGTCGTCGCCGTGCCCGAAACGCCCATCTATCTGGACGGGCTGCTCGCCGACACGCCGCTGACCGGCGGGCTCGAACCGATGCTCGGCGACGAGCATCTGCGGACGCTCACCATCCTCGGATTTCCGAACGCGAGCCGTCCCGGCATCCTCGACGGACTCAACCATGAGGATTTTGGCTATCGCTGGGTGACGCGCTTCATTGCGCTCGACAAGACCGACGCAACCAAAGCGCTCACTCGCCTGCGGCGGCAGTGGTTCAACAAGCGCAAGTCGATCACCGCGCTGCTGCGCGAAGTCATCTACAACCAGCCGGTCCAGCTTCTCGACAGCGATGCCGACAACAAGGTGGTCGATGCCGACCTCGCCTTGCAGGCGCTCGGCGGCGATCATGTCGCGTTCGGCTATCTGACGACGACGATCACCGTTGCCGATATCGACCGCGCCCGCGTCGAGGAAAAGGTCCGCGCGGTCGAGCGCATCGTCAACGGGCTCGGCTTCACCTGCATCCGCGAGGGCATGAATGTGGTCGAGGCGTGGCTGTCGAGCCTGCCGGGCCATGTCTATGCGAACGTCCGGCAACCGATCGTCCACACCCTGAATCTCGCGCATCTCATGCCGCTGTCCTCGGTATGGGCAGGACCGGCGCGTAATCCGCACCTCGACGGTCCGCCGCTGCTTTATGCGGAAACCAGCGGCTCGACGCCGTTCCGTCTCAGCACGCATGTCGGCGACGTCGGTCATATGCTGATCGTCGGACCCACCGGGGCCGGAAAGTCGGTGCTGCTCGCAATGCTCGCGCTTCAGTTCCGGCGATATCCAGACTCCCAGGTCTATGTCTTCGACAAGGGATTTTCGGCGCGCGCGGCCGTGCTGGCGATGGGCGGCGCGCATCACGCGCTCGGGCTTGGCGGTGAGAGCGGTCATGCCGATGACGTGGGCGGGCGAACGATCGCCTTCCAGCCGCTGCGCCACATCGATCGCTCCAACGCACGCGCCTGGGCGACCGAATGGATCGGCGCGCTGCTCGCCCATGAGAAAGTACTGGTCACACCCGAGATCAAGGAGGCCGTCTGGTCGGCGCTCACCAATCTCGCGACCGCCCCGATCGAGGAACGCACGCTCACCGGCCTGTCGCTGCTGCTGCAATCGGCACCGCTGCGATCGGCGCTCGCGCCCTATACGCTCGAAGGATCGTTCGGCCGCCTGCTCGACGCCGCCGAAGACGATCTAGCGATCGCCGACGTGCAGTGCTTCGAGACTGAAGCGCTGATGGGGCAGGCGGGCGTCGTTGCGCCCGTGCTGACCTACCTGTTCCATCGTCTCGAGGAGCGCTTCACCGGGCGGCCGACGCTTCTCGTACTGGATGAAGCCTGGGTGTTCCTCGACCACCCGCTGTTCGCCGCGCGCATCCGTGAGTGGCTGAAGGTGCTGCGCAAGAAGAACGTCAGCGTCGTGTTCGCGACACAGAGCCTAGCCGATATCGCCGACAGCACGATCGCGCCGGCCATCATCGAAAGCTGTCCGCAGCGCATCTTGCTGCCCAATGATCGGGCGATCGAGCCGCAGGGCCAGACGGTCTACGTCCGCTTCGGTCTCAACGCGCGCCAGATCGAACTGGTCAGCCGCGCGACGCCCAAGCGGCAATATTATCTGCAATCAGCGCGCGGCAACCGGCTGTTCGAGCTTGGGCTAGGCCCGATCGCGCTGGCGTTGTGCGGCGCGTCCGATCCCGACAGCCAGAAGCGCATAGACGCGGTGCTGGCCGAAAAGGGCCAGGCCGACTTCGCCGCGACCTTTCTCTCCCAAGCCGGCCTCGATTGGGCGGCCGACCTGCTTGGGCGTCACCCTGCCGCCCGCCCCCCAGAAGACAAGGAGTAATTTCCCGTGCCCCGTATCCCTATCCGCAAATATGCGTGCCTCTCCGCTCTCGCGCTCGGCGCCGTCGGCTCGCTCGGTATCGGCATCGCGTTGACCTCGACGCCCGTCGCGGCCCAGCTCAGTGTGTTCGATCCATCGAACTATTCGCAAAACCTGCTCACCGCCGCGCGCACGCTTGCCCAGATCAACAACCAGATCCAGAGTCTCCAGAACGAAGCGCAGATGCTGATCAACCAGGGCAAGAACCTGTCCCGGATCGATTTCCCGCAACTTCAGGAGCTTCGCCAGCGCCTCCAGCAGATCGACCAGCTCATGGGCCAGGCGCAGGGCGTCGACTTCCGCATCGATCAGCTCGACGAGCGCTTCCGCCAGCTCTACCCGCAGGAGTTCGATCAGGTGTTCCGCCGCGATCAGCGTGTGGCTCGCGCACGCGATCAACTCGATACCGCGATGTCCGCGTTTCGCCAGACGATGGGGGTCCAGAACCGCATCGTCGACAACGTACGGAGCGACACGCAGGCGCTCGCCGACATCGTCGCGCGCAGCCAGGGCGCGGAAGGCTCGCTTCAGGCGCAGCAGGCCACGAACCAGCTTCTCGCGCTCACCGCCAAGCAGCAGCTCCAGCTTCAGCAAATGATGGCGGCGCAGTTCCGGGCGGAATCGGTCGAGCAGGCGCAGCGGGGCCAGATCGCGCGCGAGGCACGCGAGTCGACGCGCCGCTTCCTCGGCGACGGCAAGGCTTACACGCCACGCCAATGAGCTGAGGCAGGCGAGGACCGCGCCCCCAGCTCCCCCCGGGTCCGAACCTGTCTCGTCGCGGGGGCCGTAGGGCTTGCCCCTCTCATGGCCGCCGGTCCCCGCGACACCTTTCAACTTCAAGCAGGAACCCGCCCATATGGATGACCTGAATGTCATCGATCAGTTCATGGAGGCCTTCGCCTCCTACATCGACAGCGGGTTCGGCCTGTTGGGCGGTGACGTCGGTTTCCTGACCACGATCCTGATCGGCATCGACATCACGCTCGCCGGGCTGTTCTGGGCGCTCGGCGGCGAAGACGACGTCATCGCCAAGTTCCTCAAAAAGATCCTCTATGTCGGCGTCTTCGCCCTGATCCTCAACAGCTTCTCGACACTGTCCGATATCATCTTTCGCAGCTTCGCCGGCCTCGGCCTCACCGCAGGGGGCAGCGCGATTACGGCTGACGATTTATTGCGACCCGGCAAGCTGGCCGGGACCGGCTTCGAGGCAGCATGGCCGCTCCTCGAGCAGGCGAAGGAGTTGGTTGGCCCGATCGCCTTCTTCGACAATTTCATCGAGATCGCCGTGCTGGTGATCGCCTGGGTCGTCGTCATCGCCGCCTTTTTCATCCTCGCGATCCAGCTTTTCATCACAATCCTCGAATTCAAGCTTACTTCGCTCGCCGGCTTCGTGCTCGTGCCCTTTGCGCTGTGGAACCGCACGTCGTTCCTCGCCGAACGGGTGCTCGGGAACGTCGTCAGTTCGGGCATCAAGGTCATGGTGCTCGCGGTCATCGTCGGCATCGGCTCTAACTATTTCGCCGACTTCACCAGTGCGATCACCGGCGACGAGGTGTCGATCGAACAGGCCGTGTCGCTGATGCTCGCGAGCCTCGCGATCTTTGGCCTCTCCATCTTCGGCCCGGGAATCGCATCCGGCCTCGTCGCCGGCGCGCCGCAGCTCGGCGCCGGATCGGTGATCGCCACTACCGTGCTTGCCGGCGGAGGTCTTGCGATGGCAGGCGCTGGCGCCGTCGGCGCGGCACGCGGTCTCGCGGGGGCCGGTCTCGGCGCGATCCGCGCCGGTACATCGATGGGGTCTGCCGCATCCACTGCCTACAAGCTCGGGCAGGAAACCTCGGGCTCGACCAGCGTCGGCGCGGGCCTCGGCGGCGTTGCGACCGCCATGCGCGGCGCGGCTGCCAACCGGATGAGCGGCGGTCTCGGCGTTAGCGCTGCCGCCGATCGTGGGCAGCGCGCCGCATGGGAAGCAGGAAGCACCCGTGCCGGCGGCGCCGCCCCCGCAGCCGCGCCGATAGGCGCAGCTGAAGGAACACCCGCCTGGGCGCAGAAGCTTCATGCCAGCCAGAATGCTCGCCACCGCCGCCAGATGGCGATCCACGCAATCCAGGGCGGCGACCGCGGCGGCGCTGGCGCCACTCCAGACATCAAGGAAAGGGACTGAGCGATGAAATTTCGACGCGCATTGCAGCGCTATGGGCGAACGCCCGAACCCGAGACACCCTACCAACGAGCGGGCCAGCTTTGGGATGAGCGTATCGGCTCGGCTCGCGCACAGGCGAAGAACTGGCGGCTGATGGCCTTCGGCGGCCTGTTCCTGACCACTGGTCTGTCGGGCGCGCTGGTCTGGCAATCGATGCAAAGCCGCGTCGTGCCCTATGTGGTCGAGGTCGATGCACTCGGGCAAGCACAGGCCGTCGCGCCTGCCGCCAAGGACTATCGGCCGACCGATCCGCAGATCGCATGGTTCCTCGGCCGGTTCATCACCGGCGTTCGAGCGCGCTCGCTCGATCCGGTATTGATGCGTGAAAACTGGCTATCAGCCTATGATTTCGCGACCGAACGTGCGTCACTGTTCCTCGGCGAATATGCCCGCACCTCCAATCCGTTCGCCGATGTCGGGCGCAAGACGGTTTCGGTGCAGGTGACGAGCGTCGTCCGCGCGTCGGATACGAGCTTCCAGGTCAAATGGACCGAGCAGCAATATGAGCGGGGAAGCCTCGCCAGCACGTCACGCTGGACGGCGATGCTCACGGTGAAGATCAAGCCGCCGCGCTTGGCCGATGTGCTCCGAAAAAACCCGCTCGGTCTCTATGTTGACGCGATCGACTGGAGCCGCGAACTGGAAACGCCTCAGGACCGGCCGCCTTCGCCGCAACCATCGGCCGTGCCCGATCCCGCACAATCACTCCCGGTCGCGCCGCCCACCGACATTCCGCTGGGCTCGCCGCTCGATCCGACCCTTGCTCAACCCGCAGCCGCACCATCCCCCGAAAGGACCGACCAATGATCCGTGCCCTCATCCTGGCGGCGAGCGCGATGGCGCTTGCCATGGGCGTCGCTGCGCAGAGCCGCGAACCCGCGTCACCCACCGCGCGCGTCACTGCCGCCAACCGGGCGGCACTGCGCGAGCCGTCGAGCGCGGGATATATATATGCCGTCCAGGTCTATCCCTGGGCGGAAGGCGTGCTCTACCGGCTCTATGCCGCGCCCGAGCGCATCACCGACATTGCCTTGCAGCCGGGCGAAACGATTGTGTCCGTCGCCGCCGGCGACACCGTGCGCTGGACTGTCGGCGATACCACCAGCGGCATCGGCGAAAGCAAGCGCGTGCACATCCTCGTCAAGCCGTTTTCGGCGGGCCTACGCACAAACCTTGTCATTGCTACCGATCGCCGGACCTACCATCTCCAGCTCGAAAGCACGCCCGCGACCGCGATGGCGGCGATCTCCTGGACCTATCCACATGACGAGCTGATCGCGCTCCGGCGTCAGCGCGATGCAGCCGTGGCGGCGACGCCGATCGCGTCGGGCCTCTCGGTCGAAAGCCTCAACTTCAACTATGCGATCTCGGGCGACAAGCCGGCCTGGCGGCCGCTGCGCGCGTTCGACGATGGGCGGCAGACCTACATCGAGTTCTCGCCTGCGATCGCCGTGGGTGAGGCGCCCCCGCTGTTCGTGATTGGCGAGGATGGCGAGGCCCAGCTCGTCAACTATCGCGTCGCCGGCCGCTATTATGTGGTCGACCGCCTGTTCGGTGTCGCCGAGCTGCGCCTTGGCGGCAAGAAACAGCAGATTGTCCGTATCACCGCCGCCCAGCCGAAGAGCCGGCAGCGCAAGGCCGGGAGGGGCGCGTGACCGATCCAACCGCTTCTTCCGCGCCGATCGCGGCGCCCAAAGCCGACCCCGAAACGCTCGTTCTGCGCGCGGCGCCGGGCCGCGTCACCCGTTTTCGCCGCGGTGCGATCGTCGCCATCGCTGCCGCCGGCTCGACCGCGATCATCGGCGTCGCCTGGCTGGCGCTCAAGCCCGCGACCCTGAGCCTGATCGCACGAAGCGATGAAAAGCTGGTTGGCGCGAAGGCGCCGCCTGATGCGCTCGCGGGCGCGCCGACGAGCTATGGCGACGTGCCGAAGCTCGGGCTACCGCTTCCCGGTGATCTCGGGCGGCCGATCCTCGAGCGCCAGCGGCAGCTTGGCGGGATGGTTCCCCCTGACCCCGCTGCCGATGCGGTGAGCCGGGCCGCGCAGGAAGCCGAAGCCGAGCGCCAGCGCATCGCCGCTGAGCAGAAGGCCGCACGCGAGTCTGGCGTCATGCTGCAATTGGCGGGCGGCGGTCGCGCCGCCGCCCCTGCACCGGTGACTACCGATGCAAGTGTTCCGCCAGCATCGGCCGAGACTGCCAAGCCGCTCCTCGACCCTGACCGAGATCCTAACGCCCAGGGGCGCAAGAACGAATTGGTCGGCCACGCCAATCGCGACGACGACATCAATCCGCACGCGCTGGCGCAGTCCGTATCGCCTTGGACCTTGCAGGCCGGCAGCATCATTGCCGCGAGCCTCATAACCGGGCTCAACTCGGATCTTCCCGGGCTCGTCACCGCGCAGATCACGGAGAACGTCTATGACAGTGTGACCGGGCGCGGTCTGCTCATTCCGCAAGGATCGCGGCTGATCGGCAGCTACGACAGCGTTGTAGCGTTTGGGCAGAGCCGTGCGCTGGTCGTCTGGCAGCGGATTATCCTGCCCGACGGCTCGTCGATTCGTATCGACAATGTGCCGGCGACCGATACGCAGGGCTATGCGGGTCTGTCCGACCGGATCGACCGGCATACTTGGCAACTTCTGAAGGGCGTCGCCCTGTCGACACTGCTGGGCGTCGGCACTGAATTGAGCTTCGGCAGCACCGAAAGCGACCTTGTCCGGGCGATCCGCGAGTCAGCGCAGCAGAGCGGCGCGCGCGCCGGCGATCAGCTCGTCACGCGCAATCTCAATATCCAGCCGACCTTGCGCGTGCGTCCCGGCTGGCCGCTACGGGTGGTCGTGCACAAAGACATCATATTGCCCGGACCCTGGGGAGGCCGTCATGGCTGATTTGAAGCTGCCAAGGCTGCCCGATCGGACGCCGGCTAAGATCACGATCAACGTCATGCCGGATCTCATCGAAGCGCTGAACGACTACGCCGAGGCCTATGAGGCGGCCTACGGCCGACGCGAGTCCGTACCGGACCTCATTCCATTCATGCTTAGCGGCTTCCTGGCGAGCGACCGCTCGTTCAGCCGGGCACGTAAGAAATAGTCCGATGTCGGCCCGGCAGCCTGCAACGAATGGCGACGACGCGCCCCCGATTGGGCCGATAAGCGTTCGCATTCCCGACGCAGTACGGATGACGGGGCTCAGCAAATCCAAGATCTACCAGCTCATCGCTTCCGGCGACATCGAGGCAGCCAAGGTCGGCCGTGCAACCGTGGTGTTTGTCGATAGTCTGCGGTCCTTTCTGCGATCACACTGTAAACAGCCGCGTTCTCGGGCGTAGCAGGGATCGCGCATGTCGGCCTGTCGATATTTCGGCACGGCCTGTCGCGAAGGGGTAAAATTGGGGGTGGATTGAGCGGAATTATCGGCACGACGATCAAGAACGTTGTTATAAATCAGTATCTTATGTTTTTCGTGTGAATCCCTCCTCCGCTACCATCCCACTTTCCAACGACTTCCGGTAAGGGCCGATAAGGTCCATAAAACCGTTGTAAAATCGGCATGTTATGTCTGATTTGCGTCCATCGACGTTCGTTGCCTTCCCTTCCCTTGAGAGCCAGATTTCTCGCTCACCTATGGTGAGACGAAACTTCGACCCATCGTTCAACAAGGGCGGCGATACGATCGTAATCGAAGCTAGCGCGGTGGCTTGCACCGTCCTTCGCGAAGGATCCAATGCGGTCCTCGAAAGCGACGACGCTCTCGTGCGCATCCCGGTGGGGCTGAGTACAACGCAGATCGTCTTCGCGTACGTCGACACCCGCGCGTTGATGATCGTCGACAATAACATCGACCTTTCCGGACAGAGGCTCGCGCTGATGCCGATCGGCATCAGCGCGATCGCGTAAGGTCAGGAGGCTTCGACGACCCGCCCGGCGTTCCGTCCTCGCGACGGTCCCCGGCGAAGCGTCACAAGTATGACAAGAGGCTGATTTAGAAGTGCGCGTGTGACACATCGATCCAGACATTTCGTGCTCCTCGCTCTTATGACGGCCATCGCTCCCGCGACCGTCAGTGCCACGCAGGACGATCCGACGAGCGGGGCGGCGGCGGCAGCCATCGAATTGCGGCGCATCGTCGCGCCCGAGGCGCATCAAGGCGTCGCGACCGGTCCCGGCGTCGTGTACGCCGTCGGCAACAATCAGCTTGCCGCCTACGATCCCCAAACCGGGCGCTCGTTTCGGCAGTGGGAAGGCGATCCAAAACGCTATCCGCACATCAACAGCTGCGAGCGCGTTGGCGAGGAACTGGTCTGCGCGGCATCAAACTATCCTGCGACGCCGATGCGCAGCGAGATCCTGTGGTTCGATGCGGCGACATTGACGCCTTTGCGCCAACATGACCTGGGGCATGGCCATGGCTCGCTGACGTGGGTTGCGCGTCACGACGATGCCTGGTGGCTCTGCTACGCCAATTACGACGGCAAGGGCGGCGAACCGGGGCGGGACCACAAGGCCACGACGCTCGTGCGTCTCGACAACGATCTTGCCGAGACGGGAACTTGGACTTTCCCTGATACCGTGCTCGCGCGCATCGCACCGCGCAGCATTTCGGGAGGCTCGTGGGGAAGCGACGGTCTGCTCTACGTGACGGGACACGATCGCAAGGAAGTCTATGCCATAAAGGTTCCCACCGACGGGAGCGTGCTGCATCACGTCGGGACAATCGCGACCTCGACTGGCGGGCAAGCGATATCATGGGAGCGGCAGGGCGAGCGCGTGCTCTGGTCGATCGACCGGGTCAGTTCGGAGCTTGTCGCAAGCCGGGTGCCGCCGGTCGTCGAGTAACCGGCGGAGCACTTCTCTAGTCGAACGTTGATCCGATCCGCCTGCGGCCCAGCAGGCGCAGCGCCGCGTTCCGCCCCGATCGCAGGACAGGATAGAGCAAACGCGAGCGTATCCGGCCGCGCAGGATCCAGGCGGCAAGCCCGTTGAGCGAAGCGGAAGGAGTCGTCATCAGCGACAGCCAGCGCACGGCCTCGGCGCCGTGATGGATCCGGTCGCTGACGATGACGGCCATGCCCTCGTTCAGATCGACCCCTCTCGCTTTAAGCTTTTCCACCTGCGGATGCCCGCTGCGCGCGTCGATCAGTTCGACAGGCCCCAAGGCAGCCCTCAGACGAAGCATCTTCACGTAGGCTGAGCAGAACGGACACTCGCCGTCATACACGATCTGAACATGATCGCTCTTGCCGGCGGGGCTCATGACAGCGGCCTGTCCTTAACGACGTCATAGACTGGCACTTCGCTCCGGTTCAGGACACGGCGCACGAGGTGCCCGTGGTCGAGCGAAAGGCAGACACTGTCCATCACATAAACGTACCGCGCAATCTGCCTTTTGTCCGTTGCGGCGAAGGGATCAGCGAGGAACGGGCTGGGAACGTGGTGGTGCGGAACGCGGTAGTAATTGAAGCGGCCCTGGTCATCGAGCATCGCCGTGATCCGCTTGTGATGGGCCTGAACGAACCTGCCGATCGCGTCCTTTTGCCCGAAGGCTTCGTCCTGCCCTGCGGCCCCCGGAGCAATCCGGCAGTCCCGACCCGCCAAGAGATCGCGGTGATGAAGTACCGAGCCCCAGATCGAGGGGTTGAAATGATCGGGTCCTCCCGGATGCCAGATCCGGCCCTGCGAAACCTGATATGAAGACGACAGGAAATAGGCGCTCGGAATGCGGAAGCGCGTGCCGTCGCGCATTTCCGCCACGAAGTAAGGAGACGCGAAGCCAGGCGAATCGTACCAGGCGAGCGTCGCGGTCTTGAACATGGCCATTCCGGCAACGACGAAGACCATGGTCGTGCGCTGTGCCAGCGGCCGCCACTCGCTATCGCTCATCCGCGAAAGCGTGAGGAGCAGGATCGTGTTCAACGCAATCCACTTCCAGAACAGTAGTCCGAGCGCGAACCAGACAGCGATATGGAACAGATCGAAACCGATGATCGTCAGGATCAGCCAGCGTCGACGGAGCGGTGCGAACACCGCGAAGATCTGGACCGCAAACGCCGCCAAGTTGATCGGCACGGCAACAGTTCGCAGGACGGTTTCGAGAATATCCACCCCGACCGGCCAGATCGCGAGAGGTAGCGTTCCCTTTTCGAGCGCGCCTGGAATTCCTTCATAGAGCCGGTTGTCGAACAGCCAGGACAGCGGCCCTCCATCGAGCGCGAGCTTGGCAAGCCCCGACCAGAAGTAGTTTGCCAGATGCGCGCCCACCCCCGCCGCGAACAGCATCAGCGCGGATGTCGCGCGGCCAGCTCGATCCAACCCTGTGATTTCCGATAACCTGGCGCTGCGTGACGCGACATCGAGCCATGCGAGGCCGAGCGACCAGAAGGCGATGACCTCGGCGACGTTACGGATGTCTAGCGTCGAGAAATAGAAGCCCGTAAGGCCTGTCTGCAGTTCGCGCATCATCCACAGCACCATCGCCGAGGCGAAGAGCCCGGCCGGGCGCCACAGGCCCAGCAGAGCCAGCCCCGCCCCGACCCAGCGCGCGTGAGAATGGAACAGGACCGAAGGATCCGACATGTCGCGCGCGGCATAGGGAATGGCGAAAGGCTCGAGGGCGAAATAGAGCACGAGGAACGTGCCCGAGGCCCGCAGAAGCGTGCGGGCATAGCGTGGCAGCGCCTGGTAGCGCGCTGGTGCCAGCGCTGTCGCGACCATGCCGATGATCTCGCACCAGACGAAAATGAGCTTTGGCCGTTCGTCGGCCACGAAGTCCGTGCCCTGCTTCAGAAGTACGAACCCGAGCAGAGCGAAGACGAGAGCCAGCAGCGGCGTGGCGAGCGAACCCCAGCCGGTATCGACGGGCGCTCGGTTCGGCAAGCGCGCAGCGGGAATCGTCGCCATCGTCGCGCTCAGTCGAGCGGCTTGAAGCGCAATCCGCGCAGATACTGCATCGTCACCGACCGGCGCACGACGACGCCGTTCGAAACGGACAGGCTGGCCTTTTGCGCGGGCGGCTTGCTGCGCAGGATGCTCGGATCGCCGGGAAATGCGACGCCATCGCGAAGGTAACCGAACTTTCCATTGCCATCCCGATCGTGCAGCACGACGAGGGCGTAGCGACCTGGCGCCGGTGCCCTCACGCAGATGACAGGGATCCCGCGCGACGGGATGTTGACCCGAACTCGTTTGAACGGTTTGCCCTCGGCGATAAGTTGCTTGTCGGGAGCAAGAAAGTCACGATCATGCGCGGGATACAGTTCGAGCTGAAGACGGCCGGACCGGTCCTTGAGGCCGCGGACTTCAAACTGAAAGGCCGGTCCTGGCTCGGGCCTGCGGCAATCGGCTTGATCGCGCCCGCGCTCCTCGCGCGGTGGCACGGGAACGGAAGCGGTGAGCGGGCTCGTTACCGCCAGCAAAGACACCATGAACAGACCGCCCAGGATCGCGCCCGTCGCAGCGGCTCCCGAAGCGCTGCTATTTTCCCATGCCCGTTGCCGCAGAACGGCGTCGCCAAGGTCGCGCTTCCGGAATCGCGACGCCAGGAAGCCATGGAAGAAGCGGGTCTTCAACCCGAACGGCACGAGATGGTACGCCAGCCTTTCGCCCAGCGTCCAGCGAACCGCTTTGCGGCTCGCGCGACGATCCGAGGTTACGCACCACAAGTCCTTACTCCAGGCCTGCCTGCCTTCGTGCAGCACGCGATGCATGAGCTCGTGATCCTTGAGCACGTAAGGCCAAATGGCGGCATCGTATCCACCGACCCGGCACAACACATCGCGGCGGAAGCACTGAGCCGCGCCGCTCGTATGGTTCTGACGCGACAGCAGCCGCATCGCACCGAGGCGATGCCACTCGGCCAGACGCCGTTTCGCGCCCTTTGCTCCGGGCGGCAGCAAGACCGCCGAAGTCGCCACGCATTCCGGCCCGCCGCGATCGAACAGAGCTTGCGCGGCCAAGAGATATTCCGGCGGATAGTATGTGTCCGCATCGCAAATGGCGACGAATTCGCCTTTTGCCGCCGCGATCCCGCATTTCAGCGCATGAACCTGGCCAGGCGTCGGCTCGCTCAAGAATTGCGCTTTGATCCCCAGCTCGGCGACAAGACGCCGAGCGGCCTCGATACCCCCGTCGGTCGAGCCGTTGTCCACGACGATCAATTCGAAGTCCACGGCTTGCGCGCCCAGCGATCTTAGCGTGTCGGGGAGAAATTCCTTCTCGTTGTAGACGGGTACGACAACGGACCAGCGTGTCACGAAATTCTCCTGCTTGAAAACCGGGTCGTGCGACGCCTCCGCCAGTGACGCGGATCGGCGGGTTTCCCCCAGGAAAACCGGCACTGTCTTGGAAGCTCAATAAATCTTCGAAACGGCGGTAATATTCGCGGCTTAAGCGAGGCCCATCGCGAAAGTTTGGTGACAGCGGGGGGCCTATGCACACGACGCAAGCGAGCATGCCGGATAATCTGCATGCGCTTTATCGAGAATGTCGCGGCGACTTGCTGCGGTTCGTTCGGGCGCGGATCGGCGATTGGGCCGAAGCGGATGACGTCATCCAGGACCTTTGGTTGCAGATCGAGACCCGCCGCCCGGAGACGATCTCCAATCCGCGATCCTATCTCTTCAAGATGGCCAACAACATCATCATCGATCGGCAGCGCGAAGTTCTGCGGCGTCGGTCCCGCGACCGGCTCTGGCAGGACTGGCGAACCGATTTCATCCCTGCACGTCGGGACGCGGTCGATCCCACCGAAAACGCGGAAGAATGGCTGATTTTGCAGCAAGAAGTAACGCGACTTCGGGAGACTGTATCGCGCCTCCCCGATGGCGCGCGACGAGTGCTCCATCTGCACAAGATCGACGGTCATAGCCATAGCGAAGTGGCCCGCCGGCTCGGTATCAGCCGCAGCGGCGTGGAAAAGCACATGTCCGTGGCCATGCGTCATCTGCGGCGTTCGCTGGTCGAGTAAATCGACCGGATCGCGCGCTGCCTTCGAACTGCAATATTGCAGTTCCATGATGCGCGTTCGATGGAGGATAGTGTTCTTCTGGAAGCGACGCTCTGGCAGCATCAGATCGACACCGATCGGGTCGACTGGAGCCGCTTCACGGCCTGGCTCGAGCGATCGGAAGCAAACCGGGACGCCTATGCGTGCGTTGCTGCCGTTTGTTCCGGGCCAAGCGACGCCGAGACTGCGCGCCCGCACAGCGTAGCAGCAGGCGACGAAAACGATCATTGCACGCGCCCGATCGCGCCGGGAATGATCCGAAACTCGGTTTGATATCCGACATGGTCGGAAAGCATCGTTCCATCCGGTTCATGTCCGAAGGGAGCATCGGCGCGCACCGGCTTTAGCCGCCAGCTGCTGCCATTGGACCACAATTCGAGATCCTTGCCACGCTCCTTCGCCTCGCGCACGCATTCGGGTAACGGTCGACGTTCGTGCCGGTGCAGAAACTGCAGCGCATCATCGAAGCGATCGTGCTCGGTCAGATCCGAGATCGCCTTGCGAAACAGGCGCTGGCGCACGGCGTCTCGTCCGATGTTGAAATCGCCCGCAAGAATGCGCGGTCTGCGAGGATCGCGCGTCCGGTGCAGGAACTCCACCAGCGCGGTGGTCTGGCGCTCGAACGCCGCGTTCGAGCGCGTGTGAGAGACACCCGATGCGCGGCGACTGTTGAAATGCGTGGTAACGATATCGAGCGGTTCGGACTGGCCGGGAATGCGCACCGAGACCGACAGTATGCCCTTGTTGGCAAGGCAATCGAACCCCGCGCAGGCCGCTTCGGGAAAGGCTTTCCCAACCGTTGCCACGACAGGAAAATCCGAGAGCACCTGCAGGCCGCTGCCGACGTGTTTGCCCAAGCCCTCCCCGGCCCACCAATGGTTCGCGGCGTTACCCGGCGACGCTCCGACTGGATCTTGGGCCGAGGGACCATCGACCACGTAGGCGTATCCGCCCATCCGCCCGATCGCCTTCGCTTCGTCGGTGAAGGCCTCTTGCAGAACGACAATATGGGGATGGCGACCATGCATGCGTAAGTGACGAAATCGCTGGCCAATCTCTTGCAGGGAACCCGTGTCCCTTTTGCGTAGCAACGCGGGCAATCCGTGGACATTGTAAGTCATGACCCGGATCGATGCGGGCGGCTCGTGTGGCGGCTCGACCATTTTAGGCACCACTTCGGACGCGGAAACCGGGAATAAAGACTTGTCCGACGGCACCGCCGCGACGGTCACCAGGCACAGCAGCCCCGCTGCCTTAATGAAGGGTTTTTCCCGAGCCATTCCGACCGCAAGACGGCAAGGCGGCGCAAGCACCGCAGTTCACGGGATCGATTTGATGCGCAATTTATCCTGAAACTCCTGTCAGGCCCGCGACCAGGAATTTTTCGCCGGCCCGAGCGATATTCGGACTGCGGTGGCCGCGAGGGCGTGCCGTCTTCTCAGTCGCGAACCGCAGACGGAAAGGTCATCGTCTTGAGCAGTGCGACTGCGGCAAAAGCCGTGAAGGAAGATCCGTTCGCCGCGCTCACGGCCTCGTCGATCCCGGTCGATCCAGGCCCGGTCATCGCCGCCGGTCGCCGCAGCTGGCCACGATGGCTGGGCACCATCATATCCTTCGCGGTGCTGGTCGCGGCGTTGTACAACCTGCATTGGATCGAGTTGTCGACGCTTCAGGCGCTGCTCCCTTCGGATCCGCGCTTCTGGTTGGTCTATGCCGCCTACTACCTGCTCGGCCCCGTCAGCGAGTGGATCATTTTCCGGCGTTTGTGGAACTTGCCCCCAAGCGGGATCGTGCCCCTTCTACGCAAGAAGGTGAGCAACGAACTGCTGCTCGGGTATCTGGGTGAGCTCTACTTCTACAGCTGGGCGCGACGGCACGCCAATCTCGTCGCGGCGCCTTTCGGCGCCATCAAGGACGTTACCATCATTTCCGCGATGACCGGAAACGCGATCACCCTGACCATGCTTCTTTTTGCCGCGCCATGGCTACTCGGACTGGTCGCAGGCCTTGATCTCGACGTGAGCCAGCAGGCCATCGCCTATTCGACGGGCTTCATCGCGCTCAGTTCGCTACTCGTCTTCGTATTCCGGCGCCGCGTGCTCAGTTTGCCCAAGGAAGAGTTGCGCTTCGTTTTTCTGGTGCATGGCGCGCGCGCGATTCTCAACATCCTGCTTCTCGCAACCCTGTGGCATCTCGCGCTGCCGCTCGTCGCGCTCCTGTGGTGGGCCATTCTGTCGCTCACTCGCCAGTTGGTGTCACGCTTGCCGTTCGTGCCGAACAAGGACGTCATCTTTGCCAGCCTCGCCATCTTCTTCGTCGGCGGCGACGGCACCATTCCGGCGCTGATGACACTCATTGCCGGAATCGTTCTGCTGACCCACCTGATCGTCGGCGCGGTCACGTCAGGGATCGAGATTGTTCACAACCTGAACCGGGAAGCGGCATGAGCAAGTTAGGGATCGCCGCCTGATGCGCCTAGTCGACGTTTGCGCGTTTTACGCCACGAGGGGCGGCGGCGTGCGGACGTACGTCGATCGCAAGTTGCGCGCGGCGGATCGCTTCGGGGTCGAGATCGTGGCGATCGTTCCCGGCGAGACCGACAGCTTCGAGCAAGTGGCCGAACGCGGCTACATCAGCACCATACGCGGCCCGCTGTTCCCGCTCGATCCGCGCTACCGCTATTTCTCGAATGAAGCGAGGCTTCACGCCGAACTCGACCGGCTCGCGCCCGACTTCGTCGAATGCGGCACGCCCTGGGCGAGCGCCAAGATGGTGGCGCAGTGGCGGGGCGCGGCGCCCCGGGCCCTGATCATGCATCTCGATGTCTTCGCAACCTACCCTTATCGCTGGCTGGGCCGCTACATGGACGAGGGCTCGATCGATCGCGGCTTCGAATGGTTCTGGCGACGGCTGCGCCAGTTCGGCAATGCCTTCGATCTCGTGATCTGCGCCAATCACGATCTCGGCCGGCGCACCGCTGCGGGTGGCGTCGATAACGTCGTCGTGGAGCCGATGGGGGTTGAGCCTGGCGTATTCTCCCCAAGCTTGCGCGACATGCCTTTCCGCGCCGATCTCCTGCGTAGCCTCGACCTCGGCTCCGAGGCGACTTTGCTGCTCGGCGTGGGCCGGCATTCACCGGAAAAGCGGTGGCCGACCATCGTCGAGGCAGTGACGGCGGCGGGATATGCGAACGACGTGGGGCTGGTGATCATCGGCGAAGGCCGTGATCGCCCGCGCATTGAACGGGCCATCGGCGGCAACCCTCACGTGCGCCTGCTCGAGCCGACGCGTGACAGACACGCGATGGCGCGGCTGATGGCCAGCGCCGATGCGCTGATCCATGGCAGCGAATCGGAATCCTTCGGCATGGTCGGAGCCGAAGCGCGGGCAAGCGGCTTGCCACTCCTCGTCCCCGATCGCGGCGGCATGGTCGATCAGGCGCGCGGCGGCATGGGCTGGACGTATGCGTCCGGCGACGGCGAAGACCTCGCAGTCAAACTGCACGAGATCCTAGCTACCCGTGCGATACCCGAAGCGCGGGCGCGGTGCATCGCTTCGGCGGCCAGCGTTCGCACCATGGATGCGCATTTCGACGAACTGTTCGCGCGCTACAGGCATTTGTCCAGTTCCAGGCGCGCGGCCTGAAAGTCGCTCTGCGCAGCCGGTGCCGTCAGGACGGCTCCGGCGCACCTCCCTAATGAATAGATCGCCGACCGCCGAAGTTAACCGCGCAGCGAAAGGCTGCCGTTGTCAGGCACGAATGTGAAGCGACGCAACACCGAAGTGCGATACTCGGGCCGCAAGACGGTATCGACCGCGACGAAGGTCGCGATGCCTTCCTGTCGGCCGAATTCCACTCGGACATATCCCTGATGCATGTTGTCCGTCCAGCGGACTTCGGGAATATGCTCGGCATAGATCGCATCGAGTTCACGCGCCTTGTCGGGCGAGAAACCGCTTTCGACGAAGTCGCCCGGCGAGGAAATGCCGGCGGTCCCAAATTCGATTCCAACCGGCTCGCGTGCATCGTTGACGAGGCTGTTGGCCCAGAAGCTATGACTGTCCCCCACGAGGAATACCAGATCGCGCGCGCCGGCCTCTGCCGCTAGATCATAGAGCCGCTCCCGCGCCCAGGGATAGCCCGTCCACGCGTCGGTGTAGTCAGGCAGATTGTACAGGCCGCGCCAGGCAAGCGAGACCTCCGCCTTGGAGGTGAGCGCAGCCAGTTCCTGCGGGCTCTTGGCGTTGGCGAGCGCCGGGCGTGGGTCGGGCAACACGCCGAGCGCGACCATGTCCGGAACCAGCAACCGTGCAATGACCATGGGCGACGCGATGATCCGCCATGGCTGTCTGGCCTCGACGGAAGCCTTCAGTGCGGCGGCGAGGTCGGTCTCGAGTTCAGGCGAAAGCATGGGGCGGTTTGGCGCGCCTATCACATCGTTCTTGAATCTTTCCGCCGACGCGGCATCGGTTATTTGCGTCGCATACTGCATGTAGTCGATCTGCTCGGCGCGCGCGGTGTGGCGCGTTTCCAGCGTGTGCAACATGGCGAGGTCGCCGAACGAATATTCGCGCCAGAATTGCATGCGCGAGCGGCCCTGATGAGTCAGCCATTCCGGTTCGCGCACCGGCATCCATTCGAAGTACGCCTGGATCGAAGCATCGCGACGGGCCGGCCAGGGGCCTTCGCTCGCCGGCTGGTGGTTCTGCGCCCCGCCGATCCAGGGATTGTTGGCGGATTCATGGTCGTCCCAGCAAGCCAGCAGCGTGTGATTGGCATGCATGGCGCGCGCACCGGCATCGGTCTTGTACTGCGCGTGACGCTCGCGATAGTCGGCAAGGCTGACAATTTCGTGCGCGGGCGCATGGGTACGGCCAATTTTCTCAGCGACGCTCTGCCCCCAGCTGTCCTTGCCGCCATATTCGTAGATGTAATCCCCGGTATGGAGGACGAAGTCGATCGCCGGATCGCGCGCAATGGCGTCGTAGGCGTTGAAAAAGCCGAATGCGTAATTCGAGCAAGAGGCAAGCGCGATGCCGAGGCGCTGCACCTGGCCGGTCGGCAAGGTCCGCGCGCGCCCGACAGCCGAGATGACATCGCCGACGCGGAAGCGGTAGTAAACGAACGCCCCCTCAGCGAGGCGGTTGGCAAGGACTTTTACCGTGAAGTCGCGCGCCGCGCTGGTGCGCGCGATACCCTGGCGTATGACCTTTCGGAAATCGGGCGTTTCGCTCAGTTCCCAGACAGCCTCGCTCGGTTGTTCACCAGTTTCCTTAGAGGGCGAGAGCCGGGTCCAAAGGACCACGCTGGTCGCGTCGGGATCGCCGCTGGCAACGCCGTGCTGGAATATGGGATTGGGGGCAGGGCGCGCCAATGTGCGGATCGGACCCGCGAAAAGGACAGCGGCGCTCAGAGAGCCGGCCAGAAGCGCGCGGCGGGATACTTCGCTCGGCAAAGGTGTGCGGATCATCGATTGGGCTCCTTCAAGTCGCAACGCTCATGCCCGGGAACTATCGCTGTCGTGTGACGCGGGGATGCAGACTCGCGCCTGCATCCCCTTTTCGTCGAACCATGACGGCGAGATCAGAAATCCGCCGTGAGCGTCACGATCGCCGTGCGCGGCGCACCGATCCAGGCGTAATTGGCCGCGATGCCGCCGAGATAGCTTTCGTCCGTTACGTTGGTGATGTTCAGTCGAAGCTCGAGGCCCTGGATCGAATCGTCGATGTCCTCGCTTCTAAGCGCTACCGAAATGTCTGTGAGGAAGAAGTTCTCGGCGATCCAGGTGTTCGCCGTGTTAACGAAGCGATCGCCGGTATACTTGCCCGTCACGCCGAAAGTCAGCGGACCGGCCTGATATGTGCCCGACAACACCCACATATGCTCCGGAATGCCAGCGACGCGATTGCCCGGCGTTATGCCCTGCTCGGTATCGAGGGTCGGGTTGCCCGTGCCGCGATACGTTGCATCGATATACGTATAGGAACCATAGAGGCTGAGCCCCGGCAAAGGCCGTACGTTCGCGAGGATCTCGAGCCCTTCTGAATCGATGCCACCCGCATTGAAGAACTTGCCGTCGCCTTCGCCCAGGTAGTCGTTACCGGCGCCCGTCGAATTCGACACGAAGATGACCTGGTTGGAGAACTTGCTTTTGAACCAGGTTGCCGATGCGTTCAGGATGCCGCTGCTATAGCGCACGCCCGCTTCCCAATTCTCGGCCGTTTCGGGTTTGATTTCGGAAAAGTCGGCGTTCGAGAACTCTAGCAGAGCATCGGTCAGCGCCTTGAAGTTCTCCGAGTAGCCCGCGAAGAAATTGAGGCCCGCGATCGGGTTGACCTGCACGCCGCCGGAAAGGAGCAAGTCTGACTTGGATCGAATGCTATCGTTGGGCGTTTCGCCGAACAGGTCCTCACGATCGATGTGCGTGAGGAACTGCTTGACCCCGAAGTTCGCCGTAACCGGACCAAACGTGACTTCGTCCTGCGCATACCACTTGAACGTATCTTGTGGGTACTTCCGGCTGTACTGGGTCCAGTAAGGAATTTCCTCATATTTCGGACCGATCTTCGTGTCGATGACATTGTGCCAGTTGCGATACTCGCGCCGGGTCGTGTCTTCGTACCAGAAGCCCGCCCGGAGTGTATTGGCCACATCGCCGAAGTTTAGAGCGAGCGCGCCATCGCCCGTGAACCCAAGGCGTTTCTTGCGATAGTGCGTGTGGCGATAGGACTGCGCACCGATAGCGCCCGCTTCGTAACAAGCCGGATCATAGTTGGGGTCGGTCGTGCCGCCATAGGGATAGGGAATGTTACCCAAGCATCCCGCGATCGGCGTAAGCGCGCGGCCCGCGGCATCGACGAAATAGATCGTGCCAAGCGGGGAGCCGCCGTTGACCGTGCTCGACCCGTCAAGCTCGCTTTGCGGATTGCCGACGCCGTCCGCAGTCACATCGACTACGTACTGCGGCACCCAGTCGCCCCGACCGCCCATCTCGTGATAGTAAACCGAGCCTTCGAGCTTGAGCATATCCGCCAGTTCAGCATCGGCTTTCAGATAACTGAAGAAGTTCTCGCGCAGCGTGGACCACGCACGGCGATAGGCCTGATCCTGGTAGGGGATGCCAGTCCACACACCGACGAGGCCGTCCGTATCGGGGAAAGCCGCGAACTGCGCCGCTGAATAGATCTGGTCGTAGTTGTCTTCCTGCGTGTTGTCGTAGGAGGCGTACGCCGTGAGCCGTACAGGAAGAAGATCGGCCGTGATCTTGGCCGCGGCATGATCGCGGTGGTTCTGCGCCGAATGTTCGATCCAGTCGCTTGCTTGCTGGTAAGAGTACGAGAACCAAGCTTTGGCGGCACCAGCCGCGAAAGTCCCGGTATCGACCCGGCCGTAGATGCGCTTGGCGCCGAACGAGCCACCCGACGCCGAAACCCGTACGCGCGAGATATCGAGCGGGTTAGCGGTGACGAAATTGATCGTTCCGCCCAGCGCCTCGTTGGAGCGCGAGGCGATATCCGCGGTGCCCTGGAAGACTTCGACCGTGTCGATGTTCATGGTGTCGACATAGCGGTTCGCCTTCGAGCCGCCGCCGTAACCCGAACCTCCGTTAGGCAGTCCGTCGATCGTCGAGCCGACCTGCTGCTGGTCGAGGTTGGTCTGGTATCCGCGCACCGATAGTGTGGTAGACCAGTCGTCGAAGCCGTAGGCATCGCCCTGATTGACCTGCACGCCGGGTAAAGTGCCGATGAGGTCGATGACCGACGAAACCGCCGATTTGTCGTCAATGAGCGTCTCGTCGAGCGCGGAGTTGTTATAGGTGGTCGCCTGACCCGTGACGACGATATCGCCAATAGGTTCATCGTCCGCCCTTGCATTACCGGCGGTGGCAAACGCTGCGGCGCTGACACCGAACAGGCAGCACGCCTTGATCCAAGAATTCCTCATACTTGACCCCCCGAGATGCATCGCTGTTGCGGAGCGCCCATTGGGGGAAGGTCATGTCAGCAATTTTAAGTTTCCGAGGCAGTTCGCTTTCGCAACGATGAAACAATTGTGAACGGCCTGAAACGATGGACGCGCCCCGTCGCTGGGGTGTGAGAAAATGTCGTTCAATCCGCAGTCGATCGAATGCGTGCGAATGTGGAGATCGCAGTCGCAAGGCATTTGCCTTGATCAGAGTAAATACTCGACCTCGCGAAAAGAACCGAGCGTCCGACTTTATCGATCTGGCCTTCTGCCTCGCAATGATTTGCGATGCCCGGTCGCATGAAGTTGATATTCAGATTGATGCTGGCGATCGTCTCTTCGGGTGACAGCACGCTCAAGGCAGCCATCGACATCGCGCAATCCAGCATCGTTGCCACTATCCCGCCGTGAATCAAGCCATCGCCCTGGCGACCCTGCTCTGGCACGGTAAAGCGGAATCTGACCGAGCCTTGCTGGCCGCGGATGAACACGGCGTTGAGGGCTTTCATCATCGGCGTCGATGCGAAAGGGACTTCCGTCGCCTCCGTTTCGATCAGCGTGCGAATGACGCTGGCACCCGACAAAGCGGGTCTACTTTCTGGAGCGGAACGCTCACTCATTGACTTCACCTTTGCGCGTCTCGGCAGGCATCGCTCATGCGTGCTGCTCGCGATTTGCCAATAACGCACTGAATTGTATAATTGCAAACGAGATTGATATTGTTTTGGGGGAGCGGAAATGATGCTGGATCTGGTGAAAAGGCTTTTCATAAGCTTTGCAGCGATGGCCCTGACAGGGTGTGCGACTGTCCCATCGCCAGCTGAACCGACCTCGCCACTCCGGCTCCGCGCCAATACCGGGGCCATCGAATCCGCACCTATCCTGCTGGCGGCGCGAGACTATTTCCCCGGCGGGCTCGAAGTGAGGCGGGGCGCCATCCCCAATCTGGTTGGGGCCGAGAACATCCCCGGCGTATTCGAGCCCGGCCCGGCAGATGTCGCTACGCACGCCGAAACGCAGGCGCTTCGCTATTCCCTGAAAAACCCGGAGATACGGATCATTCTGACCGTGACCGAGGGGCACTATCGGGTTGTCGCGCGCAAGTCCGCAGGGATCGCCACGCTAGCGGATCTGAAAGGCAAGCGTATCGGCACTTTGCCCGGAACCTCGGCAGCCTACTTTCTCAACCGGATGCTGTTGTCGGCGAACATTTCCCCCCAAGACGTCGACATCGTCAAAGTCCCGATCGCAGAGCTGGCCCCGCAGCTTGCGGCCCAGACGATCGATGCCGTGGCAATCTGGGATCCTTATGGCGAGCGGGCAGCAGTTGCCATCGGTGAGGATCTGGTGAGTTTCTCGGATCGGGCCGTCTATCGGGAAATTTTCAACCTCAATACCACGGCGGAGAAGCTGGCGGACCCGGTTCTTCGCGCCGAGATGGTCAAGCTCGTGCGAGCGATAATCGCGGCAACGGCCGACATGAAGCGAGCCCCGGCACGGGCCCAGCAGATTGCAACGCACGTCACCGGTTTCGATCCTGCCGAAGTGTCCGGAGCGTGGTCGCATATGGTGTTCCCGGCAAGTCTCCCGGACGATCTTCTCGATGTCATGGTGGAAGAAGAGAAGTGGTTGGCAGAGCAAGCGGAAAGACCAGCCCGATCTCGCGAGCAGCTTGCCAAACTCATCGATTCCAGCGTGCTTGAAGAGGCCTTGCGCTAATCCGTGTAGCTCGCGGCAACGCGCTCAAAAGGCGCAGAAAATCGTCTACTTGGTATCGAAATATAAGCGCATGAATCAGCCGAGCTGATAAAAATATGTGCGTCAATATTGAATTGAAAATGCTAATGACATAAAACCCCCTTTATAACACAACGATAAGAGGGGATGTCACTATGAAGGAGTGCAACCGGCTGCACGCCCGTTTCCATTTGGGTCTCAGGGCAACTACGGCACTGGGACTGGCCGTTCTGGCGGCACCTCCAGCCTGGGCTCAGGAGGGCGATGAAGCCGCCGTCCCCCCAACGGTTCTGCCGGGACAGGCCTCGGCTAAACTCGATAATCAGGCCGACAATTCGATTGTGGTCACGGCCTCACGCACCGCGCGCAACGGGCTCGACGCGCCGACGCCGACGCAGATCGTCGACAGTGAGGTCCTGGATCGGCAGGCTGCCACGACTGTGATGGAGGTTCTGAACCAGAACCCGGCATTCAAGGCGACGCGGTCTCCGGGTGCCAACGCGACCAATGTCGCCAGTCCCGGTCAGGCAACGGCAGACTTGCGCGCGCTCGGCGGGCAACGCACGCTGGTTCTCGTCAACGGCGCAAGGATCGTCCCCTTCGCGCCGGCTTCGAACCGATCGGTGCCGACGACGACCGACCTCAACCTCATCCCCACTATGATGATCGACCGTGTGGACGTGGTGACCGGTGGTGCCTCCGCGCTCTACGGTTCGGATGCCGTATCCGGCGTCGTCAATCTGATCATGAAAACAAGTTACGACGGCATCGATGCGCGCGTCCAAACCGGCATCTCCGAGAGGGGGGACTATAGGACTTTTCGCGCCGGCTTTGTGGCAGGCAGCGACTTTGCCGATGGTCGCGGTAATGTCGTGATCAGCGCCGATTACTCGGACAACACCGGCGTCGGCGATATCTACACCCGCGGCTGGGGGCGCCGTGAACAGCTGATCATTCCGATCGGTGGCGGCAACCAGCTGCTGACCGATAACGTGCGACAGCAGCTGGGCATCGGCGGCGTGATCGTCGGCGGCGCCGATGCGCTGATCGACTATACCTTCAACGACGATCTTTCCATTCGCCCGTTCGATCGCGGGAGCCCGACGGCAGGCCGCGTCATGGTGGGCGGTGAGGGCCAGTCGCTGATCAAGGGCACGTCGCTCGTTCCGCCGGTCGAGCGGTTTACCGCCTATGGCAGCATCTATTTCGACTTCTCCGACAGCGTGACGGGCTACATCGAAGGCGGCTGGGCCAAGGCTACCGGCAGCCTCGAAGGCGTGCCGATCCGTCTGACGCGGCAAGTGATCGCCAACGACAATCCTTATATCCCTGACGCAGTCCGGGCCGAGTTGGGGGGTAATGATCTCTTTATCAGCAAGTACGCCTACGATTTCGGGCTGAACCAGTATGCGGTCACCAACGAGACGCCGCACGGTACCATTGGCTTGCGGGGAGAGCTGGGCGACAACTGGCGCTGGGATGCCCATGCGACGTATGGCATCAACTATTATCGTCAGCGCGGCACGCAGTTGCCGATCACCCAGAATCTGGCCTTCGCGCTCGACGCGGTGGATGAGGGCGCGTTCCTGAACAATGCGCCCAACGGCAATATCGTGTGCCGCGCCGTGGCCGCGGGAAATCCGGATGCGGCGGGCTGTGCGCCGCTCAATTTCTTCGGCCGGAACAACTTCTCCGAGGCCGCGCGCGAGTACGTGTTCGGCGAGAACTTCGCCGATGTGAAATACACGCAATTTACTGCCGCCGCCAATATCGTGGGCGATGTCTTTACGCTTCCCGCCGGTCCGGTGACGGTCGCCGTAGGCGGCGAGTATCGGAAGGAAACGCAAAAGCTCACGTCCGATCCGATCGCGCAGCAAAACGGCTATCTCGGTTCCGGCAACGCCATTCCCTATTCTGGCAAGTTCGACGTGATCGAGGGCTATACCGAAGCGACCGTTCCGGTCTTCTCGATGCTCGATCTGAACGGTGCGATCCGTTACGCCGATTACAGCACCGCAGGGGGGCAGGTAACCTGGAAGCTGGGTGGTGTCTTCACACCCATCGAAGGTCTCAATCTGCGCGTGGCACGTTCGCGCGACATTCGCGCGCCCGCGATCAACGAACTGGCCAGCCCCGGCAACAATGTGTTCGCCACGGTCGCTCTAAAAGGGAAGGTCAATGCCATTCCGGCGAACTCCACGCGGGGTAATCCGGATGTCGGACCTGAAAAGGCCGATACCTGGACGGCCGGTTTGGCCTATCGCGGATCGGGCGCGCTGTCCGGTTTCGGTGCCTCGATCGACTATTATAACATCAAGATCAACGACGCGATCGCCAACCCTTCGGCGGCGCAAGTCGCACAGCTTTGCGATGACGGTCAGCAATACTTCTGCGATCAGTTCACCTATGGCCCCGATCCCGAGAATCCGGGCGAGCAAATTCACACCGCACTCGTTTCCGGTACGCTGAACCTCGGCTCGTTCGAGCAAGAGGGTATCGACATCACCCTCAACTATCGGACAAACGTCGGCTTTCTTGGTGCGAGCGGTCGGTACAGCATCGGTGGCAGTGGAACCTACGTGTTGCATTCGATCGTCGACCCAGGGGTGGTCGGTGCCGTTGCGCAGGACAATGCGGGCGCGCACAACCCCTATACGCTGGGGGCCATTCCCGATTTTCGCGGCAACATCACCCAGACGCTCGGCAATGATTCTTTCGAAGTGTCCCTGCAGACGATTTACATAAGCTCCGGCGTCCAGGATTATGCTTTCGAGGGCAAGATCAACGACAATTCGGTTCCGTCCGTCACCTACTTCAACGCTTTCGGGAAGTTTTTCGCCGGCTCAGGAAAAAGATTTGAATTCTTTTGGGCTATCAACAACCTGTTCGACAAGGATCCCGCGATCACACCCTACTATATTCTGAATGCGCCGGTGAATGGCCAGTATTACGACAAGGTCGGGCGCAACTACATGGCCGGGATCCGCATCCGCATGTGAGCCATCTCGCAAATCCAGCCGACTAAGCGAAGGGCGCCTGTGGCAGGTCACAGGCGCCCTTTTTGTTTGTCATGCTGCGCTCTCGCATTCTCTTGTCAAAGCTCAAAATCAGTATAAGCAAACCGTGTTCTACAATACCAAACGAATCGGGTTGAGAGCGAAGGCGGTGTCAATGCCGCTCACGAGGGAGGATGGGAAATGAGCAAGAGGTTGGGCAAAATCGGTGTACCCTGGTGCGGCGCAAGGTTGCTTGCGGGGACTGCCATCGCCTTGTCACCTCTCCCGGTGCTCGCACAGGTGGACGTTGTCGAGGAAGACGAGCAGGTCCCAGCAGCGGCGGAGGCGGAAGACGGTCAGGTCGGCGAGATCATCGTCAGCGCATCGCGCACGACGACCGACGGCCTGCTCGCGCCGACGCCGACCCAAGTGGTCAGCGCGGATGTGATCGAGCGGCAGGCGGCAACCACGGTGATGGAGGTTCTGAACCAGAACCCGGCATTCAAGGCGACCCGCTCGCCCGGCGCGAACGCCACGAATACCTCGAGCCCCGCGCAAGCGACGGCGGATCTGCGTGCGCTGGGCGGACAGCGTACACTTGTTCTTGTTAACCAGTCGCGCGTCGTGCCTTTCGCACCGGCCAGTAACCTCGGCGTTCCGACGACGACCGACCTCAACCTGTTCCCGACTTTGATGATCGATCGGGTCGATGTCGTGACCGGCGGTGCTTCTGCACTTTATGGATCGGACGCGGTTTCGGGCGTCGTGAACATCATCATGAAGCGCAAGTACGAGGGCATCAACGCCACCGTGCAGGGCGGTATTTCCGAACAGGGCGACTACCGCACCTTGCGCGCCGGGTTCATCGGCGGAACGAGTTTTGCGGACGACCGCGCCGATCTCGTGGTCAGCGTCGATTATTCCGACAATAACGGCGTGCCGGATATCTATTCGCGTGGTTGGGGCCGTGAGGAATGGATGATCGTCAGCAATGGTCAGCGTGCGCAGAATGGGCTCGAAGCCTTTCTTCTGGCCCGCAACGTGCACAACAATCTGGGCCAAGCGGGCGTTATCACCAGCGCGATTCCGGGCCTGCAGGGTCAGACCTTCAATCCGGACGGAACGCTGCGTCCCTTCGAAAGGGGCTCAATTTCGGGCGGTTCGACGATGATCGGTGGCGAGGGTGCCAGCATCATCAAACGCACGGATCTTATTCCTGCCGTCGAGCGCCTGACTGCCTATGGTTCGCTCTACTACGAACTGACCGACTCCGTCACCGCCTTCATCGAGGGCGGCTGGTCGCGCTCTGTCGGCACGCTGGATGGCGTGCCCATCCGGCTGTCCTCATTCGCGATCCGCTCGGACAATGCGTTCATTCCCAGCCAGGTACAGGCGCTCCTTCCTGCAGGGACGAACAGCTTCAACATGAGCCGGATCGCCTACGACATTCCCAACAATGTCTATGAGATCATCAATGAGACGCCGCACGGCGTCATCGGGTTCGAGGCGGATCTGGGCGGCAAGTGGAAAATGGACGGCCATGCCAGCTACGGGATCAACTACTACACGGCGAACACGTTCAAGAATCCGGTGCGAGACAACCTGAACTTTGCTCTCGATGCCGTCGACGAAGGGCGGTTCCTCAACGGCACACCCAACGGAAATATCGTTTGCCGCGCCGTCGCTCAGGGAAATCCCAATGCCGCCGGATGCGTACCGCTCAACCTTTTCGGCGAATATAATTACGATCAGGCCGCGGTGGACTACATCTGGGGCGTAGGCCAGGCCAAGGTGAAATACGACCAACTCTCTATCGCAGGCAATATCGTCGGTGAACCGTTCGCAACCTGGGCGGGGCCGGTCGTCGTCGCGTTTGGCGGCGAATATCGCAAGGAAACGCAGAAGCTCACCGCCGATGACGTGGCTTCCAACAATGGCTTCCTCACCGCCGGCAACGCCGTGCCCTATTCGGGCGAATTCGACGTCAAGGAAGGCTATATCGAGGCGACCGTGCCTTTGCTCGCCGATATGCCGTTCGCGCGCAACTTGGATCTCAACGGCGCCGTCCGCTATGCGGACTACAGCAGTGCCGGTGGTCTGACCGCCTGGAAACTTGGCGCCGTGTACGAGCCGATTGACGGCCTGAACCTGCGCGTCGCTCGTTCGCGCGACATTCGCGCGCCTGCCATCAACGAACTGGCCAGCCCGGGCAGCAACGTAACGAACAACGTCACGCTGGTGGTGGACGGGGTGACCAAGAACGCCGTTATTCCGCAGAATACCAGCGCGGGCAATCCAGACGCAGAGGCCGAATTCGCCGATACGCTGACGGCCGGCTTCGCCTATCGCGGCAGCGGCGGCCTGGCGGGCTTCGGCCTTTCGGTCGACTACTATAATATCAAGATCAAGAACGCGATCACGAACCTTTCGACGGTGAATATCGCCAGCTTGTGCAGCTCGGGTGAACAGTACTTCTGCAACCTTTTCTCTTATGGGCCCGATACGTCCACGGCGGATCCCAACGATCGTATTCAAACGGGTCTGGTCGCAGGCTCGCTGAACGTCGGTGCTTTCGAGCAGGAAGGCGTCGACATGACGCTGAACTACAGCAGCGGCATCGGCTTTCTGGGAGAGGGCGGCCGTTATTCGGTGAATGCGAGCGGAACCTACATCTTCCATGCCTTCGTCGATTCCGGCACGGGCGCGCCGCCGGTCGACCGGGCAGGAGAGAACGGCTGGGCGAACCTCGGCGCGATCCCACGGTTCCGAGGCAATCTTTCGCAGACGCTCGGCAATGACGACTTTCAGGTGACCTTGCAGACGATCTTCATCTCCAAGGGCAAGCAGGACGTCACTTACAACACTTTGCCCACCAACACGATCAACGACAACACCGTACCGGCTGTTACGTATTTTAATCTCTTCGGAAAATTCTTCGCGGGCGAGGACAAGGACTTCGAGTTCTTCTACGCGATCAACAACCTGCTCGACAAGGATCCGCCGCCGACACCCTACATCATTCTCAATGGCCCAGTGAACGGACAGTACTACGACAAGGTCGGACGTAACTTTACGATCGGCGCGCGGATGAAGTTCTGATCGCGTGCCTGCTCGGCGACGTTCGCGGCTTTTCCCGATCCAGTCTGCGGTTCGGGGAAAGCCGGGGGCCCGCTGCATCGGGGGCGGCGCAACGCGGTTGGCCCCTATCTCGCTTGTTCTTGGCGCGGTTCTGGCCCTGGGTGGCTGCGCGACGTCATCCCGGAGCCCGGTAATGCTGTACGATACGCACGCCCATTTCTTCAGCGACGACATTGTGACCTACCCGATCGATACCACGGGCGCGCGTGAGGGCGAGGATGTGCTGCGCCGCCGCATCATGGACAGGCCGTCGACCCCGGACGTGGTCTTGGCCAGCTGGGCAGTGAACGGCGTGGCCGGAGGTGCGGGCGTTCAGTACAACAGCGCCTACAAAACCGATAACCGGTATCTTCTCGATGTCAGCGACGCGGCGCCGGACCGGATCAGCGCGGTCGTCATTCTCGATCCGCAGGATAGCGCGACGCCGCAAGTGCTGGCCGACATGGCGAGCGAGCATGGTATTCGCGGCGTACGGATGACGGGATTTCCCGATGAGGCAGGCCGGTATCCTTACTTTGAGAGCGAAGCCGCGCTGGCTACGTGGTCCGCGGCAGAGCGGCTCGGTATCGCCGTCGTCTTGATGTACTTGCCGGGTCGCAAACCGAGCGCGGTCGCGCTGGGGCGTATCGGCGAGTTGGCGGATCGATTTCCCCGCCTTGCCATCGTGCTCGACCATTGCGGCTGGCCGGCTGCGCAAGGGGCTCCAGACTACGGCATGGGCGATGCCCATCGCGCCCTGGCCGCGCGTGCCAACATCTATTTCAAGCTCACCACGATCAACCTCAACCAGCTCGAAAATGCGGGTGTGCCGGCCCCCGCTTTCGTGAAGCGCCTGGTCGAACTCTACGGTGCGGACCGGATCATGTGGGGATCGGATTTCGGCAACACCGAAGGAACGTTCGAAAGCATGGTCGAGCGCGCCAAGGCTGCGACGGCCGAATTGACTGAAGCGCAGCGCCGCGCTGTGCTGCACGACACTGGAGCGCGGTTGTTCGCCCGCCGCGGACCTGCCGAGGGTCGCTAGGAGCTGAAATTCAGCTGCGCGCCGCCCTTGTAGAGGTTTTCCAGCAAGCGCTCGGTGCAGAGCCAGCGCATCTCTTCCTCGTCCCAACGAAACCTCTCGGTCGCGCGGCTGATCCGCGTGGGTGCACTGCTTTCTCGCGGGGCCGCGCCATCTTCTGCCCATAGCAGCATGTACCAATTCGCCGTCGCCGTGCCGTCATCGCCGAATTCCGCGCGAAAATTCGAAAAGGCATGGACGGCGACGCGCTCGCCGCGATCCTCGCGCCAGGAATAGAAGCCCTCGATCGCTTCGCGGCCTTCCAGGTTCAGCTTGCCGGAACGGTAGACGCCTTCGGGTGCGTAATATTCGCCCGCGCGGCGCCCCCAATTGGTATCGACGTCGTGCCAGAAATCGGCGAGGCCCATTTCCAGCTCGGCCGTGGCGATGGCCCGTTCGCGGCGATTCATGCGGATTTCCCTCCTTCGAAAAACAGTTTCATCGCCGTTAGGTCGATCGCCGAGCGGGTTTCGGCATTGGGGACGAGGCGACGATAAAGCGCGATGGCCGAGCCGTAGTCGACGGCGGCTTCGTGATTGATGAAGGGCGCGTCGCTGCCCCAGAGCAGCCGCTCCGCACCCAGTTCCGCAACCAGCCGATCGGTGACCTGCTGCGCCACCTGTTCCTCCAGCCGGAAACCCGCAGACAGCTTCACCCAGCAATTGCCGCCTTGCCCCGCCGTCAGCATCGCATCGAGGCCTTTGGCGATTTCGGCAGGCGTGCCTGTAGGAACGCCGAAGTGATCGACGACGACCCGCACACCGCTGCCAGCCAGTGCGGGCAACAGGTCCTGCAATCGGGCGACGGCGGCAAGCAGTTCGACATGCAGTCCGCAGTCAGCCAAGGCGCGCAAATGACTACGCCAGGGATCGCTGGCGAGGTCCGGAAAGCTGTCGCGGCGACGCCAGACGAGCCGGACGCCGACCACACCGCCTTCCGCCATGGTGCGAAGCCGGGCCTTCTCGATCGAGGGGTCGGTTAGGACCGTGCCGCGCAAGTTGGCATGCCGAGCCAGGACACCAAGGGTATAGGCGTTGTCATCGTCGAACAGGCTGGCGGCGGCGATCACGCCGTGGCTGACGCCATGACTCGCCATGTCGGCCAGCCAAGCCTCGACGGGATAAGCGTAGTCGGGTCGGGAATGCGCCGCATCGGCGAACGGCATGCCGGCGTCGAACACGTGGGCGTGGGTATCCACGCGCGGACCATCGCGCAATGCCGGCTTCGCATCAGCCATGCCTGAGATTGGCCCTCGTGATCTTTGGCGCATTGGGCAACGACATCAGGAGAAATGAGAACAGCGCGCCCGAAGCGAGCGGCACGGCGAGCAGGGCAAAAATCCCGACAGGCCCATAGTTGCCGTCCAGCACGACGTTGCCGAACAGAGGCGCAAAGATCGAGGCGATGCGACCCGCGCCGTAAGCCCAGCCGACGCCGGTCGCGCGGTGGCTTGGCGGGTAGAGCGCCGCCGCCATGGCTGCGATCCCCGCCTGGCCGCCGTGTTGGAAGATCGCCATGATCGCGACGGCGACATACATGCCGATGCCCGGCGCTAGCACCCCGATCATCGAAGCGCCGACGGCCGCGATCGCGAACGTCCCGGTCATTACCGTACGAAACCCGAACCGGTCGATAAAGGCGCCGATGGTCAGCATGCCGATGAATCCCGCGATCGTGTTGGTGGCGTTGATCGCCGCCACGGCCTGCCAATCGAGCCCGATCACGTCCTTGAAAATCGTCGTTTTCCAGACCCCCGCCGTGATGAACACGAAACTGGAAATGGCCACCGCCCACATCAGAAGCGTTTTGAGCGTTTTGCCTTTGCCGAAGATATCGGAAACGATGCCACGCTGCTTGCTCGTGACATCGCGCGGCTCGGCATAGACCGAGACGGGGGGCGCGCCCATCGGCACCATGCGTTGCGCAAGCGTATCGATCGCCGGATCATCGGGATTGCGCGCGGCCAGCGAACGCAGCGACTCCGGCAGGAAGAACCAGATCAGAGGCAGCATCAGCGTCGGAAGGATCACCGCCACCCAGAACCCGCCGCGCCAGCCGAACGGTTCGAGGATGAACCCCTGCATCAGCGCCCCCATCAAGGCGCCGATCATCGTGCCCGATACGGTGATGGTGCTCATCGTCGCGCGCAGGCGTGTCGGCGCGGTTTCGGAAACGATGGTCACGAGGATCGGGATCATGGCCGTTCCGCACAGGCCAGCCAGGAACCGCATCGCGGTAAAGGGAACGAGCGAGGTGGTTTGGATGATGGCAAAGGCGCTGAGCGCCATTCCGGCATAGCACGCCAGAAGAACCCTGGGGCGCGAAAACTTGTCGGCCAGGGGCGGGATCACGAATGCGCCGAGCAGCATTCCGACTTGCTGCGCGATCATCGCCGAAGTGATGTCCGTGCGCGCGACCCCGAAATCATCTGCAAGATCGGGAAGCACCCAGCCGACGATGTAGAGCTCATATCCATCGATCGCGGCAAGGAACGTGCAGAGCACCAGGACAGTCAGGTGAAAGCGATTGAACCGCAGATTGTCGAGAAAGGTGTCGACGTTGACCCGGTTCGCATCCTGTGCGGTCATCCCAATCCTCTCCTGCCCGCTGTCGAAGCCCGGAGTAGGCGAGTGAACAGCTCTAGTTTCGATCACCTTTAACAGACGGCATTATACATTTGCAAACGAATATCGGATTTGGCATAGCCGGCGCGGCGGATGGGATGACGATCCGGAATGACGCGAAAAAACAGGAGAGCAAGCTGGGGGCTGTCGTGCAATTGCCGTCTTTCGATCCCGACCTGCACTGGGAACAGACACCTGCCGGGTTTGAGCACAAGGATGTGGCCGCCGTCGCCGTGGACTCGGACGACCGCGTCTATCTTTTCACGCGCCACCCGAATCTCGTGATGATTTATCACCCGGACGGGCGGTTTATCCGGTCGTGGGGCGAAGGCATTTTTACCATGGCCCATGGCTTGACTGTCGGGCCGGACGGCCGCGTCTATTGCGTCGATAACATGGACCACTCGATCCGAGTTTTTACGGCGGAGGGCGACCCGATCATGACTCTCGGCGTGCCCGGGCAGCCTTCGGACACGGGTTACGAGCGCAAGGACCAAATCGAGATCCACGCTTGCGAATGTATCGGCTACCCGGGCGGGCCTTTCAACGGCTGCACGAATGTCGCGGTCGCGCCGAATGGGGATCTTTATGTTGCGGACGGCTATCGCAATTGCCGCGTCCACCATTTCTCCGCCGACGGAGATTTGATCCGCTCATGGGGTGAGATTGGCACAGGGCCCGGCGAGTTCCATTTGCCGCACGGGATTGCGTGCGACGCCAGCGGCCGGGTGCTCGTCTGCGACCGCGAGAACGATCGTATCCAAGTCTTTTCGCCCGAGGGCGCTTTCCTTGAATGCTGGACCGACGTGCAGCGCCCGTGCGACCTGGCCATCGATGCCGACGGCATGATCTACGTGGCCGAACTCTGGCGGCCGAAGGGCAAGAAGAGTTTCGTGCATGGAGAGATGATGCAGGATCGGGCCGGGCGCGTGACAGTGCTCGATGCCGATGGTCGTTTAATGGACCGCTGGGGCGGATCGTCGGAGAACAGGCATTGCGAGGGACAATTCATCGCGCCCCATGGCATTGCAGTCGACAGCCACGGCGACGTCTATGTCGCCGAGGTGACCTACAGCTTCGCGCTTCGTCCGGGCTGGATCGATGAGCGCCACGCCAGCCATCAATTGCAGAAATTCACGCGCCGCCACTGAGCAGCGTGATATTCCAAGGGAAAAAGAGGACATCGTATGCGCCGCTCGACCGACCACATTCTGACCACGCACGGCGGCAATCTGCCGCGCCCGGCCGATCTCGACGAACTTCTGGTCGATGCCGATAGCAATGGCGCGGCGATCGAGGAACGCCTTCCGAAGGCGGTGAACGAAGTGGTCGAGAAACAGATCGAGTGCGGCCTCGATGTCATCAACGACGGCGAGTACGTCAAGGCCGCCAACATGGGCAGCTACACCGGGTATATCGATGCGCGCGTCAAAGGGTGGGAGATGCGGGCCAAGCAGCCCGGCGTCGCCCCCAAGCGCGCGGGGCCGGGTGAGCGCGACAAGCGCGATTTTCCCGGATTCTTTGAATCGGGTCTCTGGTTCGCCGGGGCCGGCGGGCCGGTGCGCCCCGGTTTTATGACGCCGGGCAAAGTGCCTCAACCGCGACCGAACGAAAAGGTCTGCACCGCGAAGCTGGAATATGTCGGGCAGGATGCGATCGCGGCCGATATCGCCGCGCTCAAGAAGGGTCTCGAAGGGCGTGAAGGCGTCGACGGCTTCATTGCCGCGCTGGGGCCGCTCAGTGCCGGCGCCGGTGCGCGCAATGAATTCTACGACAGCGAGGAGGACTATATGTTCGCGGTCGCAGAAGCGATGCGCGAGGAATACAAGGCGATCACTGACGCCGGGCTGGTGGTGCAGCTGGACGAGCCCGAGTTCGCCACGACGTGGATGTTCTATCCCGACTGGTCGGTCGAAGACTATCGTCGTTACCTCGAGTTTGCGGTAGAGGTGATCAACCACGCCATCGCGGGGCTGCCGTCCGAACTGGTGCGGTTTCACATGTGCTGGGGCTCGGGCCATCGTCCGCACACCAACGACATCGAATTCCGTCACATCGTCGATCTGCTCTTCAAGATCGACGCGCAATGCTACACCTTCGAGGCAAGCAACGTGCGGCACGCGCACGAGTACCACGTGTTCGAAGAGCACAAGCTGCCCGATGGCAAGATCATCGCGCCGGGCGTCGTGGGGCACCACACGGACCTGGTCGAGCACCCCGAACTCGTGGCCGAGCGCCTGATGAACTTCGGGCGTATCGTCGGCATGGAGAATCTCCAGGGCGCCACCGATTGCGGCATCGGCTCCCGAGTGGGTCATCCCGAGATCGTCTGGGCCAAACTGTCGGCCCTTGCCGATGGTGCGGCGATCGCGAGCGAGAGGCTCAAAGCCGGCCGCTAAGCTCTGCTTAGCGCGAGCGCTGCGACTGCTGGACTTGGGGCGCGTGATCCTACAGTAAGCGCCCATGTCGGCCAAAGCAGCGTCATCCGCATCTTCTCCGTCCTTGTTGCACCTCGTCAAACAGGTGCAGTACAAGGCTTATCTGCGGCTCGAGGACGTGTTCCAGCCGCTTGGCATCACGGCGGTGCAGTTTCGCATCCTGACCACGCTGTCGACCAGCCCCGGCATGTCGTCGGCCGAGCTGGCGCGGCTGTACGACGTCAAGCCGCAGACCATGATCAAACAGGTCGCAACGCTGGAGCGCAAGAGCCTGATCGAGCGCCGCAACAGTGAGACGAACCGCAAGCTTCTCGAACTTCGTCTGACCGATGAGGGGAAACGCGTGCTCGCCGAGTGCCGTGGGCAATCGCGTGCGGTCGAGGCGAGTGTGCTTTCTTCACTGGACGAGACGGAGCAAGCCACCCTTCGCGACCTTCTTTCGCGCCTCCTTTCAGACATGGCTGAAGACGATTTCGGCGAAGCAGAGGGCGAATTCTCCCGCGAGTTCGCTCGGTCAGGCGTCCAGCGCGTCTGAGCTGGGAGACGGGTCGGTTCGTGCGTACTCAGTGCGCCGCGACACGGCCCGCCGCCTGGATCGGCCTCACGGTCAGGAGGATCAGCAGCATCACGCCAGCGCAAGCGAGGGGGCCTGCGAGCAGGAAGAAATAGCCCAGCGCGCCCCAGCCATGTTCCAGTGCGAGGGCGCCGTAAAACGGCCCGATGACCGAAACGGCGCGACCCGCGCCATAGGCCAGGCCGACGCCGGTCGCGCGATTGCGGGTGGGGTAAAGCGACGAGGCGATCGAGGCGAGTCCGGCGTGCGCGGCATGTTGGGTGAGGGCGTTGATCGCCAGTGCCACGTACATGCCCCATCCGGGCGCGAGCAGTGCCATGCCGATCGCCGCCGCAGCGGCGATGAGGAAATAGGTCGGCACGATCGCCTTGAACCCATAGCGATCGATCGTCACGCCGATGGTGACCATGCCGATCGCTCCGGCGACAACGCCGATACCCGTGGTGATGCCCACGTTCTGCCAGCCGAGACCGACGAGATCGCGAAACACCGTGGTCTTCCACGTTGCCGCGCTGATGAAGCCGAACGAGCCGAGAAAGCCGAGCCAGAGCAGTGTCGTCGGCAAAGCCAGGCCGGGCGCGAACAATTCCCGGACGCGTTGCAAGCTGGAGACACTGCCCTCCGCTTTGTCCGGCACGGTGAAGGCTGCTGGAGACCCGCCGGGCGAAAGCGACGCGACAATCGCGCGAAGCCGGGGGTCAGCCGGGTTGCGCGTCGCAAGGAACTTGGGCGATTCAGGCAGAAACATCAGCAAGGGGGGAAGCAGCAGGAGCGGCATCACGCCACCAAGCCAGAATGCGACATGCCAGCCGAACGGTTCGAGGAGGAAGGCCTGCATCAGAGAACCGAGGATGGCTCCCGGCATTGCGCCGGCGAGAACGACCGTGACGACGGTGGATCGCTGGCGCGCAGGCGCGAGTTCGGACGACAAGGCGACCATGTTGGCGATGACGGCACTGGCGAACATGCCGGTGACGAGGCGCGCAATGGCCAGCTGCAAAACGGTCTGCGTCAGGATCGTCACGAAGCAGCAGACCGATACGCCCAGCATGGCGATCATGACGAGCTTCTTGCGCCCGACCTGATCGGCCAGCGGCGCGATGAAATAGGCGCCGAGAGCCATACCGATCATCTGCATCGAGATGACCCAGGTCAGGTCCACACGCTTCACCCCGAAATCGTCTGAGACCATCGGCAAGACCCAGCTGAGCACGCCGAGATCGAAACCATCGACCAGCATGGCCAGCGCACCGAGCGCCATGACTTTTACATGGAAGCGCGAGAAGGGAACGTTGTCGAGGAAGGTCTCGATATCTGGAGCGGTGCCCGGTTGAGCCGTGTCGGTCACGACGCGCCCTTGGCGTCTGCATCGCCGTCATCCACGATTTCGAGCAGCTGGCGCGCCGCCGAAACCGAGCAGGGCCAGCCGGCATAGAACGCGAGGTGCGCGATCGCCTCGCCCAGTTCCTCGACCGTGAGGCCATTGTCGAGCCCGTACTGGAGGTGCCCCTTCACCTGACTGCGATCGAGCGCGATCAGGCAGCTTATGGTGATGAGGCTGCGGTCGCGGGGCGAAAGCTGTTCCCGCTCCCAGACTTTCCCGTAGAGGATGTCCTCGGTCAGCTCGTCGAGCAGCGGTGCCACCGCCTTCAACTGCTTTCCGCGCCCGCCAGCCGGTCTTTTCATATCAGCCCTCTCTTCAAATTCTTTTTCTTGGCCAGACCGCGAACGATCAGGCCTTGCGCAGCCCCTCGAATTGGCTGGACGCGGCATTGAGCGCGCCGCGTAGCAGGCCAAGATCCGACAACCAGGCGAGGTATTTCACGCCGCGAGCAATATAGTCTTCCGCCGATTTGGCGCTGGCGACCACGGTCCCGATGTGCTTTCGTCCGGCGGCGACCTCGATCACCCGATCGATCGCGGCGACCACGTCCGGGTGGCTGGCGTTGCCGGGATGCCCCAGAGACTCGCTAAGATCGCCCGGTCCGATGAACAAGACGTCAAGCTGATCCAGCTGGCACAGAGCATCCACCTGTTCGACCATTTCCTTGTTCTCGACGTGGACGCATACCAGCGTGTGGCGATTGGCCTTTTCCTGGTAGTCCGGGCCGGACGTGCCGTATCCGGCGGCGCGGCAGGCACGGGCGGAACCGCGTTCGCCCTCGGGCCAGTATTTGGCCATGCGAATGACCTCAGCCACTTCGTCGGCGGTTTTCAAGGACGGCACCTGGATCCCGCTCGCGCCGCTGTCGAGCGCGTGCAGGATCGTGGCTTCTGCGGCGTCCTGCGTACGGATCACGCTGCTGATCCCGACTCGCTCTCCGGCGCGGATCATGTTTTCTATCGACTGGTGCGAGAAGCAGCCATGCTCGGCATCGATGATCGTGAAATCGAACCCCGACAGTCCGTATACTTCGGCGACGGCCGGAGCGTCGAGTTTCACGAAGCTTCCGAAGACGACTTGCCCTGCCTCGAGCTTCGTCTTCACCGAGTAATCGAACATTCCGATCTCCCTTTAGCGACCTTCTTGAGAGCTGCCCTCGCTGCTCGGCGAAGGTCGGCGGGAGTCGCTATTTACAAACACCATTCAACATGGCACAAACATTTTTATAAGCCAAGCTACTAATGCCGAGGCCTCCCAAGGCTTCTGTCGGGTTGCCGAAGCATTGGTAAGACAATCGATATCAGGAGACGATGTGAGGCGCAGCACCGACCGCATACTGACCACGCATGTTGGCAGTCTGATCCGCCCCTTGCCCGTATTGCAGCATATGATGCATGCCGCGCTCGGAGAGAACATCGACGGCGAGCAATTCCGCGCCGACGTGGCGCAGGGCGTGCGTGATGTCGTGGCTAAGCAGGCCGAGATCGGCATCGATATTCCCAGCGATGGCGAGATCTCGAAGCCGAGCTTTCATAATTACGTGATCGAACGGCTCGGGGGGCTGGAGAAAGTTCCGCCGGAGCAGCGCGGCGCGTACTACGCCAAGCTGAGCGACGAATTTCCCGGGTTCATGCAGCAATACAACGCCATGTACAAAACGATGTGGATGCCGCCCGAACTCGATCCGGACAAGGCCGCCGCTGCCGCCGCCGCGCCGCTGCCGCGTTGCCGTGTCGTGGAACCGATCACGTATGTTGGCCAGGCCGACCTTCAGCGCGATCTCGACAATTACGCGGTCGCACTTGAAGGGCACGATTTCGTCGAAGCCTTCATGCCGTCCGCAACGCCGGCGCGCGACGATGCCGATGCGGGCGAGGTGTACGAAAGCGAGAGCGCCTATCTCTACGACCTCGCCGATGCAATGCACGTGGAATACAAGGCGATCGTCGACGCCGGGTTCGTCGTGCAGCTCGACCTCGGACTGCCCGCGCGCAATCAGGTCCTGCCCGGCAATCCCAATCCCACGCCGGACGACCTTCGCCGCGCCTCGGAACGGCAAGTCGAAGCCTATAACCATGCCTTGCGCGACATCCCCGAAGACCGGGTGCGCTACCATATGTGCTGGGGCAGCATGAATACCCCGCACACCACCGACGTGCCGCTGACCGAAGTCATCGACATCATCCTCAAGATCAAGGCACAGGCCTATGTGATCGAGGGAGCCAATCCGCGCCACGAGCACGAATGGATGGTCTGGAAGGACGTGAAACTGCCCGACGGCAAGATCTTGGTCCCCGGCGTGATCAGCCATCAAACCAATGTCGTCGAACACCCCGAATTGGTCGCCTGGCGCATCAGCAATTACGCGAGCGTTGTCGGGCGCGAGAACGTGATCGCGGGAACCGACTGCGGATTTTCGCAAGGCTGGAACATGGCTCGCGTGCATCCCGAGGTGCAATGGGCGAAGCTTGCCGCTCTCGTCGAAGGGGCGGAACTTGCCTCCCGGAACCTCTGGAATTGAACAAGTGAACGACGCGGCGGACTTACCGGAAGGGATTGCCGAGTATCTCGATGCGGTAGCGGCAATGCGCGCCGACGGCGGATCTTCGCCCGAAGGCCAGCGGCTGGTCGCAGACCGGGAAGCGTGGCGGCTCGGCATCGCGAGACCGGCCGGCATGCGCGTGACCGATACGTATGTGGTGGGGGGCGGGGCGGAAACGCCTGTGCGTCTCTATCGTCCGCAAGCGGCAAGCGGTGCGGGGCTGGTCTATTTCCATGGCGGAGGTTTTACGTCCGGCAGCATCGAGACATTCGATTGCTTGGCGATGGGCTTGGCCGAGGCAAGCGGCACGCTAATCATCAGCGTGGGATATCGGCGTTTGCCCGAGGCTTCGCCGCGAGAGATCGTGGAAGAGGGCGCCAAGGTTTTCGAATGGGCTTTGCGCAATTGCCAATTGCTGGGCTTCGAGGCGGATGGTCTCGGGTTAGCCGGAGATAGCGCCGGGGCTTTCATTGCCACGATGCTTGCACTGGGTCCACTTCGGTCACAGCCCATCGCTTGCCTCGCGCTGATCTATGGGCTGTTCGATTGCGATCCCGCCAGCATGCCTGATGAGCTGGGGGCCGGTTCGGTTCTGTCGCCCGCTGTTCTGAAGGCCATTCTCGAGACTTTCGCCGAATGCGACAGGCGCGACCCACTCGATGGCCCGCCACCACTACGCACGCCGGACCTTTCGGCGCTGCCGCCGACCGTCATGCTACACGCCGAGGCTTGCCCGTTTTACGAACAAGGCGTGGAATTTGCGGCGCGGCTGACGGATGCCGGAGTGCCTGTGCATACGGCGACTGCTGCAAGGATGCCGCATGGCTTCCTGCGCGCCCTTCGCTTTTCCGAGCCCACGCGCGGCGAAATGCGCGCGCTGGGAGAAGCTATTCGAAACACCATCGCGACAACGGAGCACAGCTCATGACCTTGAACACCGATAATCCTTCGTTTCAGAAAGGCCGTGAGATGCGCCGCGAACTGTTCGGCGATGCGAGTATCGAGCGGCTGGACCAGGCGGACGACTTCACCGCGCCGCTGGAGAACTTCGTCACCACCGCCTGCTTCGGCGAGACCTGGACACGCGAAGGGCTGACCCTGCGCGAACGCAGCCTGATCACTCTGGCGGTTTGTGCCGCGCTCAATCGCCAGATTCCGGTCAAGCGCATGACGAAATGCGCCATCGAGAACGGCGCGACCAAAGACGACATCCGCGAAGTGCTGTTGCAGACGACGCTTTATATCGGCGTTGCCGGCGGGGTGGAAAGCTGGGCACTGGCTTCGGAAGCGCTGAAGGAAATGGGCGCGTACTGATGCGCAGTCAGGGGCGGGCGGGCACGAGCCCCGCCGCCTCAATTCCGGCGCTGGCGCAGGCGGCATCGTCTTCGCTTTTCATGCCCGACACGCCGACCCCGCCCAGAAGAACCCCGTCTTTCGTGTAGATCGGAACACCGCCGCGGATCGTGGCGACGGCGGGCATATTGGCCGGTGGGTTTAACTTCGCGAGATCTGCCGTCGCGGCGCCGAAGCGAGACGCGGAATCGGACTTCCAAAGCGCGGCTTCCCCTGCTGCGGTGCTCGTTCCGTCGAGATGTGCGTAAGCCACCAACATGCCGCGCGGATCGCGCACCGCGATCGCGGCCTTCATGCCGCGCTCCCCGGCCCACGCAAGGCACGTCTCGCGGATCGTGGCGGCGCTGGCGTAATCGAGCGCCGGGCGGAGCGTCTGGGCTACGACCGCTGCGTGAGCTGTAGCGAGCAGGGCCGTGCCGATAATGACTGACCGAATGTTCATTTCAAGCTCTCCAGGTAGTCGATCACACGGGTGCGTTGGGCCGCGTCGCTGATACCCGGAATGCCCATTTTCGTGCCTGGTACGGTCCCGACGGGATCGGCAAGATATTTGCCCAGATTGGCGCGCGTCCAGACGAGGCCGGAAGACGCCATCGCATCGGAATAGGCGTAGCCGGGCTTTGACCCGGCCTTGGCACCGAACACACCATGCAGATTGGGTCCGACACCGGCCGCACCGCCCTTGTCGACCGAGTGGCAGGCCTTGCAGGTGGCGAAGGCTGGTGGAGCGGCCATCGGCTTCACATCGACCTGCACGACCTGAATGCGCTCGGCCGGAGCAGGTGTGGGCGATGGCACTGGCGATGACACTAGTGATGGCGATGGCGATGGCGATGGCGACGGCTCGGCGATATCTTCGCCGGCTTCCCCAGCGGGAACGGCGCTTGCGATCGGCTCTGGCTCTGCCGGGACAATGGCTCCGGAAGCCGATGTTTCCAAAGGTTCGGTCCCTTTATCCGGCGTAGGGTCGGCGCACGCTACAGTCAGCATGCAGCCACCAAGGCCGGCAATCAGTATCAGTCTGGACGTCACGCCTATTACTCCCGTCATCGGGTCTGCTCCGGTTTTGGAGAAAGAAAGGAAAGCAACGCCACCGCCAATACAGGCGGGGCGAGCACGGCGGCGAACAGGACAAGCACCGTAAGCCGATCGAACCCGGCGCCGATCACAAAGCCGCCGAGCAATGGCCCGACGATGCCGCCGATCCTGGCGACTCCCATCATCACGCCAAGTCCGGTGTTGCGCAGGTCTGCCTGATAATGGTTCAGGTTCACCAGGATGATCGCGGTGTAGCTGCCGACGTTGAAGAAACCCCACACGGCGGCTGCGGCGATCAGCCCGGCCGTCGCCCCGGTCGGTACGAGGCCCAGCACGATCAGCGCCGCTGCAGTTGCCAGCAGAAAGATATTCGCGATCCGCCTTTCGCCTGCTTTGCGGGCCAAGGCACCGACCGAGATGTGGGCGAGGATACCCGCGGCAGAAGCGGTCATGCCGGTCAGCCCGATGTGGGTCATGTCCATTCCGGCCATTTCCAGGATCTGTGGCTTGAATGCGGCCATGAAGGCCCCGCTGACCGTGAAACTGAAACCGGCTAGGCAGAGCAAGCCAGTCGAAATCCACATCGCGCGTGGGATGGCGCCGCGCTTTTGCGAACCCGTTTGTTCCGGTCGCGGGGGAAGCGCATCGAATTGCGGTTTGCCCATCCGCCGGAAGACCGCGTTCAGTCGCTCCAGCGCATTGTTCGGGCGACGCGCTACGAGGTAGCCAGGCGATTCCAGCATGATGAAGCAGGCGAGCACGAAGCTGAGAGAGTTCAGCGCAGCCGCGGCGAAGAAGATCGAGCGCCAGCCATAGGGCTCGATCAGGACAGCGGCGAGGCCGCCGCAAATCATCGAGCCGAGCGAATAGCCGGTATGCAGAATTCCCACCAGCAGGTTGGACTTCTTCGCGTCGCTGAATTCGGCGACAGTGACATTCAGCAACACGACCAGCGCGCCAAGCAAAACGCCCGTCAGGAAACGCAACACCAACAGCACCGCAAAGGATGGCACGACGGCCGTCGCCAGCAGTAGTGCGCATAGCGCCCCGAGAATTCCGATCATCATCGGCCTGCGCCCGATCCGATCGGCAAGCGGCGACAGGAAGACCGAACCCACCGCAATTCCCACGGGCGTCGCGGTATAGGCAGCGCCGAAGGCTTCCGGCGAAATGCCCCACTGCGCGATCATCACGGGGCCTGCATAAGCCAGCGTGACGACGTCGACGCCATCGGCGGCATAGACCAGCACGCACAAAGCCACGACGGCGTACTGGTAGAAACTCATCCGGGTGGCAAAAATCACTTCGGCCGGAGAAGTTTGCGCAGGATTGCTTGCAGTCATCGAACGAAGGGTCCTGTTATCGGAGCGACAGGGGCATCGCCGACGTGAGTGCGGCGATGCCCCATCGTTGACCAAGCCCCCCTTGCCCGGCCCGCGAAAAGCGAGAGTCAGAAGCGGACGCGGATTCCTCCGACATAATACCGGCCGATCTTGTCGAACATCTGCGAATTGGCGATCGTGGGCTGCACGATGAAGTTGGGCGCTATCGGCGGATCGACGTCGAACAGGTTGTCGATCTTGCCGTATAGCTCGACGGCGTCGGTGATTTTGTAGGCTGCCGAGATGTTCGTGTAGAGGCGGCCGTCGATGTTGTTCTGATCCGCCGGCAGGTTCACGTCGTCGACATAGAAGGACCGAAACTTGCCGCCGCCAAGATAGCGGAAGAACAGCCCCGCCCTGAAGCGGTCGAGATCGTAAGTGAGATCAAGGTTCGCCTTCCACTCCGGCTGTCCGGCGTAGTCGGTCGCAAGATCGCCGACGTAATCGACCGTGCCGCCCTCGGTTCCGAGATAGAGCTTGTCCACCCAGTTGACGATCACTCGCGTTCCGAACGTCCCGGGGCCGATGTCACGGCGGTAGGATGCTTCGAAATCGATACCCGAGGTACCCGCGACATTGGCGTTGATCAAAGTCGCCTGGACCGATTGGATCAGGTTATCCGAACCCAGCGTGATGAAATCGCAATAGCTTTGGATGTTCTGCTCGAAGCAGTTGCTGATGATCGTCCCCGAAGGAAGCGTGGTGATCGCATCCTTGATCTTGATCTTGTAGTAGTCGATCGAGAGGTTCAATCCCGGCACGAAGACTGGCTGATAGACCACGCCGAACGACAGCGTATCGGCCTTCTCCGGATCCAGATCGGGGTTTCCTCCCGTCAGTGATGTTATGAAGTAGGATGGCGGGATCCCATTGGTGCCGTTCGACCGGGGATCATTCTCGCCGCGAATAACCTGGTTCTGCCCCGAAAACAGTTCGTAGACGTTTGCCGCCCGGATATCGCGCGACTTGACGCCGCGGAAGCGCAAGCCCCGCACCGGCGAATAGTTTACGCCGATTTTCCAGGGCACAACACCGCCGCTGGAGCTGTAGTCGGCGTATCGGACCGCGGCATTGACTTCCAGGTTCTCGGCAAACGGCTTGTCTTTCAGCAACGGAACAAGGACTTCGCCATAGATTTCCTTGACGTTGATCTTGCCGCTGAAAGACTGCTGATTGATCGAGCGCCAGCCCCGGGCTTCCGAAATCGGATCGGAGACCGAGACGATCTTTTCTCGGCGCATCTCGCCGCCAAAGGCCACGGCTACCGGGCCGGCCCAGGTCGACAAGGGCTCACCGCGAAAGTTCAGGCCGACAACATCCTGATCCATGTCGGCATCGTAGAAGGAAGTGCCGCGATAGTAATCGAGCGCAGCATTGCTGATCGATCCGACGCCAAAGACGTTGGCCGGTTGGCACGCAGGATCATTGTTATTCGGGTTGGCATCGGCATTGATACGGCAGACCGGCTGGCCCGTATTGGGATCGATGACGGAATCCACGGCGTTGAACCAGCGACTTTCGACGCGGTTGTTGACCGATTCCTGGTAAAACGAATTGCGCGAGATCTGGCCGTAAGCGTCCCACTCCCAGCCCCCGAAACTGCCCTTCGCTCCGATCGCGTAGCGGCTGACATCGGTCTTGGAATTGTTCTCGGCTTCGCCGTCGTCGAAAAGCTGGATCCTGCCGAATTTGAACGACGACAGATTGTTCGCGTCCATGATGTCTCTGATCGATTGCGGCAGATAGGCGTTATCGCGTTTGATCGTGAGATTGCCATTGTCGTAGTTCGGGGCCAGATCGGACTCCACGTCGACGTGGCTGACCAGGACGTCGGCCCATAGGCTCACCGTGTCCGAAGCCTCGAACGACAGGCGACCAAACCCGGAATAGCGGGTGATATAAACGCCGATGTTGCTGAGGTCGCCGACGTTCACGCCATCGCCACCCAGTTGAAAAACGGGGCCGACCAGATCGCCGAACTGGAACGGTTGCGGTGTGCCGCCGGGTCCGAACTGGATGCCGTAGAGCGGGCTGCTGGCGGGTTCGACGATCAGACCCCCGAACGTCATTTTCGAAAAGGTCGCCCCATCGACGATTTGCTGCAGCGTATCGCAGCAACCCGCGGGGTTGGTGAACAAGACGGATTGGCCGCGGCCCCAGGGCCGAGAATCGACGCGAGTCTGTCCGGTATTGCGATAGAAATCGCCCGATACCGTCACGCGTAGGCGATCGTCCATCAACCCACTGCCGAACGCGGCCGACAGGATCGGCCGCTTGAAGTCGCCATATTTGGACTCGCCGTAGGAGGCATCGATCTTCAAGCCGTCGAAATTCTTGTCGAGCGAGAAATTGACCACGCCGGCGACGGCGTCGGAGCCATAGGCCGCCGAGGCGCCGCCGGTGACGACTTCGACGCCGTTCAACAAGGCCACGGGGAAGATATTGGTGTCGATTCCGCCGAACGGGCTGGTCGCGGCAAGGCGGCGCCCGTCCAGCAGGACGAGCGTCTTTTCCCGGCCGAGCGCACGAAGGTCGGGTTGGTTCTGGCCCACCGGTTCCGACGAGCGCCCGATATTCCAGTTCATGCGAAGTTGCGGAATGTCGGCGGCCAGCTCTGCAACCGCACCAAATGCGCGGTCTTCGATCTGCTGTTCGCTGATCGTCGTGATCGGCGTGGGCGCAGTAAAGCCCTGGCCAAGCCGCGATCCCGTTACCAGGATTTCGGCAGAAGCCGGCGCCGTATTGCCGGTCGTGTCCGCATTTGCGTCCTCGGCGATTGCCGGATCCGTCTCCTGCGCGATTGCCGGCGCGGCGACCAGCGTACCCAGCGCAAGGGCTGCCACGCTTGCATGGCGCATCCAGCGCGCCATCGATAGACCCATTGATTCTGTAGCGATGGACATCCCGTAAACCTCCCAGGTCATCGTTAGGCTAGGCCCGCAAAAAGACGATCAGGACAGGATCGCAATCACTGCCTTGCCCGTGCGGATCGAGGTCAGGGGCGTTCTTCGCGTTGCCTAATCCCGAATGGCCGGTGATTATTTCACACATTTGTCTATTGCAAGTGGGATTATACAAAAACGAATAGAATTTGACATTGGGCCGGATGGGTGGTCCACGTTAAGCAGCGCTGGGAGAGATAAAATTGGCAGGTCCGAAACCAGATCAGGGCGCATGGTCGCCCGACACCATGAGCCCCTATCAGTACATGGTCATAGCCTTGTGCTTCCTGGCTAATGTGACCGACGGGTTTGACGTCGTCTCGCTGGCGCTGGCTGCTCCGGTGCTGTCGCGCGAGTGGACGATCGATCCCGCCATGATGGGGGCGCTTTTCAGTGCGGCCGCGGTTGGCCTGACGGTAGGCGCCTTCGTCGTCGCGCCGCAGGCAGATAGGATCGGACGTCGGCCTGTCATGATCGGGGCCGTTGCCTGCCTCGCGCTTACGCTGACGGTAACCGGTCTTGCAACGGCGATATGGCAGCTGCTGGTTCTGCGGTTCGTCACCGGAATTGCGCTCGGCACGCTGGTCGTCTGCCTCAACACCACAGTGGCCGAATATGCCAGTCGCGAGAGGCGCAACATCTGTCTGGCAGTGCTGCACATGGGTTTTACCCTGGGGATGATTCTCGGAAGCGGGATCGCCGCGCTTGTGTTGGAAACGATCGGGTGGCGTTCGATCTTCTTCGCTGCCGGCGCCCTCAATTTCGTGGTGTTTTTCGGGGCGATCTTCCTGCTGGGCGAGTCGCCGGTATTCCTCGCCACCCGCCGGCGCCCATCGGATCTCCTAAAATTGAACCGTATCGGCGATCGGATGCGCATTCCCTCGCTTGCCGAACTCGTCAGTCCGATAACGCAATCCGCATCGGAGAAGGCCGGCGGCAAGATGAAGCTCCTGCTGGCCGGCGACTTGCGTCAACGCACGATCCTGCTGTGGGTCGCATCGCTGACGTATGCGATCGTCGGCTACTTCCTGATGAACTGGAAGCCGACGATCCTGAACAACGCCGGCCTCTCGCCCACTCTGGCGGCGGCCAGCGGCATGATCACCGGTGCCTGCGGATCGCTCGGTCACCTCGCCATGGGTCTATGGGCGCGCAAGGCAGGCGAGGGGCGGTTGACTGCGATCTTCTTCGCCTGCGCAGCGGTGACCTTGGTGATATTCGGGCTTCAGCCCCCGAACCCGATCTTTCTGTTGGCTATGGCGGGTATCACGACGTTCTTCGTCGTGGGCGCCTATACCGGGATCTTCCTCGTCACGGTGATCATGTACCCGCCATCGGTGCAGAATACCGGAATGGGCTTCGTCGTCGGCTTCGGGCGTATCGGCGCCATCATCGGGCCGATGATCGGAGGCTTCCTTCTGAGCGCCGGCTTCGACCGCATGGCGACGTATTTTATCTTTTCTGCCATTGCCGTCATTCCTGCAGTCACGATGCATTTGGCAAACCGCATCGCGCTGCGCGATCTGAGCAGCGGTGGCCCTGCAGTAGGAGTGTCCGATGACGAGCGCGCAGCCAGAGCTGTTTGACGCGCACGCCCATTTCTTCTCTTCCGATTGCGCGCGCTATCCCATCGATGTGACGGGAGCGCGGGAAGGGGAGGAGGCCATTCGCAAGCGCATCGCAGCAGATCCTCTGGACGAAGAGACACTGCTGGCGCTTTGGCGGGAATGCGGCGTGTCGGGCGGCGCCGCGGTGCAGTACAACTCGGTCTACAAGACCGATAACCGGTATGCGATCGAGGTGGGCGATCGGAACCGCGACATGACCGGAACCGTGGTGATGCTGCCCGCCGCCGATCCCGGCACACCCGATCACATCGCCCGGTTGGGTAGGGCGCACAATGTCACTGGCTTGCGATTGTTCGGCCAGCCCGACGCAGATGGAACCTACCCCTGGCTCGACTCCGGACCGGCGCTGGAGACATGGCGCGCGGTCGCGAACGCGGGCATGGCGATGGTCGTGATGTACGTGCCCGGCACTGTCACCGCGCGCGCGATCGCCTCCATCGTGACGCTGGCCAAGACCTTCCCCGAAGTGCCGATCGCGATCGATCACTGCGGCTGGGCGGGCAGCGGCACGGCGCAGGAGGATCGTCCGTTGGAAGCCATTGTCGCCCTAGAAAATATTTCGTTGAAATTCACTCAGATCAATATCAATCGCTGGCGCGCAAATGGTTATGATCCATCGGAATATCTTACCCGATTGACCGATCTTGTGGGTCCGGACCGGGTCATGTGGGGTTCGGATGTGGGCAACACGCAAATGCTATTTCCCGCGCTCGTCGCAGAGGCCGTGGCCGCCACATCCCGCTTGTCCGAACGGGATCGGCACAAGGTGCTGTCGACAAATGGCCGCGCGATGTTTCTGCGCGAGGAGGCGTGACAGTGTCGTCCCCGGAGCCGCCGATCATCGATGCGCACTGCCACGTCTTTACCAGTGCCATGCCCTTCACGGATAACGCCTGGGCTCGGCCGGATTACGAATATCCGGTAGAGCGCTACCTCGCCGACCTCGATAGGCATGGCGTGTCTTTCGGGGTGATCACTGCGGCAAGCCTTTATGGCGACTATAACGACTATACGCTTTCGGTGTTGGATCGCTACGACCGGCTCCGCGCCACGGTCATGCTCGATCTTGATACTTCGCCGCAGGATATGGCGCGGCTCTATACCGCGGGCGTTCGCGGCGTACGGTTCCAGATCGCACCCTCGGTGGAGTTGCCGGATCTCGAGGGCTATCGGTTTCGCCGCTTCGTGACGCGGCTTGCGGATGCGAACCTGCATCTCGAACTGAATCTGTCGGGGCCCCAACTCTCACGGATGATCCCGAGTCTGGCCAAGAGCGGGGTAAAGATCGTCGTCGATCACTTCGGCTTGCTGCGATCCGAGGACGGCATGGAGGGCGCCGGGTTTCGCGCGGCGCTTTCCTCTCTTGCGAATGGCCGGACATGGATCAAGGTGTCCGCTGGGTTTCGCCTGCCGCAAGATGAATTGCCTGGGTATGCCGCCCGCCTTCTGGCGGAAGCCGGTCCGGAACGCCTGCTATGGGGCAGCGATGCGCCTTATGTCGGGTGCGAGGACACGATGGATTACGGAAAGGCGCTGGCCCTATTCTACCGCATCGTGCCCGACGCAGCCGTGCGCCGCGCCATTTCCGATACGGGCTTGAGACTCTATTTCTTTTAGGCTGCGTGCGTCACGCAGGCACAGCGGCGTTGATCACTTGCGCCTGCGTATATTCGTGAAAGCCTTCCAGCCCGCCTTCCACGCCGATGCCCGATTGCTTCGTCCCGCGGAACGGAATGCGAGGATCGATCGCCATCAGCTGGTTGATCCAGATCGTGCCCGTTTCGATGCGTAGGGCGACTTCAGTCGCACGGTCGATATCGCGGCTCCAGATGGTGCCGCCCAGGCCGTATTCGGAACGATTGACCCGTTCGATCAGGCTGTCGATATCATCATATTTCAAGACCGGCAGGACCGGACCGAACTGTTCCTCGCGCACCAGGGGGGCATCATCATCGATGTCGCGCACGATGGTCGGCGGAATGAAAAAGCCTTCGCGATCGAGCGCGGATCCGCCTGCAATGATGTGACCGTGCTCCCGCGTCCGGTCGAGAAGATCCGAGACTTTTTCGAACTGCTGCCGGTTCTGCAAAGGCCCGATCTGCGCGCCCTGTTTGGCACCATCGTCGACGATGGCCTCCTTCGCGAGACGCGCCAGCTCTTCGCAGAATTCATCGTAGATCGTTGCAGGAACATAGGCGCGCTTGATCGCGACACAGATCTGGCCCGCGTTGCGCATCGCGCCAGCAAAGACCTGTCCCGCCGCTTCCTTGGGGTCGACGTCGTCGAGCACGATCGAAGCGTCGTTTCCGCCCAGTTCGAGTGTGATGCGTTTCAGGCCCGCCGCGGCAGAGGCCATGACCTTACGGCCGGTCTCGGTGGACCCGGTAAAGGAGATCTTGTCGACCTCGGGATGCGCGGTCAGCTTGCCGCCCAGCTCGTTTTCGTCACAGATCACGTTGACCACGCCGGCGGGAATTATATCGCTACAGACCTCCGCAAACAGCAGCGCCGTAAGCGGCGTGGTCGGCGCGGGTTTGATCACGATCGTATTGCCCGAAACCAGCGCCGGCGCGAACTTGTTCACGAGCAGGATGAGCGGGAAGTTCCACGGGACGATCGCAGCCACCACGCCTAGGGGGCGCCGATATTCGGTCACTCGCTTGCCGGCTTCTTCCATCAACTTACGCGGTTCCTGCCGCATCGCGCCAAATGCGCGCATGACGCCGATCGAACCCATGACCTCGCCGCGCGCCTGATCGAGCGGCTTGCCTTGCTCGGCCGTCAACGATGCCGCAAATTCATCGATCCGCCGTTCCATGGCATTGGCGACTTCGCCAACCAGCCTGCTACGCTCGTCGATAGGAGTGGCGGCCCAACCCGGAAACGCACGGCGGGCCGCGCCGACCGCAAGCTCGAGCTGCGCTTCGTCGGCCTTGGGGCACTGGGCAAAGACTTGTCCCGTTGCCGGGTTGACCACGCCAAAGGTGCTTGCACCCTGGACGCGATCCCCGTCGATCAGCATCGCGTATTCGGTCATCCCGTCAGCTCCTGAATTCAGATTGCGCCCTGCCGCTCGGCGACGCGCTCGGCCTGGTCGGTCGCTTCCACTTCGTCGAGACCCACCAGCCGTGCCGCGTTGCCGGCGATCAGTTGGCGGATGTCGGTGTCGGTGTAATCGAGGTCGATCAGCATCTGGATCACGTGGCGCAGGCCCTCGACCGGGGTGGGATTGCCCACTTGTCCCAGATCCGATCCGATGATGGTCTGGGCGACGCCGCCCGCCTCGATACAGTCCCGCAGGCTTTCGAGCGTGTAATTCTTGCCCTGAACACCGGCCCACATGCACGAGCTGTGTTCCAGGAAGGCGCCCATTTTCGCCAGCTCGGCCATGTCCGCAGCGTTGCATCCGATGAGAAACGTCGGATGATTGACGAGCAGGCGCTGCACGCCGCGCCGTTTCGCCTCTGCGAAAAGCGGCCAGATTTCGCTGATATGCAAGTGCCCGGCGGAAAGGACAGCGTCGTAGGCGGCGATCTGGTCGAGGATCTGTTTGACTTCGTCCTTCAAGTCGCCGCGCTCGTCCACCACAGTGAGCATGGTCGGGGCCAGCATCTTGTCCTTGGTCGGCAGGAACTGTTTGCGGTGCGACTGGCGTATGTGGTTGGCCGCGGAGAAGGTCGGCATCCAGACGATCTTTGCACCAAGCTTGAAGCCATGCTCCACCGCATAGGGATTGAGTCCGCCCACGGTGTTGTTCAGGGGCACGCCGGTCAGCAATTTCACCGAGCCCGGCATGATTTCATCGAGCAGCGCGGCAACGGGCGTGACCGAATAATAGTGGTCCTTGAACAGGATCGCGCGCAGGCCGGCTTCTTCGCCCTCTTTGATCGCTTCGACGTGATTGAGCCGTCTCGGCATGACCGATGGGCCGGAGTGGCAGTGCAGGTCGATGGCGCCTTTCAGCAGGTTGTCGATCCGGTCGCTCATTCTGCGTCCTCCGTTATCCGGGCCGTTTCCGGCATTGGGTAGTCCTCGGCGTTGAGGACCCAGCCCGGCTTCATCGAAAAATCCAAGCGCGGTGGGCAGAAGGCGTCGATCAGCCGGTTCAGCCCTTGGTCGATGCCCTGAGACGTGTGGATCGCGGGCGGCGGGATGACCGCGACCGAGGGCGCAGCACAGCGTTCGTGATCGTCGTCCCGCCATTGATTGGAATCGCTGATCCAGGGCCAGCGCAAATGGTGGATATAGTCGCCGTTGAGCGCGATCGAGTACTGCTCGAAATCGTCGTGATGATGCGGCGACAGATTGTCCGCGGCGCGCGGGCCTTCGCGCCCGTCGCCGAAATTCACCATGATGGTAGAGCCACGATAGAGCCGGCCGAAGCGGCCCTGTTCCGGCGGCACGCTGCCCGAATAGATCCGCACCTTGCGGCCACCGACGGGGTCCGGCCAGGGCTGGAATTCGGCCACGTTCGGATCGGGCGTTCGATAGTCCGCGGCATTGGAGCACTGCTCGACCAGATCCTGAGACTGGGTTGTGAACAAGCGCAGCATTCGACCGCCGCCTGTCACGCGCACGATGCTGTCGCCGTCGGGAACGAAGGCGACCGCGCGGCCCTCCATCGGGTAGGTCTGCCCGTCGCTTTCGATTTCGACTGCGCAGCCTTCTTCCGGCAGCACGATCGCATATTCGTCGGGTTGGCCGGAACGGACGAATTCGGCGCCAGGCTCGACCTCGGAATAGGCAACGATCATCGACTGGCCGCGCACTAGCCAGGTTTTGGCGTGCGCCGCCGCTTCCTGAGGGTCCTGCTTATAGAAACGGGCATAGCTGGCGCCCTGAAAGCTCTCAGGGGAGGGCTTGGACTCTGCCGTCGCGAGGGAGGCCCTCAAATCGTTGCGACCGTACATCCGCTTTCCTTCTCCCGGTCCGTTCTTTCGCAGGGCGTCACGCTGCCGCTGCGCCATGCATCATTGGCTTCGCTTGTAACGAGTGCGGGCGAAGGGGGTCCAATCGCGTTCGTGCGGCGTGCCGATACCTCCGTGGCATCAAAGCCGTGGGATAGTTCTTTCCGATACCGAATGGCTATGTGTACGCGGGAAATTCGGCATTGGACGTTATCAACTGTCGCGCCGCAAAACGCCAAAAGACCGGACCGAGCCGGAGCGGGAGAGACATGTGGCCAGTGGTGCCGAGGCGAGCCAGACGATCGAGCGCGAAAGTGTGAGTGGACGTAGCGGGTTGAGCCGAATGCTGCGCCCCCGATCCATCGCGATTGCCGGTGCAAATCCCGATCCTGCCACGATGGGTGGCGCCATCCTCGCCAATTGCGAGCGTTTCGAATTTGCCGGCGACATTCATCTGATCAGCCCGACCCGTAAGGAACTCGGAGGGCGTGATTGCATCGCGTCCGCCGCGGATCTGCCCACTGGCGTTGATGCGGTCGTCTTGAATGTACCACGTGCCGCGATCCGCGAAGCGGCCGAGCAATGCGCCCGGCAAGGCGTGGGCGGCGTTGTCGTCTTCGCTGCGGGGTTCGGCGAAGCGGGGCCCGAGGGGGCCGCCTTGCAAGACGAACTCGCGTCGATCTGCGGCGAAAGCGGCATGGCGATGCTCGGCCCGAATTGTCTTGGTTATGTGAACTATGCGGGCGGGATCGGGCTCAGTTTCGAACCGCTGGCGCCGCGTCCGCTTGCCGGTCGCCGCACCGTTGCCGTCATCGCGCAGAGCGGGGCGGTGTCTTCGGCGATCAGGGGCGCCATGCAGGGACGCGGCATTGCCATTTCGCTCGCCGTGGCCACTGGCAACGAGGCGGTGACGACCACGAGCGACATCGTCGATTTCGTTGTCGAGCAGGGTGGTACCGACGCCATCATCATTTACGCCGAACAGATCCGCAATCCTGCCGCGTTCCTGCAATCGGCGGCCCGTGCCCGCGCGGCGCGCGTGCCGATCATCGTCCTCCACCCCGGTCGCAGCCAGCGCGGACGCGAGGCGGCGCAGTCGCACACCGGTTCGATGGTGGGCAATCATGGGCTGATGCGCTGCGCGCTGGAGCGCGAAGCGGTTGTCGTGGTCGATACGCTGGATGAACTGCTCGACACCGCAGCGCTCATCCATCGCTATCCGGTTCCGTCGCCCGGCGAACTTGCGATCGTGACCAATTCCGGAGCGATCCGGGGAATGAGCTTCGACTTCGCGGAAGATGCGGGGCTCGACCTCGCGCAGGTTTCGGATGAGACCAAAGCACGCCTCGGCGAAATGCTGCCGGGTAGCGAAATCGACAATCCTCTGGACATCGGGACCGCAGGCTACGTCGACGGTTCGATCTTCACGCGTACGAGCGAGGCCATGTTGGCCGACCCGGACGTAAGCGCCGTTCTACTTTCGCTCACGGGTGGTGGCCCCGCGCAACAGCGCGCCAAGGCGGAAGCCCTGATCCCGCTGACGGGATCGACGAAGCCCGTCGCCATGGTCGTGGTCGGCGATGGCTCGGACTTGGATGCCGAATTCATTCGCACGATGCACCAACACGCCATTCCGCTGTACCGCTCGCCCGAACGCGCGATCCGCGCCTTCGCCGCGCTGGATCGCTATGCCGCGGATCTGGGTGAAGCGGAGCGGCGTAGTCCAGCCGCGGATCTCAACTTCGCGTCGGCGGGCGGGGGCGTTCAGCCGGAATATCTCGGCAAGGACCTGCTGCGGACCCTCGGCATTCCAGTGCCCGAAGGCGCGTTGGCAACCACGGTGGACGAGGCGCACGCGATTGCTGCACGCATCGGGTATCCCGTCGTCATCAAGGCGCAGGCCGCGACGCTGGCGCACAAGAGTGACGTGGGCGGCGTGCTACTCAACATCGCCGACGAAGCCGCGCTGACGGCCGCCTGGAAAACGCTGCACGCCAACATCGGCGCGGTGGCATTGGATGGGGTGCTGGTCGAAAAGATGAGTTCGCCTGGCGTCGAGATGATCCTTGGCGCAAGCATGGACGAGGAATGGGGCGCATCGGTGATGGTGGGGCTGGGCGGCGTGCTCACCGAGGCGTTGGCCGCCATTACCTTGATCCCTGCCGATGCCACGCACGAACAGGCAAAGACCAAGATCCTGGCTCTGCGCGGAGCGAGCCTCTTCGGCGCATTCCGGGGCAAGGCTGCGCGCGATGTCGATGCGATCGCCGACGCAGTCGTCAAACTGGGATCGGCCATCCGCGCCGGAACCAATATCGAGCAGATCGAGATCAATCCTCTGGTCGTTCACCAGGAGGGGCATGGCGCAACCGCGCTCGACGCGCTGGTCGTCACGCGGCAGAACACAGCAACGGAGAGTGCACGATGAGCGATACGAATGACATCCCGGGCGGCAAGGACGTGCTCGTCGAATTCGACGACGGGATTGCCTGGGTCTATTTGAATCGCCCCGACAAGCGCAATGCGATGAGCGTGGAATTGGCGCGCGAAATGAATGCCGTGTTCGATGCCTTGGAGATCGACGATCGCGCCAAGGTCATCGTGCTCAGCGGCAAGGGCGAGGCGTTTTCCGCCGGAATGGATCTGCAGGGCTTCTTCCGAGCAACGGACAAAGTGACGGACGTTGCCCGCCATCGCGCTTATCGCGAAACGCGGGCATGGCAGTGGCGCACACTGATTCATTACGCGAAGCCGACGATCGCGATGGTGAACGGCTGGTGTTTCGGCGGAGCGTTCACGCCGCTGATCTGCTGCGACCTGGCGATCACCGACAAGGACGCAACCTTCGGCCTATCCGAAATCAACTGGGGCATCATTCCCGGCGGTGTCGTTTCCAAGGCCATCACCACGCTGATGGGTGACCGTGAGGCGATGTATTACGTGATGACCGGCGAGAAGTTCGACGGCACTCGTGCCAAGGAGCTGGGATTGGTCAACGAGGCCGTGCCCGCCGACAAGCTTCGCGAGCGCACGCGCGAACTGGCGATGGTCCTGCGCGACAAGAACCCGACCGTGCTGCGTCAGGCCCGCATGGCGGTCAAATGGGCGCGCGAGATGGATTGGGAAATGGCATCGGAATATCTGCAGGCCAAAGTCGATCAGACGACCTTCGTCGATCCCGAGAAAGGGCGCGAGCAGGGCTTGAAGCAGTTTCTGGACGAAAAGACGTTCAAGCCTGGTCACGGCCATTACGAAAGGCGCGAAGTCGAGCAATCATGAAGAGACCGAGCAAAGCCAAGGGGGACGAACTCAGCGCAGTCGTCCCCGGCCTCACCGAATTAACCGATCGCGTCCTTTATGGCGAAGTGTGGGAGCGCGAGGGCCTGTCCCCGCGCGACCGGTCGCTGCTGACCGTTGCCTCGCTGATGACGGCGAACCGGTTTCAGCAACTCGAGGCTCACATCGGGCTGGCGCTGGATCACGGCGTAACGCGGGAGGAAATGGGCGAAGCCTTGCTGCATCTCGCGTTCTATTCCTCGTGGCCGGCGTCCATCACTGCGTCGCGCATATTCCTCGAGGTCGTCAAAAAGCGCGACGCCCAGCCGGACTAGGGCCCGACTTGGGCATCCTCGCGGATCATGTCCGCGGCCTTTTCGGCCAGCATGATCACGGCTGCGTTGATATTGGCGCCGGGAATGTCCGGCATCACCGAGGCATCGGCGACGCGCAGCTGCTTGATGCCGCGCACCCGCAACCGGCTGTCCACCACGGCTTCCGCGTCTTCCCCCATGCGGCAGGTGCCCGCCGGATGCTGGGTGATTTTCAGATTCTGGCGGATGAATTCGTCGAGAGCCTCATCATCCTGCGCCTCGGCGCCGGGTGACCGTTCCTTGCTGATCATCTCGGCAAGCGGAGGTTGCGCAAAAATTTTGCGCACGGCGGCGATGCCCCCCCGAATGTCGGCAAAATCCTGCTCGCTATCGAGCAAGTTGAGATCGATGCGCGGGCGCTCTTCGGGATCGGCAGAGCGCAGGCTGACCGTGCCGCGGCTCTCGGGATGAAGCTGCATCACCATGATCGAAAAGACATCATCGAGCCGCTTACCCAGTCCCGGCACCCATAGTTTCGCGTCCAGCCGCACCGGAAGGAAGACCAACTGGATATCCGGCCTGTCCAGCTCGGGCCGAGTCTTGAGCATCAGAATGCCGCTGGTGATCTGACTGGCGAACGGCCCTTTCCCGAACAGTAGCCAACGCAAGACCGACAGACCCGCACGGTCGATCCTCAGCGCGGAAAGGAACGTGTCGGCATCGCTCGCGGCATAAGACATATAGACCAGCGGATGTTCGGACAGGTTTTGGCCAACTGCGGGGCGATCGACGCGAACCGGTATATCGAGTTCTGCGAGATCGGCGGCTGGCCCGATTCCGGACAGCATCAGCAACTGGGGCGAATTGTAGGCGCCTCCGCTCAGGATCACTTCCTTGCGGGCAAGGTACGTCAGGCACTGGCCGTCGCGATGCACCTCTATGCCAGAGGCGCGATCGTCTTCGAAGAGGATGCGCGACGCAAGCGAACGATCGATCACCGTCAGGTTGGGGCGCGACAACGCAGGTTTGAGGTATGCGGCAGACGTGCTGGCCCGATGGCCGCGCGGGCTGACCGTCACCTCGCAGCGTGAAAAGCCTTCCTGTCGTTCGCCGCTGAAATCGTCGGTGAGGGGGTAGCCCGCGGCTTTGACCGCGTCCCGGATGGCGCTTGCCTGCAAATGCTCGTCGGCGACCGGAGAGACCGACATGGGGCCGGTGCCGCCGTGATAGGGACCTTCGCCGCGCCAACTCGTTTCCATCTTGCGAAAATAGGGCAGGACATCGTCGTAACTCCATCCGATGCAGCCCTTTTGGCGCCAGATGTCGTAATCGCGTGAATGCCCGCGCATGTAGATCATGCCGTTGACCGAGGACGAACCACCCAAGACCCGTCCCCGCGGCACGGGCAGCGAACGTCCGGCGAGTTTGGCATCGGGTTCGCTTTGGTATTTCCAGTCGAATTCCGGATTGCCGGCTGCCATCATGAAGCCCAGTGGCATTCGCAGCAGCCAGCTGTCATCCTTGCCGCCGGCTTCGACGAGCAGGACGCGATCCTTGCCGCTTTCGCTCAAACGATTGGCGAGAACGCACCCGGCCGACCCTGCGCCGACCACGATATAATCGAATTCCTCGGCCACGGCCGTGCCTCCGCCTCTTCCCACGATGCATCGAACCCGGCGACAATGCGAGCCTTGATCGTGAAAAGCGTGCGATGTGGGTTGCGTCATGTCAAATACTATTCGATATTCGCAAACGTCTCGACGCGGTTCGGACCATCTTTCCAGCTTGAGAGGATTTCCATGAACACCATCTCCGCCACGAGTGCCCCGACGATCCCGTCGCTGCGTGAAGCGAGGGCATTTGCGGGCCGTAAACACCGGCTGTTCATCGGCGGTAACTGGGTCGATCCGGCAGAAGGACAAGGCTTCGCGACAAGCGATCCCGCAACCGGCGAAAAGCTGGGCGAAATCCCGCGGGGCAGTGACGTGGATGTCGACCGGGCCGTCGCCGCTGCACGCAAGGCGATGGAGGATCCGGCATGGCGCGACATGAAACCGGCGCAGCGTGCACGCCTGATGGAGCGGCTCGCCGACGCCATGGAAAGCGCGATGGACGAGCTGGGGGTGCTGGAATCGCTCGACAACGGCAAATCGCTGCGCGACGCGCGGAATTTCGATCTTCCGCATGCGATCGCGACGGTTCGCTACAATGCGGGCTGGGCCACCAAGCTGACCGGCGAAACGATCTCCCTGTCCGGGCCGGGCAACTGGCATGCCTTCACGCTGAAGGAACCGGTCGGCGTCGTCGCGCAGATCGTGCCGTGGAACGCGCCGCTGGCGATGGCCTGCGCGAAGATCGCTCCGGCTCTGGCGGCAGGGTGCGCGGTGATCCTGAAACCGGCGGAGGAAACGTCGCTGACCGCGCTGCGCCTGGCTGAAATCATCGCAGAAATCGGGTTTCCCGATGGCGTCTTCAACTTGATCACAGGATATGGCGAAGAAGTCGGCGCCGCGCTGACGGCGCATCCCGGGGTAGACAAGGTGACCTTCACCGGTTCGACCGAGGTTGGCCGGCATATCCTGAAAGCCGCAGCGGGTAACTTCAAGCGCGTCACGCTGGAACTGGGCGGGAAGACTCCGGTCATAATCATGCCGGATGCCGACGTGTCGAAGGCGACGATGGGCGCGGCCATGTCGATCTTCGCCAACGCGGGCCAGATCTGCAACGCCGGGTCGCGGCTTTTCGTGCATGAGCGCCATTTCGAGGAAGTGGTCGACGGCGTGGCGAAGATCGCCGAGGGCATCAAGCTGGGTGGCGGGCTCGATCCGGACACGCAGATGGGACCGGTCATCTCCTCTGCCCAGCGCAACCGCATCCATGATTACATCGATGGCGGACTTGCCGATGGGGCGTCGCTTCGTACCGGTGGCAAGCGGCTTGAAAGGACGGGCAATTTCGTCCCGCCGACAGTGCTGACGGGGACCAGCGCAGAAATGGCCGTACGGCGCGAGGAAATCTTCGGTCCGGTCTTGTGCGCAATGTCCTTCTCGGAGGACGATCTCGACGCCATTGCGGCAGAGGCGAACGCCAGCGATTACGGGCTCGGTGCGGTCGTATGGACCAGCAACTTGTCGGCAGCCCACGGCCTTGCGCGCAAGCTGAAGGCAGGCACCGTTCGCGTAAACGGCGGCGGGCTCGACCCGGCGCTTCCGTTCGGAGGTTTCAAGCAGTCCGGCTGGGGACGGGAAAACGGACGCGAGGGGCTGGAGGCCTATACCGAAACGAAGTCGGTCGCGATTTCCTACTGATCCGAACTTGCTAGTGCACTTTGCTGGACGGACCCGCTGAGTTCCAGTCCGGCATCGTGCATGAGCTTCGCGAACGCATCGCGCCTTTCGCCAGAAACGAAGTCGTTCGAACCCAGCAAGGTCAGCGCGGCGACGATCTTGTCGTCGCTGCCAAGGACGGGAACGGAGACGCCTGAAAAATTGCCGTTGAGCTTGCCGATCGTGGTCGCCATTCGCGCTTTGCGGATCGCCTTCAACTCGAGCTCGCGTTCCTTGTCGGAAAGGATGCTGAGGTCGGGCCGGCTGGACCGTTCCGCCTTGATGACCGGCGCGGTTTCCTCCGCCGGAAGATAAGCCAGAAAGACCAGGCCGGTGGCGGTGGTCTGGGTGGGCAGGATCGACCCTATGCGGATTTCGAAAGCGCCCTGATGACTGCCATCTTCCTTCGCGACGATGCACGGCCCCATATCGCCCCACACGGAAAGATAGATCGCGCATTCGGTCTCGTCGCGCAGGCGTCGCAGCACGGGCTGTGATCCTGCGACCACGTCGACCTGGCCGATCGCCGAGAGGGCAAGCTGGATCGCGAAGGCGCCGAGACCATAGCACCCCGTCCTGGCATCCTGGTAGGCCATGCCTTCGCGGATGAAGCTGACGAGGTAGAGGTGGACCTTGCTGGCCGGCATACTGGCACGTTGGGCAATCTCGCGCAGCGGCAAGGGGCCATCGGCCAACCGCAAGACGCGGAGAACGCGAAATCCAACTTCTATCGATTGAACCCGACGGCGCGATTGCACCTTGGTCGCCATAACTTGCAGCGTGCCCCGATTAGAAAGCCCGATCCTAAGCGGATGCCCACCCGTTTGTCCATACGGCCCGGGGGGCTGCAGCAGGGATAGAAGTATCAGGCTTCGGCGGGATGTTTCCTCCGATTCCATTGTGCCAGGATCTCGTGGGCTTCGCCTGCCGCCTCGGCCAGAAAGCCGGGCTCTTCGGTTCTCGCGGCAATTTCCAGCCGCAAACCATTGGGATCAAAGAAATAGACCGATCGGACAAAGCCGTGATCGACCAGCGGTGTAACTTTCACGCCATGGTCTTCCAGCCGCTGTCGCATCGCGTCGACGGATTCGATATCGTCGGTCTCGATGGCGAAATGCTGGACCCAATCGGGGGTGTTGGGGGACGGAGCGGGGGGCTCATCGCCGCCAAGATCGAAGAACGCGATATAGGAACCGTCACCCAGTTCGAAGAAAAAGTGCACGTAGGGTTGTTCCTCCCCGGTGCTGGGAACGCGTTCGCACATCATGCAGTTGACCAGCGGAAGCCCCAGGATGTCCTCGTAGAAGCGACGCGTCTCTTCCGCGTCGCGGCACGGATAGGCGAAGTGATAGAGGCCTTTCAGCTTGCGGGGTTCGGGCATGACATCCTCGTAGCATTTCGAGCGATCGATGCGCTCGATCGCGGATCGTTCCGATGTACCACGCTCAAAAGGGCGGCATGTCACCCCAAGGGGGGGACATGTCCGTCGCTGGCATGGCCGTCTTCGCCTGTTTCCCGATCGCGGCGCTCGAACATGGCGATAAATCGCTGAAGCGCGGCGGAATTGTCCCGGGCTCGACAAACCAGAAGGACCTCGAACGATACCTTGAGATCGCTGATTGGGATCAGGCGAATCTTGTGCAGCGACGACAGCGGCGGCGTCGCGGTTACGAACCCGACGCCCATCCCGGTCGCGACGAGACTGAGCATGATCGAGTTCGTGGTGCATTCCTGGATGATCCGGGGTGCAGTGCCGGCTTCCGCACACGCCGCCATCAGGCGCTCGTAATACCGCGGTGCCGACTTGCGCATAGGCCAGAGCACCGATTCCCGCTCGAGTTCGGCCAGGCTGATCGCGTCCCGATCCGCCAAGCGGTGGCCCTCGCAAACAGCCACCATCGTATTGCCCTCGCCGATACGGTGCAGGTCGAGCATGGGCGCGTCGCGATCGTCGACATGAACGTCGTAGACGATGCCGGCATCGAGCAGACCGTCCTTGATGGCCATGATCTGCTGCAGCGAACTCATGGAGCGCATGTCCAGTTCGACGGCCGGTTCCGCTTCGCGGAATTCGCGCAATCCCTCTGAGATGAAATGATGCGCAGCGATGATTTCGCTGAGGCCAACGCGGATCGTGCCGAGGTGACCGCTTGCCAGTCTGCGAGCGCGGTCCACCGCACGGTCGACGCGGGAGAGGAGTTCTTCGGTCTCCTCCAGAAATATCCGACCGGCATCGGACAATCGCACACCGCGTGGCAGCCGCTCGAACAGTTCTACGCCGAGTTCGGTTTCGAGGTCTCTGATCTGCCGCGTAAGTGCGGGTTGGGCCACGCCAAGCTGCAGCGCGGCGCGACCGAAATGCTCCTCTCGGCCGATCGCCCGAAAATATCGAAGATGGCGCAGTTCCATCCGCTTTGCATACCGTTTGGTTATCAAAACTTCAAATACAAAGAATTGGACCTATCGGTTCGAAATGCGGTGAATGGCAGCGTAAAGTGTCGAATGGAGAGGAAAATGTTAGCAGCGCCGCCAACCGGCCTGGACTTCGCCGATCGCGAAATCCTCGACGTGCTCGGTTCGCAAATCGAGCTGTTTCGTGCCGGGTCCGGCCCGAATCTCCTGTATCTTCACGGGATCGACGCGATTGAGGGATCGGCTCCTTTCATCCGGGAGCTCGCCAAGAATTTTTCGGTGATTGCGCCCTCGCATCCGGGTTTCGGCGCGTCGGATTGCCCGGCCCGTTTCGATCGAGTGGACGACATCGCCTATCTCTATCTCGATATGCTGGGTCTACTTGGCATCGACGCGTGTGTCGTCGTCGGTTCGTCCTTTGGCGCATGGGTGGCCGCCGAACTGCTGACCAAGCGCCCCGAACTCGCTCAAGCGCTGGTGCTGGAATCTCCGTTGGGCCTGCCGACGGCGAATCGCCGGGAGCGGAACGTCGAAGACCTATTCATGCTGTCCCGGCAGCAGTTCAACCAGATTGCCAGCATCGAGGCTCTGCCGCCGAAGGACATGGACGAAAGCCAACTGCGCCGCGAAATGCGCCGCGACGAAGCGCTGAGCCTCTTCGGATGGACGCCGTATATGAGCAATCCAAAGCTCGCGGAGCGCATGCACCGCATAGCATGTCCCACGCTGATCGTCTGGGGCGAGGACGACGCGCTGATCCGCGCGGGCTACCGCAAGACGTTCGCCGCGGCATTGCCGTCGGCACGGGTGGAAGTCGTCGAGGACGCCGGGCACTGCATTCATACCGATCAAAGCGAAGCGCTGGCCGCTCTCGTGCGCGAGTTCGCCGGCGGACGTGCGGGCGTTGAAGCGAGACAGGAAGTGAACGGGGGCGTCGCATGAAAATCTGGCAATTTACCGAGCAGGCTTATCATCCGGCGTTCGAAACACCCGGTTCGATGCGCGTGACTGTGCCGCAGAACTGCTGCGATCCCGATGTCGCGCACAACTTGTTGAACCGTTATCTCGATGAGTACCTGCTCGCTGACGAACTCGGCCTCAACATCATGGTCAACGAGCATCACGCCGCTGCGACCTGCATGTCGACGTCCTGCATGACGACCCTGGCCATTCTGGCACGCCAGACCAAGCAGGCACGTCTACTAGCGCTCGGCATTCCCCTGGCCAATCGTTCCAGCCCGCTGCGCGTGGCGGAGGAAATCGCCCTGGTCGACGCGCTGTCCAACGGCCGCCTTGAAGTCGGGCTGGTCAAAGGCGCGTCTTACGAACTGTTCATGTCGAACCGCCAACCTACCGGTTTCATGGACCGGTTCTGGGAAGCGCATGACCTGATCCTGGCGGCCCTTGCCAACGAAGGCGACAATTTCTCCTGGGAAGGCGAGCATTTCCACTATCGCACGGTCAGCATGTGGCCGCGCCCGGTGCAGCAGCCGCACCCGCCGATCTGGATGACCGCATCGAGCGCCTCGAGCTCGCGGACGTACGGAGCAATGGGCTATACTTGCGCGACCTTCCTGTCGGGCGCGGTGGCTCGCTCGGTCTTCGCTGGATACCGCGAAGCCTATGCCGAAAAGTTCGGCGTTCAACCGCATCGCGACAAGCTGGCCTACCTTGCTCTGATAGCCTGCGCGAGCGACCGCGAGACCGCGTTCCGGCGGGCTGAAAAGATGAAGAGCTATTTCACCACCGCGGCCCGGCTGGAGCCGCAATACCGCAATCCACGCGGGTTCAGCCCGGTCGAGGCGAACGTGCGGATGTTGCGCGCCGATGCCAATGCCATGCGTCCCAAAACGCGAAGCGGTGTCGCCGTGCCGGTCGACGGCACGATCGAACAATACATGGATGCCGGCCTGATGTTCGTGGGAACGCCGGACGAGGTCTATGACCAGCTGGAGCGGTTCCACACCGAGACCGGGGGCTTCGGCAATCTGCTCATGATGGGCCAGGCCGGGGAACTGGATCACGAGGACACGGTCGACAACCTGACCCTGATGGCACGCGAAGTCGCACCGCGCCTCGCCGAATTGTCGGACGTTCCGATGGACGATGTGCGGTACGAAGCTGTCGGCTGATGCTGCGGGCGGCGGCCTCTGACGGTTCGGCACGCATGGCCCCCGGTCTTGCGCGGTATGTCGAACTGTTTCGCGCTCGCCCACCCGTCGACACGCTGGAGGCCACGCGCCTGAATTCCGATCTCCGTGCGCATTTGCTGGAGCCGGATGGCGCGCCGCGCGGTCGACATTTCGACACGAGCGTCTCGCTGCCTGGCCACGATGTTCCGGTCCGCATCCACTCGCCCACGCAGCGGCGGGGCGAGGGCGCTATCTGCTATTTCCACGGCGGCGGCTTTGCTTTCGGCAGCGTCGCCATGCTGGACGTCGCGACGGCACGAATTTGCGAACTGACCGGCTTTCCCGTCGTCAGCGCGAACTACCGGCGTCTGCCCGATAGCGACTTCGAAGGCACGCGCGAGGATTGCCGCGGCGTCTTCGAATGGATGGTCCGCAACGCCAACCTGATCGACTGTGCGGCCGATAGGACCGTGCTGTCGGGTGACAGTGTCGGTGCGTTTCTTGCATTGCTGACGGCCCTCGAAGCTCCGGTCGGCCAAGGCCCCTCGGGGTTGCTGCTGTTCTACGGCGCCTATGCAATGGGCCTTGCTGACATCGACTATGAGCATACAGGCGATCCGCTGCTGACCAGAGATCGGATCGCCGCGACCACGACCATGTTTCGCGATGGCGGCGGCGCTGAGATGGGAAGCGTTTTCGAGCACGCGGCGATGTCGCAACTGCCGCCCACCCACGTCGTCGCGGCAGAGCTCGATCCCCTGGCTGCGGACAGCCGCCGGCTCGTGTCGGTCCTGAAAAGCGCCGGCGTCGCGGTCACCACGCAGACCGCCCCTGGGATGATCCACGGCTTCGTGCGCGCTTGCGGCACTTCGCCGGAAGCGCGTGAACAACTTCAGGCTGCATGCGAGGCGCTGGTAAAACAACAAAAACGTCCCTGAACTCGGGGATTGGAGAGGACATAATGAAAAAAGACGAACTTTACGAACGCGGCCGCGCCATGCGCGAGGAGATGTTCGGCCAACCCGGCGTGCGCACGATCGACACGGCGGACGATTTCACCGAACCCTTGCAGGATCTGGTGACGCGTTTCTGCTTCGGCGATGTGTGGAGTCGTGAAGGGCTCGATCGTAAGACCCGCAGCATGCTGACGATCGCGATGATCATCGGCCAGGCCAAGCCCGACCAGCTGAAGAACCATGTTGTCGGCGCGCTGGCCAATGGCGTCACGAAGGACGAGCTGCGCGAGATCCTGGTTCACGCGGCGGTCTACTACGGGCTGCCTGCCGTATCCGATAGCTGGCGTCACGTGCGCCAGGCTCTGGAGGAGGCCAATGCGTACTGATCTGGCCCCGGAAGACTTGCACGAAGCGATCGCCCCGACCGAGGAACTGATCGAGGCGGCGCGCAACGGAAAGCCTTATATCCTGGTCGATGCGGAAGATCGCGAGAACGAAGGCGATGTGATTATCCCCGCCCAGTTCGCCACACCCGAGGCGATCAACTTCATGGCGCGCCATGCCCGCGGCCTGATCTGTCTGGCGATGACCGGCAAGCGCGCGGCGGAACTGCGCTTGCCCCCGATGGTCGCCGAAAACCGCTCGGGCCACCGGACGGCCTTCACCGTTTCGATAGAGGCGCGCGAGGGGGTGACCACCGGTATTTCCGCGCACGATCGCGCGCAGACCATCGCCGTGGCGATAGATCCCTCGAAAGGGTGCGACGATATCGTCTCGCCGGGGCATGTCTTTCCGCTCGTCGCGAGGGCCGGCGGCGTGCTGGTCCGCGCCGGACATACCGAAGCGGCCGTCGATGTGTCGCGCCTGGCCGGGGTGATCCCGGCAGGGGTCATTTGCGAGATCCTGAACGAAGACGGCACGATGGCTCGCCTTCCGGAGCTCGTCCGGTTCGCGCGCGAACATGGCCTGCCGATCGGCACGATCGCCGACCTCATCAGCTATCGCCGCCGTACCGAGCGCTCGATCGTGAAGGTTCATGAAGAGCCGTTCGAGACGATTTACGGGGACGGCTTCCGACTGGCCGTGTTCCGCTCGCTGATCGACGAAATGGAACATATCGCGCTGGTGCGCGGTGTGATCGTGCCGGAAGGCAACACCTTGGTCCGGATGCACCGGATGGACATGGTGTCCGACTTGCTCGGTCCGCCGACCGCACGCCGCGAATTCGTCAGTCGCGCGCTCAGTCGTATCGGCAAGAGTGAGCAGCCCGGCGTGATGGTTTTCATCCGCGATCCTTCGAAACAGGCCGTGTCGGAACGGCGGATCAATGGAGCCTTGCCGACACGGGACCAGCGGATCCGGGATTACGGCGTCGGCGCGCAGATCCTGCTCGACCTTGGCGTGCGGGACATCACTTTGCTGACGGATAGCGAAGCGCGCCTGTCGGGTATCGAAGGATACGGTCTGCGGATTGCGGGAAGGGAGAGGTTGAGCGATGACGGCAAATAGCGAATTGTTCTGCGAGGCCCCGATTGCCGAGCAGATGCGAGACGGGCTGCGCAGGCTTGGCAAGGCCGTGGTCGTCATCACCGCGTTGTACAACGGTCAGCGCTGGGCGATGACGGCAACGGCCGTGAGCGAATTGAGCATGGATCCGCCCTCGCTGCTGGTCTGCGTGAACAAGGCCGCTTCGCTTTACGGACCGCTGTCGGCCGGATCGAACTTCTGTGTGAATATCCTGAGCGCAAATCAGGCCGAAATTTCGCAAAGCTGCTTCGGTGCGACGAAGGGGGAGGAACGCTTCCGCCTCGGGCAATGGGATTCCGCGGCCTGCGGGACGCCCCTTCTTCGCGAATCACAGGCGAGTTTCGTGTGCGAATACCGCGACATGGTGGAATTCGGGACCCACGCGATCGTCATCGGCGAAGTGAGCGAAGTGCGCGTGACGGGAACGCCCGATCCGCTGATTTATCTCAACGGTGGCTATGGCAAAGTGAGCGCGCTGGGCGCCTAGCCTGGCCTTGCCGACATGGTGGACGCGCAGTCGCTTCTCGAGCAGATCGGACTGGCTTGCCAGCGTATGAAGATGGCGCCGTCGACGTTTGGTCGGCTGGCTGTCAACGATGGCAAGCTGGTGACGCGGCTTCAGCAAGGCGGGAAGGTTACGCTGCAGACGGTGGAACGGGTTCACCGCTTCATCGAGGAATCGGGCGGTGCCACGGTTGCCGACTTGCGCACCGGGCTCAGCCGGCTTGGCGCGGGGACCCAGCTGGCGGAAAACTTCCGGTTCTATCAGAACCGGCACAAGTACCTGATGTTCGTCAACACGACGAACGAGAAACAGATGATTGCCGATCGGGCAGTGGAAGAAGTCTGCAAGACGCAGCCCAGTCCGCCTGCCATTCGCATGCTCGATGCGGGCGCCGGCGACGGGACGGCGCTGGCCCGGATGCTGCGTGGCCTGCATCGGCGGCATCCCTGGGTGCCCTTCTACGTCGTCGCTAAGGAAATCAGCATGGAGAACGTCCGGCTGACTCTGGAAAAGATGCCCGACCGGCTGCGCGAGCATTCGGCCTCGGTCATCGTCCTGACCAACCTCAAATACAGTGAAGCCGGCCGACTGCAGCCGCTGGACGAGCGCGACGCCGCGCGGATGGTCTGGAAGGAGATGCCGCTGGAAGGCACCTCCGCGGGGGAATTCGAGGAACAGATATCCAGCCTCGAACCCTTCCTGACCCAGCACTGGCAGACCCGCATCGCGGCATCGGGCAACCCGATGTACCGAACGCCCTGCGCGCTGGTGCTGTACCGCAAGGATCACGCGTTCATGCTCGATCCGATCGTGCCGCGTCCGGGGAAGACCACGGCCGATATGGATTTCGTGCTGCTCTCCCAGCCCTATCGCGCCCGTGCGCCGCTGTCGTTCAAGATCGAGCGCGTGATCGCGCCACTGGCCAGGTCCTTGCGGGCCAATGGTAAACTGATGATCGTCCAGGCACGTGGCGATGACCCGGGCATGGAAATCATCCGCACCATCTGGCCGGACGAAAACCCTTTTGTTGACGGGCGTGACCGCATCGTCGATGCGCTGAAAGAGCAGCTCGGTCCGGCGGCTGCGAATTACGATTTCGGTTCGTCGGAGGATCCGGCGGGCGGTTTCCGCTTCAACGTGCGGACGATGCCGTCCGAGATCGACGAGGCCAATCCCATCGGAACGTCCACCCTGTTCGGGGCTTGGAACGCGGCCAATTACGTCGCGCAGATCGACGACGCCCGACTTGCCCGCGCTCTGGCCAACGATGCCTACCTGGAGGCCACGCGCAAGGTTCTGCAAAAGCACCGCGGGCTCTGGTTCAACGACGAGGTCTTCACGATCTGCCGTCGCAACATGCTTCATTGATACGAAGGACTCTCGATGCCCGATGCTACCTGCCCATTCTGCGATGCGTCGTGGACACCCGACATGCTCGACGCGCTCGACCGAGCGACGGTGCCATCGAGCTGCGCCTGCTGTGGCGGTGATCCCGCTATCCATGACGAAGGGATGGCCGAACGCGACTTGCCGCAAGAGGACATCGCCTGTGGGCAGTGCGGACGCGTGCTCTTTCGCGCACCCGGAACCGCGAAGGTAGGTCGTCGCCATGCCGGGTGACTTTCCGATTGTCGACGCGCAGATCCACAAGCCGTCGCCGCCAGTGGGATTGCCCGACAGTTTCGGTGACGAAAATGCTCTGGTGCTGAGCGTCGAGCTGGCGCGTGAGGCGATGGACAGCGTCGGTGTCGATGCCGCGCTGCTGGTTGCCGACAACGCCTACATCGACGCCTGTGTTGCACGCTACCCCGGACGATTTGCCGGAGTGCAGGTGTTTCAACAATGCGGAGAGGACCTGGACCACGCCATCCGCGCGGCTGCCGATGATCCCGCGATCGTGGCCGGGCGGTTCATGGTCACCGATTTCCGCAATCTGGAATTGGTCGATGCTTTCGTCGAAGGGGCGATGGAAGCGGGCTTCGCCGCGGCGAGCGATGTCGGTCTGCCGCTGTTCCTGTCCACGCACGGGCAAGCGGCGGCCATGGAGCCGGTCCTTCAGCGCTACCCCGACCTCGCTATCATCATCGATCACCTTGGCGTCAGCCAGCATCCGGTATCGCCACCCCGAGATGACCCATGGGACCGTCTTGGCGGGCTGCTGGTACTGGCAAAGTATCCGCGTGTCCACGTCAAGATCTGCGGCTTGCCGCTACTCTCGGTAGAAGAGTGGCCGCATGCTGATACGATGCTGAAATTGCGGCAGCTCATCGAGGCATTCGGTGTCGAACGTCTCATGTGGGCCAGCGACTATACGCGCCTGCGACTGGCAAAGACTGGCGAGTCGCTGCGGAACCGCGGGCGCCTCTACAGCGAAACGCGCGATATGATCCTGCATGGCGAAACGCTCAGCGATGCGGAAAAAGCCGCGCTTCTTGGGGAAAGCTGCATGAAACTGGTCGATTGGCGACCATCCCCCTAGGTGTAAGCCTGCCTGATAAGACTTTACAAATGTCGCTCGATGTGTCAGCTATGCTGTTATCAGCAAGGCTTATAAAAGCAGGAGAGGCATTTTGGCGATCGAGAGGCTGGAGCCCGCGTTCGATGCCATAGTTGCGCCCGGTGTCGACAGCGAGGAGCTGGGCAGAGGGTATGGCGGACCGACCGGACCGGCGGAGGGGCCGGTGTGGATTGCCGAGAAGGGACACCTGCTCTTCAGCGACATTCACAACTCGCGCCGGATGAAATGGACGCCCGCAGACGGCGTTACCGTGGACAAGGACAACACCCAGAACGGCAATGGCCAGACTCGCGACCGCGAGGGGCGGCTGGTCGTGTGTCACCATTTCAGCCGCTGCGTCGATCGTGAAGACGAAGACGGCAACGTGACGATCATCGCCGACACTTATCGCGGCATGAAGCTCAACCGGCCCAACGATGTCGTGGTGAAATCGGACGGTGCGATCTATTTTACCGACCCGCCGCCCAAGGTTCCGTTCACGCCCGTCGACCATCCGCCGGAAATCGACGTTGCCGGGGTCTATCGCGTTTCCCCGGATCTCGAACGGATCAATATGGTGGTGCGAGACCTGATCAATCCCAACGGTCTGTGCTTCTCGCCGGACGAAAGCATTCTCTACGTCAACGACAGCAATCGCCATCGCATGCTGATCATGGCCTACGATGTCGAGAAGGACGGGATGCTCGATCTCGGCAGCGCGCGCCTGTTCTGCGACATGCGCGGCCACGATCTGCCGGGCGGGCCGGACGGCATGAAGTGCGATGTCGAGGGCAATGTCTATTGCACCGGTCCGGGCGGCATCTGGGTCATGGATCCCGGCGGCAAGCATCTCGGCACGATTTGCCTGGAGGGGCGGACGTCGAACCTGAACTGGGGCGATGACGACTGGCGCACGCTCTATTTCACCGGCGCCCGCAGCCTTCACCGCATCCGCCTTTCCATCCCCGGCATTCCAGTCCCGCGCGGCGATCTACCCGCCTGACCTTTCATAATTTTCAGAGGAGACGATCATGAAATTCGGCCTTTTCTACGAACACCAGTCGCCCGCACCCTTCACCCCCGAAGGCGACATGGACATCATGAACCGCGCGCTGGACGAGCTCGAGCTGGCCGATGGTCTCGGCTATGACTACGCGTGGTTGGTGGAGCATCACTTCCTGGAGGAATATTCGCATTCTTCCGCGCCGGAAGTGTTCCTCGCCGCGCTGACGCAGCGAACCAAGCAGATGCGTTTGGGCCATGGCATTTGCGTCATGCCGCCTGCGATCAATCACCCGGCGCGCGTCGCCGAACGCATCGCGACGCTCGATCTGCTGTCGGGCGGACGGATCGACTGGGGGACCGGCGAATCCGGCACCGCGATGGAGCTCGAAGGCTTCGGCGTCCACGTGGACGACAAGAAGGCGATGTGGCGCGAGGCGACCGAGCAATGCGCCAATATGCTGACCATGACGCCCTATCCTGGCTTCGAGGGCGAGTACTTCTCGATGCCGACGCGCAATGTCGTGCCCAAGCCGATCCAGCGCCCGCATCCGCCGCTATGGGTCGCCTGTTCGCGGCGGGATACGATCCTGGCGGCCGCCCGCAACGGCATGGGGGCGCTCGTATTCGGATTTGCCGCGCCCGAGCAGGCCGGCAAATGGGTCAAGGAATACTACGACATCATCAAGTCCGACGAATGCGTGCCGATCGGTCATGCGGTAAACGCCAACTTCGCCATCGTGACCGCCCTCTCTGTCAACCAGGACGAACAGGAGGCGATCGATCGGGGGTCGCAAGGCTTCAAGTATTTCGGCTACTCGCTGGGGTTCTACTCCTCCTTCGGCAAGACGCGTCCGGGCCGGTCCGAGGTCTGGGAAAGCTTTCTCAAGGCCGAAGACACGATCTCAGACAATCACGGCAATGGCGGCATCGGCACGCCGGACCAAGTGTACGAGCACTGCAAAGCCTATGCCGATGTCGGAGTGGATCAGATCATCTTCGTGCAGCAAACCGGCCCCGCCAATCACGACCATATATGTGAATCGCTGAACCTTTTCGGGACCGAGGTCATGCCCCGGCTCCAGGCCGGCGAGGCCGAGCGCGAGGCAGCCAAGGCTGCGGACCTTGCCCCCTATATCGAAGCCGCGCTCGCCCGAAAGCCGCGCATGCCCGAGATTGCGGAAGCGGATATCGAGCCGGTGACGAGCTTTGGCCGGCGCCTAAAGGAAGCAGGGCAGTACCAGAATTTCCGCTCGGATCGGGGCGGCGGTGTCGCGGTGGTGGCGGATGATCCACTCGCGCCGGTGGCCAACGCGCCCGACGCAGAAGAAGCGGTCTCGGATTGACGGTGAGTGCGCTGGGGTGCGGCGCCCTCTGGAGTTGTCCGTGGTGATGTCGCCGTGACAAAAGCGGTCTGTCGTCCATGAGACGCAGCGGTGTCGCTCCGAGGTCGCTCGCCTATCTTGTCGTCGAAACGAAGCATGTCGCGAAATGGCGGGATTTCGCGGCGAAGGTGCTGGGGATGCAGCCCGAAGACGATGGGCGCGGCGGGCTGTCCCTTCGTATGGACGAACGCTGCTCGCGCATCTTCGTTAGCGCCGGGGAGCGCGACGCGGTGATCGCGACGGGCTGGGAAATGGCTGACGTGGCTGCATGGGCAGAGCTGTGCGATCGGCTGAGAGAATCGGGTCTTGCGGTGGCGGTGGGATCGCGGGATCTGGCGGCCCACCGCAAGGTCGAAGGCATCGCCAGTGTGAAAGATCCTGCGGGCACCTGCGTCGAACTGATCCACGGAGCGGCGTGCGCCGAGACGCCGTTTACCCCGGGGCGTTCGCTGAGCGGCTTCCGGACTGGACCGCTTGGTCTCGGACACGCCGTGCTGACCGTATCGGATATTGCGGCAGTGGCACCGTTCTATACCGACCTGTTGGGCTTTCGCCTGTCCGATCATGCTCGTCGGCCATTTGCCGCCGCGTTTTTCCATCTCAACAGCCGGCACCACAGTCTGGCAATGATCGAGACAGGCGAGGATGGCTTCCATCATCTGATGGTCGAGTTGGATTCCCTCGACGATGTCGGTCAGGCCTATGACCTCGCACAATTGGAGGAAGGACGCGTCGCCGTGACGCTGGGCCGCCACTCCAACGACTTCATGACGTCCTTCTACATGCGCACGCCATCGGACTTCCTGATCGAATATGGGTGGGGCGGGCGATCCATCGATCCGGAGTCATGGCAAGCGTTCGAATGTGTCGACGGGCCTAGCTTGTGGGGGCACGAACGCTCATGGTTGGGGCCGGAAAAGAGAGCCGAAGCCTTACGCTTTCGGCTTGAAGCCGCTGCCAAGGGACTGCGGGCACCGGACTTCGTGCGAAGCGGCGATCATCAAGAGGAATAGGAGTGTCATTCGCTCAGGCCCGCCTGGCGGTGCCGGCTTCAGTCGCGACCGAAGGGGCTTGTTCAGGCCACGGCAGAATTTGCAGGATCTTCCGCCGGCGCACCCATTCGCCTGGAGATGACGGCGGCGGCCGCTTTCAATTCACCGACAAGTTGGTCGTGCAGGGTGTCGTTGATGTGATCGGCCGGGGCCAGCAGGGTCAGCGCGGCGGCTATCTCTCCGCTGTAATCCATGACGGGTACGGACAGCCCGGCGAAATTTCGATGCAACATTCCGATGGTGGATGCGTACCCATCGTCGCGAACCTTTTGGCACTGCTTTTCGAGGTCGCGCTTGCGCCCGGCTGTCGTGCCTTCGAAACTCGCCTGGGCCGCGAGTGCGCGTGTCGTCACGGTCGAAGACAGGTGGGTCAGGAAGATCAATCCCGTCGCCGTCGTCGTCATCGGCAAGACATAGCCTAGCCGAACGGCAAAGGCGCCTTGTATCGTCCCGTCGGCTTTGCTGACGATGCAGGGACCGCGTTCCCCCCAAAGCGACAGATAAACGGCGCAATGCGTCCGCGTCCGCAGATCGCTCATGACGTCACGCGCCAGTTCGACGACATCGAGCTGGCGCACTGCGGCAAGGCCCAGCTGGATCGCGAAGGATCCGAGCCCGTAGGCCCCGGTCTTGGGATTTTGCTGAACCACGCCATCGTGTGCAAAGCTGACGAGGTACAAGTGCACCTTGCTTGGCGGCATCTGGCTGCGCTTTGCCACTTCGCGCAAGGGCAGTGCCGTGCGGCTGGCCTGAAGGACGCGCAGGATCCGGAAGCCCATCTCGATGGACTGAACCCTGCGGCTGCTCTCTCCGATCTGCGTGACATCCGTCTCCATCGCGCTGTTCTGACCAGAAATTCCGCCTTCTCGCAAGCGGAACAAAGTGCGGGCGAGTCTCCCGATTCGTTTATGTCGGCATCCGTTCGTTTATATCGTATGTTATTGACGAACAGCATTCGCTATGATTATGCCTAAAGCAGAATCACCGGAGGGGCCGAACTTGGATAAGAATGTGCATGTCGGTGTCGTGGGGGGCGGGATCGGCGGACTGACGGCCGCGCTTGCCTTGCTGCGCCGCGGGTACGACGTATCGGTCTTTGAACAAGCACCCGAACTGCAGGAAGTGGGTGCCGGCCTGCAGATCAGCCCCAACGGGATCCGCATCCTTTTCTCGCTCGGTCTCGAAGCGGAAATGCTTGCCATGGCGTTCGAGCCGCAGGGCAAGGAAATCCGTCTGTGGAATACGGGCGACACCTGGAAACTGTTCGACCTCGGCGTCGTTTCGCGCGAGCGGTACGGCTATCCCTATCTGACCGTGCATCGCAACGATCTGCATCAGGCGCTGCTCAAGGCGGTGGAAGCGATCAAGCCGGGGACTGTTCATCTCGCGCATCGATCGACCGGGATCGAGCAGGACGCCAATGGGGTGACGATCGAATTTGCCGATCACCCTTCCGTGCGCGCCGATGTCGTCATCGGGGCGGACGGGGTGCATTCGCATATTCGCGAGCAACTGTTCGGATCAGGCCCGGTCGAGTTTACCGGCATCGTTGCCTGGCGCGGTGTCATTCCGGCGGAAAACCTGCCTGACCACTTGGTCAAGCCGGTGGGTACCAACTGGATCGGGCCGGGGGGGCATGTCATCCATTATCCGATCCGGGGTGGTGAACTCATGAATTTCACCAGCGTGATCGAACGACAGGACTGGAAGGTGGAATCCTGGTCAAGCGCTGGCAGCAACGCCGAATATCACGCGGACTATCCGGGCTGGCACGAAGAGGTTCACACGTACATCGAGGCTATCCCGCAACCTTTCAAATGGGCGTTGATAGCGCGCCCGCCGATGCAGGAATGGGTCAACGGTCGCGTGGCGTTATTGGGCGATGCGTGCCACCCATCGCTTCCGTTTCTGGCCCAGGGCGCTGGCATGGCACTGGAAGACGCTTGTATCCTGGCCCGTGCGTTCGATGAGTTCGACACGCTCGACGAAGCGCTGGAAAGGTATCAGCGGGTTCGAATTCCGCGCGCCACGGCCGCCGTGAACGGGGCCTATGCCAACACCGAAAGGTTTCACAATCCGCTGCTCGCGGATGCCACTCAAGCGCAGCGCTATGTCGATGAGCAGTGGGATCCCGCCAAGGTCGTCGACCGGTACGAATGGCTGTTCAAGTACGACGCCACCTCGGTGCCACTGGACGCGTCGGCAATCGTTGATTGAGCCGGGCAGGTGAAACGCAGATCATGAGCACTGTCATCGACAAGACCGAATGGGTTCGCACACCTCTGATCGTATCCTTCAAGGACAATCCGAAATTCACGGAGACTTATGGTTTCGCGGGAAATTCCGGCCATGTGAATCTGGAAGGGCAACTCCTCCACAAGGAGAATGTCCGCGCCAAGACCGTCTATCTGTTCATGCACCCGACGTCGGTATTGCATTTGCTGCCGATGCCGACGGCGCTCGCGGATGCCGGGCTCGATGTGTTGTGCGCGGCGAGCCGCTACCCGCGCAACGATACGGCGCTGATTTTCGAGAAGGTCGCCATCGACCTCGGCAAATGGGTGGCCTTCGCGCGCGACGAGTTGGGCTACGAGAAAGTGGTGCTCGTCGGCTGGTCGGGCGGTGGATCGCTTTCTCTGTTCTACCAGGCGCAAGCGGAAAACCCCGACGTGACGCACACGCCCGCGGGCGATCCGGTCGACCTGACGGCGGCGGGCCTGCAGCCGGCGGATGGCGTGATCTTCATCGCGGCGCACTTGTCGCGCGCGGAAACCCTGACCGAATGGCTCGACCCTTCGGTTACGGACGAATTGAATCCCGATGATCGCGATCCTGAGTTCGACATCTATTCGCCCGACTGCCCGCATCAGCCGCCCTATTCGCCCGAATTCGTCGCTCGCTTCCGCGAAGCCCAGCGGGCGCGGAACCGCCGCATTACGAAGTGGGTACAGGACACCTTGGCACGCCTACAGGCGCTCGACACGCCGGAACAGGAGCGCGCGTTCGTCACGCACCGGACGATGTGCGACGTTCGCTGGCTGGATCCTACCATCGATCCTTCGGAACGTCGTCCTAACTGGACGTACATGGGTGATCCCCGTGCCGTGAACGTCGGTCCGGTGGGGCTTGCACGGTATTCTACGCTGCGCTCCTGGCTCAGCCAGTGGAGCTACGATCTTTCGAACGCGCGGGGGCCCCATAATGCGGCCAAGATCCGCAAGACCCCGGTTCTGCAGATCGAAAACACCGCCGACGAGGCCGTGCCGGCCACGCACAACCCGGCCATCCGCAACGCTCTGGCCACTCCTGACAAGGAATATCTCTCCTTGCACGGGGCAACGCACTACTACCTGGGTCAGCCCGAATTGCTGGCGCAATGCATCGAAACGGTGATCGACTGGAGCGTTCGCAAGGGTTTGCTTTCGCGATGACTTGCCAAGACGCCCGGAACGGACGTCTGGCCCCAGCGGCGGTCGGCAGCCTGATCGCGGCGATCGGCACGCCTGGATTCGCGCAGGTTCTGCACGGACTCCTGGCAGAGACGACCGGTGCCGACTTATCTTCGGTATTCCTGCGAGAGGCAGCGCGCGGCGCGGGCGCTGCGCGCATCAGCCTGCTGCACGCATGCGGCGATCATCCTGACAAGCCGGAGTTCGCAATGCGCGCCTCGCTCGCTTACGCGCGCGATTATTGGCGTGCGGATAGAGACATCAACCGGGCGGCAAGCTGCGGTTTATCCGCGCCCAGCGTGGTGCGCCGGCGGGCAGGGGATCTGCCGCTCGGATCCTGGCGACGCGAGCTTTACGAAACGGCCGGCGTCGCCGAGCGGCTGAGCCTGATGCATGGCCGCGATCCTATCACCGTCATCAATGCCTACGTGTTCGAAGGGCGGGACGGCTTCGGCGGGCAGGCGGCGGATGCCCTTACGGCGATCGGGCCGATCCTGATCGCCGCGATCGAGCGTGACCGCGCCATGCGCGCCGGCATGGCTGGCTACTCCGACGAAGATCACCTTGCCGGGCAACTGGCGGGAAGCGCGTTCCGCCTGTCGGCACGCGAGGCACAGGTCGTTTCGGCGATGATGCTGGGTCATACGCAGGAAGAGATCGCGCAGCGCCAGAGGATCGCTCGTGAAACCGTGATTACCTACCGCCGGCGCGCCTACGGCAAGTTGGGGGTCGCCAATTCGCGGGATCTGCGCGCGCTGCACCGGCGTATAGTGCGGGCAGACCCCAGTTTGGCTCCGCCCGGCTGATACGAGTGTTTCCGCTTGCCCGTCCGAATGGCGGCCCCGGACCAAGCGGCCCGTCAACGAGATGAGGCATCGAATGTTCGCAAGTTTCAAGAAATTCACCGGGGCGGTTGCATGCATGGCCGTACTGCACGCCGCGGCGATTGCCGGCCCTGCGGCGGTCGATAACGATCGCCTAACCGCGGCCGATCGCGAACCGGGCGAATGGATGGCGCCGGGCCGTACGTATGGCGAGCAGCGCTATAGTCCCTTGGCGCAGATAACCGCGGACAACGTCTCGAACCTGGGTCTCGCCTGGTACGCGGATCTTCCGGTGGATCGCGGCGTCGAAGCGTCGCCGATTGTCGTCGACGGTGTGCTCTACAACATCGAACCCTGGAACGTCACGGTCGCCTACGATGCGAAAACCGGAAAGGAGCTATGGCGTTTCGATCCCAAGGTGGATCGGGAAAAGGGCCGCCATGCTTGCTGCGACATCGTCACGCGTGGCCTGGCGGCGTGGAACGGCAAGATCATCATCGCCACTCTGGACGGCAGGCTCATCGCGATCGATGCGGCAACCGGCAAGCAGGTCTGGAGCACGGCAACCTTCGATCCCGTGTGGCCCTATACGATCACGGGCGCGCCGCGCGTCTATAACGGCAAGGTGCTGATCGGCAACGCAGGCGCCGAGGGCGCCGCCCGTGGCTATGTCACCGCCTACGATGTGGAAACGGGCAAGCAAATCTGGCGGTTTTACACCGTCCCCGGCAATCCTGCGGACGGCTTTACATCCGATGCGATGGCCATGGCGGCCAAGACCTGGACCGGCGACTGGTGGAAACGCGGCGGCGGCGGCACCGTCTGGGATTCCATCGTCTATGACCCCGATCTCGATCTGGTTTATATCGGTGTCGGCAACGGCGGGCCTTGGCCGCTGCGCTATCGCAGTCCGCAAGGCGGCGATAACCTGTTCCTGTCGTCCATCGTCGCGCTGAAGGGCGATACAGGTGAATACGTCTGGCACTACCAGACGACCCCTGGGGACGAGTGGGACTTTACAGCGACTCAATCGCTCATCCTCGCCGACCTCGTCATCAAGGGTAAGACGCGCAAGGTGCTGATGCAGGCGCCGAAAAACGGGTATTATTATGTGATCGACCGCGCGACCGGCGAGTTGATTTCCGCTGAACCCTACGTGGCGATGAACTGGTCCACCGGCATCGACGCGAACGGCAAGCCGATCGTCAATCCCGAAGCGCGTTATGGCGAGGTTCCCGTAATCGTCACGCCGGGACCGGGCGGCGGGCATAACTGGAACCCCATGGCCTTCAGTCCGCAGACCGGGCTTGCGTATTTTCCGGTGACCGAGATGTACATGGCGTTCTCGGTCAATCCGGACTTCGAACAGACGCCCGGTCAAATGAGTCAGCTGGGCATTTCGACCACCGGCTACGACATCACGCGCAAGGCGGCGCAGGAATATGCCGCAAAGCACAACAAGGCGTGGCTGACGGCATGGGACCCGGTGGCGCAAAAGGAGCGCTGGCGCGTGCCGTACCCGGTGCGTGGCAGCGGCGGGCTGCTGGCGACGGCCGGCAACCTCGTATTTCAGGGAACGGTGCGCGGCACGTTCGCCGCCTATAGCGCCGATGCCGGCAAGCTCGTTTGGGAGATGCCGGTCCAGCAGGTGCCGATCGCGGCGGCCATTTCCTATTCCGTCGATGGCGAACAGTATATCGCCGTCAACGCCGGGTGGGGCGGTGGGCTGGCTCACTCGACGACGGCGGAATCCCTGGGCTTTCCGTTCTCGAAATCGCCGCGCCTGCTCGTGTTCCGGCTCGGTGCGACCGAAAAACTGCCGCCTGTCGAAACTAAGGATGAAGGGCCCTATCGCCCCGAACCGACCAAGGTGGATGACGCCACCATCGCTCGCGGCGAAACGCTGTTTGCCGACCACTGTGCCGCCTGCCATGGCGCGCGAGCTCGCGGCGGGGTCAAGGACCTTCGCATGATGAGCCGTGAAACTCACGCCGAGTTCCAGGACATCGTGATCGGGGGATCGCGGCGCGAAAAGGGCATGGCGAGCTTTGCCGACATCATAAGCGTCCCCGATGCCAAGGCGATCCATGCGTACCTGATCCGTCGCACGAACGAGGACTGGGACGAGATGTACGGCGACAAATGATCGGAGCCGTCGGCCGGTTGGCCCGGATCTGACAGGGAGGGCGAGGATTGGCTGATACGGCACCGCCCTCTCCATTCTCGATATCGATCTATCGTTCGTTCTGGATCGCCAACCTGTGCTCGCACCTTGGCTATGTCATCCAGTCGGTGGGCGCGGCCTGGTTGATGACTCGGATCGCACCCACGCCCAAGATGGTCGCGCTGGTCCAGACATCGATAACCTTGCCGATGATGATGCTGGCATTCTTTTCCGGCGCGGTGGCTGACAGTTTCGACCGGCGCAAAATCCTGATCGCGGCGCAGATCTTCATGTTCGCGACGGCTATCGTTCTATGCCTGCTCGCCTATGCCGAGGCGATTACGCCGTGGTTGCTGCTGGCCTGCACGTTTGCGATCGGTTGCGGGATGGCGATCAACAACCCGGCCTGGCAGGCGAATGTCGGCGATATCGTGCCCAAACCGGTCCTGCCCGCCGCCGTCGCCTACAATTCGATCGCCTTCAATGTCGCGCGAAGCGGCGGGCCGGCGATCGGCGGCGTGCTTGTCGCCGCGGCGGGCTCGGCTGCGGCATTCGCGGTGAATGCCGTCAGCTATACGGCGCTGCTGGCTGTCTTGCTGCGCTGGAAGCGTGAGGTGCCCGAGCGCAAGCTTCCAGCAGAAGGCGTGCTTCAGGGCATGGGCGACGGGTTGCGCTATTTTGCGATGTCGCCGCAGATTTTTCGCACCGTCTTGCGTTCCCTTCTATTTGGCCTGGCGTCCAGTGCGACGGGCGCGCTGATGCCGATCATTGCCCGCGAATTGCTCGGTGGTGGAGCCACGGTCTATGGCCTCATCCTCGGTGCTTTCGGGGTAGGGGCCGTGGCCGGCGCTTTTACCGTTACGCGGCTGCGCGCTCGGTTTCGCGTAGAGCAGATCCTGTTTCTGGCATCGCTCGCGGTGGCGTGTGGCGCGGCTGTGACGGCGACCAGTGGATTTCTCGCGCTCACTTGCGTTTCGCTGGCCATCACGGGCGGGGGCTGGATCCTGGGTGTGTCGACAATGAACGTGGCGGTCCAGCTGGCCTCGCCGCGCTGGGTGGTCGCCCGGATGATCGCGATCCAGCAGACCGGGTTCTTTGGAGGCATGGCGCTGGGCAGTTTCCTGTTCGGGATCATTGCGACGCGTTTCGATGTGACCACGGCTCTGCTTGTCAGCAGCGCGGCGCAGTTGCTCGTCATGGCGTCGGCACGGATCCTGCCCGTAGCCGACGCCGCCGACGTGGATCTCGACCCGGGGGACTGGAGCGCGCCGTCTCCCGCCATCGCGATCGAAGGGCGCAGCGGCCCGATCGCGGTTTCCGTCGCCTACCAAGTCGCGCACGATGACATCCCGGCGTTTCTGGCAGAGATGCGCGACTGGCGTAGACTGCGCCTGCGCGATGGCGCGCGGCGGTGGCAACTCTATCGCGATCTGGCGTCACCAGAAACATGGTTGGAAACCTATCGCGTGGCGACATGGACCGAGTACGCGCGCCATAATCTGCGCCGCACTCAGGCTGACATGGAATTGCAGGAACGGATCCTCACGTTGCAGATCGGAGGGCGGCGTCCTCAGGTCAGCCGGATGCTGGAAGTTTCGCCTGATAGTGCCGCAGTACAGGCCGCGCGACGCGAGACCCTCCCGACCATGCCCGTCCCCGATATTTCCGGCTGATAAGTGGGCAGCCGCCCACGCGTGGCGTGGGGAGGTTCATGGTACAATACAGAACCAAAGTCGGTAATATCATACGCAAATGCGGTGATCTGCACCGCCGTGTGAAGAGAGGACGTATCATGGAACTGTGCCAGCCATCCGACCAAGTTGCAAAGCTGATCGCGGGACGCAGAACGGTCTTTCAGCTTGCCGACGAAGGCTTGCCGGTGATCCGTCTCAATCGGCTGCACGGTTCGGCCGAGGAGCGCGAAGCGTTTATCGCCGAGTTGCGCGTGACGCTCCATGATCACGGATTCTTCTATCTGGTCGATCACGGCGTCAGCAAGGCGCTGGTCGACGAAATGGTCGCCGCGACGCGCAAGTTCTTCGCCTTGCCGGAAGAGGACAAGATGGAGATCGCGATGATCTCGTCCGCTCGGTTCCGCGGTTACAACCGGGTCGGAATGGAATTGACCGGTGGGCAGCAGGACTGGCGCGAACAAGTCGATTTTGATCGCGAGGAAGAGGCTCCGGAAATCGGGCCGGATTCACCGGCATGGATGCGGACGATGGGGCCGAACCAGTGGCCTTCGGCCATGCCCGAATTGCGCGATGTCGTCACGCGGTATCAGGAGGAGATGACGCGCGTCTCGCTCGATCTCCTCCGCGCGATCGCCCTGGCGCTCGGTCAGGACGAGGATTTCTTCGACCCGATGTTCTCGTCGGGGCCGCGTCAGCATATGAAGATCCTACGCTATCCGGGGCTGACGCAAACGGCCTCTTCGCAAGGCGTGGGCGCACACAAGGATGGCGGTCTGATTACGATCCTGCTTCAGGGTCTGCCCGGGTTGCGGGTGCAGCGTCATGATGGTGTCTGGATCCCGGCTCCGCCGGTTGCCGGCAGCTTCATCGTCAATACCGGCGAACTGCTCGAAATGGCGACCGACGGCTTCGTTCGCGCCGATGTGCATGCCGCCGACGTTCCGCCGGAAGGGACGCAGCGTTTCTCGATCCCGTTCTTCCTGGGCGCCAGCCACGACGGAACCGTGCCCGTGATCGAACTGCCCGAAGACCTGAAGCGGTCTGCGCGCGGCGTCAGCACCGATCCCGACAATCCGATGCTGCGTGAAGTTGGCGCCAACCACCTCAAGGCGCGCCTGCGGTCCCACCCGGATGTCGCGCAGCGGCATTACCCCGATCTGGTACGTGCGAAACAGGCCTGACGCCAAAAGGGCCCCGCTTCGTAGTGAAGCGGGGCCAGAGGGTGGTTACGAAAACGCGCGGTGCGTCAGAAGTCGAAGCGGACGCCCGCTTTGAAATAGCGACCAATTCGATCGTGGAATGGGGAGCCGTTATAGGATGGCGAGGTGATCGGCAGCGGCGCCAGAGGCGGATCGAGGTTGAAGAGGTTGTTGACCTTGCCATACAATTCGAAGCCGCCGCCGACCTTGGCGCTCAAGTTCAGATCGACATAGGTGCGCGACGGTATGGAGTTGTCGTCGATATCGACGCCTTCGACGTAGTTGTTCTGGTAGGTGCCGCTGTCGACGTAGCGCAGCAGAACACCTGCTCCGAACACGTCACTGCGATACCGCACGCCGAGATTGCCGCGCCAGTGCGGCACCCCGCCCGAACGGCCGACTTGTCCGGCGAAATCCTCCCCGTCGATGTCGAGCTTCGAGATGTAGTTCACCAGGCTGGTGAAGAGCAGTTGCCCGTTACCGAGGGGCAGCGAGTATTCCAGCGCTATGTCGAAGCCCTCGGTCTGCAAGGCGCCTGCGTTGACCAAGGTGGCCGCAACGCGCGTGATCTGGTTCTGATCGCCAAGGGTAATCGCATCGCAGAGATTGGTCTGTCCCTGCAGGTAGCACCCATCGACGATCTGCGCGCCCGACAGCGAGACGATGGCGTCCTCGATATCGAACGAATAGTAATCGAATGAGGCCCTGAGTGTGGGCGCCCAGTTGGGAGAATAGACAAAACCGGCCGTCCACGCGGTCGAAGTTTCCGGAGTGAGGTCAGGATTGCCGCCGGTCAATTCGGTAACCGTGGGGTTCTTGATTTCGGGAGGCACGTCGCGCGGGTCGATCAGATTGCGGATCAGCTGGTTCTGTCCGGAAAACAGCTCGTTCACGCTGGGCGCGCGGATGTCTCGGGAATACGTGGCGCGAAGGCGCAGATCCTGGAACGGTGAGTAGTTCGCTCCGACCTTCCAGGTGGTGACCGATCCGCTCGTCGAATAATCGGTGAACCGCACCGCACCGTTGAGGTCGAGCAGATAACCGAGCGGCTGGTCGTCCAGCAGCGGGACGACGACTTCGGCATAGGCCTCTTTCACCTCGACCGAACCGCTCAGCGGTTTGGGGTTTACGGTGATGAAGCCACTGTCTTGCGATATCGGATCGGAGGACGCGTCGATCGAATCCTTCCGATATTCCGCGCCGACCGCGAAATCCACCGGCCCCGCCCACGTTTCGAACAGCGAACCGCTGAAATTGAAGTAGTAATTGTCCATTTTCTGTTTGGAATCGAGGATTGCGGTTCCGACGTAGTAATCCAGCGCCTCCTGACTGATCGATCCGGCACCGAACACGTTGATGGGAACGCAATTGGCGATGTCGGGATCGGTGCTGTTTGGATTGGCCGCGGTTGCGCGGCAGACCGGCGAGCCATTCACCAGGATCGAGTCGACTCCTAGCGCGTATCGACGCACGATCCGGTTGTTGCCATCTTCGCGATGGTAGTCGTTGCGGAAGAACTGCGCGCCGATGTCCCAGTTGAACTTGCCTCCCAATTCACCGCGCGCGCCGAAGCCATAGCGGCGCATCGTGCTATCGACCGAGTTGGTGAAGGCACCTTCTTCTCCGCCGATACGTCCGATGCGGAACGACGTCTGGTTTTCGGCGACGAGGATGTCGTAGATTTCTTGGGGCAGGAACGCGTTATCGCGCCGGATGGTCAGGTTGCCGCGATCCGTTGCATTCGTGCCGTCGGAGAAGATGTCGATCTGCGAGATCAGGACATCGGCATAGAGGCTGGTCGTCTCGGTAATGTCGAATGTGGCTTTGCCGAAGCCGGTAACACGCTCGATCTCCGGAAAGATGTTGGCCTGCGATGCAAGGGAGTCGCCATCGCCTCCGATCATAAAGGTCGTTCCAACGGCCGTGCCATATTCGAACGGCAGAACGGTGCCGCCCGGCCCGAATTGGATGCCGCGCAGCGCGGGAATGCTGTTCAGCGCCGTGACGCCGCCATACGTTAGCTGCGAGAAGCGCGCGTCCGCGGCCGTGAGCCGCGCCGGGCCCTCGCCGGGATTGGAAACCAGCGCGTAGTCGTCCCGGCCCCAGGGGCGCGAGGACTGGAACAACTGGCCTTCATTCTTGAAATAGTCGACGGCGCCCACGACGTGAAAACGCCCATCGGCAAAGCCATGTCCGGCAGCCAGCGACGCGCCAGTCGTGGCGACATCGCCGTAGGTCGAAATGCCCTTCTGGAGATCGCCTTTCAGACCTTCCAGACGATCGTCGAGAAAGATCTGCACCACGCCAGAGACCGCGTCGGAACCGTAGGCTGCCGATGCGCCGCCGGTCACGATTTCGACCTTTTTGATGAGAACCGCCGGAATCACGTTGGTATCGAACGCGCCTGTCGGATCGGTCGCGGCGACGCGGCGTCCGTCCAGCAGCACGAGCGTACGCGAAGGGCCCAGAGCACGAAGATCGAGATTGCTGGCGCCCACGGGTTCGCTCGACTGGCCGGTGTTCTGGTTGGTGCGCAATGCGGGGACATCGTCCATCAATTCCGAAACGGAGCGAACCGCCTTTTCATCGAGTGCGACTTCGGAAACCGCAATGACCGGGGTCGGCGCATCGAAGGATCCAATGCGGGTGCCGGTCACAACAATCGGACCTGAGGATGCGGATTGACCGGCCTCGGAATCGCCCAACTGCTCGAGATTTTGCCCATGCGCCGGCTGCGCGGCGAACACCGCCGCCAGAATTGAGCTTCTCAACAGCGCGCTTTTCACCTTCGTCATCCTAATCCCCCTCTTCACCATTTTTTTGTGATTCATATTTCTTTATCGAACTGTATTCAACATTGCAGTACAGTTCTAAGTCCTTGTGGGCGTCGTTCTGATACCTTGATGCTATCGTTATCGAGAGGCCGGTGGGTTCAGATAGCGTGCGCTGCGGCGCGCGCGGGATTTTACCGCGCTCCCAGGTCGCAGAAACCACCCGTCTATGCACCTTGGCTATTGCAACGCATTCGCATTAATGCTTAGGGCCTCCCGAACATGGGAGGAAGCATTGAATTTGCGCGAACGCCTGCAGTCGACCGCGAGCCTTGCCAGCCTGGGGCTGGCCGTCGGTCTTGGATTGGCCACGCCGGTGGCTGCACAAGATATCGCGGGGGCGCGACAGTTCGATGATTTCGACGAGATCATCGTCTCGGCAGCCCGCAGCGAATTGCCGGCAAGCGCGCTTCCGCTCACCATCGACGTGCTGGGCGGGAAGGATCTGCAGGAACAGATCTCGATTTCGGGCTCCACTGTCGATGCCGTGTCGGCGCGCTATCCCGCATTCTCACCGACACGCGAGAAGTTGAGCGGTTCAGGGGAGTCGCTGCGCGGCAGATCGCCGCTCTACGCGATCAACGGCATCCCGCAATCGACCCCGGTTCGTGATGGGTCGCGCGACGGGTACACCATCGATCCGTTCTTCATCGACAGAGTGGAAGTCATCTACGGATCGAACGCGCTCCAGGGGATCGGCGCGACCGGCGGTGTGGTCAATCAGGTGACGGTGGGGGCTCCGCAAGCGGATGGCCTGGGCGGCCGCTTTCTCGTGCAGGGAAGTGCCGCCGACGGTTTCGACGGTGAGGCGCTCGGCGGCAAAGTCGCCGGATATCTGGGCTATCGCGCCGCGGCTTTCGATGCGACCGTGGGCGCCGCATTCGAGCGGCGCGGCGCCTTCATCGATGGGCACGGCAATCGCATCGGCGTGGATGGCACGCAAGGCGAGATCCAGGACAGCGACAGCTGGTCCGTCTTCGCCCGGCTCGGCTATCAGCTCAGCGACACCGCGCGCTTCGAACTCATCGCCAATCGGTTCGAGCTCAAGGGAAACGCGAACTACGTCATCGTGCCGGGCAACCGTGCGACGGGCGTTCCGGCGACGAGCGTCAAGGGCGAGACTCCCGGCGATCCGCCTTCGAACCGGGCCGAACTGCTGTCCGCCTCGCTCGTAGAAAGCGATCTCGCCGGAGGCACGCTCTCGCTGCAGGGATTCTTCTCGCGCACGCGCGACGTCTTCGGTGGAGGCGTGTTCTCCACGTTTCAGGATCCGCGCATCGATCCGACCGGAACCCTGTTCGATCAGTCGGCCAACCGCTCGCGCAAACTGGGCGGCAAGTTCAGTTACGAACGGGCGGTTCCGGGATTGGAGGACCTGATTGTCACGGTAGGCTTCGACGCACTGTTCGATCGCACGGAACAAACCCTCGTCCAGACCGGTCGGGCCTGGGTCCCCGAAACGGATTTCCGCAGTCTTGCGCCCTTCGCTCAGGGCAATCTCGCATTGCTGGGCGGCGCGCTGCGGTTGGCCGGCGGGGCACGCTACGAAAACGTGAAGCTCAAGGTCGGCGATTTCAGCACGCTTTACAACTACGGTCCCGTCGATGTCTCGGGCGGCAGCCCCTCGTTCGACAAGGTCTTGTGGAACGGCGGCGTGATCGTCGAGCCGATCGAGGGCATTCGCGCTTATGGCAGCTATGCCGAGGGTTACACGATCGCCGATGTCGGGCGCATCCTGCGCGGCATTACCCAGCCCGGCGTGGATATCGACGATTTCCTGTCGCTCGAGCCCGTGATCTCGAACAATCGCGAGGTCGGCGTCGAAATGCGCCGCGGCCCGTTCGAAATCAGCGCCAGCTATTACTGGTCGTCGAGCAAGCTCGGCTCGCTGCTGGTTCTCAATTCGGACGGCATTTTCGACGTTGCGCGCCAGCCGATCGACATCGAGGGCCTGGAAGTCAGTCTCGCCGCGCAGACGCCGGTGCCGGGCCTCGTCATCAGCACGGCCTACAGCCACCTCACCGGTCAGACCGACGACGATGGCGATGGCCGCGTGGACGACGATCTCGACGGTGCCAATATCTCACCCGATCGGCTCAACCTGGCGGCGGACTATCGCCGCGGCCCGCTGAGCGCGCGGGTGCAGGGACGGTTCTATTTGCAGCGGACGTTCAACAGTTTGCCGCCGGCGAATGATTTCGAGGGCTACACGCTGGTCGATGCCTATGTCGGTTACCGCACCGGGATCGGCGAGATTTCGCTGGCCGTGCAGAACCTGACCGACGCCTATTACCTCACTTACGACAGCGATACCGTGCGCATCACCGATAATTCCCGGTTCTTTTCGGGTCGCGGCCGCACCTTCACGCTGGGATGGCGCGCGCAGTTCTGATGCGCACGCTCGCGCTGCTGCACCGCTGGGTGGGCGGCATTGTCGGCCTGCTCCTGGCGGTGATCGGCCTTTCGGGAGCGATCCTGGTCTGGGAGGACAGCTGGATCGGCGTGCCGGGCGCGGACGAGCCCCTGCGTGCACAGGTTGCGGACTTCGCCCGTGCACTCGATGCCGCCAATGCCGCTGGCCCGGGCCTCACCCGGCTGACGTTTGCAGGCGAAGACTTCGGCTTGCATCAGGCCGCTTATGCCGATGGCAGCGGGGCATACCTCAACCAGTCGGGCGAATTGGTTGCGCGCTGGACAAGCCAATGGGACCGGCCCGAACTCTGGCTGTTCGATCTGCACCATCACCTCTTCCTCGCCGAAGTGGGGAAGACCGCCACAGGGATCCTGGGACTGGCGGGGCTACTGTTCGTGGTCAGTGGAGCGATCCTGTGGTGGCGGGCCCGGCGCACCTTCCGGCTGCGCCCGTGGCCGGCACGCCTGACGCGCAGCGCGATCGTTCGCCAGCATCGCGACATCGGCATCGTCGCCGCACCCTTGCTCCTGATACTCACGGCTACCGGTTCGCTGATGGTGTTCGACGGGCTCTCCGACGCAGTGCTGGCACCCTGGCGCGACGATCCGGCTGCGCAGCGATCCATCGATGTGACGGCCGAAAGGTCTCGAACAATCGCAGCCGACAGCTGGCAAGCGGCTCTCAGCGCCGCACAACAGCAGTTTCCGCATGCCGCGTTTCGTCGAGTCCAGTTTCCCAAGGACGGCGGCGCTCCGTTGGTGCTTCGGATGAAGCAGCCAGCGGACTGGACGCCCAATGGGCGCACTTACGTCCGGTTCGACCCGGTGACATGGCAAGTGATTGGCATCGACGATCCGCTCGAGGGCGATATCGCTCGCTCGATCGAGGAAAAATTCTATCCGCTTCATGCGGCGAAAGTTGGCGGGGCAGCCTGGAAGATCGCGGTTTCGCTCGCAGGTGTGGTCCTCGCCATGCTGGGGCTGTTGGCAAGTTACAGCTTCTGGTTTCGCGGTGGGCTGCGGCAAAGCGCGGCGTGATCGTGCCGATCCCGACCGACCGCGCAGGCCTCGCGCTTTTCCCCCCAGAAATTCCCGTCGAAAGCTGGCTGAAATGGCAAGCGATGCCTACTTAGCTACGCGATGCTGTTGTTCTGTTTTCTTGGTCGGCACAAGCCGTCCGTCGCGTCGATGGCGCTTCGCAAGAGCGGCGGTCAGACCGCGCTGTGTGGTGCCTGTGGCCTGCCGCTCGAAAAGAGCGACGATGGTCGCTGGCGCGCGCAAGCGCCTACGGCTAACCTTCCTTAGGGGGCGCTGGCGCGGGCGCCGTCGTCCTCGGTCACGCTGGATCAGCGGTAGCCGCCGATTGCCTGTTTCGGGGTATCCGCGCCAGACGTACGTAAGGCGCGCATCCGATGATCTCAGGCAAGTCGCGGTCAAGCAGATCCGGCGCCAGGCGCGACACGCCATCAACTGCCGCCGATGTCTCTCTTAACCGGACGCAAAAAAGCGCCGGACCGCCAAGCTGGCGATCCGGCGCTTTGAATGTTCAGTCAGCAGACGAAAGATTGATCGCGCTGGCCTTGCCATTTTTGCCGGTCTCGACTTCGTAGTTGAGACGCTGGTCCTTATCGAGCGTCGTCATGCCCGCCGCCTGCACGGCAGAGATATGGACGAAGCTGTCGGCCGAGCCATCATCGGGCTGGATGAAACCATAGCCCTTGTCGCCATTGAAGAATTTTACGGTGCCGGTAGTCATAGTCGCGTCCTTTCAAGGAACGGTCGTGATCGGCTCACGAAATTGCGAGCCGAGGTCGTGCGTCAAGTCGTCAATTGAAAGGAGGTCGTCGAATTGAAGGCGCCGTGATCGGACAAGTCCGAGTTTGGCACCAAGCGTCGATACCCGTCGAATTTTAACGAGAGCAAGATTAGATTGATCGGGAAGCAGCGTTATGTCGCTGCCTTGAGAGATGTACTGTCTTTCACCAGATTGGCGAATTGCGCTTTGCTCCAGGCGCAAGCTGCCGCTGCCCCCAGACCATGTTGAAAGTCGCTGATCCGATCCGCAATAAGGGACGCGGTTGCGAGACGTGCGCGGCGATCGTCGTCATTGGCGGCGACATGAGCGCTCAGGATTGCGCGCTGGTGCGCGGCATATTCGAGGTTCAGGTCCATGTTCAGGTCTCCTGCGTAGGCGGGAATGCTGGTGCACGGCCGCTGGTAAGTTCGGTGCTTCAATCGACCATTGTCGCGACGAGACGCCGCAGTTCGGTGGTCGGGATCATGGCGGCAATCGGAGCCGGGTTCGTCAGGGTTCGCGCAGGGATCGCACCAAGGCGCAGCGAGAGTTGACGACGCGGCGTACCGTGTGCGTTCGGGTAATTCATTGTTGTGATGTCCGGCAGGGTGTTCCTGCCGCCTTCTTGAAAGCGTCAGCGCCTGAAACCGCGTTTACGGGGACCCCCGGGGCCTTGCCCAGGAGTCCGTTCGCGGAAAACGATCCGGCCTTTGCTCAGATCGTACGGCGTCATTTCGACGTGTACGCGGTCTCCAACGACCGAGCGGATACGGTAACGGCGCATTTTTCCAGCCGTGTAAGCGATGATCCGATGCTCATTGTCGAGGGTGACACCAAAGCGTCCGTCGGGCAGGACCTCTTCGATCGCGCCTCCCATCGTAATGAGCTCTTCCTTCGCCAAACCATAATCCTTGCGTACGAGAAAAATCATCCGCGCGGACGTATTCCGCTGCGGAGCCATAGTGTATGAAGGGAAAAGAGGTGCCGAACTCGAGCGTCATGGCTCGTCGCGGCAGTCATAATCCGTCGCAAACGACGTCAGGCACAATCGTTATAGCAGGGTGCAAAAAAATTACAACCGCTAAGATACTTGTGCCTGATTACGCGGGCGCTGCTTACCATTGTGCACGGCGCAGCGCGGCCGGACATTTTTAGGCTGGATCGCATCGCCTATCATTCGAGTCAGGGCATTGCGGCTGGTTGGTTGTAGAAAAATCGCCCTCGCAACTTCTGATACCGAGAGGAGCTGTCACTTCTTCCTGCGGGCTGCGATCGTGCGAAGCGGTTCGGCGATCTGCGTGCCGTCGCCCAGCGCTGTCCAGGCGACGTTGCCGGCATCGGCAGCACAGCTTTCGGCGGCGCCGACGTTGATGTCGTAGTTTACGCCGATCCCGTCCTTCGTGACGAAAGCGGAATTGATCTCCACCTGGTCGGTACCGATATTGCTGTCGACGAAATCCTTGCAGTTTCCATCACCCGCATAACCTTTCGCGGACGCCTTCAGCAGTTCCGAAGACGACATCCCGGAGGCTTTGACGACATCGATCTCCTCGCCGGTGGTGAGGTCGAACGTGCGGGCATCGACCAGCGTCGAACCATTGGCACCGCCGCAGAACGAATGGCCGGTCATCCGCAAGCTCAGCACATTGTCTGCGTTGTACCCGGGTTCGGCCGAGAGCTCATACGTGAAGGGGTTCGATCCGGCCGCGGCCTTGCATTCGGTCGCGGACTTGACCGCGCTTTGGCGGATCGAGGTCAGCGCGGTGTTGATCCGATCCGCGGCCGCGGTCTCGATGCCGCTGACTGTCGGGATTTTGATGCCTTCCAAGTCGGACACCTGCATCTCGTCGAATGTGGCCGCGTCACTGTCGCTGCTGGGCTCTTCCTCGATGACCTTGGTCTGGGCCATTTCGGTAGGCTCGGCGCCGCTGTCGTCGACCGGTGGCTGACAGGCGCTCAAGCTCGCCACAACCGCGATCGAGACGAGGCCATAGACAGAACGCATGGGAATAGGTCTCCAGATCGCTTGGCGGCATGCCGGGTTCCGCATGGTAGTGGCGTTTCGATGGGGCAGGTCAACCGCGTTTAACGTCTTTTCCCTGTTCAGAGCCAGGGTCGCACGGCGCTCGCCCGTGGATGTCGGGTGCGCGGGGGACGTGGCTGAGCGCCAGTTCGATCTCGTGCTTCTTTGCACATCCTTTCACTTGAGCTTTTTCCGGCGGCCTCGCGGCAATCTCTTCGGAAAGCATGAGATTCTACGTGATCGTTCCGTTAATTTTACTCCGCCTTAACCACGCTGGCCGATCCTGCATCCAACTAGCCAGGTAGAGCCTCTCGCCTTGAAGCACACTCGTACGTTTTTTCTAGTTGGGCTGAGCTATCTCTTAGCCGCGCTTTCGGCGCTGGTGCTCAGCGATGCTGCTAACGACGCGCTGACGATCTGGGCGCCCAGCGGCATCGTGCTGGCCGCCAGCATCATGCGGCCACGCGGCGAATACGGTCAGATCCTGGCCAGCGTCGCGATAGCGAGTTTGATCTCCAATCTTTGTTTCGGCTTCTCCCTCTTCGAATCGATCGGGTACACGGGCGCGAACCTGCTCGAGGCCGTGACGGGTATGATCATGGTCCGGTCGTGCAACATCTCGGGCCTCTCGTTTGACGATCCGGCGAGAGTGGCGCGATTCGGGGGAGTGGCGCTCGCGGCTTCGACCGTCAGCACCCTGGGTGCGGCTTTGCTGACAGCGAACTGGAGTGGTGCGTTTACCGCGTCGTGGTTCGTCACCGTTCTGCTGGGGCAGCTGGTCTTCGTGCCGGTCTTCGTCACGGCCTTGCGGCGGGGAATAAAGTCCGTCGGCGTTGGAGAGCATCACACCGGTCGCCAAGTCGCCGTCATTCTGGCGATAAATCTTCTGGTTTCGGTTTTGACGTTCTTTCAGGACGGTTTGCCGCTCTTGTTCATCCCTGTCCTGCCGATCCTGCTGGCTACTTACTTTCTCGGTCCGGTCGGCGCGGCGATGGGCGTGGCCTGCACCGCCTCGATTGGGTCCATCGCGACCCTCAATGGGTTTGGCCCCGCCGTACTCGTCAGGGAACTCGGGTGGCTGACCCCAACGCAATTTTTCCAGATCTATCTGGTCTTTCTGCTTACCGCGGCACTCCCGCTGGCAACCGCCCTGGCGTCGCGCAATGCAAGCTATCGCGAGACGTCCCGGCAAAAGCGCTACTTCGAAATGGCGTCGCAAACCGCCCAGATCGGGCATTGGCGGCTCGAATTGGAGCCTCCGGAATTGTCTTGGTCGGACGAAGTTTTTCGCATTCACGGTCTGCCAGTCGGAAGGGTTCCTTCGTTAAAAGACGCGCTGGAAGCGTATCATCCCGAGGACCGGATCCCGGTCGAGCGTGACATCACGGAATGTATCTCGAACGGCGGTCAATTCGCCTTCGATGCGCGGATTATCACTGCGCATGGGGAATTGCGATACGTGAACAGCCGCGGTCAAGCCGAGTACGACGACAATGGCGAGCTCGTGGCATTGTTCGGCGTGTTCCAGGATGTGACCGATCGGGTGCTAATTGCAAAGCAACTCGCGGCGGCCAAAGAGAGTGCGGATAATCGCGCAGAGCGGGCGCAGATCCTGGCAGGGACCGACCAACTTACCGGTGTGCCCAACCGTCGCGGCATTCTCGCGCGTCTCAATCGGGAGATCGAGCTCGCCGCGCAAAATGGTTCCACGCTGACAGTCGCCATGCTTGACGTCGACCACTTCAAGTCGATCAACGACAAGTTCGGCCACGCTACCGGCGATGACGTTCTGAAGCGCCTGGCACGCATCTGCGTCGATGTCTTGCGCGAAACCGACGGTTTCGGGCGCCTGGGCGGAGAGGAGTTCCTCATCGTGTTGCCCGGTGCGACAGCGGAAGCGGCAAGACGCATCAACGAGCGGCTCGCCCAGGCCATACGCGAGACGACTGCTTCGACGATCAACCTTCCAACCGCGACCGTCAGCATCGGGATTGCCGCTTACGAACCCGGCATGACGGCAGACACGCTTTGTGCCGTTGCCGACGGCGCGTTGTATAAAGCCAAGCGCGAAGGCCGCGATCTGGTCATGGTCGCCTGATCGCGAACCTGGCGCAGCGAATACCGGGCTGATCTCGGGTATCCCAGAGCCAATCCAGTGAAACGTCGTATCACCTCGGAGCGAGGCGCGCTCGGTGGCGCGCGGGGGTGCTTGCATCGACCGGAAGTCTGCGCAAATGTCGCTTGGCCATGTCTCGATATTCCCGGAACGCGCCGCCGTCCTTCAGCTTGCTCTGGCGAAGCGCGCCGGCCAGCAGCCGTGTCCGAGATCTGACGTGGTGATGGTCCGATGAGTTCCGGCTCGCCCATGCGCGCGATCGTCCTTGCCGGTCAGCGCCCCGGCACTGCCAACCCACTGGCAATGCGGTTCGGCGTTGCTAACAAGTGCCTGATCCCGATGCAGGCTCGGCCCTTGATCGAGCACGTCCTGGCAACGCTGGGCCGCCATCCCCGGATCGGCGAAATCCATGTTTCGACCGACGCAGATTCCGCGCCCGCCATCGCCGAGGCGGCGAGCCGTGCGGGCGGCAACGTCAAAGTGAAGCTGGTCGAGGCGCGCGACAGTCTGTCCACGAGCATCGCTGCGGCAGCCGAAGGAGCGGCGGGGCCGTTGCTGGTGACGACCGGCGATCACGTTCTGCTTGCCGCCGCAGCCATCGATTCGGTCGCGGTCACACTCGCGCGCGCCGATGTGGTGGTGGCGATGACGCGGCGCGATGCCGTGGTGGCAGCGCATCCCCGGGGCCAACTGCGCTTCTACGAATTTTCCGATGGCGCCTACGCCGATTGCCGGCTCTGCGGGGCGAACGGGCCGGACGCCTTGAAAGCGCTTGCGCTGCTGACCGACGGGGGACGGCAGCTGCGTGATCCGTCGCAGATCGGCAACCTGCTGGGCATGACCGACCGGCTGAAGCTCAAGGTCAACGCTCTCTCGCTCGAGGCGGTGGTGAACAAGATCGGGCGAAAGGTCGGGGTGGAGGCGACGCCGGTCGTGCTTGCCGATGGATCGCAAGCCTTCGCGATCGAAAACGATCTGACGTACGGCATCACGGAACAGCTGCTCACTCAGCGTCCGGGGTAGGCTGGCTGCAATTGGCGTTGCGGTCGCACGCGGCCAGTTCGCACCGTGGAGAGAGCTAGAGCGCCTGCGCCGCGGCGTATCCGCTCGCCCAGGCCCACTGGAAGTTATAGCCGCCGAGCCAGCCGGTCACGTCCACCGCCTCGCCGATGGCATGCAGGCCGGGCACGCGTTTGGCTTCCATGGTCTTTGAGGAAAGTTCGGCCGTGCTGATGCCGCCGCGCGTCACTTCGGCCTTGGCGAAGCCTTCGCTGCCGTTGGGGTGGAAGACCCATCGCGCAAGTCGCTCCTGCGCGGCGCGCAGTTTCGCGTCGGCGATCCCGGCCAGCGGTTGGTCGAGGCCGACGCGTTCGGACAGCGTGGTCGCGAGCCGGTCGGGCAGCCGCGCCTTCAGCGCGCCGCGCAACGTCTGGCGCGGGGCCGTGCGTTTGGTGGCGAGCAGCCAGTCCTGCTCGCTGCCGGGCAGGAAATCGATCGCGACCGCTTCTCCGTGCCGCCAGTAGGACGAGACTTGCAGGATCGCCGGGCCTGACAATCCGCGATGCGTGAACAACGCCGCTTCGCGAAACGCCGCCTTGCCGGCATGCGCGACGACTTCGGTGGCGACGCCCGAAAGATCACGGAACAAGAGATCTTCGCCGCTGAGTGTGAGCGGGACCAATGCCGGCATCGGCTCGACCACCTTGAGCCCGAACTGGCGCGCCAGATCGTAGGCGAAGCCGGTCGCGCCCATTTTCGGGATTGAGGGGCCCCCGGTCGCGATGACCAGCGCGGGCGCCGCGAATGTCCCCTCCTGCGTGCGGACGCGGAACAGTCCATCGGCTTGCGCGACGTCCGCGATCTCTTGCGCGCAGGCGATGCGAACCCGGCCGCGTTCGCACTCGGCAAGCAACATCGCCACGATCTGCTTGGCTGAACCGTCGCAGAACAGCTGACCCAGCGTCTTTTCATGCCAGGCGATGCCGTGCGCTTCGACCAGCGCCAAAAAGTCGCGCGCTGTGTAGCGGCTCAGCGCCGACTTGGCGAAGTGCGGGTTGGCCGAAAGATAGCGGTCGGGTGCGGTATCGAGGTTGGTGAAATTGCAGCGTCCGCCGCCGGAAATCAGGATCTTCTTGCCCGGCTGCTCGGCGCGTTCGAGCACCAGCACCCGCCTTCCGCGCTTGCCGGCTTCGGCAGCGCACATCAATCCCGCCGCGCCAGCGCCCAGAACGATGGCGTCGTAAGTCGGGTCATCGCTCATTTCGCGGGGATCAGCGCAGCTTGGCGATGGCGATGCCGTCCTGCCGCGCCCGTTCCTTGACCGATTCCTCGCTGCGGGTCAGCGCCTTGGCGATCGCCTTGAGCGCCATTCCCTTACCCGCAAGCGTGCGCATCTTCGTCAATTCGTCCGCGCGCCACGGCTGGCGATGCCGCTCGAATTTGTCCTTGGCCATCCTGCTGTCCTTGTTCGTCTGATCGCGGCGGGCCTTACACGCAATTGCGCCCGAAGGGCTAGGGCGGGCGACAGCGATTGGCTTGCAAGGGCACATCGCTTGCAGCGGATCGTGGGCGAACGAGCCCGAAGCGCGGGTGATCCCGGAAACGACGATCGCTGGTGCGGTGCCGTAGGCGTGACGATGCATGGGCTCGACGACTGGGTATCTCGACAATCGGGAGGATTTCCGAATGGATACCAGTCAGTCCGGTCGCGGCGCGGTTGCTCGATGGCGGGAGGTCGCGCATGGTCGGCTGGTGTCTACGAAGGATCGCATAGGGTGAGCGGGCTGCGGTCCGTGATCGGGTGGCTGTTGCGCCATGGTTTCTTGTACGTGCTGCTCGTGGCGGCGCTCTTGCTCGGCGGGTGGCTCGGCGGCTGGATCGGGGACGGCGCGGATCGCGAGGCGCGCTATCAAGCTCTGGAGGCGGCGCGCGAGGAGTTGCGCGGCGAATATCCAGCATTGCAGCGCGAATACGAACGCGCGCGTCAGGACGCGTCTCGTGCGGGGGTGGCGGAGATCGATCGGCGGATCGGCGAGATCGATGCGCGTCTGCGAGCCTATGCCGCCGACCCGCCTGGGATCGACATCGCCGGGCTGGTCCGCGAAGGGCCAAGCCACGTGGTCGAGAACGAGAAGAAGAAGTTACGCATCGCGCTGCTCCAGCGCGAGAAGCAGATGCTGCAGGAGGCGCGCGCGCTTGCGACGGTGCGCGGCGAGGCGGATCGCTTCGATCGCGAGCGCACGGCCTGTCTGGCGGCGCGGAAAGCGCGGCGGGCCTATCTCGAAACGCATCCGGTGCAGGCCCGGCTTCCTTATGCGAACGACCCGTATCGTCGGTTGGAGGAAGACCAGCGCCAGCGCTGCGACCAGGCGGCCGCGACGCTCGCCCGGATCCGTCGCCAGGGGGATCTGGCCACGCGCCTGGCCGACGCGCGTGCCGCCTTCGCGCAGACCTCGGGCGATCTTTCGGCGGATCTCGATGCCGCGCTGGCCGGGCTGGACGAGGCCCGGGAAGAGGCCTCGGCGGCCTGGCTTGGAAGCGCGCAACAGCGCGCCGGGGCGGCCTGGCGCAATCCGACGCTGCAGCACGCCTTATGGGCGGCGCTTGGCGCGCTGGTCCTGATTATCGCGACGCCGTTTCTGATCCGATTGCTGTTCTGGTTCGTGCTGGCTCCGCTCGCCGAGCGCCGTCCCGCGATCCGCATCCGGGTCCCGGGCGGCCATTCTGCCGCCGCGAGCGCGGGCATCTCGGTGCCCGGCGGAGCCAGTTCCGCTTCGGTGCCGATCTCGCTGCGCGAAGGGGAGGAATTGCTCGTGCGGCAGGACTATCTGCAAACCACCTCTTCCGGCGGCACCAAGTCGACCAAGTGGCTGCTCGATCCGCGTCATCCGCTCACCAGCCATGCGGCGGGCCTCGTGTTCCTGACGCGTGTGCGGGGCGCGGGCGAAGTCACCACGATCTCCGCAATCTCGGATCCTTTCGCCGAAGTGACGGTGCTCGAACTTGCGGAGGGCGCGGCTTGCGTGCTGCAACCACGCGCGTTGGCGGCAGTTGTGCAGCCGATCGAGGCGCCGCTGCGGATCACCTCGCACTGGCGCCTGTTCTCTTTGAACGCCTGGCTGACGCTGCAATTGCGCTTCCTCGTGTTTCACGGTCCGTGCCGTCTGGTCGTCAAGGGCGGGCGCGGGGTTCGGATCGAACGGGCGGAGCGGGGGCGTGTGTTCGGGTCGGCACAGCTGGTCGGCTTCACTGCGGACCTGGCGTATTCCGTAACGCGCAACGAGACCTTCTGGCCGTATTTTCTCGGCCGGGTTCAACTCTTTCGCGACCGTGTCGAGGCAGGCGAGGGACTGCTCGTGATCGAGGAGGCGCCTATGGCCGGCCGGTTCGCGAAAGGGGCCAAGCATGGGCTGGAGGGCGCGTTCGACGTGGCGACCAAGGCGCTCGGCATCTAGGCCAAGGCCCTGAAGAGAAACGCGTGTCGCAGGCGCCTGTCCGGCGGCGCAATCGCCGACGCGGACCGAGCGAAAATCGGGACTTTTGTTGATGGCGCTTTCCGGTATCATCCGGCGCAATCGACATGCGTCACCGGGGGGTGGAAGTTTGTCTTACGGTTCGAGATCGGATGCACCGAATGCCTCGCCCGCACGCCGCTTGCAGCGGTTGCGCGGTCCGGCCGCGCCCTCGGGTTCCGATGAGCCGGAGAGTGCGTCATGAGTGAAGACGAACGCAAGGATAGCCGCGCCGAACAGTTCCGGACGGTCTTCCGGCCGTCTCCGCTGCAGGACGAAAGCGGCGAGCAGGCGCCGCTGTTCGGCAATCTCGCCGATCCCGCGGCCAGCGCTCCCAAGGCTCCGCCGCCGGCGCCCAAGGCGCCCCCCGCGCCCGTCGCGCCGATCTACGAGCAGCCCGCAGGTTATGGCAGCGGCAAGCAGGGCAGCGTTCTTCCCTGGATCCTGTCCGCACTGTTGCTGATCGCGCTGGGCTTCATGGTCGTGCGCTACGTAATCCTTGCCCCGGATCCGAACGCAGCACCGACTGCGCCAGCTGAAGCGGTTCCAGCGATGGGCGCACAGGCCGAGCGGTTGTCCGCGTTCCTTGCGCCCGAGATCGGGGAGGAGCTGGTCGCGGTGGAGGAAGATGCCGAGACCGTGCGCGTGAACACGGCGCAGAACCTGTTCGAGCCAGGCTCAGCTGACTTCACCCCCGGGCGCCGCGCTCTGTTCGAGCGGATCGGCAAGGCCTTGGAGCAGGAAAACGCCAAATTCATCACGGTCGAAGGCTACACCGGTGAGGGGCAGGAGCCACTGGCCCGCTCGCGCGCCGATGCGGTGGCGGCCGTGCTGCGCGAGTCCATTGCCGACAACCGACGGATCGAAGCCACTGGCATCGCCGGCGATCCGGGCGGCGAGAGAATAGAGATCGTCATCGAACGACAGGACGACGGAGCGGGGTCTTGAACGAAAGGTGCGGTCCGGACGCGCTTGGGCGCGCCGGGCAGGGCGGTGCCGCGAGGCGCGTCCGGACCGCGCCGAGAACGGAGGGGCACGATGGCGTTCAAGCTGGATAGCGCGGCGGTCACCCATGAAGGGTGCGTGCGGGAACGGAACGAGGACACCTACTGCGAACGCACCTCGGAGAACTTGTGGGCGGTGGCCGACGGCATGGGCGGGCACGACCACGGGGACTGGGCCTCCGAAGTGGTCACGCAGACGCTGATGAACGTGACCGTCCCGACCGATTTCGAGGAAGCCTGCTACGCGATCGCCAATTCGATCCACGTCGGCAACCAGATCATTTACGCCGAATCGGTCAAGCGCTCGCAGCAGATGGGCACCACTGTGGTCGCGCTTTACTTCGCGGGATCGCTGTTCGGAGTGTGCTGGGTGGGCGACAGCCGCGCCTACGTCCTGCGCGACCGGCGGCTAATCCGGTTGACGAAGGATCACTCGCCTGTGCAGGATCTGCTTGATCGGGGAGCGATATCGGAAGAAGAAGCGGCAACGCATCCCATGCGGCACATGCTGGCCCGGGCGGTCGGCGTGAAGGATAACGTGGAGGTCGATATCGTAGCGGACAGGACGCGGGTGGGCGATGTGTTCCTGTTATGCAGCGACGGTCTGCATGGTCAGGTGAACGATAGTGAGATCGAAGCCGTGATAGCAAACGAACCGCTCGGCAAGGCTGTCGAGACGCTCCTCGAAATGACGATTTCCCGCGGTGCCCCCGACAACGTCACGATGGTGGCCGTGAGTGTCGAGGAAGAAACGGCGCTGACACTCCAGAAGGCCGGCGAGGGGTCGGCGGCATGATCGGATCCGACCATCCCAAAGATCCGGGCGAGACCCCGGCATCCGACGCGGCACCCGACGAAGCCGGTCCCGACGTCTCGATCCCCGATATCAATTCGGGCGAAACCGACATGAGCGGTGCGCCATCGATCCCGCCGCCGCCGGAAGATTCCCGAGCCGCGATGGACGACGCTTCCTTGCAGCCTACCGTGCAGCCGATCGCGCCCTCGCAGGGGCTCGGGCGGCAGATCGCGATCGGCGACGTGCTCAACCACATCTATGAAGTCACCCGCTTCATCGCCCGCGGCGGCATGGGCGAAGTGTTCGAGGGCGTGAACGTCAACCACACCGACGAGAAGGTGGCGATCAAGGTGATCCTGCCGCAACTCGCGGCGGACCCGAACGTCGTGGCGCTGTTCCGCAAGGAAGCGCGCACGCTGACCCAGCTCAATCACGAAGCGCTCGTGGCATACCGCGTGCTGGCGTCGGACCCGACGCTGGGCGTGCTCTACATCGTCACCGACTATATCGATGGCGACAACCTGCTCGACGTGCTGGGCGATCTGACGCCGTCGACCGACGAACTGCTGGCGTTCCTCAAGCGGATCGCATCCGGGCTGAAGGTCGCGCACGAGCGCGGCGCCATTCACCGCGACATGTCGCCGGACAACGTGCTGCTGCCCGATGGCGAACTGCTCAAGGCGAAGATCATCGATTTCGGCATCGCCAAGGATCTCGATCCCGGCCAGAAGACCATCATCGGCCAGGGGTTCGCGGGCAAGCTGGGCTACGTCGCGCCCGAGCAATTGGGATCGTTCAACAGCAACGTCGGGCCCTGGACCGATGTCTACAGCCTGGCGCTGGTGGTGCTTGCGGTGGCGCGCGGAGCCGACGTCAACATGGGCGGCTCGCTCGCCGACGCGGTCGTCAAGCGCCGCGACGGGCCCGATCTCGAAGGACTCGATCCAAAGCTGCGGTCGATCCTCGAGGAAATGCTTCCCGCCGATCCCGCCGACCGGTTGCAATCGATGGACGAGGTTCTCGAACGGCTGCAACCGCGTGCGGCGGTGATCCCGGATGGTCTGGTGGAGGGGGCGGCGGTGGCGTCCCCCGGCCTGGCCCAGCCTTCGGGCGTCACCTCGGGTAACGTCATCACGCCGATGCATGCGGCCAAGCCCAAGAAGAACCTCGGTCCGATCATCTTCATCGTGCTGATCGCGATCGCGGTGCTGGCGGGTCTCGTCTGGTGGCTGACGAGCGGCTCGCCGGACGAGCCGGGCGAGGCCACCGGCGCCGGAGATCTTGCGATCAGCGACGATCTTCCCCCGGCGGAGAAGGCGACGCGCCTGGTCAATTCGGCCTTGCCGTCGGTCGGTTGCACCTGGTTGTCGATTGTCGATGTCACCGATTCCCCCGATGCCGTGAAGGTCAACCTGACCGGGGTCGCGGGCAATCCCAAACAAGCGAAGGACGATATCGCGCGCGTGTTGCAGTCGGGCGGCCTCGGGGGCGCGCAGCTCGATTTCTCCGAAGTCGCGCCGATCACCCAGGCGGGCTGCTCCGCTCTCGACACATACCGGCAAGTGCGCGATCTCAACGACGATCGGCTGCAAGTGCCGGCGCGTACCTTCAAGATGACGAAGCAGCCGGCGGACGATTACAACTACCCCAACAAGGTCGCCGCCTATGCACCGGTTTCGGTCGATGCCGGGATCGGCAATCAGGATCTGACGCTGGTCGGTCTCGAACCCTCGGGCGTGTTCACCACGATCGTCGGCACCAAGCAGGTTCTGGCCGACCAACTCGCTGCCAAGAACCCGATGCTGACGCAGGACGGGCCGGACAAGTATCGCCTTAATATCGGGCTCGATCATGAAGGCTGGTCCGGGATCTTGCTGCTCACGGGCGAGGGCCCGTTCGACAAGGACGTGGTCGTTCCGCCCGTGGGCCAACGTGGGGCCGACTGGCAGAACAAATTCCTCGCAGAAGCTGCGGAAAAAGGCTGGCGAACCGAAATGGTGTGGTTCAAGTCCACCGCCTGATCGATCGTTTCGAGACATTCGATCGACCGCTCCAGACATCGCGACCACCAGACGGGCCGAGTTGTCTCACATTCTCGCTGTGGTCTTAATCACCACTTCTCCGGCTTTACGAAAACCGTGCGATACGGCATTTTTCAAGGCGTAGAGAGGATGTCGATGTACGCCGTAAGCGTAAACCGCTCCTGCAAGACATCACAGCGCTCCGGACGGTATCGATCGGAGCAGGATCGAGGACGAGACATGACCAGGAAACTCATCATCGCCGGTATGGCCGGCCTCATGCTGACCACTTCGGCCTGGGCGCAGTCGGCCCCGCTCAGCAAGGACGACTATGTTCGCGGCATTCTCGGTGACGAAGCCGCCGCTGGCGATGCCGCCGCCCCGGCGGGCGATGCCGCTACGGCCGATCCCGCCAAGCCTGCCCCGCGGCAGGGCCGCACTCGCGGCTTCACCAGTCTGACGCCGCGCCCGGCACCGACGCCGTCGCCCGCCAATGTTTCGCCGATGCGCAAGCCGGCGGCCAGCGTCGGTGCAGCCAAGCCCGCAGCGATCGCTCCGGCGGCCAAGGCCAAGCCTGCAGTTGCTGCGAGCCGCAAGATGGCAGGGGCACCCAACACCGGTCGGATGTTCGATATCAGAATGAATTTCGATCTGAACTCGGCGAACCTCACGCAGGACTCGCGCGCCCAGGCGACCGCGCTGGCCGAAGCGCTCAAGGACAAGCGCATGGCGGGCAAGACGTTCCTGATCGGCGGTCACACCGATAGCTCGGGATCGGCTGCCTACAATCGCCAGCTGTCAAAGGAGCGCGCCGATGCCGTCGCGGACTTCCTGGTCAGCCAGGGTGTCGACCGCGCGATGTTGCGCACCTACGGTTTCGGCTATGCGCAGCCGCTCGAAGGCACCAGCCCCGCCGCTGCCGAGAACCGTCGTGTCGAGGCCGGCCTGATTCTCTAAAGCATCAGCTTTTCCGCGCGCGCCTAGAAGTTGCCCGAAACCGACAGCTTGAAGATCGGGCCGATCAGGCGGTCGCGGTCTTCGAAGAACAGCGGGGCGGACCGATCGCGCAACCCGGAATAGACTGTGCGCAGCAGCCGCTGGCGCGCGTCGAACAGGTTCGAGGCCCTCGCATTGACCGTCATGCCCAGCACATTCTTGTGCTCGATGAAGATGTTGGCGAAGATTGGACCTTCGTAGTCACGACCGACTTCGCGTAGCCGATAGTACTTCGAGAAGTGCTGCGAATCCGCGCCGAAGCCCCAGGCCAGGTCGCTGTTCGGCACATCATGACGGAAGGTGAAGCTCCACTCGCGCAGCAAGAGGCTGCTCAATTGCCGTCGCTGGCCATCGAGGGGATCCGTCAGGTTCGATGTCTGCAGGATGAGATTGGTGTCGAGCCTGCCGCCCGGAATCCGTAGCGGTTCGAGCTTGAAGGTGTTGGTCCATTCGAAGCCGTAGCGGTGCGCTCGATCGATATTGCCGCGCCCCTCCACCCCGCCCGGAAGCGGGACGATGTCGATGTAGTCCTCGAAGCGGCGATCGAACACGCGCAGGTTTGTCGTTCCCCAGCGCGCCAGGTCCTTCTTGATCGCGAATTCGGTCTCCCAGCTCTGGCTGGGAACGAGGTTCGCATTGCTTGCGTTCGCATTGCCTTCTTCGAGAAAGACTTCGGCAAGGAAATCTCCGAAGTCGAGCTGGCCGACCTTGCGCTGGACATTCAGCGAAATGTCGAGGCCCTTGCGCGGGGCCCATGCCAGACTGACGGTTCCCTTGGGACGCTGGAACGATCGGGTGAGGGCGCCGGCCGCCGTGCGCGACGAAATCCGCGAATACTCGCCGCGCGCAATGAGCTGCAACTGCAGCTTCGGCGTCAGCGCGGTGCTGTAGCTGAGCGATCCCTCGTAGCGGTCCTCGCGCACCCGGCCGTTGCCACCGGGGAAGGGCACGGGCTCGAAGTCGCCGCCCGGCGAAAGCGTCGCCAGGGTAGCATCCTTGTCGAGACGATTGAAAGCGCCTTCGAGCGCAGCCTGCCATTCGCCGCTCAGCATCTTCCAGCTGTATTCGCCGCGCGCGATACGCTCGCCGGTGTCCGTACGTTCGCGGTAGCGGTCGCCGAACGAGGGGCTGTCGTCGGCGCGGGTGAAGATGGCCGTTTCGCGATAGAGCCCCGTTTCGAAGCGTTCGAGGCCGATCAGCTTGAGGCGACCGGGGCCGAGCGTGAACTCGTGGTCGCCGCTGATCTCGTAATCATAGCCTTCGTAAGGCGAGCGGATCGAGCGGGAGAGATCGGCAAGTCCTTCCCTGCGCCTGACGTCGTCGTCGTTGTAACGCTCATACGAGCGCCGGTAGCTCAGGTTGAGATTGCTGAGCGAAGTTCCGGGGCCCGCGATGGCGAAGTTGGCCGAAAGCTTGGGATAGTCGCTGTCCGAGATCAACACCGATCGCCGTCGTTCGAGCAGCGCCCCATCTGGCCCGTAGATGGTCGTCGGGCCGCCAGCCGCGCCGCGATTGGCCTCGTTGACCAGCGCGAGCGTGTACGTGACCGGCCCTTTCGCGCCTTTGACCGAGACCTCGCCATTGGTGAACCGCGGGTGGGCATAGTGCGCGCGGACTTCGCCGCGCCACGCAAAACTGCCGCTGAGCGCGCCGGTATCCTTGACCACGATGTTGGCGGCTTGTCCGAACAGGCCGGGGATCTCGAGCGAGGCACCGTCGACGATCTCGATGCGGATGACGGACGCGGCGGGAATCCGCGAGAGGCGGCTTTCGAGACCGTCGGACTTGCTGGAAAAGCGCTTGCCGTTGAGCACGACGTTCTCGCTCGCCTGCCCGAAGCCGCGCGAACCATCGTCGAAGCGCAGCTGGAAGCCGGGGACTTGCCGGATCATGTCGAGCGCATTGCGCGGCGCGAATCGCGCGAAGTCCTCGGGTGTATAGATCGCGCCGCCTTGCGCGCCGGGGACCTCGGTCGGTTCGGGCGGCGGAGCGTCGCCGGTATCGGGCGCCTGCTGCTGCTGTGCCAGTGCGGGCGCGCTGCCGATCAGCGCCGCGATCGGCAGAATGCGCCTGGTAAAGCCCGCAATCGGCAAGTTTGGTCCCCGTCTCGAAGTGCACCGACGGTCATAGAACCATTTCGTCTAAAGTCGGACGCGGTTCGACGTCTGTCAAACCGCGTCCGATTAACGACATTGCGCAAAGGCATCGCAAAAAATCGGAACGCTTTGTCATCGTTGCTCAGATGGAGGCTCTACCGGCGACGCGGCCAGCACTACGGCCCTGGCGGACGCCGAGATACGCGGGGCTGCCCGATCGATTCCCGCCGAGGAGTTTAAATTAGGTCAGTCGTGTTCGACGATGGCGACCGTCAGGCCGTCGCCGTGCTGGCGATAGCCGACGATGCGTTCACCAAGCGGCGCGCGGGTGCGCTCGAAGTCGCGCTTCCAAGCCGCGATGGCCTCGACGCTGGGATTGATGCCGATCGCGAGTTCTTCGCGCCGGGGGCCGGTGTCTTCCATTTCGGTAGAGGGCGTGCGCAGGATGATGCGGCCCACCACCGCACGATCGAGCGGGCGAGTGAATTCGCAACCGCAGGCATTGCCTTCGCGCCAGACGACGCGGGCCTCGGTTCGCCCCGCCGTGGGCAAGTCGATCGCAATCGTCTCGCCCACTTCTAGGTCGAGCCGGGTTTCCATGCGGAGCCCGCGGTCGGAAAGATCGTGGACTTCGATGACTTCGGAACCCTCGGCACTTTCGCCGACAGTGGCGAAGCGCAGGCGCCAGCGCTGCGAACCACGGCGATCGCCCAAAGGGATGCTGCGGATTTGTGCGCGCAAAACTTTTGCCCTGGCAGACGTGATCATTATTCGATGCCGTTCCTCGCTTCGATTCCCGGCATCTGGTGATGCCGGGCTGTCGCGCGCGTTCCTGATTTACGGATGTTTTGCCGATCGGGGTTAAGATCGTGTTGCCTGCGATGGTTAAGCACGGTCACATAGACCGGTGGCTGCCACGGCGAAGGCGCTGACGTGGTGCCGTTGCAACAGCGTTAACGGGCCGGTGCCCTGATGAATATCGCTATCAGCGGGTAACGCGAACTTAACTTTCAGTGCGCGACACCACGGGTCAAACCGTACGAGGCGCATCCCATGGCTCTCGCAGCCCAGTTCGACGACCTGCCCGCCGACTCGCGCCAAGTGCGTGCGCCGCGCCGGCTGCTCCGCCTGCAGGCGACCGGGACGCTGGCGACCGGTGAGCGCGCGGCAGTGCTGGTGCACAACGTTTCCGCAACCGGACTGCTCATCGAATGCAGCACGGATCTGGACGTGGGCGAAACCATCGAGGTCGAACTCCCGCAAGCCGGTCCCGTGGCGGCAGACGTCGTCTGGGCGAGTGCCTCGCTGTTCGGCTGCCGCTTCGATGAAGCGCTTTCGCCGGCGGTGCTGAGCGCCACCCAGCTACGCGGCGTAACCGGAGAGGGCGTGGGCGACTCCATAGGGGCCAGCGTGGACGGTCCCGGCCTCAACCTGCCGAACCGGGCTCTGCCTGCCATGCTGCGCGAACTTCGGCGCGAGCGCGGACTGACACTGGGCCAACTCGCGACTCGTCTCGGGGTCAGCAAGCCGACGGTCTGGGCCTGGGAACAAGGCAAGTCGCGTCCGGTCCCCGAGCGTATCGACGCGATCGCGGACGCACTCGCCGTGGCACCCGAGGCTCTGATACCGGAGCGTGCGGTGCAGGGCCTGCCTCGCATTCTGGATCGCTGTCGCGAACAGATCGCCGAGGCCATCGGCGCCGATCCGGAAAGCATTCGCATCTCGATCGAGCTCTGAACAAGCCGCTTCGGCGAAACACGTCCTAAAACGAATGGCGTGCGTCGACGCATCGCGACCTGATCCCGGCATCGAAAACGAATTAACAACTGGCTGTGCCAACTATCAGTCAAGTTAGCTTATAGTAACTAACTGACGAGTATTTCAGCCAAGGGTTATTCCTTGAGTTGAAATGAAGTTAATAACCTCTTAGTCAGAAGTTGGGTCAAAAGATTCAAGGTCCGTCAGGGATCGGTGTCCAAGCCTAAGGCGGGCGCCGGCGGGGAAGGAGTCGTGGTCGCGATGTTGCTCAACTTTACTCTCGAAGAGACCGGCGTTCTGTATGGTCTGATCGCGGAAGGCAGTGGCGACGTGATCCTGAAGACCGATACGGACGGTTTCATCGTCCATGCCTCGCCCGGCTTCGAATCGCTCGGCTATCCGCTGCCGTCGGTGCTCATCGGACCGCATCTCTCCGAGATAGCCCGGCCCGAACATGCTCCGATCGTCCGTCAAACCTTGGAAGGCGTGTTGTCCGGGCGGCTCGAGCAGGAATGGATCGAGTTCGCCGCGCGCGCGCCCGACAGCGAATCGCGACGGTTCGCGATGCAGATGCGGGCGCTGCATGACAGAGCGGGCGGAGTTTACGGCGTCCTCGTGGTGATGCGGTGCGTCGAGGAGACCCGCGCGCTCGAGGAAGAGCTTTTCGTCACCGCGATGACGGACACGCTGACGAAGCTGACCAACCGCAAAGCGTTCTTGTCCATGCTGCAGCATTTGCTCGACGACGATTCGCATGGCTTTCTCGCGCTTTTCACCATCGATCACTTCCGCGCGATCAATCTGAATCACGGGCAGGCGATGGGCGACAAAGTGCTATGCGCTTTCGCCGATTTTCTGCGCAGCACCGCGCCTGCCGACGCGATCGTCTCGCGCATCGGCAGCGACATTTTCGCCGTGCTCTATCCGCACACTCCGCGCGACCGGGCCGAAGCATCGTGCCGCGACATGATCGGTGTCCTGGCGGAAGTCTCGTCAGCGACCAGCGGCGACAACTTGAGCATCACCGCAAGCGCGGGTCTCGGCGAACTCCGCGGCACCGTGGACCAGATCCTGCAGCGCGCCGAACTGGCGCTGTTCAAGGCGCGTGCCAGTGGGCCCTCCGGCTTCCAGAGCGACATCGCGAAACGCTGCGCTCCGATCCTGCGGAGCGCCTGACGGGCCGACACGCGGGCGCGATCAGCCCTTGGTGTCGATACCCATGCACAAGTACTTTACTTCCATGAAGTCCTCGAGCCCGTATTTCGAGCCTTCGCGGCCGAGACCGGACTGCTTAACCCCGCCGAACGGGGCCACCTCGGTCGAAATCAGGCCGGTGTTGATCCCGACCATGCCCGCCTCGATCGCTTCGGCGACGCGCCATACGCGGCTGAGATCGCGCGCATAGAAATAGCTCGCCAGACCGAACTCGGTGTCGTTCGCCATGGCGATCGCTTCGGCCTCGGTCTTGAAGGAAATGATCCCGGCAAGCGGCCCGAAGGTTTCTTCCCGCGCGATCTTCATGTCGGGCTTCACGCCCTTGAGCACGGTCGGCGTGAAGTAGGTGCCGCCAAGGTCGGACCGACCGCCGCCCACGATCACTTCGGCGCCGCCGTCGAGCGCGTCCTGCAAGTGCTCCTCGACCTTCTCGACCGCCTTTTCGTCGATCATCGCGCCGACCTGGGTGCCTTCGTCCATCGAGTATCCCACCTTCATCTCACTGACCCGGTCAGCAAGCTTCTTGGTGAATTCCTCGTAGACGCCTTCCTGCACGTAGAACCGGTTGGTGCACACGCAAGTCTGGCCGCCGTTGCGGAACTTGGAGATCATCGCGCCGTCGATCGCGGCGTCGATGTCGGCATCGTCGAACACGAGGAACGGCGCGTTGCCGCCCAGTTCCATCGAGCACTTCTTGATCGTGTCGGCGCTCTGGCGCAGCAAGTCGCGGCCGATTTCGGTCGAACCGGTGAAGGTGATCTTGGCGACCTTGGGGTTTCCGGTGAGTTCGTCGCCGATCTGCCCGGCGCTGCCGGTCACGACGTTGACGACGCCCTTGGGAATCCCCGCCATCTCGCACAGCACTGCGATCGCCAGCGCCGAATAGGGCGTGGCGGACGCGGGCTTGATGACGATCGTGCAACCCGCGGCAAGCGCCGGGCCGAGCTTGCGCGTGATCATCGCGTTGGGGAAGTTCCAGGGCGTGATGGCGCCGACCACGCCGACACCCTGCTTGAGCACGACGATCCGCTTGTCCGCCTGGTGGCTGGGGATCACGTCGCCATAAGCGCGCTTACCTTCCTCGGCGAACCATTCGATGAAGCCCGCACCGTAGGCGATTTCGCCTTTACCCTCGGCAAAGGGCTTGCCTTGTTCGCGGCTGAGCAGTTCGCCCAGCGCGTCCTGGTGCTCCATCATCAGGTTGAAGAGCGTGCGCATGAGCTTGGAGCGTTCGCCCGCGGTCTTGGCGCGCCAGGCGGGAAGGGCGGCTTCGGCCGCATCGATCGCGCGCGCGGTTTCGGCCTTGCCCATCTTCGGAACCGTGCCCATCACTTTGCCCGAACCGGGATCGGTGACGTCGAAAGTGTCGCCCGAATCGGCGTCACACCACTGGCCGTCGATGTAGCATTGCTGCCTGAGGAAATCGGAATACTGCATCGGACGGCTCCTCCATCTGCGCCCTCGGGTCTGCACGCCTCCCGGGGCCGGAAGCGGCATAGGAGGCACCACCGCCGGGCGCAACCGGGCAAAAGGCAGAGCTATGCGGCGATTGCGCGCGGCATCTCGGCATCCGTCGCGCAAACGAGTGTTCGCATGCCAGTTGCCGTCCGAGCGTGCATTTCGGGCCGCCTTGGCACCTTGCTGGTTCGCGTCGCACAGGAGGCATGGGCGAAGGCTTGCTATGCAGGCTGAGTGACGACACATGGCATGTCATGTCCCTGCATGACTATCCGCCGCCGCCACGTAGCACGGCCAATCCTGCTCCCGAGCGCCCGGCGGCATCGATCCGTCGCACCTCGTCGATCGATGTCTCCTGGCCTGACGGGCAGCGGGCCGATCGCCTGATGGTGGGCCGGGCGCGCGACGTGGCGACCGGTGCCGCAGGCGATCCGCCGCGCGTGCTGGGCGAATCCGAGTTCCGCCTGCGCATGGCGGAAGACAAGACGATCACTGCGATCGATGCGTCTCCCGCGGCCGATCGCATATCCAGCCTAGTCGGTGAGCGCGGCGGCGGCCACTTGCGGATGACACTGGCCGAATGCATGCCCGAACTGCTGGCCAACGCCGATCCGCTCTACCTGGTGCTCGACGATATCTCGGGCACCGCGCTGGTCTCCGCCTTCGCCTGGTCGCAGTGGGACCCCGACTGGGCAGAGAAGCGGCGCAAGCTCATGGCCGAGGGCGAGTTCGAAAAGATCATGCAACAGCGCGTCAACGTGTGCTGGGGGCTCCAGGACGGCAATTCGGGTTTGAACCCCGCCAGCCTGTCCGACAGGATCGCCGATGCCGATGCGGGCGAGCTGCGCAATCCTGCCGACCCCGATGGCTGGCACGCCTTTCACGAAAGCGATGGTCCTGCATTCCGCCGAGCGCGCCGGATCGACGTCAGCCGCGACGACGCCGCAGGCGTGCTGCGCATCGATTCGGCGTTTCAGGATAGCGCCGGGCTCAAGCACGGCGGCCGGGTTGCGATTCACGAATACCTGCTTCGCGCGGCCGTGGACCTTAACAGCAACGAAATCCAGACGCTCGAGCCTGAAGCGCGGATCCTGCCGTTTGCGGAATGCCCCGGCGCGATCGACAACGTCTCGCGACTGGTGGGGCGCAAGATCGACGACATCCGCGCGGACGTTCTGGAGCAGCTGCGCGGTCCGCAGGGCTGCACGCATCTCAACGATGCGCTGCGCGCGCTCGCCGACGTGCCTCACCTTGCCGCAAGGCTGCGCGAGCCGGCCTGAATTCGGGCTTTTCAGTTCGACGCCAACCGGCTCGAACACCGCGCGTCCGCGACCACCGGCGTCCTCACCCGACGGCATAGTGCTGGCGGACAAGCGCGACGAACGGGCTCGCGCGCGCCGGGGCGACGTGCGGCTCGCCTGCGTGGAGCAGCCCGATCTCGCGCGTCAGGCCGAAGTCACGCACCGGCACGAAGGCAAGGCCGGGACCGGCGAAGCACTCGGGCATCATGCCGACACCTGCACCGCTGCGCACCACGGCCAGCACGCGCTCGTCGCTGGTGGTCTTGACCACGAAGCGTGGCCGCACCCCGCGCGCGATGAAGAAGCGGTTGATCTCGGGCAGAGCCTCGCAATGGCGGCGCAGCGCCATGCGATCGCGCGCCAGTTGCTCGGCCGTCACCATGTCCGCTCCGGCAAACCGGTGGTCCGCGGGCAGCACCATCATATAGCGCTCGCGCGCCAACACTTCGGGCTGGTGGCGATCGTGGTGCGGGCGGATCACTGTCCAGGCGACATCGAGCCGACCGCGTTCGAGCCGCTCGCCGATCTCGCGTTCGGAGCCGTCGATCAGTTCGAGCGCTTCGCCCGTACCCAGCGCGCGGTGCTGCGCGACGAGCTTCTCGACCACAGCCGAGGGGATCGTCGACAGGACGCCGATACGCAGCAGGGCGGGGTCGGAAACTTCGGACAGCTCGACCAGCGCGTGCTCGTATTCCGCCGCGATCCGGCGAGCGCGGACGAGGAAGCGGCTGCCTGCCGGGGTAAGTGCGACCCCCTGCCGCGTGCGGTCGAACAGGCGCGCGCCCAATTCGCGCTCCAGCTTGGCGATTCCCGACGACAGCGTCGGCTGAGTCACGCTGACGCGTTGCGCCGCGCGGCTGAACGTGCCGGTTTCGGCGACGGCGAGGAAATACCGCAGGAGGTATTGGTCGATCATAGACACGGTCTATGGCTGCCTGCGGAAACTTTCAATTTCCGCCGGACGTTGCGGATGGTTAGAACCTTGCCAAAGATCGAAAGCGAAGAAGGGAAGAGGCATGAGCGCGCCGGTGCTCCAGACCAGTCTCCAGATCGACAGCCCCGAAGCGCAGGCGCGTGCGGCGCACAACCGCGCGCTTGCCGAAGAGCTGCATCGCCGGGTTGCCGAGGCGGCGCAGGGCGGCAGCGAAAGGTCGCGCGCGCGGCACGTGGCACGCGGCAAGCTGCTGCCGCGCGAGCGAGTCGAGCGGCTGCTCGATCCCGGCTCGCCGCTGCTCGAACTTGGCCAGCTCGCGGCTAACGGCCTTTACGAAGGCGACATTCCGGGCGCCGGCATCATCACTGCGGTCGGGCGGGTTTCCGGGCGCCCCTGCATGATCGTGTGCAACGACGCGACGGTCAAAGGCGGGACCTATTACCCAATGACCGTCAAGAAGCACTTGCGCGCGCAGGAGATCGCGACGGAAAACAATCTCCCGTGCGTCTATCTCGTCGATAGCGGCGGCGCGAACCTGCCGCACCAGGCCGAAGTCTTCCCCGACCGCGACCACTTCGGCCGCATCTTCTACAACCAGGCCAACATGAGCGCGAAAGGCATTCCGCAAGTCGCCTGCGTGATGGGATCGTGCACTGCGGGCGGCGCCTATGTGCCGGCGATGAGCGACGAATCGGTGATCGTGAAGGAACAGGGCACGATCTTCCTCGCCGGCCCGCCGCTGGTGCAGGCCGCGACCGGCGAAGTCATCAGTGCCGAGGATCTGGGCGGCGGCGATCTCCACAGCCGTAAGTCCGGCGTGACCGATCACCTCGCCGAGGACGACGAGCATGCGCTGACGATCGTTCGCGACATCGTGAGCCACCTCGGCCCCCGGCACGATACCGGCATCGAAGTGCGCGAGAGCCGCCCGCCGAAGTTTGATGCCGAGGAACTCTACGCGATCATTCCCGAGGACGTGCGCGCCCCTTACGACGTGCGCGAAGTGATCGCACGGATCGTCGACGGCAGCGAATTTCACGAGTTCAAGGCGCTCTACGGCAACACGCTGGTCTGCGGCTTCGCGCATATCCACGGAATGCCGGTGGCGATCCTCGCCAACAACGGCGTGCTGTTTTCCGAAAGTGCGCAGAAGGGCGCACACTTCATCGAACTGGCCTGTCAGCGGCGTATTCCGCTGCTGTTCCTGCAGAACATTTCGGGCTTCATGGTCGGCGGCAAGTACGAGGCCGAGGGCATCGCCAAGCACGGCGCCAAGCTGGTGACGGCCGTCGCGACCGCCACGGTGCCCAAGGTGACGGTGCTGATCGGCGGGAGCTTCGGCGCGGGCAACTACGGCATGTGCGGCAGAGCCTATGCGCCGCGCTTCCTCTTCACCTGGCCCAACGCGCGGATTTCGGTGATGGGCGGCGAACAGGCCGCGAGCGTGCTCGCGACCGTGCACCGGGATGCCGACGATTGGAGCGAGGAAGAGGCCGAAGCCTTCAAGGCGCCGATCCGTCAGAAGTACGAAGACGAAGGCAATCCCTACTACGCCACCGCCCGCCTGTGGGACGACGGCGTGATCGACCCGGCGCAAACGCGCGACGTTCTCGGCCTGGCCTTCGCGACGTGCCTCGAAGCCCCGATCCCGGAGGCGCCCCGCTTCGGGGTGTTCCGGATGTGATGGAGGCTCTGTCAATCCTCCCCGGAACGGGGAGGGGGACCATGCGCAGCATGGTGGAGGGGCACGCTCGGCGCTCCTGTCCGTTCCCGGCAGACCTCCAAAATCCGCACCACGACCCGCTCAATATCGGAAAGCACGATACAGGCCGGCACCCGCAAGGTCCCCACCCCCTGCGATCGCAGGAACGCGCCTCGCGCCGCATCGCGTTGAGCCGCCGGCGCGCTGTCATGGCCAAACCCATCCATCTCGATCGCCAGTCGAGCCGCGGCGCAATAGAAATCCAAGACATAAATCCCTGCCGGATGCTGCCGCCGGAATTTGAAGCCTCCCGGTCGTTTCCTCAGCGCTCGCCACAGCAGCACTTCAGGCAGCGTCATCTCGCTACGCAGCTTGCGTGCTCGTTTCACGGTTTCGCGCGGTCCGGTGATCATCGCCCGTGCCCCTCCACCATCGCTGAGCGATGGTCCCCCTCCCCGATTCGGGGAGGATCAGGAGACTTATCATGATCCAGTCCCTCCTTATCGCCAATCGCGGCGAGATCGCCTGCCGCATCATCCGCACTGCGCGCGCCATGGGCATCCGCACCATTGCGGTCTATTCCGATGCCGATGCCAAGGCGCTGCACGTGCGGCAGGCCGACGAGGCCGTGCACATCGGCCCTTCGCCGACGCGCGAGAGCTATCTCGTCGGCGAGAAGATCCTGGCCGCGGCGAAGCAGACCGGAGCCGAGGCGATCCATCCGGGCTACGGCTTCCTGTCCGAGAATGCCGAATTCGCACAGGCGGTGATTGACGCGGGGCTGGTCTGGGTCGGGCCGAACCCGGCCTCGATCACCGCAATGGGCCTCAAGGACGCCGCCAAGACGCTGATGGCCGATGCCGGCGTGCCCGTGACGCCGGGCTACATGGGCGAAAACCAGGACCCCGCGGTTCTCGCCGAGGAAGCCGCCAAGATCGGCTATCCGGTGCTGATCAAGGCCGTGGCGGGCGGTGGCGGCAAGGGCATGCGGCTGGTCGAAGACCCGGCGAATTTCGCCGACGCGCTCGCCTCGTGCAAGCGCGAAGCGGCGGCCAGCTTCGGCAACGATCATGTGCTGATCGAGAAGTACATCCTCTCGCCGCGCCATATCGAAGTGCAGGTCTTCGGCGACACCCACGGCACCGTCGTGCACTTGTTCGAGCGCGATTGCTCGCTGCAGCGCCGCCACCAGAAGGTGATCGAGGAAGCCCCGGCGCCGGGCATGGACGCGGCGACTCGCGCTAGCCTCACCGCTTCGGCGGTGCGTGCGGCCAAGGCGGTCGACTATGTCGGCGCGGGCACGATCGAGTTCATCGCCGATGGTTCGGAAGGCCTGCGCGCCGATCGCATCTGGTTCATGGAAATGAACACCCGCCTGCAGGTCGAACACCCGGTGACCGAGGAGATCACCGGCGTCGATCTGGTCGAATGGCAGCTGCGCGTCGCCAGCGGAGAGCCAATTCCGGTGGCGCAGGAAGACCTCGGTATCGACGGCTGGGCGATGGAAGCGCGGCTCTACGCCGAAGACCCGGCCAAGGGCTTTCTCCCCTCGATCGGCACGCTCGAGCTGCTGCAATTCGGCGAAAGCGAGGGCGGGCGGATCGATACCGGCGTCTATGAAGGCGCCGAAGTCTCGCCGTTCTATGATCCGATGATTGCCAAGGTCATTGCCTGGGGCGAGGACCGCGACGAGGCGCGCGAGCGGTTGTCCGACATGCTGGCCGACAGCGCGGTCTGGCCGGTGCGTACCAATGCCTCGTTTCTCGTGCGCGCGCTCGAGCATCACGATTTCGTCGCAGGCACGGTCGATACCGGGCAGATCGGCCGCGACGGCGAAGCCATGGCGGCAGAGCCCGAGCCGTCGGAAGCCACGCTCGAATCCGCGGCCGCCGCGCTGGTGCCGCTTTACGATGCACCCGCGTTCCGGCTCAACGCGCCGCCCGTTCGCTCGGGCTGGTTTCAGCTCGAAGGCACGCCGCGCGAGATCGCGCTTACCGGGGGCAGCGAGGATCCGGCGGCCTCGGTGCTGGTCACCGAAGGCGGTCAGGCATGGCTGCTCGAACCCTGGCGCAAGGACGGTGCGCACGGCGCGGCAGGTGGCTCCGGAGCGATCCTCGCGCCCATGCCCGGCAAGGTGATTTCGGTTGAAGTCGAGCAAGGGCAGGCAGTGACGAAGGGACAGAAGCTGCTCACGCTCGAAGCGATGAAGATGGAGCACACGCTGACCGCGCCGTTCGACGGGACCGTTGCGGAACTGAACGCCAAGCCGGACCAGCAGGTTCAAGTCGAAGCGCTGCTGGCGAAGATCGAAGAGACCAAGTGAACGGGCGCCGATGAGCCGGAGCGCGCAAATCGTCGAATGGGTGGCCGAGTGCATGGACCCGGTCGGCACGGTCACCTCACGCCGGATGATGGGTGGACACACGCTCTACTGCAACGGCACGGTCTTCGCGATCGTCGCCATGGACCAGCTGTGGTTCAAGGGCGACAAGGACAACGATGCGCAGTGGGATGCGGCTGGCTGCGAGAAGTTCTCCTACGAACGCGATGGGCGCACCGCGACGATGAACTATCGGCTCGCGCCCGAGGATTGCTACGACGATCCGGATGAAGTGCGTCGCTGGGCGGACCTCGGGCTGGCAGCCGGACTGCGAGGAGCCGCGAAGACAAAACGGAAAACAAAGAAGGACAGCTGAGCAATGCCCGGACGCTTTTTCGACGAGTGGAAGGTGGGGGACAGAATCACTCACCAGCCGAGCCGCACGGTCACCGAGACGGACAACCTGATGTTCAGCGCGATGACGCACAACATGCAGCCGCTGCACCTCGATGCCGAGACCGCCAAAGCCAGCGAATTCGGCCAGATTCTGGTCAATTCAACCTTCACCTTCAGTCTCGCCGTCGGGCTATCGATCGCGGACACCACAGTGGGTACGCTGGTTGCCAATCTCGGCTTCGACAAAGTCGTGACGCCCAAGCCGACCTTCATCGGCGATACGCTCACGTGCCACAGCGAAGTGATCGAAATGCGCGAGAGCAAGTCGCGCCCGACGCAGGGCATCGTCGTGTTCAAGCACGAGCTGACCAACCAGCGCGGCGAAACCGCGCTTTCGATGACGCGTACCGTCCTGCTGAAGAAGTCGGTCTGAAGGTCGCCGAGGTTTCGTCCGCGCCTGTGGGGCGGACATCTCGCACCTATCCGGTTCGCGTGAGGCCGTCGGATACCACGCAGTTCGCGCCCACCGGCCAGATCGACCGTCCCGCTCGTCGCAAGCGGCGGGGGACGGTCGAACTAGCGGTCAGTCGACGGCGAAAGTGGCGAAAGTCTTCGGCCCGCCGGAGGTCGGAGTGATGGCGACCACCACCTTCGAACCGGCCGGGGCTTCCAGGCCAGTGGCCGAAAGCTTGTTCCCCGCTTCGGCCACGAGCGGCGTGCTCGTCTTCTCATCGCCGGCAGTCACGGTCACGGTTCCGGAGTAGTCCGAAGCGTTGAGCGGCAGATCTTCCTCGGAAATGTAGAAGTCGCCGCCCTCCGGGGTTTGCACGAATTCCACCAGCGTTTCGCCGGTCATCGTGGTGACGCCGCCATGGCTGGGCTCCATCGAGCCGTGAGCGGCAGCAGGGGCCGATAGCACGACGAACGAGGCGGCGGCCGCGGCAAACAGCAGTCCTTTGCGGATCATGTCTCGTTACTCCTTGAAGGGGGGCTTATTCGGGCTCGTGCGGAAGCACGAACGACAGCGAGGCGCGGTGTTCCATCTGGCGGTACTTCGCGGGATTGTCCGTAGGAACGTTGAGAATGCCGACGACGACGTTCTGGCCCTGGTTACGGATCGGGAAAGTGACGTAGCCTTGCGCGTCCGTCTTCAGCGGCTTCTGATCGGGATCGTTGACGTAGTCCTGCATCACGGCGACGTCCGATGCCGGCTTGCCGTTGTAATAGGCGCGCAGCTTGATGGGATCGCCCATGGCTTCGGGAATGGCGGAGCCGACGGGGATCAGCTGCAGTTTCTGGGTCGGGATCAGCGGCACGCCCTCGGCGGGCATCTGGTTGATGTGCACCGCGTACTTGAAATTGTGCTCGCTGATCGTCGCGTCCTTGATCTCGTCGTGGCCCTTGTCGTGCCACTTGCCCGCCGCATCCTTCGACCAGATACCGTAGTCCATGACCGCCGCGACCAGCGCCAGCGGCTCATTGCTGTCGACCACGGGGATCGGGCCGGCGATGCGCAGCGTGGCTTCGACCGGTTGCCCTTCGCTGTTGATCCCCGTCATCGAGGTAATCAGCGGCACGCGCTTGGCGGCGTCGAGATCATCGGCGCCGACGCCATAGATGAGCGCCATTTGCTTGGCGCGTTCGGCGAACCAGATGGCGTGCGCCTGCGCGGTTTGCGAAGTGATACCCCCCGCGACAGTGGCGACCGCGATGCCGGCTGTGAGAAAACGAGAAATGCTGCGCATTGAGTAACCTCCAAAGATTACGAACGGCACTTTGCCGAGACGATCAGCGTAGAAAGACCAAGCGGCAGTTCTCATTGAATCGCGAAGTCAGGACGGCACCATCAACGGATCAGGCCCGCCTTCACGGCAGATGTCCGTCGCGGCATGAGCCCCGACGAGGCCGTTTTTCTTCGCAAAATTGCGTCCCCGAAGCCTTGAGGAAGGCCACGATTCCCACTTTGCATGAGGGCATGGCAAAAAGTCCGAGTGATCGGGCGTTCGCGTGCGTATAGCAGCAAGAGGAGTCGTTCATGGATATAGATAGGCAGATTTCAGCGCTCGCCCGGCGGCCCAATCCCGATCTGGGCGCGATCGACGGTGTCACATTGGCCGCGCGTGCGGCCGCCGAGCAGCGCCAGTCCCGCATGTTGATGAGCGTGGTGACGGTTCTGGCGCTGTTCGTCGGGATTGCCGGAAGCATGGTTCCCGCCGCTCCGGCGAGCGCCTCGACTATGTTGCTGGGGCCGCCGCCCGAGCTCATGCCGCTTGCGCAGATGGCGCAGGAATGACGGCGGGCCGGCTTGCGCTGGTGGCTCTGGTCGGGTTCGTCGCGGCGCTGGCGGGAACCTATACGGGCCGCACGCTGTCGCCGACGCAAGAAGATGCCGGCGCCACGCTCCACGCCATCATGCATGACGAAGCGAATCTGGACGCGGCGCAGAAGCGCTCGCTGGAAGTGCTCGAGGAAGGGTTCGAGCAGCGCCGTAAATCGCTCGAAGACCGCCTGCGTGCCGACAACAAGCGCCTCGCCGAGGCCATCGCGTCGGAGCACGTCTACGGCCAGCAGGTCGCGGCTGCGGTCGACGCGACGCATCATTCGATGGGCGCACTCCAGAAAGCCACGCTCAAGCACATCTTTGCGATGCGGGCCATTCTTCGGCCCGAACAGCGCGGTGCCTTCGACAAGGCCGTCGATCAGACGTTGACCGCCCAGACGCGGTGACTGCGCCGCCAACCGACACGGATCTCGTGCGCGGCGCGCTGTCGGGCCAGGCACCGGCGCAGCAGGCGCTCGTCGAACGCCATCGCGATTTCGTCTACCGCCTGATCCGCAATGCGACGGGCCATGCCGAAGATGCCTTCGACCTCACGCAGGAAACCTTCATCGCCGCCTTCACCGCCCTGGGGCGGTTCGATACGCAGCAATCCTTTCGCGCATGGATCGGGCGCATCGCCCTCAACAAGAGCCGCGACTGGGCAAGGCGGCGCACGGTGCGCCGCTTCCTGGGCCTGTCCATGCCGGAGGCGGCCGAAGACTTCGTATCCGACGACGCGCCGCTTCCCGATCAGATCGCGAGCGGCCGGGCGGAACTGGCCGCGGTTGCAAAAGCGATCGCGCAATTGTCGCCACGCCTGAAAGACGTGCTTTTGCTGCGGACCGTGGAAGGCCTTACGCAGGCAGAGACCGCCATGGCGCTCGGCATCACCGAAAAGGCCGTCGAAACGAGGCTTTACCGCGCGCGGCAAAAATTGACCGAAATGTTGAGGGGTAACGATCGCGGCCGCGTATAGGCTGGCATGACCAATCCGTTGATCACGCCCGCGCCTTCGATCACTCGCCGCAGCCTGATTGCCGGAATGGGCATGGCGACCGCCGCTGCTGCCATGCCTGCCTGGGCGCAAGGACGCAGCGTTGGCGGACATCACGGCGACGGGATCATTCGTGCGGGCTTCGACGAAGTCGGCGGTGAAGTGATCGACCTCGCCGTGGGTGCAGGTCAGCAGATCGTGCAGGGCCGCAGCAGCCATGCCATCGCGGTGAACGGCAGCGTGCCCGGCCCGCTCATTCGTCTGCGCGAAGGCCAGAACGTGCGGCTGAACGTCACCAATCATTTGTCCGAAGACACCTCCATCCACTGGCATGGCGTCCTGGTGCCGTTCCATATGGATGGCGTGCCCGGCATCAGCTTTCCCGGCATCCGCCCCGGCCAGACTTTCAGCTACGAATTTCCCGTCCGCCAGGCCGGCACGTACTGGTATCACAGCCATTCCGGCCTGCAGGAGCAGCAGGGGCATTACGGCCCGCTGATCATCGAGCCGGCCAATGCCGAGCCGGTGGCGTACGACCGCGACTACGTTCTTCTGCTGAGCGATTTCACCACGCACCATCCCCATTTCATCATGGATCGCCTGCGCAAGGGCGAGGGCTATTTCAGCCGCCAGCTGACCACGTGGACCGACGATTATCCGCTGTCGGGCGAGGATCGGCGGATGTGGGCGCGAATGCGCATGATGCCGACCGACATCATGGACGTGAGCGCGCCGACTTACACCTTCCTCGCCAACGGGCGCGGACCGGACGAAGGGATGGAATTTCTCTTCAAGCCCGGCGAGCGCGTGCGCCTGCGCATCATCAATGGTGCGGCGCAAAGTTTCTTCAATCTGCGCATTCCCGGCCTGCCGATGACGGTGATCGCGGCCGACGGACAGAACGTGAAGCCGGTCGAAGTCGACGAGTTCCAGATGGGCACTGCCGAGATCTATGACGTGATCGTCGAGCCTGGGGCGGCCGATGCCTATGCCATCGTCGCGGAATCGATGGACCGATCGGGCATGGCGCTGGCGATGCTCGCAAGTCGTCCGGGTGCGCGCGCCGCTGTGCCCGCGCTGCGCGATCCGCCGGTGCTCGACATGGGTGACATGGGCATGAACCATGACATGAGCGGGAGCGGCGGCCACTCCGAGCACGGCGGCGGCGATTCGGACGATGGCGGCATGAGCGGGATGGGCGGCATGAAGATGCGCGATACCTCGCTGCTGCCGCCGGACGTCAAGATCGGTCCGGGGATCGACATGGTCTCGATGTCGCCGGTCGACAAGATGGGCGATCCCGGTCTTGGCCTGCGCGACGTTTCGCATCGGGTGCTGAACTACCGCATGCTCGAGGCGCTCGAGCCCAATGCCGACACGCGCGAACCGAGCCGGCTGCTGGAACTGCATCTGACCGGCAATATGGAACGCTACATGTGGTCCTTCGATGGCCGCATGTTCAGCGCCGTGAGCGACGTGCCGATCCGTTTCGCCTGGAACGAGCGGGTGCGAGTGAAGCTCGTCAACGATACGATGATGGCGCACCCCATCCACCTTCATGGCATGTTCTTCGAGCTGGTGAACGGCCAGAGCGCCGCGCATCAACCGCGCAAGAACATCGTGATCGTCCAGCCCGGCGCCAGTGCGCAATTCGATCTTACCGCGAACGAGCCGGGCGACTGGGCGTTTCACTGCCATCTGCTCTATCACATGCACGGCGGCATGATGCAGACCGTCTCGGTGGTCGGCCCGGAGCAGGCCGCGTGAGTGCGCACATCGTGTGCCGCGCCGCACTGGCGTTGGGCCTCGCCGTGCCGCAGACCGTGTTGGCGCAGCACGACATGCATGCGCAGCATCAGGGTCACGCCGAAGCAGCAAGCGACGAAGACGGCGAAGGGCATGACATGCATTCGCCGGACGCCCCTTCGCCGGCGCACGGGGAGCCGGCTATGGATCATGGCCATGGCACGATGGACCACGGCGCGATGGACCATGAGGCGATGGACCATGAGGCGATGGACCACGGCACGATGGACCATGGCTCAATGGACCATGGCGCCATGAACCACGGCACAGCCGGTTCCGATGCGCTCACCGTTTCTCCCGGCCCGACGATGGAGACGCCGCCCCCGCCCGAAGCCGGCAGCGGTCCGCCGCTCGCCGCCGATGCGATCTGGGGCGCGGACGCCATGCGCGATTCTCGTGAGGCGATCCGCCGCAATAACGGCTCTTTCCCCTTGCTGTGGATCCAGGGCGATCGGCTCGAAACCCAAGTGCGCGAAGGCCGCGACGGCTACCTGTGGGATCTGCAAGGCTATTACGGCACGCCGACCGACCGCCTCTGGCTGAAAAGCGAAGGGGAAGGCACGTACGGCGCGAAAGTCGAAGACGCCGAGATTCAGGCGCTCTATTCCAAGGCGATCAAGCCGTTCTGGGATCTTCAGGCCGGCGTGCGGCAGGATCTGGTCGGTCCCGAACGGACATATGCCGTCCTCGGGATCCAGGGGCTGGCGCCCTACCAGTTCGAACTCGATGCGGCCTTGTTTCTCTCGCAGCGCGGCGATTTGACGGCCCGCATCGAGGGCGAATTGGACCAGCGCATCACCCAGTACCTCACGCTGCAACCGCGCGTCGAGGTCGAGCTTTCCGCGCAGGACATCCCCGAACTCGGCATCGGCTCCGGCCTCAGCACGATCGAGGCCGGCTTGCGGCTGCGCTACCAGATCGCCCGCGAATTCGCTCCTTATCTCGGCGTCGAACAGAGCTGGGCGGTGGGCCGCAGCGCCGATTACCGCCGGGCCGATGGCGAGGACACGAGCGTCACGAATTACGTCGTCGGCGTCAGATTTTGGTTTTGAGTCCCCTGTTTTGACTGGAAGGAATGACTGATGAAGCTTTTGCCCCTTATTAGCCTCGCCGCCGCGTTTGCCGCGCCTATCGCACTTCCCATTGCCGCAGAGGCGCACACCAAAGTCGTATCGTCTACTCCCGCCGAAGGCGCGACCGTCGGCAAGACGAAAGTGGTCACGCTCAACTTCAGCGAAGCGCTCCTGCCTCCCACGGTCGCAGCCAGCCTCGTCATGACTGCGATGCCGGGCATGCCCAATCACGGCGAAATGGCGATCCGCAATTTCACCACGACCTGGTCGAACAGCAACCGCACGATGACGCTCAAGCTGAAGCAGCCCCTCCGGGCCGGCACTTACGAAGTGCGCTGGCAGGCGGCCGGGGCGGACGGCCATCGCATGAATGGCGTTACCCACTTCGTCGTCAGCTAAGCGAAGACCACGAAGATGGCTGACGCAGCGCTGCGCTTCCTGCACTACGCAGTGCTGCTCGGCCTCTTCGGGGCGACGGCGTATCGCGTCATCGGCTTTCGCGGTACGGCTTGGGCCGGCTTGGGGCAAAGGCCCGCCGGCTGGATCGTCGCTGCCGTTGCGGCGCCGCTGATTTCGACGGCGCTGCAATTGTCTTCGATCGCCGCGATGATGGGGACGCCGATCGGCGATCTCGATCGCGCGATCGTGGAAGCGATGGTGCTGGGCACGTCGCTGGGATGGGCGTTCCTGATCCGGCTGGCCTTGCTGCTCGCCGGACTGATCGCCTTGCTCGCATCACGGCGCGGGATTGCCGCCCTTTGCTACGCCGGCGCCCTGCTGACGCTCGGCTGGAGCGGTCACGCCGCGGCGACCGAGGGCGCACTCGGGCTCGCGCATCGCATGAACAACGGCGGGCATCTGATCGCTGCGGGATTGTGGATGGGCGCGATCGGCTGGTTCTGGACGCTGACTCGCCGCGCGCGCCGGCCAGGTGCGCCGTTCGCGCCGGCCGCATTGCTCTCCGTCATGCACGGGTTCGCTCCGCTCGGTGTCGTGCTGGTTGGGGCGGTCGCGCTGACGGGGATCGTCAACGCGCAGCTCATTTTCGGTCTGGCAAACGCGCCGCAAGTGCTGCCGACCGCCTACGGCATACTCCTGGCGTTGAAAGTGGGGCTGGTCCTGGCGATGATGAGCTTTGGCGCGCACAACGCCATGCTGGGGCGCAGGCAGGCGACCCAATCCCCGACGCAGATCCGAACCGAGGCCGATCCCACTGATCTCGAAGTAGTGCTGGCTGCGCTTCGCAAGAGCCTGGCCAGCGAGTTTGCTCTGGGTATCGCGGTGATCGGTCTGGTCGCCGTTCTGGGAATGCTCTCGCCGATGACGATGGGCTAAAGCGCTGATCCCGAAGGATCAGGCGTCTTCGTCCCACCAGGCGTATTCGCCGAAGCGATACCCCATGTACCCGCCCAGCGGCACGGCCTCGATGCCCTTCAGCCGGCGATCGTAGCCGTCGATCAGGCTGATGAAGACGGGGATGCCGATCCCGCATTTGTCGTGCACGATCCGCTGCATCTCGCCGTACATCTGTCCGCGCAGCGCTTCGTCGCGAGTGCCGCGCGCTTCGATCAGCAGCTTGTCGAAACGTTCGTTGTGCCAGCCGCTCTCGTTCCAGTTGGCATCGGACGCGAAGAACTGGCTGAAGATGAGGTCGGCTGTCGGTCTTGGGTTGCAGTTACCGAAGGTCATCGGGTGGCGCATCCAGTGCGTCGAATAATAGCCGTCGGCCGGCATCCGGTTGACCGCGAAGTTCAGCCCGGCTTGCGAACCGAATTCCTGAAGGATCGAGGCCATGTCCACCGATCCTTCCGCCGCCGTCGAGCAGTACAGCGGCAGGCGCACCCCGGTCAGACCTGCGCGCCGCACGTGCCAGCGGGCCTTGTCGAGATCGAGCGTGGTCTGAGCAACGTCGGGATTATAGTATGGTTGGAAGGGCGCGATCGGCTGGTCGTTGGCGATGGTTGCGAAGTCGCGGAAGATGGCCCGGTTCATCAGGGGCCGGTCCAGCATCAGCTTGACCGCCTGCACGAAGTCGGGATTGCCCGTGGGCAGGCTGTCCTGGCTCATGATGAGATTGGTGTAGAGCGACGACCGCGTCACGACCGCGCGAACCGCGGGGCTCGCCTCGATCCGGCTCACCGAGCGTGGACTGACCGCATTGATCATGTGCACGTCGCCCGAGAGCAGAGCGTTCACGCGGCTCGTTTCGTCCGGGATCGCGATGAGTTCGATGCGATCCAGTTTCGGCCGGTCCGGGATCCAGTATTCCGGGTTACGCTTGACCAGTGTGCGCACGCTCGGCTTGAAATCGACCAGACGGAACGGGCCGGTGCCATTGCCGTCGGGGTGGGCCTGCCCGGCCTTGACGATCAGCATGTGCGACATGGCAAGCAGGTTGGGCACGTCGGCGTTGGGCAAATTCAGCACGATCGTAACGCCATAGCGTCCATCGGTTTTTGCGCTGACGAATTGATCGAGCAGCGTCGAGACCTTCGATCCGACCGCCGGATCCTTGTGCCGCATGAGCGAGAACACCACGTCCTCGGACGTCAGTTCGCTTCCGTCGTGGAAGCGGATCCCACGCTTCAGATCGACATGCCAGGTGATGAGATCGTCGCTATCGAGCGACTGCGCCAGCGACAGGCGCGGCTGCAGCGAGGCGTCCTCGATACACGTCAGACCGTTGTAGAGCATGAACTGCCGCACGTAATCGAGCGCGGTCCCGCCCTTGGCCGGGTCGAGCGTGTCCGATGTCGATGCCGCATGCGCCGCGAGCCGGATGGTGCCGCCCTGCCGGGGTCTGCTCGTCCCGCCCGATCCGCAACCGCCAAGAGCGAGCGCGCTGGCGCCAACCAGTCCCGTCCCGATCAGGTTGCGTCGTGAAAGCGAAGGCCAGGTTTCGCTCATGAGCCTCGCGCCGCCCGGATTTCGGGCCCGTGGAGAATCTCGATTCGCCCGGAACGACCGTCGCTCATGCTCCCTGCCATCCTTTCCGCCTGCTTCGAACCCGCCAGCATCCTACCCCCTGCGCAAGGCCCACATAACGCCGAGTTGGCTGCCGTACGGCCAAGGCGATGCGGTTTTTGCCTCGACAGGCAGCATGTCGTGCCGCTTGTCGCTCGTGAGCGAGCAACTGGCACGATATGACTGGGCGGGCCTGATCGCGCCCTGAACGCGAGGAGGCCCGCCGCAGCAGGGTTACTCCGCGAGCGCCTTGTCGAGGACTTCGACGAACAGATCGACGTTCTCGCGCGAGAAGATCAGCGGCGGGCGGATCTTGAGGATGTTCTGATCCTCACCGCAGGCGCTGATGAGGACGCCGTTCTCGCGCATCGTGTTGACGACATGCGTGGTGCGCGCCTTGTCGGGCGCAGCGGTTTCGCGGTCGGTGACGATGTCTGCCGCGACGAACATGCCCGCCCCTCGAACGTGGCCGAGGCCTTCGTGACGGTCGCGCAACCCCTCGACCTGCTCCAGGAGGTAGCCGCCGACATCTCGCGCGTTGTCCATGATGCCATCACGCTTGATCACCTTGAGCACCGCAACCGCCGCGGCGCAGGAGACCGCGTTGCCCGCGAACGTGTTGAAGTACCGCGAGTTTTCGCCGAACTTCTCGACGACGTCATGGCGAGTCAACAGACCGGCAATGGGTTGCCCGTTGCCCATTGGTTTGCCCAGCGTAACGATGTCGGGGTCGATGCCGTGGCGCTGGAAGCCCCACATGTTTTCGCCGGTGCGACCGAAACCCGGTTGCACTTCGTCTGCCACGAAGATGCCGCCCGCCTCGTGGATCGCTTCGACGGCGCCCTTCAGGAAGCCCGGCTCTTCGGGCAGGATCCCGTCGCTGGTGAAAATCGAATCGACGATCATCATCGCGGGCTTGATGCCGTGGCGCAGCAAGTCCGCGATCGCCTTCTCGACATCACGCTTGAACCGCTCCGCCACGTTCGGGCCGCTGCGGTAGGCGGCGGGTGCCGGCACGGTGCGGACATGCGCGCCCAGCGGAACCGCGTGGCCAAGCGTGGGCGAGAACTTCGATACGGCATCGGTGATGCCGTGATAGGCCGTCTCGGTGATGATGACACCGGTGCCGCCCGTGCGGATCTGCGCGATGCGATAGGCAAGGTCGTTTGCCTCGCTGCCCGAGCAGGTCAGCATGAGGTGCGATAGGTCTCCGCCGACAGTCGAAAGCAGGCCGTCGGCAAGCTCGAGGATCGTCTCGTGCAGATAGCGCGTGTTGGTGCACAGCGTTGCCGCCTGCCGGCTGATCGCCTCGACCACGTCGGGATGGCAGTGACCGAGCGAGGCGACGTTGTTGTACGCGTCCAGGTACTTGCGGCCCGACGGATCGATCAGCCAGGGGCCTTCGCCTTTCACGAAGTGAAGCGGCTTTTGGTACATCAGGCGGTAGGCTGGCCCGAGCAGGCGCGTGCGCTGGTCGATGAACTTCGCATCCTGCGGGTCGAGTTCGACCTGACCGGGAATGAAGGCATTGACGGAGGACTGGTCGACTAGGCTCATGGCTCGTCTCCTGATGAACAGAATTGCAAAAGTTGCGCCGACGCGTCGGCGTGCGCGAACCGGTCGAGATGTTCGAGCCCAGCCCAAGCGGGGCCGTTGTTGCGCAAGATGTAGTCGCGATTTTCGGGATAGCGTTCGGCGCGCCATCCCGTGATGAGCACGGTGATCAGCAGGCGTGCTTTCACGAGGTCGAGAAGGATCGCGCGTTCCTCTTCCAGCAGAGGAATGACACCATGGTATCCGGCGATCATCTCGGCAGCGCTGGCGAGCGGATCGGCCGCATCGGTGAGCTGATAAGCAGCAGCCGTCGCGAGTTCTCCGACGAGCGGGCCGCGAACGACGTCACCAAAGTCGATAATGGCCGCGACTTCGTCCGGACGGTCGGGATCGACGAGCACGTTGCCGAGATTGTAGTCGTTGTGGATCACTTGCGAGCGCAAGGCCGGGATCCTCGGCAGCGCATTGCGCTCGTATTCGGCCATGCCGCGTTCGATCAGGGCGCGCCGCGAGGCGTCCTCGATATAGGCGATCATGCCCTTCAGACGATGCGCGGCGGCCACGTTCCACAGCAGTTCGTGGTCGGCGGCGGGGTGATCGAACCCTGCGAAGGCAAGATCCATCCGCGCCAGTGTCTGCCCGAGCGCCCGGCGCTGGGTGGATGTCCTCGGCGATTGGCTGAGGGGCAATCCGGGCAGATACGTCAGCATGCGCAGGATTGACGTGCGCCCGTCACCGAGCGTGATGGTGGTCTCGTACTCACCTTGGAGAGTGGCCACGGGACGCGGCACCGCGAGCCCGGGATCGGCCCGGCCCAGATGGGCGAGCGCGCACGTCTGGAGGTTGACGACCTCGCGCTCTTCGGCGGGGTTGGAAACCTTGAGGACGAAGCCGCTGCCGTCCGCGCCCAGCATCCTGAAATTGCGGTCGCGCTCGCTCGTCAGGGCCGAGGCGGTCAGTTCAAGCCCGTAGATATCGCGCGCCAGGGCTTCAGCGTCGCCTTCGCCAAGTTCCGGGCGCGGCGTCGTCAGCGTGGGTTCGACCAGCATAAGCATCCTTCTCGTGTTCGGGCGGATGGGGAACGGGGCAGGGCAGGACCCTGCCGCGCACCCCTGGTCGCTCAGAGACCGAGAAGCCCCGGAAGCGCGGAGAAATCCTTGATCCGGGTGAAGCCATAGGCCTCAGTCGGAGGCTCGTGACCGCGGTCGACGAAGACTTTGGCGCCGAAGCCGAGATCGTGCGCGGTCATGAGGTCGTACCGCGGGCTCGAGGACACATGCATCATGTCTTCCGGCGTGCAGCCGAGATGATCCAGCATGTATTCGAACGGACGCATCAGCGGCTTGTAGGCGCCTGCTTCCTCGGCCGTGAGCACGGCGTGGAACGGCACGCCGATGTTGCGCGCGCTGTGCGGGATGAGATCGGTCATGCTGTTCGAAAGGATGACGAGCGGAAATTCCTTGGCGATCCGGCCGAGCGGCTCGGGCACGTCGGCATGCGGCTGCCAGGTGGGGACGGCGTCGTAGAGCGCCTGCGCATCGCGCGGGGTGGTGGCGACACCATGCTTGCGGCACGTCCGCTCGACCGAGTTGGCGACGACGTCGTAGAACGGTTTGAAGGCCCCAAGAACTTCGTCCAGGCGATAGGCACGAAAGGAATCGATGAAGGCGTTCATCTGCGCGGGGCTCACGCGATCGGAGAAGATCTCGCGCGCCGTGGGGCCCATGATGAAATTGATCATCGTGCCATAGCAATCGAAGCTGATATACTTGGGTTTGAACATCCTAACGCCCTCTCATCAAGTCGGCACTAGGGTAGGGGCGGCTGTAAAATGTGTTGTGCCGTTGTCGGCAGCGCCCAGAGAATATTGTCCCGGCGGAACACCCTGCGGCGCGATGCGCCGTTCACCGATCCCGGTTATAAGAGCATGACCCTTATGCGGGTGCAGTCGCCGCCGGTTGCACGGCATCGCGGGTCCTGCAACCGCTCGGCCGTGGGAATTGGCAATGGAAAAACTCGATCGGATCGACTTCAAGATCCTGTCCTATCTGCAGGATCACGGCCGCGTCACCAATGTCGGTCTGGCCGAGGCCGTCGGGCTTTCGACCAGCCCGTGCCTTTCGCGCGTGAAGCGCCTGGAAGGCGCGGGCTACATCGAATCCTACGGTGCCCGCGTCGCGCTGGGGAAACTGGGCGAATATCTCACTGTCTTCAGCGAGATCACGCTGTCGGGCCATCGCACGACGAACTTCGAGACGTTTCTGAATGCCGCGCGTAGGTACAAGGAAATTGTCGAATGCCATCACGTTACCGGAGGCTATGACTATCTGATCAAGTTCGTCGCCAAGAACGTGGGCCACTATCATCGGGTGATGGAAGCGCTGTTGGAGGCCGACGTGGGAATCGTCAAATATTCCAGCTATATCGTCCTTGCCTCGCCGATCGTTCGCAATGGCTATCCTCTGGACGAGTTGTTCGATCCCGACGGTTTCTGAGCGCCTGCTGCGAAGCGCCGTCGGCCCGCGAAACTTGCGACAATCCGCTCCCGATGGCAGCGCTTTTGGCACAATCTGTCGTGACCGCGATGCGATAGACCAGACTTCGGTAGTGCCGAGCGAGGGGGGTCCAGCTTATGTCGCCTGAAGTCAATCGCATCGCCAGCAGTGAGCGGGTGCCCAGCGCCGCGGACGTAGTCATCGTCGGCGGCGGGATTATCGGCACTGCGGCAGCCTACTTCCTGGCGAAGCAGGGCGTGTCCGTCGCGCTGGTCGAGAAGGGCTACATCTCCTGCGAACAATCGAGCCGAAACTGGGGCTGGTGCCGGCAGCAGAACCGCGATGCGCGCGAACTGCCGCTCTCGCACGTGTCGATGGCATTGTGGGACAGCCTTGCCGGCGAGATCGGGCAAGACCTCGGCTTTCGTCGCTGCGGACAGTTCTACGCGACGGACAATCCCGCCGTCATGGCGCAGTGGGACAGCTGGGGGCCGATGGGCCGTGAACTCGGCGTGGACACGCGCAATCTGACCAGAGCCGAGATCGCCGAACATATCCCCGAGGCTGGCCGCACGTGGGTCGGCGGGGTGCACTCCGCTGGCGATGGCAAGGCCGAACCCGCGCTGGCGGCACCGGCCCTGGCTTCGGGTGCGCAGGCGCTCGGCGCGACCATTCACCAGCACTGCGCGGCAAGAGAACTCGACATCAGCAATGGTCGGGTGACCGGCGTTCACACCGAGAAGGGCCTCATAAAGGCCAGTGCCGTGCTGGTCTGCGCAGGCGCCTGGGCGGCCCGCTTCCTGCGCGCGCACCAGATCAGCTTTCCGCAGGCCGGCGTCCGCCAAACCGCGGTTCGCACAGTACCCACGATGGATCTCGGCAACTGTCTTTATTCGCCGGACTTTACCATTACCCGCCGGCTCGACGGCAGCTACACGATGGCGATCAGCGGCAAGGCGACCATCGACATCACGCCGCAGGGCCTGCGCTACTCGCGCGAGTTCCTGCCGCAGTTCCAAAAACGGCTGAAGAACGTGCGGATCGCCGTCGGTGCTTCGTTCACTTCGGGGCCGGAATCGCTTGGGTCCTGGCTGAAAATCGACAACGGCATCTATGAACGCAACCGGGTGCTCGATCCCAAGCCGCAGCAGTGGCTGGTGCGTCGTATCCAGCAAAACGTGCAGAAGACTTTTCCGCAATTACGCGGCGTCGGCATCGTCGGGGCCTGGGGCTCGTTGGTCGATTGCACGCCCGATGCGGTGCCGGTCATCTCGAAGGTCGATCAGGTCAGCGGGCTGGTGCTCGCGGCCGGGTGTTCGGGGCATGGCTTCGGCATGGGGCCGGGCATCGGCTATCTATCGGCGCAACTGCTGCGCGATGACGAGCCTTGCGTGGATCCGACGCCGTTCCGCTTGTCGCGCCTTGTCGACGGTTCTCCGCTGAACATTGCCGCCATTTGACACACGCCCGCGCGCGCGTCTGGCGACTGGTCAGATGCGCGTTTCGTCCGCGACGGCAAGGTGCCGTTCGGCCAGCGCGACGTGAAGGCGCACGCCAAGCCCCAGGACATCGTCGTTGAAATCGTAATGCGGATTGTGCAGCGGCGCCGAGCCATTCGGGCCTGCCTGGCCGAGCCAGATATAGGCGCCGGGGCACGCCTGAAGCATGAACGAGAAATCTTCCGAGGTGAAAGCAGGCTCCGCCGCGAGCTGCGCATCGCCGATCGTGGCGGCCGCCGCCAGCGCTTCGCTGGCCGCATCCGCGTCATTGATCGTTGCCGGGTAATAGCGGTCGTACTCGACGTCGACGGCCAGCTCATGGGCAAGCCCGACGCCTGCCGCGACCGAGCGGATCGCCGCTTCGATTACGTCCTGCACTTGCGGGTCGAACGTGCGCACGGTGCCGTGCACCGCGACCTCGGCGGGCAGGACGTTGTGCGTGTGGCCGCCGTGTATCTGCGTGATCGAAAGCACCGCAGATGCGGTGGCCGGAATGCGGCGCGACACGATGCTGTTCAGCTGCTGCACCAGCGCGGCCGACGCCAGGATCGCATCAGGCGTGTCGTGGGGCAGGGCGGCATGCCCACCGCTGCCGCGCAGCGTGATCGCGAACTTGTCCGCCGCGCCCATGATTGGCCCGGGGCGGGTGGCGATCGTGCCGGCGGGCAGATCGGGCCAGTTGTGCAAGGCGAAGACGCGATCGCAAGGAAAGCGTTCGAACAGCCCTTCGTTCACCATTTCGCGCGCGCCACCGTGGCCTTCCTCGGCGGGTTGGAAGAAGAAGTGCACGGTGCCGTCGAAATTACGGGTTCGGACGAGATGCTGCGCGGCGCCAAGCAGCATGGCGACATGGCCGTCATGCCCGCAGCCGTGAAACACGTTCTCGGTCCTGCTGGCGTAGGGAAGGTTGGTCTGTTCCTGGATCGGCAAGGCGTCCATGTCCGCCCTCAGTCCGATGCTGCGATCCGATGTGCCATTTCGCAGGACGCCCACCACGCCGGTCTGGCCGATGCCTTCGTGGACCTCCAGACCCAAGCCGCGCAGCTCCTCCGCGATCCGCGCCGCAGTGCGCTGTTCGCGAAAGGCGAGTTCGGGGTGCGCATGAATATCGCGCCGCAAATCGATCAGCGGCTCGAGCAGATCGTCGATGGCATTCATCGCTGTTCACCGAACAGGTGTTGCAGGGGATAGTGGTGTTTGATGAAGGGCGATTTGATCACGATGTAGCTGAAGTATTTTTCGATCCCGTAGTCGCTTTCCAGCATATCCTCGATGATCGAATGATAGTGCCCCACGCCGCGCGCAACGAATTTCAAAAGATAGTCGTAGCCGCCACTGACCAGATGGCATTCCACGATTTCGTCGAGCTTGCGGATCCGCGTCTCGAACCGTGAAAAGTCGCCCGAGCGGTGTTCGCTCAGAGTCACTTCGGTGAAGACGGTCAGGAATTCGCCCAATTTGCGCATATTCACATGCGCGCCATACCCTGTGATGTAGCCGGCCTTTTCCAGGCGTTTCACGCGCGCGAGACACGGGCTCGGCGAGAGTCCGACCGCATCGGCTAGTTCCACGTTCGTAATACGGCCCGATTGCTGAAGCTGTGTCAGGATCTTCAGATCGATCCTGTCGAGTTTTGGCCCAGCCAGCATGTGCGTCGCCCTTTCTTTTATGTCGTCTCCAAGGCCGCGCGGACGTCGGCTTCCTCGAGAAGGTTATCGAGCGTTACCTTAATGCGATCAAAAATCTGGTCCATCTCCTCGTCGCTAGCGCATAAGGCAGGCGCGAGGCCGATGATGTTATCCGGAAAAGCCCGGAATATCACGCCGTTCCTGTACCCTTGGGCAAAGAGACGGTCGGGCAGCTTCAAACTGGGATCGAAGCGCGCCTTGGTGGACTTGTTCGACACCAGTTCGATCGCGCCGAGCAAGCCCCGCCCGCGCGTGTCGCCCACCAGCGGATGGTCGGCGAGCCTTTGCAATCCCGCCTCGAACCGCGCCGCGACGCGCGCGCCATTGGCCAGTATGCCGCCGTCGGTATAGAGTCGAAGCACTTCGAGGCCGACCGCCGCGCTGACCGGATGGCCTGAATAGGTGAATCCGTGGCCCACCGCCATCTCGGGCGGGGCCCCATCGGCGATGCCTTGGTAAATCCGGTCCGACAGGAGCACCGCGCCCATCGGCGCGTATCCCGAGGTGAGCCCCTTGGCGAGCGTCATGATGTCGGGCGCAACGTCTTCAGCATCACACGCGAACATCGGGCCGGTGCGGCCGAAGCCAGTGATGACTTCGTCGGTCACGAATAGAATATCGAGCTGGGTGCAGGTATCGCGCATGGCCTTGAGCCAACCCTTGGGGGGCACGATAACGCCGCCCGACCCCTGTACCGGCTCACAGAAGAAGGCCGCGACGTTGCCGGCGCCAAGCTGGGCAACCTTTTCGCGCAATTGCTGGACCGAATGGGCAATGATCGCGTCGTCGCCGCTCAACTCGCTGCGATAGGGATAGGGCGAAGGCAGATAATGCTGCCAAGGACGCGGAAGATCGAAAAGGCGATGGAAATTGGGAAGCGCCGTCAGCCCCGCACCGTTCGAGCTCGATCCATGATACCCACGCTCAAGCGAGAGGAATTGCTTCTTATCCGGGCGGCCGATCGCGTTGTAATAATGCACGATATAGCGGATCGCCGAGTCCACCGCGTCGGATCCGCCAAGCGTGAAATAGACGTGATCGAGCCCTTGCGGGCTTAGCTCCACCAGCTTCTGCGACAGCCGCACCGCCGGTTCGGAACCGAAGGAGAAATAGCCAGTCGCGTAAGGTAGGCGGCGCATTTGTTCGGCCGCGACCTCGGCGATGGTCTCTTGCCCATAGCCGACATTGACGCACCACAGCCCGGCGAATGCGTCGAGCAGTTCGTTGCCGTCCATGTCCTTGAGCCACATCCCCTTGCCGCTTTCCAGCAAGGTCGCGCCCCGCACCTCGTGTCCCCGGAACGAGGTTACGGGGTGGATCAGGTGGTCACGGTCGATGTCAATCAAGGACCGGTTCGAAGTCAGCGTCATTTCGAAATCTCGCGCCATGGGGCCTGGGATCAGGCTAGCCTCGCAAGGCGGAGGAAGTGCCCAATTCGGGCGGTTCGAGCGAAGGCCGACAGTTTTCTAAGGGTCGTGACGGCATATTATGCCGCCCCGCGTTTCCCTATTGCAAAGCTTCAGCGATCGCCTTGCCGCATGCGACCGTATTGGCCTGACCGCGCAAGTCGGCGGTGCGCAAGGCGGGCTCGGTCAAAACCGTCTCGATCGCGCGCATGATCGCGGCGGCGGCCTCAGCTTCGCCCAAGTGTTCGAGCATCATCGAGGCAGACCAGATCTGACCGATCGGATTGGCGATGCCTTTCCCGGCGATGTCCGGTGCCGAACCGTGGACCGGCTCGAACAGCGAGGGCGTGTTGCCCTCGGGATTGATGTTGGCCGACGGCGCGACACCGATCGTGCCGGTGCAGGCGGGGCCCAGATCGCTCAGGATGTCGCCAAACAGGTTCGAAGCCACGACGACATCGAAGCGGTCGGGATTGAGCACGAACTGCGCCGTCAGGATGTCGATGTGATACTTGTCGTGTGTAACCGAGGGATAATTGCGCGCCATCTCCTCAACGCGCTCGTCCCACCAGGGCATGGTGATGGCAATGCCATTGGACTTCGTGGCCGACGTGACGTGCTTGCGATCCCGCTTGGCCGCGAGGTCGAACGCGAAGCGCAGCACCCGGTCCGTGCCATGGCGCGTCATTACCGTTTCCTGGATCACGACTTCGCGTTCAGTCCCGGCAAACATCTTGCCGCCGACCGAGCTGTATTCGCCTTCCGTATTCTCGCGCACGACCCAGAAATCGATATCGCCGGGCTCGCGACCGGCGAGCGGGCAGGGGACGCCCGGCATCAATCGCACGGGGCGCAGATTGACGTACTGATCGTATTCCCGCCGGAACTGAAGGATCGATTGCCACAGCGAGATGTGATCGGGAACCGTGTCCGGCCAGCCCACCGCGCCGAAGAAGATCGCATCGGGGGCGCCGATCTGATCCTTCCAATCGTCCGGCATCATCTGCCCATGCTTGGCGTAGTAATCGCAAGACGCGAAGTCGTGCCAGGTTTGCTCCAGCGTGAAGTCGTAAAGGCTGGCGGCCCGCTCCAGCACGCGGATTCCCTCGGGCATGACTTCCTTACCGATGCCGTCGCCGGGAATCACGGAAATGCGGTGCGTGCGGGTCATTTTCGAAACACTTTCAGGTCAGCGCTCGGGCGCTTTGGGGACAGATCGGGCTTAGAGTTTCAGGCCGCCGATGTGGAACGCCTTGGTCTCGGTGTATTCCTCGATCCCGGCATGCGCGCCCTCGCGGCCGAGGCCCGATTGTTTAATGCCGCCGAACGGGGCCATTTCCATCGCCATGCCGCCGGTGTTGAGGATCACCATGCCTGCTTCCAGTCTTTCCGCGACCCGAAAGGACCGGTGCAGATTCTCGGTGTAGAAATACGAGGCCAGGCCAAAGCTGGTGTCATTGGCCAGTTCGATCGCTTCGGCTTCTTCCTCGAAGCGGAAGAGGGGGGCGACCGGACCAAAAGTTTCTTCGCGCGCCAGCAGCATGTCGCGATTGGCGTTCTTGAGGACGACGGGATTGAAGAAGCGCTCGCCGCTCGCACCTTCGGGCGCGCTTGCGAAGATCGTTGCGCCGCCGGCGAGCGCATCCTCGACATGGGCCTTGGCCTTTTCGGCCGCGGCCCGGTTGATCAGCGGGCCGATGGTGGAGCCGTCCTGGTCGCCAGGCGCGACTTTCAGTGCCGACACTGCTTTGGCCAGCTTATCCGCGAAGGCGTCGTAGACACCGCTCTGAACCAGGATACGATTGGCGCAGACGCACGTTTGGCCCGCATTGCGGAACTTGCTCGCCATCGTCGCTTCGACCGCGAGATCGAGGTCGGCATCGTCGAACACGATCAACGGCGCGTTGCCGCCGAGCTCCAGGCTCAGGCGTTTGATGGTGGCCGAGCTTTGTTCCATCAGCAGTGCGCCGACGCGAGTTGAGCCAGTGAAGGAAAGCTTGCGAACAACTTCGCTGCCAGTCAGTACTTTGCCTATCGGCGCGGCTTGTCCGGTCACGATATTGATCACGCCTTTGGGAATGCCGGCCTCGTCCGCCAGCTTGATCAGCGCGAGCGCGGTGTAAGGGGTCAGTTCGGACGGCTTGACCACCACCGGGCAACCGGCAGCCAGCGCCGGGGCGCACTTGCGGGTGATCATCGCTGCCGGAAAATTCCACGGCGTGATTGCAGCCGAAACGCCGACGGGCTCTTTCAGCAAGAGGATGCGGCGATTGGCTTCGGGCGCGGGAATGATGCTGCCGTCGATGCGACGGCCTTCCTCGGCAAACCATTTGATGAAGCTTGCGGCGTAACGGATTTCGCCTTGCGCTTCCGCCGTGGGCTTGCCCTGTTCGGCGGTCATGATCCGGGCCAGATCCACCAGATTGTCCATGACGAGCGCGTACCAGCGCTCCAGCAGCGCGGCGCGCTCACCGGCGGTCTTCTCCCGCCATGCCGGCCACGCGGCCTTGGCGGCGTCGACGGCGGCTTGGGTATCCTCTTCACCGCAATCAGGGATCGTTCCGATTACCTCGCCGGTGGCGGGATTATCGACATCCATGGTCGCGCCGGATCGGGCGTCGACCCATTCGCCGCCGATGAACGCCTGGGTCGTGAACAGTGAGGAATTGCTAAGGGAAAGGGTCATCCAAGGGCCTGCGTCGCGAGAGAAAACGTCTTGATGGGGGAACTGCTTTGCTTTGGCTCACCGCGCCGCATGCGCACAACGTGTGTGACTTGCGGCAGTCCGAGTTCTTCGAGCCAGTCCGACAGGCCGCTCATTTCCGGCACGTCCAGGCGGCAGAACATCCCGCTCTTCGAGCCCAGCCAGTGTGCGATCAGCGCCTTCGCGCCGCCAAGATCGGGCGCGATGGTCGGGCCGATGACATGACCCCGGCCGAACCGGCGCAGGAGAGAAAACCCGACGGGCTCGTGATCGCGTGTGAGGATGACCGCTTTCGCGTTTTCCATCAGAGCCCCGAGCAGGGCGCTTCTGTCTATGCCGCTCGACGCTCTAGCCAGATCCTCCAGAACCGGCGCATCCTTCCGGCCAACCGGGCGCACCCGCTCATCGGGGATCAACTCGGCGATCGGGACGGAGAAAGCGGCACCCTGATGCTGATGGACAATCCTGTCCTGCACGAAACCGAGCTGGTGACTGAGCGGCATTCCCTGTTCGGTCGCGTGAAGAAAGACAGTGCGGTTATCCAGATCCTTGAGCACGAGTTCCATCAGGCTGCGGCCGATGCCCTTGCCCTGGCATCGCTGCGTCACGATGACGTTGCCAAGCGTCGCGGCGTCGTCTCCATAAAGCCACGTCATTGCCGTGCCGACGACTTCGCCATCTTGTTCCGCAACATAACCGAAACCGAGATCGAACAGCATTTCCCAGTCTTCGCGGCGATGCGGCCACTTCTGCTCAAGAGACAGCGAAAGAGCCTGTTCGAGATCCTCGGCCGTCATGCGCCGCATGGTCACTTTGCTCTTAATTTCTGTCACCATCGGTCCGCTCCGTTCGCAAGATTCATGTCGTTTCTGAAGATGGCGGGACGTTTGACTGCTACGCCGCTATCGGAAGCATAAGGTGCCGCCTTGCGAGTGCTTTTGAAACATCTTGCGGAATGCGTCTCGTCTCGCTCGCGCACCGTGCTGCCCCTTCGTTTACTGCTCCTCGTCAGAAATCCGAAACTTCGATGGCCGCCCCCGGCATGAAGCGCTCCAGCCGGTACGGTCGCGGATCGACGATCGGATCGTCGCCGGTCACGATATCGGCGACGAGATGTGCCGCGCCCGGGCCGATGCCGAAGCCGTGCCCGCTGAAGCCGGCCGCCAGGATCAGGCCCGGAAGCGCGGGAACGCCGCCAATGACCGGTACGCCGTCGGGCGTGCTGTCGACAAATCCGGCCCAGCTCGCGACCATCGGCACCGATCCCAGAGCGGGGATCAGCTCGGCGGCCTTTTCAAGCGTCATACGCACCGTCTTGGCGTCCGGCCGGGGGTCGAGAATGCGCATCGCTTCCATCGGCGTCCGCCGATCGAGGCGCCAGCGCTTGAGCGTTTCGTGGCCGGCCTTGAAGGCCTGCAGACCGCCCGGCGAGGTACTCTTCCAGCGCCGCCGGAACATCGGAATGAACTGGCGCTGGAACTTGAGGAACTGCGGGGTGGGATCGACTTTGGCACGTCCGCTGATCGCCAGCGTGTGCGTGCCTTCGCCTCTGCGGGTGATCGAGAGGGATTTGCTGTAGAAGGCGTCGGGCAGGCTGAGCGCGCCGGTGCCGACACCCAGGATCGTCTGCCGCACCGTGGCTTGCGGGAAAACGATCCCCAGCTGGCGACAGAACGACGAAGCCCAGGCACCGCCCGCGTGAATGACGGTCTTGGTGCGGATCGTGCCGCGCTCGGTGATGACGCCGCTCACCGCGCCGCCGGTCGTCTCGAGCCCGCGCGCGGCGCAGGCCTGATGGACCGTGCCGCCCAGCGCCATCAGCGCTTTCGCCGCCGCCGGAACCGCAAGGCCCGGGTCGGCGATGCCGTCATTCTGCGAATGCACGCCGCCCTTCCAGGGCTGACCCGTAAAAGCGCCGTGTTCGGTCGCTTCTTGACTGGTCAGCATGCGGGTCTTGACGTTGACCGAGCGAGCATATTCGCCCCAGCGCGCCCAGGTATCGATCTCTTCCTGGTCGTTGCTGACGTAGAACAGGCCGCAGCGACGGAAGCCCGTATCCTCGCCGGATTCGATGCCGAACTGCTCCCACAGATCGAGCGCCTTGGTCGCCAGCGGCAATTCGCGGGAATCGCGGTTTTGCTGCCGGCACCAGCCCCAGTTGCGGCTCGACTGCTCGCCCGAGATCACCCCCTTTTCCAGGACGGCGACCTTGAGCCCGCGCTTGGCCAGATAAAATCCCGTGAAAACGCCGATGATGCCGCCACCGATGATGACGACGTCGGCCTCGGCGGGCAGCTGCGGGGTGGATTTGATGAACTGCAAGGGCGCGGGCATGGGGCGGGGTCTCCAATGAGCGGGAAGGGTCAGGCGAACCCGAGGATGGCTTTGACTTCCAGGTATTCCTCGAAGCCGAACAGCCCGTATTCGCGGCCATTGCCCGAACGTTTGTAGCCACCGAACGGGGCGTGCGCGTCCCATTGCGGGTAGTTGATATGGACTTGTCCGGTGCGGATCCGGCGCGCCACGGCGCGCGCCTGTTCGAGATCGGCGCCCTGAACATGGCCGCCGAGCCCGAACACGGTGTCATTGGCGATGGCCACCGCCTCATCGACATCGTCGTAAGGCAGGATTGCGAGTACGGGGCCGAAAATCTCTTCAACGGCGATGCGCATGTCGCTGGTGACTTCGGAAAACACCGTGGGCTTCACGAAGAAGCCGTGGTCGAGCCCCTCGGGCTGGCCTGGTCCGCCGCAGACCAGCTTTGCGCCGTCCTCTACGCCCGCCGCGATCATCGCCTGGACCCGCTTGAACTGCGCCTGGTTGGCGATGGGCCCCATCACCGTAGCGTCTTCACCCGGATCGCCGACGATGATGGCGTCCACGGTCCGACGCGCGATCGCCTCGACTTCGGCGAGCCGAGCGCGTGGCACGATCATGCGGGTTGGGGCGCTGCACGACTGGCCGACGTTCCGGAAGGCCGACATAACCCCCGGCGGAACGGCGGCTTCCAGGTCGCAGTCGGGCAGCAACACGTTGGGGGACTTGCCACCCAGTTCCTGCGTCACGCGCTTGACGGTGGGCGCGGCCGCCTGCGCGACCAGCACACCGGCGCGGTTCGAGCCCGTGATCGAAATCATGTCGACCTCGGGGTGTTCGGCCATCGCGGTGCCAACTTCGGGGCCGGTCCCGTTCACCAGATTGAACACGCCCGCCGGCGCGCCGGCATCGTGAATGATCTGCGCCAGCATCATCGCGCTGAGCGGAGATAGCTCGCTAGGCTTGAGCACGACCGTGCACCCGGCGGCCAGCGCCGGTGCGATCTTGGCGGTCATCTGGTAGAGCGGCCAGTTCCAGGGCGTGATAAGGGCGCACACCCCGATCGGCTCGCGCACGATCGCGGTGCTGCCTCTCATCGTGAGGAAATCGTAATCGCGCAGCACATCGGCGGCCGCTTTCACATGCGCCGCCGCCAGCGGGACATGCGCGGCGCGAGCGTGGGTGATGGTGGCTCCCATTTCGAGCGTGAGCACGCGCGCCAGCGCTTCGGACCGTTCGAGAATGAGGTCATGGATCCGCTCGACCAAAGCGAGGCGATCGGCCACTGGGGAGGTCGAAAATGATGCGAAGGCGCTACGGGCCGCCGCGACGGCGCGATCAAGATCGGTACGAGTGCCCGCCCGCACCTCGGTAAGAACATGGCCAGTCGTTGGATTGACGACCGCGAGCGCTTCGCCGGCGGCGAGGGGAGTCCAGCCACCATTGAGGTAAGCGCAATCGAGCCGCGCCGAAACGGTCCCCAGCAGGGTGTCGAGGTCGTGCGTCATCTCGAATCCCTCCTGGCCTGACTACGGCCGGTCGGATGAGTCGGCGCCATGCTCACCATCCCCGCAGACGCGGCCAGACGGCGCGGATCGCGTGACCATCGCCTTCGATCACGTAGTAGGCATCATGCTGTGCCCCGGTGGCGCAGGCGTGGTTCGGCAGAATGCGGACGCGTGTGCCGATCGGCAGATCGGGGATGGCGGCGTCGCTTCCCGGACGAGCCTTGATAATGCCGTGCTCCTGACTGGCGTCTTCGACGATCAGATCGTCGAAGGGCTTGCCGTCAATGTCGCACACCAAGCCGTAGCCCTGATCCACCGGGTGCTTTTGCGTGCCCCGGTCGCGCGACATCGCCATCCAGCCGGCGTCGGTCAGAATCCAGCCTTTTTCGCGGCGATGGCCGATCACGGTCGCGAGGACCGACAAGGCGATGTCGTCGATCTCGCATACCCCGATGCCGTGCATGACGAGGTCGAAGAAGGTGAAGACGCCCGCCCGCACCTCGGTGACGCCCGTAAGATCGCGGGCGAAATGCGCCGTGGGGGTCGATCCGACGCTGACGACCGGCGCGGCGTGCCCGGTCGCGCGCAGCAGCTCCGCCGCCGCGACGGCCGCCGCCCGCTCTGCCTCGGCCGCCTCGGGCAGGCCGATGCCGCCGCGCGCGCCATAGGACTCGCCCGCGTGAGTCAGCACACCGCGCACATCGATGCCGCCTACCTTCAGGATATCGGCGATCGTGACCATGGTTACGTCATCGGGCAGCAGTCCGCCTCGGTGCCCATCGCAGTCGATCTCGATGAGGACACCCGGCATCGCGCCCCCATCGCTCGCGAACTCGACCAGATCGCGCGCCTGCTCGACCGAATCGATCAGCACCGAAAGCGCGACGCCATCCTCGACCAGAGCCCTGGCGCGCGCGAACTTGTCGGGTGAAAGGCCCACGGCATACGTGATGTCTCGAAAGCCGCCTTCGGCAAAATACTCTGCTTCGGCCAGTGTTGACACCGTGATCGGTCCGGTGCCGCCCGCGAAAAGGCGTTTACCGACTTCCAGCGACTTGCCGGTCTTCACATGAGGCCGGAACGTGACGTCGAAGCCATCGAGGCGATCTTGCAGCCGCGCGATGTTGCGGTCCAGCTTGGCAAGATCGAGCACGAGCGCGGGCGTCTTGGCCGTCTCGAGCGTCTCGACACTGTTCGCATCGGTTTCAATTGTCTGGACTTGGTTCATGACAGCATCTCGATAGGAGGGGCGGTTCGGTCAGCCGAAGGACTGGTTGGCCAGCGCGAACAGCGTCGCGTCATTCGAAGTGCGGGGTGGGGGCCCAAGAGACATCGTCACGACCTCGTCCGTCTGCGGCAGGCCGATCTCTACCAGCCAGTCGCTCAAACCACTGCTTTTCGGCACATCGATCCTGACGAACTCGCCCTCGTGACGAGAAGCCAGCGCGGCGATCAGCGCCTTGGCATCGGACACGTCTTGCGCGATGACCGGCCCGATCACTACGCCGCGCCCCCACGGACGCACACAGCCATATCCCGCGATCGAACCATCTCGTTCCACAACGAGGCTTTCGGACTGGCTGAAGACCTTGGCGAGCATTTCGGGTCGGGGCATACCTGCGGCGGCTTCGTCGAGCGCGATGATGGCCGGCGTGTCCCGCGTTGTAACATCGCGCAGCGGCACCGATGCGTCTGCTTCTGGCGCCGCTTCCAAGACGGCTTGGTGCTGACGAACCTGGTCGTAGGGCTTGAAGCCGAGCCGCTCGTAAAGCTTCTTACCCGCTACGGTCGAATTGAGGATGATCGTGCGCCCCGCAGCGTCAGTCAGGAGCCGCTCCATCAAGCGCGCTCCGATGCCTCTACGCTGGGCGCTGTCGGCGACGATGATCATCCCCGTCGAACCATGCGTCGATCCGTAAGGCCACCAGATCGCAGTTCCGACCAATTCGCCGTCCAGTTCGACCGCGAAGCCCCGCCCGAGTTCGAACGCGGTTTGCCAATCCTCCAGGCGCGCCGGCCAGCCCACGGCCTTGGTCAGTTGCGCGGCCTGCTCCAAGTGTCGCTCTTCCATCGCGATCACATCGTCTTCTCGGGGCGGTGTTCCGACTGATGGCGACGAACTGGTCATGCGCGGCGAGGCTCCAGTAATTGTGTGATACCGCGCGCGGATCGCGGCACGTGTCAACGGCGGAGTAAAAGTCGTCCATTAGGCGGAGTAAAACCAGGCCACTTGATCCGGGTGTTGGCGAGCGCCGTGAGGGCGTAGCCCGAGCGGGGGTCGCCAACACCCGGATTGTCATT
>NZ_WRPO01000050.1 GCF_009746585.1 Novosphingobium aquimarinum
TATTCTTTGCAGTCGCAGTTTATGTCGAGCGTGGCGGCAGGAGGCGCAGGTTTCCTTCGGTTTTCCATGATTTCACTCCAGATAATTACGGTTCCCTCGACCTCAACAAGTCGAAGGAACCAACATGCGATCAAGATCATCATTGCCGTTTCGAGCGGCCCCGCTCCGGGTCGACGACCCGCCCAGTCACGACGCTCTACTCACCGCATTCCTCTCCTCTCTGTCGCTCGACGAGAGGTCAGGCAGTGCGGTTCTGTTTGGCGCTGCGGCCCGTCATTTCCTGCATTGGATGGAACTGCACGGGATCGCGATCCGCACGATCGACGATCGGACCGTTCGGCGGTTCGAGAAGCATCGGTGCCGTTGCCACCGGTATTCGGCGCAGCAGCCAGTTTATAAGGCGGACATTGCAGCGCGGGTCAGGCGCTTCGTCCGCTTCCTGGAAGATCAAGGCTACGTCGATGTCGACGACGGGATGGACGATCTGCCACGGTACCTCGCCGACTATTTCGATGGGATCGATCGCTTGCAACTCGCGCAAGGACCGGCCCAGTCCTATCGATCCGAGGCCGAGCATTTCGCGGCCTGGCTTCGCATTGTGCGGCGGCGGTGGGCCGATATCGACGACACGATCATCGACCAGTACGGCGCGCATGTTTGTCGCTGTCCGGTCTGGCGCAAGCGAGGCAAGCTCGTTGCATCAGGTGCGAAGCGTCGACGGCGGTGCGCTCGGCACTTCGTCGAGTTTCTGCGGCGGCAGGGTGCCATCCCACCAGTCGAACCGGTGGCGGATGCTGACCCGCACATGGCGGCTTACCTTGCCTGGCTTCGGCAACATCGCGGCGCCACCGAAGAGACGATCCGCCGCTACCGGGCCGACATTCGTCGGCTCATGCCCATGCTGGGCGAGCCTTCGCAATGGGATGCGGCGGCGCTCAGGCGGGCGTTTGAACGACGAAGCAAGGAGACGCCGGGATCCGTCTCGCTGATCGTCACGATCATGCGGAGCTACATCCGCTTTTTGATTGGGCAAGGCGAGTGTCGACCGGCACTGTTGCACGCGATCCCTTCGGTCCAGCGATACCGCCTGTCGACGCTGCCCCGCCACGTCGACCCGGCAACGGTCGAGCAGATCATCGACGCCTGTCCGACAGGCCGCCCAGTGGAAGTTCGGGACAAGGCCATCATTCTTCTGCTCGCCAGGCTCGGCCTGCGTGCCGGCGATATTCAGGATATGCACCTCGAAGACATCGACTGGCGGTCCGGTCATCTGACGGTCAAGGGCAAGACCAGACGGCCAGACCGGCTGCCGTTACCCCAGGATGTTGGCGACGCGATCCTGGACTACATTGCCACGGCCCGTCCCAAGGCCGCCGATCCGCACTTGTTCGTACGCGCGCAAGCCCCGTTCCGGCCATTCCGTTCGTCCGCCGAGATTGCCGGCATAGTTGCGCGCACGCGTGAACGCGGCGGGATCCAGGGCGTGCCGACCGGATCGCACATCTTCCGGCATTCGCTTGCCACCAACTTGCTGCGCGCAGGCGCGGGGCTGGAGTCCGTCGGGACCATCCTGCGCCACAGCTCACCCGAGACCACCGCCATCTACGCCAAGGTCGATCTGCCGATGCTCATGAAGATCGCCCAGCCATGGCCAGGAGAACCGTCATGCTGAACACGCACATTTCCCGCTACGTTGCACTGCACCGCAGTCTTGGCCGGAAGTATGACGAACAGGATCGGCTGCTCCGCCTCTATGCAGCCTACGCAGGGCATTTCGGTGACCAACACACCCAGGTCCAGCGCATCTACGACTGGTGCCACACGGCGAGCTCGCAATATGTGGCACAGACCCGCTTCGACACCGTTCGCAACTTCAGCCTTTTCGCCCATGCCGAGGAACCCGCCCACGAAGTGCCTCCTGCTGGCGTCTTCGGCCGGGGTAAGCGTCCACGCCCGACCCCGTATATCATCGAGCCCGAACAGATCCGCGCCATCATGGCCGCGGCGCTGGACCTGCCGCCCAAAGGCACAATCAGCCCCCACACCTACCATTGCCTGTTCGGATTGCTGGCAGCGACTGGCCTGAGGATTTCCGAAGCCCTCGCGCTACAGTGTGACGATCTGGGCGAAGACGGGTTGATCATTCGCAATGGCAAGTTCGGCAAGCAGCGCCTCGTCGCGTTGCAACCGTCGACCCGGCAGGCGCTCGAAGCATATCTCGCGACCCGAGCGAGGCTCGGCGCCACGGGCAATGACCTGTTCGTCACCATCCGAGGACGGGCACCCCACAAGGTTCGCGCCCACATCGTGTTCGTCCGGTTGGCACGACAGCTTGGATACCGCGGACCGACCGGAACAGCGGGTATGCGGATGCACGATTTGCGCCATACCTTCGCCGTGCGCTCGCTGGAGTCCTGTCCGCCGGACAGGGAGGCCGTGGCACATCACATGGCCGGCCTCAGCGTCTATCTGGGACACGCGTCGGTCGCCAACACCTACTGGTATGTCGAGGCCACCCCGGTGTTGCTGCGCGACATCGCGGTCGCCAGCGAACACCTTTACCTGGGAGAAGCGGCATGACGGCACTCGCCCCTTATCTCTCGGCGTACCTGCGCGAACATCTTCCGCGCGACCGCGCCGTCAGCCCGCACACGGTGAAGACCTACGCCAACTGCTTCGTGCTGCTGGTCCGGTTCGCTGCCGACCGGTTGAAGCGTCGGCCAACCGATCTTGAGGTCGAGGATCTCGGCACGGACCTCATCCTGGCCTTCCTCGACCATGTTGAGAACGGACGCGGCAGCTGCGTGAGGACCCGCAATGGCCGATTGGCAGCGATCCGATCATTCTTCCGGTACATCGAGTATCGCGTGCCTGCCTGTCTCGATCAGGCCCTGCGCATTCGTGCGATTCCAACCAAGAAGACCGACAAGGCACTGATCGACTACCTCGACCGGGCAGAGATCAAGGCTTTGCTTGATGCACCTGATCCCCGGACCCGCCTCGGCACTCGTGACCGCGCTATGTTGCACCTGGCCTATGCTGGCGGGCTCAGGGTGTCGGAACTCGTATCGCTGCAACAGCGCGATTTCCCGGACCGTTCGCTGTCCACCATGCACATCATGGGAAAGGGCCGCCGCGAACGGGTCTTGCCGCTCTGGAAAGAGACCCAGATCGCATTGCGCGCATGGCTTGCGATCCGCCCCGAAGCGCAGGTTTCCGAGATATTTCTCAACGCGAACGGGCAGCCCATGACGCGTGACGGGTTCGCATTCCGACTGGCCGAACACGTTAAGATTGCCGGAATCAAGCAGCCTTCGATCCTCGGAAAACGGGTCACGCCGCACGTGCTGCGCCATTCCTGCGCCATGCATACGTTGGCGGCGACAGGTGACATTCGCAAAGTCGCGCTGTGGCTCGGCCACGCCAGCATCCAAAGTACCGAGGCCTATCTGCGCGCCGATCCCGAGGAGAAGCTGCAGATTCTCGCGGCCCACGGCGCCCCCGCCATCATGCCCGGACGCTTCAAGCCGCCATCCGACGCTCTGATCACCATGCTTACCGACGTTCGAAGACTGGCCTGACCCGTCCCCAGACATTCCCCTGATCCTCATATATTATCTGGAGTGAAATCATGGAAAACCGAAGGAAACCTGCGCCTCCTGCCGCCACGCTCGACATAAACTGCGACTGCAAAGAATAC
>NZ_WRPO01000051.1 GCF_009746585.1 Novosphingobium aquimarinum
GGTGTAAATCCCTCATCCCCCTCGCCGCCATCGCGAAAGGGAAAAAGTGGACGACTTTTACGCCGCCCGCAGCAGCACTTCGCCGCCGCTACCGTGGTCTAATTTTGCACCGCCGTTCTCACCCACGGCATCCGTCGAGGCCACGATCCTGCGGACCAGGGGAAAATAGTCCGTCATATGCACCCGGTACTCCGGGCGCTGACCGTCCTGCTCGTACATCTTCCGGATGATTGGCGTGTAGGGCTCGGATGAGGACGGCACAACGAAGTCGAAACGCGTGAACGTTTGCTTGTCGACGGATGTTTCCGCGAGGATCGGATGATCCTTGCGAACGAACGGCAGGATCTCGATCGTCGCAATGCGCTCGCATTTGAATTGGGGCCAACCCGCAAGCGCCGCCTCTAGCCCGAACGCGACGTCTATATCGCCGCGTGACAGCAATTGTACGGCCCGCTCGCTGTTGCCCGACACTGTATCTATGCGGACCGCTGTATGACGTTTCAACAGTCCGATTGCCGGATCGTTGATCAACCAGTCAATAGAACCGGGAAACAGACCGATCCGCAGCTGTCCCGCAAACGGATCAGCGCCACGATTGCGTTCGCCGAACAAATCCGCGGCATCGGCGAGCAGGCGTGCCGCGCGGTCAATGAAGTCTCGACCTTCCGGGGTGGTCGCGACGCCGCGCGAGGTCCGACTGAAAATGGCGAAGCCCAGCTGTTGTTCCAGATCGGCGACGCTTTTGGTCACCGCCGATTGCGTCACGCCGACATCCTTGGCCGCACCGGAGAAAGAGCCGAGGCGAGCAACTGCGACCGCATATTTCAGACGGGAGTCGAGCACAGATAATCCTTTACGTCATGCTCCGTCTTCCACGCAACGAGCGGGTGACACAACATCACTTAACATATCAAGGTACAGCTGGCTGCTCCCCGGACTATCGCGAGCCAATCGTACCCGTTTCTGAGCCTTCTCGTCTCCTTCTTTCAGCTCGAACGATGCCAAAGGACCACTCAGAAGCTTTCGTGCGCCAGCGCCATTATCGGTGCGGCACCTGCCTTGATGGCGCCAGCCAGCCCATATGCCTGCGGCAACACACGTGCCGCATAGTAGTTGGCAAGGGCGATTTTTTCGCCGTGACTTTTCGGATCGGCCGCAGCTGCCATACGTGCCCACATCCAGCCCAAACTCACCAACGCAAATAGGCGCAGATACTCGACGGCCGCCGCGCTCAAATCGTCCGCGCCGACACCTTTCAGGTCCGATGTCGCCGCCTTCAGCAAATCGAGAGTTTCGCCCGTAGCGGTCACAATCCTGGCTGCGGCTGAGGTCTCGCCGGCCTTTACCAAGTCGGCAGCAACACGTTCGAAAAAGTTCTGCGCCACCACGCCGCCGTCCATCGTGAGCTTGCGTCCGACCAAATCGATCGCCTGCACGCCATTGGTACCTTCGTAAATCTGGGCAATGCGCGCGTCACACACATATTGGGCCATGCCCCATTCTCGGACATAGCCATGACCTCCGAAGACCTGTTGCGCCTCGACGGCGCTCTCGAAGCCGAAATCGGTGAAACCGGCTTTTACGACTGGGGTGAGCAGCGCGACAATTGCATCCGCTTTGGTCCGCTCACCTGCATCAGCATGGTGACGCGAAATCTCCATCTGCAATGCCGTCCAGCCCGCCAATGCCCGGCCGCCCTCGACAAAGGTCCGCACATTGAGAAGCATTCGCCGCACGTCGGCATGTTCAATAATCGGAACGGGATTGCGCGTTTCATCGGCGCTACGCCCCTGCACGCGGTCCTTTGCATACGCCGCTGCCTGTTGATAGGCAGCGCCGGCAATGCCCAGTCCCTGCATGCCGACCATCAGTCGCTCGGCGTTCATCATCACAAACATTGCGGCGAGGCCTCGATGCTGCTCTCCAACCAACCAGCCGGTGGCTCCATCATAGTTCATAACACAGGTCGGTTGGGCGTGGATGCCCATCTTTTCTTCAAGCGCACCGACCGACATCGCGTTGCGTGCAGTGAAGCCACCCTGCGCGTCGGGCAGAAATTTGGGGACTAGGAACAAGCTGATCCCTTTAACGCCCTCCGGTGCACCGGGCAGACGCGCTAGGACAAGATGAACGATATTCCCGCCGAAATCATGATCTCCAGATGAAATGAAGATCTTTTGCCCGGTAACACTGTAACTGCCGTCCGGTTCCGGTATGGCCTTGGTCTTGAGCAGGGCCAGATCGGTTCCTGCGCCGCTCTCGGTGAGCGCCATGGCACCCGTCCATTCTCCACTGACGAGTGGCGGCAGGCAGCGTGCCTTCATATCTTCGCTGCCGTGAGCGGCGATTGCCTCGGCCGCCCCGCGGGTCAAGCCGGGGAACAGGCTGAAGGACAGATTTGTCGCAGACATCATCTCATCGATCCAAAGTTGCAAGATGAAGGGCAGTCCTTGCCCGCCATGAGCCGGATCGGCTGATAGCGAGGCCCAACCACCGGCCGCGAATGTTTGGTAGGCATCCGGGAAACCGGCGGGTGTCTGCACCGAACCATCTGCCAGCTGGCTTCCCTGTTCGTCGCCAACGCGGTTCAGCGGGGCCAGTGTCTGAACGCAAAGCTTGCCCGCTTCTTCCAGGACAGCGACGGCCAGATCCGCGTCCACTTCCCGTTCCAGCGCCTGCATAGTGCCGTCAAAGTCGAGCACGTCCGTTAGCAGGAAGCGATAGTCAGCGATTGGGGGTACATAATCCTGCATCGGGTAGTCCTCTCGGTGATTGAAAGGCTTTACACCAAACGTCTGTTACACTCAAGCTTGGATAGGGAACTAGGGCATTTCCGGGCCCTCGTGCCGGAACAGCAGTGCGATCTGCCGCCCGATGACACGCGGTGACAGGCCACCGGGCCGGTACCAATCCGCCGCGCCATTGAGCTGTGCCAGCAGGAGGTTGCGGTATATCGACCGGTCGATTTCAGGCGGTAGCGGCAATGCGTCCACCAGCAGGCGGAACGGTCCTTCGAACCGATCGCGCCGGGCGATAAGCGCTTCACGCACATCGTCCGGCACCTCACGAAAATCGTTCATCATGGGCATGGTCAACGATTCAGGATCGAGCTGGATCTCCAACAGCGCGACACACGCCGCTTCTAGTTTGTCCCAAGGATCCCTCGCTCCACGGATTGCGGCGACTATTATTGCTTCTGCTGCATCCAGCGCGCCGTCATGCAGTTCGATGAATAGCGCGTCTTTGGATTTGATATGATGATAGAGCGAGCCGCCGAGCACGCCTGCTTGTTCGCCAATTTCGCGCATCGACGTGCCACGATAGCCTTTGCGCGTGAAGATCCGCGCCGCGATTTCCAGTATCTGGGCACGCCGTTGCCTGCCCTCCGTTCTAGCTCGAGTCATAGCAGTAGGCATAGCCTGTTCGTCATAGGCTGAAAACATACGACGTTATGGCACTAGAGGTTGTTATGAACCTGTAGCGATTGCGGCGGCCTGTTTCATCATGAGGCAGGCGAAGGCGACGACATGCAGTCCGGCCAGTGTCTGTGCATATCGCTCATAGTCTTTGACGAGGCGGC
>NZ_WRPO01000052.1 GCF_009746585.1 Novosphingobium aquimarinum
CGGTGTAAATCCCTCATCCCCCTCGCCGCCATCGCGAAAGGGAAAAAGTGGACGACTTTTACGCCGCCCGCAGCAGCACTTCGCCGCCGCTACCGTGGTCTAATTTTGCACCGCCGTTCTCAACCACCGCCTGCGCGGGTGCCAGCGCCAAGTTGACACAGATCGCACCCACAAAGAACAGGAAGGTGAAGGCCCGGTAGCCGTTTTGGTGAAGCGCGCTCACCAGGCACAATCCTCCCGCAAAGTAGCTCAGCGCCGGCAAGCCAGCGTACCAACGGTGATTGCGTGTTCCGGCCCAATCGGTGAGCACTCCTCCCAGAACCGCGCCGAGGACGCCCGCCGTACCGTAAGACACACCGAACAGGCTGGCGGCCGTGAAAAGGTCCATCTCGTAGCGACGGATGAGGTGTGGGACGGTGAAGGTGGAGAGGCTGTACAAGGAGACTGCGGCGCAGGCCATGCCAAGCGTCACCAGTACGAATAGAGGATCTCGCGCAACCGTCCGAACTGCGGCGCCAAAACTGGGCAAAGCATCGGCAACCGGCTCATCGTCCTGTTGTCCCCGCTGAGGCTCGTGAACGGTGAGCAAGAACAGCAAGCCGATCACAATCCCCGGAAGGCCAATCGCCACCATCCCGATACGCCAGCCGAGTGCCTGTGCAATCCAGCCGCCGGCCAGAGCACCCACGATGATGCCTAACGGCGGGCCGGCTCCGAAAACCGCAAATGCAAACGAGCGCCGCTGCCGCGGGTAGAGATCAGAGAGCAGCGAATGGGCAGACGGCGTCAGACCAGCTTCTCCGATGCCTACACCGATGCGCGTCAGGAGCAGCGTACCGAAGGTGGTCGCGGACCCCGCCAGGATAGTCATGGCTGACCACAGGCAAAGGCACGCTGTCAGCAACTTGCGGCGAGGGAACCGGTCTGCAAGCCGACCGATCGGTACGCCAAGCACGCTATAGAAGATCACGAACACGAAACCCGTCAAGACACCGAGCTCAGTGTCAGAAATGCTCAGGTCACGTTTTATAGCTTCCCCGAAGATCCCAAGAGCGATGCGATCGATGTAGCTCGACATATACGCGAGCAGCAGCAGAAAGAGGATGTACCGGGGCTGGTCCTGTCGCCCGACCGCAGCCGTCATGCGAGCAGCATCACGCGAACCAGCCGTTGGCCGGTGAACGTCGCCCGGCCATGGCCGGTCAAGATGTTGTCCAGCAGTTGGACGTCACCGTGCTGCCACTTGGGAGCAGTCGTTGCGGCATTCATCACCGGGTAAAGCGCTGCAATCTCTTGGGGACTGATCTCGCTGCCGTCTCCAAACATCACGGCCTGTGGCCATGGATGCTCGGTGCCGTAGAACTCTTCGTGCAGAGCCTGGAATCTTTGACCTTGGCTCACCGCATTAAGGTCGAATGCCGGGATAACATTGAACCAGATTTCCTCACCAGTCTGCGGGTGAATTTCGTACCCTTTGGTGACGAAGCTTGCTTCCAGCCCGTGCGGTGTCCAGACGCAATCCGATCCCGTCGCCAGACAAGCTGCCTCGGCCTCTTCGCGCGATTCGCTTCCGAACGCATCCGCCCAACTCCGATGCAGTAAATCCAGGTCCGGATGCCCAGGCATCCAATCCGGGTGGCGAAAGCGCCTGACGTATCGCACGCCCAAACGCTTGACCCTGTCGAAAAATGCATTTGGCACCTCGCGAGTGAAGCGGCGCATGTCCCCGATCAGGGTTTCACCGCCGCTTTCTGGCGGAACCTCGCAGAAGAACGCCAGTCGCTTCGGAAAGTCGCGTGTATACGCCATCTCCTGGTGCAGCAAAATCTCACGGTCAGGCGGAGCTTGGGTTGACTGCATCACTCGCCCTGAAACGGCCCCGCGCGGTGACGTGCCTCCAGCATAGCCGGCGCCGTGTCCCTCAAAACTGGAAAGGAAAGCATCGAAATCGCGGGCCGCTCGCAGCCCAAAGCCGCGGAAAGTGACAACTCCGAAGCGCAGCAAGATCAGCTCGATCACAGGCTTGTGATTGGTGGTCCAGCTTGATGCACTGGCTGGGTCTTCTCGTAGAGCCTTGGCACGGGCCGTCACGACTGGCGGGTAAACGGCTTCATCGAAATCAACATCCCGCAGTCCGTCGCCGAAGACATCCATCACTCTCTCCATCTCGTTCTACCCAGAATAATCGACAAAGCTGCAAAATGTCGATAACATTATGCGATCAAGCGGGAGAGATGACGGTGCAAGAAGACATTTCTGAAGCTGAGGCAAAGGCACGTGCAGAGCTGGCGGCAGCTTACAGGTTGGCGGCACACCACGGCTGGGACGATGGAATCGGAACTCACTTTTCCGCTCGTGTCCCTGGGCCTGAAACCCACTTCCTGCTTCTTCCCTTGGGGATGATGTACGAAGAGGTGACAGCCACTTCGCTGGTCAAAGTCGACCTGGATGGAAATGTGGTCGGCGGGCCGGAGGGAGCCCGGATAAACCGCGCTGGCTTCATGATCCACAGCTATATCCATCGGGAGATACCAGAGGCTCACTGCGTTTTTCACTGCCACACGGTTGCAGGAATCGCGGTAGGCGCTCAAAAGCGCGGCCTGCTGCCGCTCAGCTTCCACGCGATGTTCCTGCACGACCGACTAGGCTACCACGACCTGGAGGGCGTGACGGTGGATGAGGATGAGATGCCTCGAATGGTGGAGGCCCTGAACGGCAAGAACGGCTTGATCTTGCGCAACCACGGCACTTTGGTCGCCGCTCCAACAATCGCCGAAGCGTTCTTCTATCTGTTTCATTTGGAGAAGGCGTGCGAGATCCAGGTCGCGGCGGGTGCGTCTTCCGAACTTATCATTCCAAGCAACGCCATGGTCAGTCACTTCCGCAGCCAAGTTGATGCAGGGTTCGACTATATCGCCCAACTCACTTGGGAGGCCATGCTGCGCAAGGACGAGCGGAACGGGCGGCGAGATCCTCTTCATGTACCGCCGATTGCATAGATCAGGGTGTCGCAGCGGAGCGGGGTTCGCGTGAGATGCCGGCCGCGCCTCACCCTATTGGCTGGCAGTACCTTGGCCAACTGCGTGGGCCCCGGGGTGTGCGCGGGGCCAACTAGTACTGGATGCTCCTGTGGTCTCGGACAATTGAATGTGAAGGTGCCAATGAGCACCGTGCGCTTGATCTGCGTTTATTATTAGGCTCAGGATCTGTAATTGCAGAGCTAGGCGGTGTTGATCCCTTGAGGGTTTCATGGATCTGTCCGCACTGGCCGGACCGGAGCCTGGTCGTGCTGTATCGGGTCTCACAGAGGCGAACGTTGCATTGAC
>NZ_WRPO01000053.1 GCF_009746585.1 Novosphingobium aquimarinum
GTTCCTTCGACTTGTTGAGGTCGAGGGAACCGTAATTATCTGGAGTGAAATCATGGAAAACCGAAGGAAACCTGCGCCTCCTGCCGCCACGCTCGACATAAACTGCGACTGCAAAGAATATGTGATCGACTATCTCGCCAAGAGCTTCCCTGTTCGCCTGATGGCCGTGTTCACGGACGAAAACGGCAATCCTCGGTCCGAGCCGATGAGCGACGAGCAAGGCGCTCCGGTGCTGTGCCGCTCCGCGCTTGCTGCACGCGACCGGATGATCGAGCAGCTTTGCGCCTTGCCGCCGATCGCCACCGCGCTTGATGCCATCATCGAACGTTTCGGCGTCGACCAGGTGGCGGAAGTCACCGGTCGCACGCGTCGGCTTGTAGTCGGCCGCGATGGTCGCCAGAAACTCCAATCCCGACCGCCGCGGGCCAATGTCGCTGAGACCCAGGCTTTCATGGATTGCGCCAAGCGCATCCTGGTCTTTTCCGACGCCGGGGGGACCGGGCGCAGTTACCATGCCGATCTGGCCGCCAGGAATCAGGCGCGCCGTGTGCACTTCCTGCTCGAACCGGGCTGGCGGGCTGATGCAGCCATCCAGGGGCTTGGCCGGACCAATCGCACCAATCAGGCATCTGCGCCGCTGTTCAGGCCGGTGACGACCGATGTGCGCGGCGAGCGCCGGTTTATCTCGACGATCGCCCGGCGTCTGGACAGTCTTGGCGCTCTGACGCGTGGGCAGCGCCAGACCGGAGGTCAGAACCTGTTCGATCCGGCCGACAATCTCGAAAGCATCTACGCTAAGGAAGCGCTCCATCGCTGGTTCGGGCTGTTGTTCTCCGGCAAGCTCGACGCGGTCAGCTTGGGGCGTTTTCAGGAACTGACAGGTCTGCGGATCGAAGCCCCTGACGGGTCGATGGTCGATGACTTGCCCTCGATCCAGCGCTGGCTCAATCGCATACTTGCGCTTCCCATAGCCCTGCAGAACGCGATCTTCGATGAGTTCATGGGGCTGGTCGAAGCGCGCATCGATGCCGCCCGGCAGGCTGGCACACTCGATCTCGGCCTCGAGACGATCGCAGTCGAGGACTTCGCGGTCCTGTCTGACACACTGCTGCGCACAGATCCGGCCTCGGGCGCGACCACCCATCTGCTGGAACTGGAAATCGCCAGAGCCTTGAAGCCGCTCACCCTGAAGCGGCTCGAGGAGCTTCACGGCCTGACCGGGCAGCGGCAGCGACCGGTTCGGAACGCCCGCTCCGGTCGGGTCGCCTTGCTGGTGCCCGCCCGAAGCATCCTTGACGATGACGGTACGCGCGTGGCCCGCTTCGAATTGCTGCGTCCGCTTAAGCGCAGTCACATCACCGAGGATCATTTGGCTGAGAGCAGCTGGGAGGACATCTCCATCGACGCTTTCCGCGAGGCCTGGGCCGCCGAGGTGGAAGAGGCGAGGACCAGCCACAAGCGGGAGCGTCTGTATCTTGCGGCGGGCCTCCTGCTTCCGGTCTGGGACAAGCTCCCTTCGGATTTCGTGAGGGTGAGCCGTATCTTGGCGGCGGATGGTCGCTCTTTGCTAGGCCGTGAGATTCCAGTCCATTGCGTGCCCGAACTGTGCCGGACGCTCGGTCTCGAACGGGAACAAACGCTCTCTGCTGATGATATTGTCCAGTCCGTCCTGGCGACGGGGCGAGCCATGGAATTCCCCAGCCGCGAAAAGCTGATGGTCAAACGCAGTCTGGTCAACGGCTCACAGCGAATTGAGCTGAACGGTTGGAGCGTAGCCCGCCTCGACTGGTACAAGGCCCAAGGCTGCTTCACTGAGATCATCCGCTACCAGACACGGCTCTTCGTGCCGATCGATAGCGCAGCGAGCGTGATTGCCAGACTGGCATCATCGGCATAGACCTTGCCAAATGGCATTATTAGCCGTATATGATGCCATTTGGAGAACTGCCATGCTGGCTCTGCAACCCGTTGATACTGCCGTTACCACATTCCGGCCCGATCCGATTACTCAGGACGAGGCAGCTGCCATGTTCCGGGCAGTCCTCAATCTGTTCGGCAAGTGGGAACTAACCGACGAGCAGGCTGCAACCCTGCTCGACATGCCGGTGCGCTCTTATCGCCGATGGAAGGCGGAAGGTCCCGGGCGCGTTTCGCGTGATGGGCGTGCGCGTCTCTCCAACCTCTTAGGCATCCACAAAGCGCTTCGGATAATCTTCTCGGAGGCAACGCGCAGCTATGCCTGGATCAGAGCGGCCAACGACGCGTTCGACGGAGCCTGTGCGCTCGACGTAATGCTGGGAGGCGAGCTCACCGACATTATGCGCGTGCGTCGCTATCTCGACGCCGAGCGCGGTGGCTGGTGAGCGAAGCAGCAGAAATCCCCGTTTCTAGAGTTGAGTGGAAGGGCGCTGTCAGGATCATCCGCAGTGCCTTTCCGCCGATCGACCTGTTCGAGGATGTTGCTGATCCAGCCGACTGGCCACTTCTGATCTCAGCTGAGCAGAAGACCAACCCTCGCATAATGGCGACGATTGGCAATCTTGATCTTGTTCCGGTCGAGCGGCGGGTCGGGGGCAACGGCGCTTCCTATCTGATGGCGCCGTTCACACATGTCAGCACTGACCGCCCAAGCCGATTCACCGATGGCAGTTACGGCGTGCTCTATGTCGGAGACCGGTTTGAGACCGCGTTGTTCGAGACGATCCATCACCATGCCCGCTTCATGGCACGGACGAAGGAGGCACCTGGGTGGACTTCGCAGTTCCGGGACATCGTCATGTCAGTCGATGCAGACGTGCATGATCTCCGAACCATCGCTGTGGAGCCCGCTCCAGTGCTGGATCCTGACAGCTACGCGGCATCTCAAGCTCTCGCTATGAGAACGGCGGTGCAAAATTAGACCACGGTAGCGGCGGCGAAGTGCTGCTGCGGGCGGCGTAAAAGTCGTCCACTTTTTCCCTTTCGCGATGGCGGCGAGGGGGATGAGGGATTTACACCG
>NZ_WRPO01000054.1 GCF_009746585.1 Novosphingobium aquimarinum
AATGACAATCCGGGTGTTGGCGACCCCCGCTCGGGCTACGCCCTCACGGCGCTCGCCAACACCCGGATCAAGTGGCCTGGTTTTACTCCGCCTAATGGACGACTTTTACTCCGCCGTTGACAATTGCGCATGAAGGATCATGGTCCGCTTGCCGGTGTCAGAGTCGTCGAAATCGCAGGCATCGGCCCCGCGCCATTTTGCGGAATGCTGCTGGCCGATCTCGGAGCAGACGTCGTGGTTGTCGATCGCGTCGTGCCCAATCCGGATACGATTGACCTGGGTCGTGATTCGATCCTCAATCGCGGCAAGCGATTTATGGCCCTCGATCTCAAACAACCGGAAGGGATCGAGGGTGTCCTGAACCTTGTCGAGCAGAGTCACGCATTGATCGAGGGAATGCGCCCAGGCGTCATGGAGCGGTTAGGCCTTGGACCGGATATCTGTTTCGAGCGCAATGCAGCGCTCGTGTTCGGCCGGATGACCGGTTGGGGACAGCATGGGCCGCTCGCGCAGGCGGCAGGCCATGACATCAACTATATCGCACTTTCCGGAGCACTCTGGTATGCTGGTGAGCCCGGCTCCCCTCCAATCACGCCGCCCGGTCTCGTCGGCGACATCGGCGGCGGCGCGCTCTATTTGGCGGTCGGCCTGCTCGCGGCGATTCTGAGCGCTCGAGAAACGGGCAAAGGACAGGTCGTGGATGCTGCCATTGTCGATGGCAGCGCCCACATGATGAACCTGCTCCTCAGCTTGAGGGCCGCAGGGCATTTTGTGACCGAGCGTGGCCGCAGCATTCTGGACGGTCCACACTGGTATGCGACGTACCGATGTGCGGACGACCGCTTCATCTCGCTGGGATCGCTCGAGCCAAAATTCTACGCGCTGCTAAGACAAAAGCTCGGCCTCGCCGACGATCCTGCTTTCACAAACGGATACGATCCCGAAAGCTGGCAAGACCTCAGACGGCGTTTCGAAGTCTTATTTCGGCAGCGAACGCGCGACGAATGGTCGGGCTTGCTTGAGGGAACCGACACTTGTTTTGCACCGGTGCTTGATCCAGACGAGGCTGCCTCGTATCCTCATATGGTCGCCCGGCGTGTGTACGTATCGGTCAATGGGTCCATACAGGCAATGCCTGCTCCCCGCTTCTCAGGCACGCCTCTAACTGGATTAACCGCCGATCCGTCGTAGCCTGCCAGCTTCAGCGGATGTGCGTTTCTGGCCAACGCCACGACGTCGTTGTAATGTGGGGAATAGAATATCAGTCGCAAACTGATGCCTGATTCATAGTGCTGCTCCTCTTCAAATGGCGGAAAACAGGGATTGTTGGTTCTCGTCTTGAGTGCGACACGGGCCTTTTCGCGAGATCGCGGCTTGGATTTCGGGCTTTGCCAGGTCCGCGGCGCGGATTTGATGCGGTGAACCGGGCATAACCTGCTCGGTCGGGAGCAAGCCAGCGTCGACGACACGGCGGATTTTGTGGTTTGTGACACCGAACTTGGCTGCCGCCTCCGACATGGTGAGCCATTCACCACCCGTGGTTCCGGCGGAACGATAGCTTTCAATCTTATGGACACGGCGCAGCGAGCTGACGCGATGCCCGGTCCATGTCTTGCCCTGACCCGTCCGCATGCCCATACGGTTAAGGGTCGCGGCGACATCGGCATCGGACCACCGCGCCGCCATCGACCGGATGATCGCCATCGCTTCTTCGGGCGTGCGCTTGGTATGTTCTCCGGTCTTGGGCTTGCGGATGCGAACCTGAGAATGCTGCCCGCCTTGCCAGTGAATGGTAAGCTCGACTTCCTGCCCATCGTTGTCGACGGTGGCGACGATATCCTTCACCAGCGCTCGCAACAGCCGATGCCGGAACTGCATATCAACGTCTGGGGCATTCCAAGCCGCTTTGAGATCGTGAGCCAGGCCGGCGAAATCAGGCATGGCGGCGTCCTCGCGCACTTGTCGTTCGTTGAGCCGCGCCTCGCAGGCCTCGACACGGCGCAGCGTCGCTTCCCAGCTTTTCTCCAGTTGAGCGGCGATCAACCGGTTATCGGGGTCGCAGGCGGCATAGCGTCGCTCGGCAAGCGAGGCCTCGTAACGGGCTTGCTGCAAATCCAGCTCGACCATCTGCCGCCTTTGCGCTTCGCCTTCGAGATGCATACGCTCTGCCTCCAATGCCGCGTCGATCGCCAAGGGCTCTACGGCGCGCAGCAGTTCCTCTATAACTGCCACATCCGTTCGAGCGGTCGCAGCGGTAGATATGATAGCCGATGCGGCGGCCGACATAAACGACACACAGGCGGCGGCCACAATGACCACAAGTGAGCATGCCTGCGAGGAAAGCCTTGCCACCGCGGCCGGACTTTATGCCGCCGGCCTTGCCGTATTGAGTAGCCCCTAGTTTTCTAGAGGCTGTTATGGACTTGTGAGTCCATGTGGATTCAAAGGCTTGAATGGAGTTGTCTCGCAAGCCTTATCCGTCTGACTTATCCGACGAGGAATGGTCGCTGATCGCGCCCTACCTGACA
>NZ_WRPO01000055.1 GCF_009746585.1 Novosphingobium aquimarinum
GCTGAGAACGGCGGAGCAATATTCGACCACGGTAGCGGCGGGATAGTCCTGCTGCGGGCGGCGTAAAAGTCGTCCACCTTGAAGCCTTTCTGCCGAGTCAGGGAGGTGTGGGGATCTACAGCGTGGAACTTTATCTTCAGGTCCGTCTGGCTTGCGCGGATGGCATGAGCCAACGGGCGGCGGCGAAGCGTTTCAATGTGTCGCGCGAAACGGTACGCAAGATGCTGTCGTTTTCATCGCCGCCGGGTTACCGGCGCCAGTCCGTACCGCAGCGCCCGAAGCTGGACGGGTTTGTGGCGATCATTGATGGATGGCTTGAGGGTGACCGCAGTGTCCCGCGCAAGCAACGCCATACGGCGAAGCGGGTATTCGACCGTTTGCGCACCGAGCATGGTTTCACCGGCGGCTATACGATCATCAAGGATTACATCCGGGAGCGCGAACAGCGCAGCCGGGAGATGTTCGTGCCGCTGGCGCACCCTGCGGGAGATGCGCAGGCCGATTTCGGGGAAGCGCTGGTGGAGATCGGCGGGGTGGAGCAGAAGGCCTACTTCTTCGCGCTCGATCTGCCGCACAGTGATGCCTGCTATGTGCGGGCCTATCCGGCGGCGGTGGCGGAGGCCTGGGTGGACGGACACGTGCATGCCTTCGCGTTTTTCGGCGCGGTACCGCGCTCGATCGTCTATGACAACGATCGCTGCCTTGTGACGAAGATCCTGCCCGACGGCACGCGGCAGCGTGCCACGCTGTTCAGCGCTTTCCTGTCACATTACGTGATCCGCGACCGCTATGCTCGCCCGGGCAAGGGGAACGAGAAAGGCAATGTGGAGGGGCTGGTAGGCTATTGCCGGCGCAACTTCATGGTGCCGATCCCGAAGTTCCCGACCTGGGAGGCGTTCAACCTGTGGCTGGAGGAGCAATGCCGCAAGCGCCAGCAGGACAAGGTGCGCGGGCAGAGCGAGACGATCGGTGAGCGGCTGCAGCGCGATCTCGCGGCCATGCAGCCTCTGCCCGCTACACCCTTCGAGGCCTGCGATCAGAAAGGCGGGAGGGTCTCCTCGCAATCCCTGGTGCGCTACAGGACCAACGATTATTCGGTTCCGGTGGCCTGGGGCCATCAGGAGGTCTGGATCAGGGCCTATGTCGATGAGGTGGTGATCGGCTGCCGCAGCGAAGTCATCGCCCGTCATCCTCGTTGCTATGCCCGCGAGGAGGTTGTCTTCGACCCGCTCCATTATCTCCCGCTGATCGAGCAGAAGATCAACGCATTCGACCAGGCTGCGCCTTTGCAGGGCTGGGACCTGCCCGAAGCGTTCACGACACTGCAGCGGTTGATGGAAGGGCGCATGCACAAACATGGCAGGCGCGAATATGTGCAGGTACTGCGCCTGCTGGAAACGTTCACCCTCGCCGATCTCCAGGCGGCGGTCGAACAGGCCATCGATCTTGGCGCCATCGGCTTCGATGCCGTCAAGCACCTCGTCCTGTGCCGGATCGAACGCGTACCGCCCAGGCTGGACCTGGACGTCTATCCCTTCCTGCCACGCACCACGGTCGAGAAGACCTTTGCCAGAGCCTATCTGAGCCTGCTCTCCGACCGGCAGGAGGCCGCATGAGCGATCAGGCCCCGGAGATCCTTCTCGCTCACCATCTCAAGGCGCTCAAGCTGCCTACGTGCCTGCGTGAGCATCACAAGCTCGCGCGGCAATGTGCCGCTGAAGGCGTCGATCATATCCGCTTCCTCGCCCGCCTCGTCGAGATGGAAATGATCGACAGGGAGCGTCGCATGGTCGAGCGGCGCATCAAGGCCGCGCGCTTCCCCGCCGTCAAAAGCCTCGACAGCTTCGACTTCGCCGCCATCCCCAGGCTCAACAAGATGCAGGTGCTCGAGATGGCGCGCTGCGAGTGGATCGAGCGGCGTGAGAACGCCATCGCTCTGGGGCCATCAGGCACCGGAAAGACGCACGTAGCGTTGGGGCTCGGACTGGCAGCATGCCAGAAAGGACTGTCGGTGGGCTTCACCACCGCGGCAGCGCTGGTCAGCGAAATGATGGAGGCCCGCGACGAGCGCCGTCTTCTGCGCTTCCAGAAGCAGATGGCCGGATACAAGCTGCTCATCATCGACGAACTGGGCTTTGTGCCGCTCTCCAAGACCGGCGCCGAACTGTTGTTCGAGCTGATCTCCCAGCGTTACGAACGCGGCTCCACCTTCATCACCAGCAACCTGCCCTTCGACGAATGGACCGAAACCTTCGGATCTGAGCGTCTCACAGGCGCGCTCCTCGATCGCCTGACCCATCACGTCAGCATCCTCGAGATGAACGGCGAAAGCTATCGCCTCGCGCACAGCCGGGCCCGCAAGGCCAAAACCAGACCCTGAAAATTACACCAATGCCGGGGGGAGTGGCCCTCGGGCTACGCCCTCACGCCACTCCCCCCGGCATGTAACACGATGGCCTGGTTTTACGCCGCCGAATGGCCGACTTTTGCTCCGCCGTTGACA
>NZ_WRPO01000056.1 GCF_009746585.1 Novosphingobium aquimarinum
GAGTGGAGTAGGAAGCGCATAAGCGCTTCCCCTCCCCGAACCGTACGTGCACCTTTCAGCGCATACGGCTCTCCATTCAACCTTGGCCCATGGCCATGGCGACGTCATGATAGCGGGAAGTGACGGTGTTTCGGAGTTCGTCCCTGAAGATGTAGGGGTTTCGCTCCGGGTTCCGCCATCGGAACTGCATCTTCTGGCTGGTGACCAGTCGTCGCAGCGCCTTGCCGACGGCATTGCCCTGATTGCTTCGGCCGTAGATCAGCCACGTCTTTGATTGGCCGATTTCCGGCACGCGGTACCATTTGCGCATCAAGGGCTTGATGCGGGACCGGTACTTCTGCGCCAACCAGTGCGCCATTTTCCAGAACACGACAGTGTCGATGCGCCGGAATATGCGCGCCGTGAAGTCGGTGAACCTGTAGAACGCGGCCCAACCCGCCAGTTGGCGGTTCAGGCTGGCGATCATGTCCACCGCGGCAACCTCATGATTGCCGGAGAGCGCCTCGACCAGTCGGCGAGCGAAGGTCTTGGCTTTCTCCTTGGGTATAGTCGAGACCACGGACATGCGTCCGCTCGATCCCCGCCTGCGGATAATCCGGTGCCCGAGGAACACGAACCCGTCGTCGACGTGGGTGATATGGGTCTTGTCCATATTCAACGTCAGCTTCAGGCCGTCTTCCAGAAAGGCCCGGCATTCCTCGCGGATGGCCTCGGCATGTGCCTTGGTGCCCTTGACGATGACGACGAAGTCGTCGGCGTAACGGCAGTAGGCGACAGCAGGTTTCCATTGCCGGTTCTCGCGAACCGTGATGGGGCGTCCCTGCTGGATGCCGAAGTTCCATGCCCAGCGATCCTTTCGCGCCTTGGCGCTCAGGTATTTCGCCTCCAGCCACGCATCAAACTCATGGAGCATAATGTTGGACAGGAGCGGCGACAACACGCCGCCTTGCGGAACACCTTCGCTCGAGGCGACGAACAAGCCACGGTCGATGTGGCCTGCCTTCAGGAACCGCCAGAGCAGATCGACGAACCGATCATCCCGGATACGCCGCCGGACACAGCGAAGCAGAAGCCGGTGGTGGACCGTGTCGAAGTAGCTCGCCAGATCACCTTCGATGATCCAGCGGCCCCGCTTTCCGGCGCCACTATCCTGCAACTGTATCTTCACTGTCCGGACAGCGTGATGCACGCTGCGTTCCGGCCGGAAGCCGTAGGAGAGGCGATGGAAGTCGCTTTCCCAGATCGGCTCCATGGCCATCAGCATCGCACGTTGGACGATGCGGTCTTTCAGGGTCGGGATACCCAGAGGTCGTTTCTTGCCATTGGCTTTCGGGATATAGATTCGCCTGACCGGCTGCGGGGTGTAATTCCCCGTCAGCAAGTCCGTCCGCAGGCTGGCCAGATGTTCTGCCAATCCGTCCTGCATCCGTTGCTTGTCCATTCCGTCTATGCCCGGCGTCTTGGCGCCACTCGACGCCAGCACGATCCGAGCCGCCTCGGCAAGCCACGCTCTGTCAGCAATGAGCCGGAGAAGCCGATCAAACCTGCGGTTCGGATCGCTCTCGGCCCATGTCGCGAGCTTGTGCTGCATTTCACTGATTATCAAAGGTCTTCACCTCGTTTGGTCAGGTAGTTTGCACTTCAAGCAGATTGAACTGTCCCCCTTCGCCATGTGACAGGCTTTCCCTGTCGCGGACTACTACGGGGACTCCGCCAGCATGATGGACATCGGGGCCAACTCCCTTGGCATTCCATCATACCTTCCCTCGTTCATATGCTGGACTTTCACGCGCTGGGGAGGCTGCCGGTCGCAGTCCTTGTCCTTGCGTCCCGCAAGTCGATGCCGATGCCATGGTCTGGCTGCGTTCTCTCCATGACGCCCCGCAGGCGACCTACGTCTTTGCCTGCGCTCGGATTTCGCCAGCATACATCTCCGGCGCCATCATCAGCATTCCGCCTGTTAAGCCGTGTAGGCGAAGGCGACATTTCAGCCCTCGGATGCGGATTAACCGGTTCGTGTTCCTCAACCTTCCAGCGCTACAGCCTCGGGGACCATCTTGGCGTAACGGCTTCGCCTCAATCCCCTTTACCTGCGGGCTACGTCACCCTGCCAGTTGACAGCAGGTCACCGCCGCTTGGGCTCATGCCCCCTCACAGCAGAGGGCAAGGCATTCGTTCAATTCCTCCTTTCTCCTTTGCATTCCAGTCATATGCGCGCGAGGCGCACT
>NZ_WRPO01000057.1 GCF_009746585.1 Novosphingobium aquimarinum
GTCATCGTGTAATTGCGGCTGCTTCCCTCGGACCTTGGTTGAGGCGCACACTTCTGGTTGTCGAATCCTGAAGGAAGGAAACAGCCATGAAGCACTATGCCGGATTGGACCTGTCGATGGAAAGCACGCAGGTCTGCATCGTTGACGAAAATGGTCGGAAGCTCGTGTCGGAGAAAGTGGAAAGCTCTCCGGAGGCGATCGCCATGATGCTGGAGCGATACGGCCCACTCGAGCGGGCGGTGATCGAAACGGGCCGCATGTCGCCGGCGATCTGCCTTGGTCTGCGTGAACTGGGTGTCCCGGTAGTGTGCATCGATGCCCGCCAGGCCCACCAGAGCCTCAAGGCAATGAAGGCGAACAAGACCGACCCTCACGATGCCGCCGGCCTCGCACAGTTGGCACGCACCGGCTTCTACAAGGAGGTGCATGTCAAATCTCCGGCCGCGCATGGCGTTCGCAGCGTTATCACCGCACGCAGCCATCTGGTGGAAGCGCGTGTCCGGCTCGACAACACGATCCGCGGTCTCTGCGCGACGTTCGGCTATCGGCCCGGCGCAGGTCAAGGGAGGGCCTTCCTCGAACGGATCATGCAGGCCGCCCACATCCCGGGCCTTGGCGACGCCATCGCATCCTTGCTGTCCGTGCGCGCGGAACTGGTCGAGCAAATTAAGGAAATGGACCGCCGTCTGCGTGTCATCGCGAGCCAGTCACAAGCCTGCGAAATCTTGATGACCATCCCAGGTGTCGGCGTTCAGACCTCAGCCGCCTTCGCCGCTGCAGTGGATGAAGCGGGGCGTTTCCGACAATCGCGCAATGCCGGGGCCTACTTCGGCCTTGTGCCCCGACGTCATCAGTCGGGCGAAGTAGACTGGACAGGCAGGATCACCAAACAGGGAGATGGGACCGTGCGCAAGCTGCTGTACGAAGCTGCCAACTCGATCCTCACCCGAAGCCGGGAAACCTTCGCGCTCAAGACATGGGCCATGAAGATCGCCAAGCGTCGCGGCCTAAAGAAGGCTCGCGTTGCCCTTGCCCGCCGCCTCGCTGTCATAATGCATGCCATGCTGCGCGACGGCACTTTGTTCCAAGCGTAAGGTAGAGTAGAACCTGTTTGCCAGCGGTGAAGCGTCGAAGCTGATCCGAGGGCGGTGTCCCGCGAGGGAACGCAGGGACGAACGATCTGCGAAGGTAGTCAGATGGGCTGCAAAGCCCGCTTCGAGTCAATGCAACGTTCGCCTCTGTGAGACCCGATACAGCACGACCAGGCTCCGGTCCGGCCAGTGCGGACAGATCCATGAAACCCTCAAGGGATCAACACCGCCTAGCTCTGCAATTACAGATC
>NZ_WRPO01000006.1 GCF_009746585.1 Novosphingobium aquimarinum
AATGACAATCCGGGTGTTGGCGACCCCCGCTCGGGCTACGCCCTCACGGCGCTCGCCAACACCCGGATCAAGTGGCCTGGTTTTACTCCGCCTAATGGACGACTTTTACTCCGCCGTTGACAGGCTGTGCTTTCTGCCGGACGACCTGCAATCCGCGATAGACGTCGATGGGCATCCCAAGCGTGGCGGATTTCTTCCCCCTATCCCCCTGCCCCGCAGGATGTGGGCGGGCGGCAGGTTGGAATTCCTTGCGCCCTTGCGCATCGGCGAAAAGCTGGAGCGCATCTCGACGATCGCAGCAATCAAGCAGAAGACCGGCGCGACGGGCCAGCTGATGTTCGTAACGGTCAGGCATGAGATTTCCGGTGGCGGCGGACTTGCCGTCATCGAGGAGCAGGATCTCGTCTATCGCGAGGCGGAGACGGAGACATCCGCGGCGAAGAAGCCTTCGCCGGCAGCGTCTTCGTCGCCCGAAATTCCCGATGTCCAGCGTTCGGTCGTTCCCGATCCAACGATGCTGCAGCGCTTCTCCGCACTGACTTTCAACGCCCATCGCATTCACTACGATCGCGCTTACGCCCGCGACGTGGAGCATTATGGCGGCCTCGTTGTTCATGGCCCGCTGATCGCGACGCTGCTGATGGACTTGTGGCTGCGCGAAGACGGCACCCGGCCCGCCTCGTTCAGCTTCCGGGCCCAGCGCCCACTGCTCGACACCGCTCCGTTCGACCTGTGTCTCCAGCGCAAAGCCGGTGGGGCGAAGCTCTGGAGCAGGGACGCCGAGGGCAACGTGACCATGTCGGCCGAGGTGCGCACCGACGCCTGACGGGCCGCGCGGCGGCAAAAACCTGCTAGTCCAATGGGTCAGCCGCTTGTTATCGAGCGCATCACCAACCGGATCAGCGAGCTGCGCAGAGCCTCCGAATCGGGGCCTGCCTGCGTATCCTCGTGGGTCGTCGCGACCAGGCGTTCGACGGCCGCGAGCAGCACGACCGCGTCCGCCTCTACATCGGCATCGCATCGTCCTTCCGGGCCCATCGCCCGCATCGCCTCGCCGAGGCGAGCCAGCACAGGACGCGCCAGATCATAGCGCAATTGATGAAAGTCCGCGTCCCCGCGATCCGCCTCGAGATTGCGATAGCGCAGGATCGCCGCATTCCGGTCCCACGCCGCATTGAGCGTCGCGATGATGAAGGCGATGTCCTCCTCGAGCCGCGAGCGCACGAGCAGTGAGTCCGGTCTTGGAAACAGTTGCGTGAAAGATGGCGCCGCTGCCTTGCTGAGATCGAGCAGCAATTCTCGCACGTCGTCGAAATAGACATAGAAGGTCGCCGCCGACGATCCTGCCTCGCGCGCGATGGCGGTGGCATTGAGGTCCATCGGCGACATCGTGCGCAGGAGGCTTTCCGCCGCCATCAAAAGTCGGCCGCGCGTTTTCATGCCCCGCGTGCCGAGTTGCTGTCCGATACGATTGCTCGACACTACGCTTTCGCCCGTCGGCTCCTTGGTGCCGCCCTTCCCTTTCATGCTGCTTTCCCGTTCATGACAAGGCATCCATCACGCGCGCGGACGTTGTCACGGTAGCAAGCATCGGCAGCGTCTGCTCGATCGCATGACGATGCGTCTCGGCAGTCGCACCCGCGGTGCAGTCTTCGGGAATCACGACCGAAAAACCGCGGTTCACTGCTTCGATCGCCATGCCAATAAGGGCGATGTTGGTGGAGACGCCTGCAAGGATGATGGTCTCTACATCCAGCGCCCGCAGCATAGGATCGAGGTCGGTCCCGTGAAAGCCCGTTATGCCATGCCGACGTTCGCACACGATGTCGGTAGCGACCGGCCCCAGTAGCGGATGGATCGCGGATTCTTCACGATCCGCACGGAGCAGCGGCGCGCGCAGCATCATGGCCTGCAGGGGAGATGCTTTTGCAAGTCCCCGCCCGTCCGGCAGCACACGCACGATGGCGTGGATCACCGGCCTGCTTCGCAACCGGCACGCGTCCGCCAGTCGGACGAGATTATCGAGCATCCCGCGCGCCTTCACCTGCTCTCCCAGCTGCGGAAAAAGCGAAATCTCGGGATCCACGATGCACCGCTGGCACTCGGATATGACGAGAGCCACTTTGCGGCCCGCCTCCAGCCCACGTGGAATTGTCATCGGCCTTCGTCCCCTCCCGCCCATTTCGATGCGAACCGCTCGGATCCGATACCATCCTGCGCTTCGGTTGGCGTGCCTCGCCCATACAAGGCATTCACCCACCTTGCATACCGTCGCTGCAAACTGAGCGCAAATGAGCGCATGTTTCGCGCAAATCCAGCCAATTTGCATACAAAGTCGTCTGCCAAGGTTGCCAAGCGTCATACAAAAGGGTATCTGAATTGAATACCCGTCAACTTTTAGGCGGTGAGTCGTGAGGAGAAGACCGATGAAGGTAGACGATCTCGTCATCGTCAGCGTGGACGACCATGCGGTCGAACCGCCGGACATGTTCGACCAGCACCTTGCCGTACAGCACAAGGCCATCAAACCGCGCGTCGAGAAGGACGAGAAAGGCGCCGATTTCTGGATCTTCGAAGGTCGCCGCGCGGGCAATATCGGCCTGAATGCCGTCGTCGGCCGCATGCGTGAGGAATACGGCTGCGAGCCAATCTCCTTCGACCAGATGCGCAAGGGCTCTTACGACATCGATGCCCGCATCGAGGACATGAACGTCAACGGCATCCTGTCGTCACTCAACTTCCCCAGCGTCGTGACGTTCGACGGCTCCTTGTTCCACAAGTTCGAGAACATGGGCAACGCCCTGATCCTCCTTCAGGCCTACAACGACTGGCACATCGACGAATGGTGCGGCAAATATCCGGGCCGTAACATTCCCAACGCTCTGGTTCCCTACTGGGACATCAAAGAGACCGTCAAAGAAATCGAGCGTGTCGCCAAGAAGGGCTGCCACGCGATCACGTTCAGCGACAATCCGTCACTGCGCAATCAGCCGAGCGTGCATGACGCTCACTGGGAACCGCTCTGGAAGGCCTGTGCGGACAACGAGATCGTCATCAACATCCACATCGGTTCGGGTGCGGCTGCGCCGCACGCCTCCATGGCATCGCCGATCGACGCCTGGATCACGACGATGCCGATCTCGATCGTCAACTCCGCGGCCGACTGGCTGCATCTGAAGGCGCTGAAGGATTACCCGCTCAAGATCTCGCTTTCCGAAGGCGGCATCGGCTGGATCCCCTATTTCCTCGAACGCGCGGACTTCACGCACGAACATCACGCAGCCTGGACGTACGCCGATTTCGACGGTCGCAAGCCGAGCGATATTTTCCGCGAGCACTTCATGACGTGCTTCATCGATGATCGTTTCGGACTCAAGAATCTCGAGGAAATCGGCGAGGACAATGTCTGCTACGAGTGCGACTACCCGCATTCCGACAGCATCTGGCCGCATTCGCCCGAATATCTGATGCGCACGGTCGAGGGTCTGACCGATCGCCAGATCGACAAGATTACGCACGAAAACGCGCTCAAGCTGTTCCAGTTCGACGCGTTCGGGCCGATGGGCGGCAAGGAGAACTGTTCGGTATCGGCGCTGCGCAAGCTCTCGCCCGATGTTCCGACGCAGCCGGTATCCTATGGTGGCCCTGCGCCGCTGCAACCGGGCGAAGAGCGCCGCCGCGTGACCTCCGGCGACATCACGAAGATGTTTTCCGATGTCATGCTGGCGGATGGCAAGCTTGCCGCGGAAATGGCCGAAACCGACTAAAGACAGTCACGCGCCCCGGCCCGGCACGCAAGGTCGGGGCGCATATTGTATGCAACTCGCGATGCCTCTATACGGGCATCGCAATGAGGCCGTTGCATGAGCACGGCCTGTCGAGAGGTAAACTGACATGGCAGACGCTGCACTCGCGAGCGACTTGGAGACGACGGTACCCTCGCATGTGCCGGCCGATCTCGTAGTGAATTCGGATTTCTATTCCGATCCGCGCTATCAGAACGATCCGTTCGGCGTGGTCGAGGGGCAGACCACCGGCAAGCGGATTTTCTACACGCCCAATCATTACATGCTTCCCGGCTGCTGGGTGATCACCCGCGCCGAGGACATCCGTCAGGTGCTGCAGAACGCCGAGGTCTTTTCCAGCCAGGGCGGCGTCAGCTTTTCCGCGCTGATCGGAGAGACCTGGAGCTTGCTCCCGCTCGAGCTCGATCCGCCGCAGCATGCCGGGTTCCGTTCGCTTCTCAACCCGCTCTTCTCCCCCAAGGAAGTGAACAAGCTGGAGCAGCCGGTCCGCGATGCCGCCGTCTCCCTGATCGAACAGTTTCAGGACAAGGACGAAATCGAGTTCGTCTCGACGTTCGCCCAGCCCTTCCCCGTGTCCGTTTTCCTGCGACTGCTCGGCTTCCCCGTCAGCGAAATGCAGACCTTCCTCGACTGGGAGTTCGGCCTGCTCAAGAGCTTCTCGCTCGAAGAACGCAAGGCCGCCGCCGCCAGCATCGTCGCCTATCTGCGCAAGGCGATTGCCGAGCGGCGTGAAAATCCGGACGAAGGTCTCGTAAGTTGGGCCACCCATGCTCAAGTCGATGGACGACCGCTGAAGGACGACGAAATCCTCGGTATCTGCTTTCTGCTTTTCGTCGCGGGGCTGGATACCGTCGCATCCTCGCTGGGTTTCCACTATCGCTATCTTGCCGAGCACCCAGAACTGCAGCAGCAGCTGCGCGATGATCGCAGCCTGATCCCCGCTGCTGTCGAAGAGTTCATGCGCCTCTACTCGATCGTCATCAATCACCGCCGCGTGGCGCAGGACACGGAAATCGCGGGTGTGCAGATGAAGGCGGGCGATTGGGTCGCCGTGCCCACGTTCAATGCCAGTCTGGATCCCGAAGAGTTCGACCGCCCGCTCGAATTCGTTCTTGATCGCCCGTCGAACCGCCACGTTGCCTTTTCCTACGGCCCGCACCGATGCCTTGGCTCACACCTCGCGCGTCGGGAGCTCGTGGTGGCGATGAACGAAATCTTCGACCGCGTGCCGCCTTTCCGCATGAAGGAAGGGGCCCCCTTCCGCACTGTCGGCGGCGCTGTGTTCGGGGTCGAGGAACTGCACCTCGTATTCGATCGCTGAGGCCGTCAGCCGTTCCGAGCAATCCGGATGCTGATCGAAAGGACTGGGTGCGAGGCGACCGGTTAGGCATCGATCTGCCCGCACATCCGCAGGCTCTACGCGATGGCGGGCCCGGGTTTCTCACCCGCGCCTTCCGGCGCACCGGCGTGCTCGCTGCCGACAACGAGGTTATCGCGATCACCCGCTCGGACGAGTGGTCGGTCGGCGGCACCGGCTCCAAGATGATGCTGTCGGTCGCCTATGCATGGGGTGCCTCTGACCTCGCGACCGACCTATTCGTCAAATTCTCGCGCAATTTCACCGACCGGGGCCGGGACCGCGTGCGGATGGGCATGGAGCCCGAAGTGCACCTGGCAAACCTGTCGCGTGATCCGGCCTTTCCGATCGCGGTGCCCCGCTGCCTCTATGCCGACTTCCAGCACGCCTCCGGCACCGGCATCATCATCACCGAGCGTATCGCTTATGGCGAAGCGCCGATCGAGCCGCACCATACCAAGTGCATGGACCAGGGTCTGCCTGAGCCGCTGGAGCATTACCGCGCCCTGATCGCCACGCTGGCGTTGCTTTCGGGAACGCACAAGGCGGGCGCGCTGGGCCCCGTATGCGAGCGTGACTTTCCGCTCGACCTCGCAGGGCTGCTGGCCCGGCGCAACCGCTACGACGCAGCCGGGCTCGCCAGTCGTGCGGACAGGATGGCGGCCTTCATCGCGCGCTATCCGCACTTGTTTCCGGAGCATCTGACCGAGCCGGCCTTTCTCGAGGGTTTTCGCGAGGCGGTTCCGCTCTACGTGGCGCAGCAGGCCGCGATCCGGCGCTTCCATTTCGCCCGGGCGGACATGCTGGCGCTGTGCCACTGGAACGCCAACATCGACAACGCCTGGTTCTGGCGCGAGGCCGACGAACTGCGCTGCGGGCTCATCGACTGGGGGACGGTCGGACAAATGCACATCGCCCGCGCGATATGGGGCTGCCTCAGCGCGGCCGAGCCCGACTTCGTCAACGCGCACCTCGACGCGCTGCTGGAATTGTTCGTTCAGAAATACGCCAAGGCTGGCGGGCCCGAGATCGCGTCATCCGATCTCGACATGCATCTCGGCTTGCAAGTAATGATGTCCGGCCTTGCCTGGCTGATGAGCGCGCCACCACTGATCCTCGCGGAGGTGCCCGACCCGGCCGCTGCGACCGACCGCCACGATGCGATCTTCACCGCGCGCGAGACGGCACGGGTTCAGCTCAAGGTGATGATCGGCTTTCTGAACATCTGGCACCGGCGAGACCTGTCGGGCCTGCTACGTTCAGGGCGTTTCCAACGCAGCTAGGGCGATCCGTCGCGGGAAGGCCGCGCCGGACCGCCCACGGTCACTGACGGATAGGAGAGGTGCTCCGTCAGATAGGATCCCACGCGAAGACATCAGCCGAAACCTGAAGCGGGAACAGGCTGGGCTTGAGCGCGGGCATCAGTTCCGAGCCGATGGTCTCGGGCGTCCATCCTTCCGAACGGTGCACCGATCGCACCGGGCGCGGCGGCGAGAACAGGAAGATCTCGTTGCGCCGCACACAGAAGATCTGGCCCGACACGTCGGACGCGGCATCACCGCAAAGCCAGGCCACCAGCGGCGCGACTTTATCGGGGGTCATCGTCTTGAGCCGTTCGACCCGCTGCTTGGCCGCTTCGGTCTCAGCGGGGATGCTTTCCGTCATCCGACTCCACGCGAAAGGCGCCACGCAATTCGACCGTACGCCGAACCGCTTCATGTCTAGCGCGATCGAATTGGACAGACCCACGATCGCCATTTTCGCGGCCGAATAGTTCGATTGGCCCACATTGCCGATCAATCCCGAGGTCGACGTCATGTGGACGAACGAGCCGCTGCCTTGCTCACGGAACAGGGGCGCAGCCGCGCGCGAAAGGTGAAAGGTTCCGCCAAGGTGCACGTCGAGCACCGCCTGCCAGTCGCTCGCCGACATCTTGTGAAACATGCCGTCGCGCGAAATGCCCGCGTTGTTGACGATGGCGTCGATGCGACCGAAAGCCTTGACCGCATCGTCGACGATCGAGGCCGCGCCATCCGGGTCGGAAACGCTGGCGACGTTCGCCAACGCGCGGCCGCCCGCGGCGGTGATCTCGACCACCACTTCGGCAGCCGGTCCCTGATCGCCGCCTTCACCGCTCAGCGATCCGCCGAGATCGTTGATGACGACCGCCGCGCCTTCGTCGGCACAGGCCAGCGCGATCGCGCGCCCGATGCCCCTGCCCGCGCCAGTGACGGCGATGACTTTGCCGGCGAGTTGCTGCGTTCCCATTCTCGAAGTCCTTCTAAAGTTGACTGGCGGGCAAGATCACCCGCAGGCCGTCCAATTCTTCGGACAGCTTGATCTGACACGAGAGCCTGCTGCGCTCGTCGGGGTCGACCGCCATGTCGAGCATCTCGAGCTCTTCGGCAGATGGCTTGCCCGTGCGATCGGCCCATTCCTCGGGAATGTGGACGTGGCAGGTGGCGCAGGACAGACATCCGCCGCAGTCTCCCAGAATGCCGCCGATGTCGCCGTTCAGCGCGGCCTGCATGACTGTCTCGCCCGCTTGCGCCTCGACTGTCCGGACGTCGCCGCGATGACTTTCGAATTCAATCTTGACCATTTGCCTCTCTCCAAACGGCCCGGAGGGGCCGCACCTGAGCCTACATAGTATCCCTGAGCGCCCGCCACTGTCCTTCGAGACTGTCGCGCCATGCGGGGGCAGCGATCGCGATCATCGCCTGCGCCCGGCCATCGAGCGACAAGCCGCGCAATTCGGCCACGCCATGTTCGGTAATCACGGTGTCCGCCAGATCGCGACTCAGCGAGACGCTCGGCGCGGTCAATCGCGGCACGATCCGCGAGACAGTGCCTCCGCGCGCGGTGGACGGAACCAGGACCATCGCGCGACCTTCGGGCGAGATCGCCGCCGCACGCACGAAGTCTGGCGCGCCGCCCACGCCGCTGGAAAGCTTGCCACCTTGCCATTCGACGTTGACTTGTCCTAACAAGTCCACCTCGATCGCGGAATTGGCGGCGATGAAGCGCGCTTCGCTCGCAAGAGACATGGCGCCATGTGTCGTGCGCGTATCGGCCAGCACGATATCGCCGCGCGCGCTCATGCGCTGATAGAATCCCGCATCTCCGCACAGGATGCCGCAGCGGTGAATAGCGTTCGCCTCCAGCGCGCCGGCTTCTGCAAGCACTTCGAAACCCTGGGCGATGAGACCGGAACGCAACCGCAAGTCCCGATGACCGGACAACGCCTGCCACAGGCCGGCCGGCGCCCCACCAAGCCCGATCTGGAGCGCCGCGCCATCGGGCACCAACTGTGCTGCACGCTCGGCGATAGCACTGACGTCGACGGACTGGGGCGCGGCGGCGACCTCGATTAGCGGATGGTCGATCTCGATCACGCGATCCGCCTCGCCGATCGCCAGCATCGGCCCAGGCATGCGCGGCATGCGCGGATTGACCACGGCGATCCGACGCGCGGCGGCTTCCCAGGCAATGGGTGAGAAATCAGCCGCGACCCCGAACGAACACTGGCCTTGCGCATCGGGCTCGGAGACATGCGCGAAGGCGGTCTCGATCCCCGCGTCCTGCGCGATATACGCCGCCGTTGCGCTGTAACTGAGGGGCATGAGGTCGACCCGACCTTCGGCCAGTGAACCCTTCATCGCGCTCGTCAGCAGGAACACGGTCGATCGAGCGCTCGGGTCGAGCGCGGCGTAGTCGAACGCGTTCATACCGGGAAGCAGGCAGCTGACCATGCGCACGCCCGCCATCCGTTCCGGATCATCGGCCAGCGCCTTGGCCAGCGCGACGATCTCCCCGGTCGCGCCGGGCAAGTAGATGGTCTTGCCGGGCCGGAATTCGTCGAGCAGTTCGGCGATCATGCGGCCTCGAACAGGGCGGCCATTCCCATGCCGCCGCCGATGCACATCGTCTCCAGCGCCCGACGTCCGCCGCGCCGGCGCAGTTCGTGCAGCATCGAGGTCATGATCCGCGCGCCCGTCGCGCCGACGGGATGCCCCAGCGAGATACCCGAACCGTTGACGTTCACGCGGCTCTGATCTTCGATGTCCAGGCCCTTCAGCACCGACAGAACTTGCGCCGCGAAAGCTTCGTTGATTTCGATAAGGTCGATATCGCCGATCGCAACGCCCAACTTGGCAAGCAGCTTGCGCGTGGCGGGTACCGGGCCGATCCCCATGTGCGAGGGCTCGCACCCCGCTGCCGCCCACCCCGAGAGGAACGCCAGCGGCTCAAGCCCCAGTTCGGCCAGCCTGTCCTCGGCCACGACGAGGCACGCGGCGGCGGCGTCGTTTTGCTGCGCCGCATTGCCCGCCGTCACGGTGCCGTCTTTCATAATGGGCCGCAACTGCGCGAGCGATTGCTCGGTCGTGTCCGGGCGGACGCCTTCGTCGCGCGTAAAAGGCACAGGATCGCCCTTCCTTTGAGGCACCAGCACCGGCACGATCTCATCGTCGAACTTGCCATCGTCCCAGGCGCTGGCCGCCCGCTGCTGGCTTTGCGCGGCATAGGCATCGGCGGCTTCGCGGCTGATATCGTAATCGCGCGCGAGATTTTCGGCGGTCTCGATCATGCCAGAGATCACGCCGAACCGCTCGACCGGCTGCGATCGCTCGCGTCCCCGGTCGAGCCGATCGTAGAGCTGGACCGATCCCGCCCGCGCGCCGCCACGCATCGACGTGGTGTAATATTCGATGTTGCTCATGCTCTCGACACCGCCCGCAAGAACGACGTCGGCGGCACCGGTCTGCACCATCATCGACGCCGTGACGATCGCCTGCAAGCCGCCGCCGCAGCGTCTGTCGAGTTGCATGCCAGGGACCTCGATCGGCAGCCCGGCAGCCAGCGCCGCCCAGCGGCCGATGCACGGCGCCTCGCTGTTGGCGTAGCTCTGCGCGAAGACGACATCCTCGATCAGCGCGGGATCGATTGCGCTGCGCTCGACCACCGCCTCGATGGCACGCTGGGCGAGCCGCTCGGCGGGCACGCTCTTGAGCGCGCCGAGAAAGCGCCCGACCGGGGTGCGCAAGGGTGAGACGATGGCGGCGCGGCGCATGGGAGTCCTTTTCGGTTCGTATCGGCGCACGTGTCTGGCCACGCCGATTTGACGACCATATAGACGCAGGGCAAGATTGCATGCAATAGTTCGCCGAAATCACACTTCAAGATGACCCGGAGAGAACCCATGCCATTGCGCAACCCGCCGCAGCTCGATGAGGCTGGCATCGCCAAAGCCGTTACAGAATCGATCGCCCGCCGTGCCAAGCCGCTCACCACAGCGCAGCAGCTGCTCGACAGGGCCATGATCTCCGATCAGGTCCACCGCTACATGAAGGGCCTCGATGCATGCGATTTCCCGCTCGTCATGTCGGTCCTAGAACGCCCGTTCCACATGCAGGCCAACCAGCTCGGGATCGACGGGCCGATCATGCCGGAAGACTATGCCATGCGGTTCGGTCCGGGCAAATTCCTTCCCGGCTTCGACGTGACGGTGCACATGAGCACCAATCATCTCATCACGCTCGACGGCGACGAAGCCCATGTCGAGACGAAGCTCTACGCCTGCCACTACGTGCAGGAAGAGCAGGCCGACGACCGGCGCAACATCGGCGGCAACCGCACGCCCTCGGTCCACATGCATTGCAACAAACAAATGCCGTGGGAGGGCTGGCTGCGCCGACAGGAAGACGGCGGCTGGCTTTTTTCGAGAATTCGCATGGGGACATTCGCCAGCGAGGGCGACACTCGCGCCTTCGACATTTCGCTGCAGCGCTCTGGGCACCTTTGAAATTCCGGGCGCCCTCGGCGGGCGTCCGCGCCATGCCGAGGGTTTGCGCGATCAGCGCAGTCGAGCGAGCCCGCTACGCACGACAACCGCATCGCGCGCCTTTACCCGCGCTTCGAACGAGATGTCTGAACCATCCTGCCACAGATCGACGGTTATGGTCTCGCTGGGGTAGACCGGAGCCAAAAAGCGCAGCGCATGGCTGGCGATACGATTTGGATCGTACTGCGCGAACGTTTCCAGCACGGCGCGGCACGTAATCCCGAACGTGCACAACCCATGCAGGATCGGCCGGGGAAAGCCCGCGCGCTGGGCCACGGCCGGGTCGATGTGCAGCGGGTTGCGATCGCCGCACAGACGATAGAGCGCCGCCTGATCGGGCCGGGTGGCATAGTCGACCGAGAGGTCGGGCGCGCGTTCAGGCATCTTGTGCGGTGCCTCGCCGCCATCGGTGGGCCCACCGAAATGGCCATCGGCGCGGGCCATCCAGGTCGTGCGCAGAGTAACGAAAGCGTCGCCCGTCTCGGCGTCGCACAGGTTGGTCTCGCCCAGCACGATCGCGCCCTTGTCCCCCTTGTCGATCGCGCTGACCATGCCGCCTTGCGGACGTATCGTCGCGCTGGCGGGCATCGGACGATGCAGGATGATCTCCTGCGCGGCATGGACGACCTTGGTGTAGTCCACGCCGGCGTCGTGGATCGGAGGATTGGCCCCCCATGCCGCCACGGTCGCGAACGAGGGCACCACGCTCAGGTCCGGCTCCTCGTAGATGAAGGCCCGCTGCCGGGCGTCCTGCGGATCCGACCCCATGCCGATCGCCAGTGCGTAAAGCATCGCGTCGCGATCGGTCCAGCGGAACAGGCGGTCCGGGCAGCGGATCGCCAGCACCTCATCATACGGTTTCACAAATCGTCCCTTTCACACCGACGGATGGCCGGGTCAGGCTATTTTGCCTGCCGGTCCTCCCCCTCCCGTTCCGCAGCCTCGATGCCCTGTCGCAGGAGTTCGCGGTTGGCGTAGACATGCTCGCGCATCAGCGCCTCGGCGCGCGCGCCTTCGCGGCGGATCATTGCATCCACGATATGGATATGATCGTGATGAGAACGCAGGCGCTGGTTGCGTGTATGCACTTCCTGAAAGAAATCCGAAGTCGGTTCAAGACGGCTGTCGAAGATGCGCGGAAAGAACCGGATCTGACGCATGATCGGACCGAGATGGCGGTTGTGCGCGGCCTCCAGCAGCAGCAAGTGAAATTCGGAGTTCAGTTCGCGCCAGGCGGCTTGCTCCGTCGCGCCCCAGGTGGGCGACAGGAAGATCTCGTCGCCCCGCGCCAGCAGCCCTTTGAAGCCTTCGACATGAGCGTCACTGAGGCCGTTTTCGGCGGCGGTACGGCAGGCGAGCCCCTCCAGCGCGCCGCGCACATCGTAGGAATCGAGCACATCCGACAGTTCGACCGCCCGCACGAAATAACCGCGGTTCGGGTGATAGATCAGCAGGTCCTCATTGCCCAGGATGCGCAGCGCATCGCGAATTGGCGTGCGCGACACGCCAAATTTGGCAGCTAAGGCCGCTTCGTGGAGATGGGCGCCGGGCGCGAATTCACCGTCGAGGATCCGCTCGCGAATGGCCGCGATCACTTCCTCTGTTACCGTCGCCATGCTCGCCCCCCCTTATTTGCTCACGAGTAACCACCGATCATACTTGCATGCAACCGCTTAAAGTAAGTGCCTCAAGAAGATAATTGCGCATTGCATCCATCTAGAATGCTTCGCCTGTGTCGCCAAGCAAGGAAAGCCCCCATCCGGGATGGAGGCCCCCGGTGGTCGCGAGAGACCGTCACGCGAAACGCTTGCACGCAAGCGCAATCGAAGCCATCGGCACCCTCGGTATTTTCCTTCCCCATGCAGGAGTCACGGCGATATTCGACCGCGTCGATACCGGCTGAAACGTCCCGCAGCGCAGAGATGCCGCTCCTTCAGATGGCCGGAACGTCCCGGTGCCCGAACAGACGGAGAGGGATTGTGCCGGAGAAGCGACTTACGCTCATTCTTCGACGATAGTGATGGCGCGTTCTGGGCATGCTCTGGCGCCGCGTTTGGCGAGTGTTTCGTGTTCTTCGGGGACTTTGATGCCGTCTGCGATGCAATATCCGTCATCGTCGAGGATGTAGATGTCGGGGGCGACGGCGGCGCAGCGGGCGTGGCCCGAGCACAAGGCGGTGTCGACTTTGATGGTGAGCATGGGTTCGTGGTCCGGCTGGTGGTGGAAACGAGGTGTTGAACTATCGTCAGTTGCATGCAATACCGGTTGAAAGAGCGTGCCGCAACGACGATTGCGCTTTTATCGCGCTCCATTGCATGCGACAAGCGCATCAGGGGCATGCGACAAGCGCGCCGAGTGGATGAGCCGCAATGGCCTGATCGGGAGAGTACGACGTGGATTTTACAGGCAAGGTAGCGATCGTCACGGGCGCGGGCGGCGGCATCGGCGAGGATTACGCCAAGCGGCTCGCCTCGCTGGGCGCGAGCGTCGTCGTCGCCGACATCAATGAAGACGGCGCCGCGCGCGTCGTCTCCGAGATCGCGGCGGCGGGCGGCAAGGCGGCAGCCGTGCGCGCCGATGTCTCGTCCGAGGACTCGACCAAGGCCATGGCCGCCTTTGCCGACAGCACTTTCGGCGGCATCGACATCCTGGTGAACAATGCCGCGATCTATGGCGGCATGCAGATGCACTCGATGTCCGACGTGCCCTATTCGTACTGGCAGAAGTTCATGTCGGTGAACGTCGATGGCTGCTTCCTCGCCACGCGCGCGGTCGCGCCCTACATGGAAAAGCGCGGCGGCGGCGCCATCGTCAACCAGTCCTCGAGCGCCGCCTGGCTGTCGCGCGGGGGCTACTACGGCATCGCCAAGCTGGCGCTGAACGGCATCACCCAGAACTTCGCGATGGAACTGGGGCCCAAGAACATCCGCGTCAACGCGATCGCTCCGGGGCCGACCGATACCGAGGCGACCCGCACCTCCACCGCCGAAGGGCTGGTCGAGGGTATCGTCTCGATGCTCGCGCTGCCGCGCATGGGCCAGGTCTCGGACATGTCCGACGCGCTGGTCTTCCTGCTCTCCGACCAGGCCAGCTGGATCACCGGCCAGATCCTGTGCGTCGATGGCGGCTTCATCATGCGCCCGTAAGGCGCGCACCGACACAAAGAGACAGCGATGACCGTTCACACCCCGCTCGAAATGGCCGGCGCCTTCGTCGGCAACGTCTGGACCGCGCCCGGCGGCGCCCATGACGAGATCCTCAATCCCGCCACCGAAGCGGTCTACGGGCGTGCGGCCGTGGGCACCATGCACGATCTCGACCAGGCGCTCGACGCGGCGCGCACCGCCTTCGACAAGGGCCCCTGGCGGCGCATGTCGCTGCGCGAACGCGCGCGCAAGATGGAAGAGCTGCACGCGCATCTGCTGGCCCGGCGCGACGAGATCGTGGCGATGATCGTGGCCGAGGCCGGCTGCGCGCAGGCCGAGGCGGCAGGGCTGCTTTATGCGATCCCGCTGCAGCAGCTGGCCGCCGACATCGAGGAAGCCTACCGGCGCGAGAGCGTCACTTCGCTGCCGTTCATGGTCAACCCCGGCTGGGCCGGCGACAAAGTGCTGGGCGGCGGCGTCAAGCAGCGCGTGCCGATCGGCGTGGTCGCCGCGATCACGCCGTTCAACGCAGGCTTCTTCCTCAACGTGGTCAAGGCCTCGGCGGCGCTGATCGCGGGCAACTCGGTGGTGCTCAAGCCTTCGCCCTATACCCCGTTCCAGGCCTGGGTGCTGGCCGACGCAATCCAGCAGCTCGACTTCCCGCCGGGCGTGTTCAACGTGGTGACCGGCGGCCTCGACGTGGCCCAGGGGCTCACCACCGACCGGCGGGTCGACATGGTCAGCTTTACGGGATCGGACGCGGTGGGCGCCGCGATCATGGCGCAAGGCGCGCCGAGCCTGAAGCGGATGCTGCTCGAACTGGGCGGCAAGTCCGCGCTAATCGTGCGCGAGGACGCCGACCTCGACCTTGCCGCGCAGACCGCGTTCTGGAACATCACGTGCGAGACCGGCCAGGGCTGCATGCTGTTCACCCGCCATCTGGTGCACAACAGCGTGAAGCAGGGCTTCCTCGACCGCATGAGCGCGCTGTTCGAGCACGCCAAGGTCGGCGATCCGGCCGATCCCGCCGTCACCATGGGCCCGCTGATCCGCGGGCGCGAGCGTGACCGCGTTGCGGGCATGGTCGACAAGGCGGTCAGCGGCGGGGCCGAGGTCGTGTTCGGCGGCAAGGCGCCGGCGCATCTCGACAAGGGCTTCTTCTACGAGCCCACGCTGCTCACCGGCGTCGACAATAAGGCCGAGATCGCGCGCAAGGAGATCTTCGGACCCGTGGGCGTGGTGATCGGCGTCGACAGTGACGAAGAAGCGCTCGCGATCGCCAACGACAGCGAGTTCGGCCTGGGCGGCGGCATCGTCTCGGCCGACAAGGGCCGCGCCTACGAAATGGCGCTCGAACTCGATGCCGGGTTCATCATCCTCAACGAAGGCCCCGGCGCCAAACACCCCGCCGCCCCCTTCGGCGGCTTCAAGCGCTCGGGCATCGGACGCGAATCCGGAACCGAAGGCATCGATGCCTACACCGAACAAAAATCCATCATGTTCAGAGCCGGGTGAGATCGAAAAACGGCGCGCTGCAGAAAGCCGCGCGGCCGCGTCCTTTCTCCAAAAAAGCGAACCAGAATAACGCGTAGGGAGGCAACCCAATGGCATACGATCTGCAGACGCTATCGGACATCGCCGAGATCCGGCAACTCAATGCGCGCTATAACCGCCATGCCGACGCCGGCGAAGGCGAGGCCTTCGCGTCCAATTTCACCGAAGATGGCGAGTTCGATATTGGCGGCAACGGCGTCTACCATGGGCGAGAGGAAATCGCCTCGGCCGCTGCCGCGACCCAAGTCACGGTGCATGTTACCGCGGAACCCGAAATCGAAGTGACCGGCGACACGGCAAATCAGCGCGTGCGCATGTTGTCGCTGGTCCGCCAGCTCGACAAGCAACGCAACGAATTCGTCGCCAGCGGTTGGTACATCGATAATCTCAAGCGCACCCCGCAAGGCTGGCGCTACGCCCGGCGCTGCGTGGAGCTCGATCTGGATATAGCGAAGGTCTTCGAAAAAATGGGCATTGCCGAGGCCTTCGCGAAGCTCACCGCCAGCTAGAGACCTCCAGATCCGGCGATCGGCGCCCGGACCTTGCGATCGCCCCTTATAGCCCCCCACCTTTGGTCCCGTAGCGCACCGCGATAGGCGCCGGTGACAAAAGGACGAAAACCATGAACGATCGCCCGGTCAGGCATCCCGACGAGAAGCATCCGATTGCGATCACCGAGTGCCCATCGACGGTACTCGTGAACGCCGGGCCGCTCGATATTGCCAAAACCCATGCTGCCTTGACTCTGACCGAAGCCAATTACGGGCCGGTGCAGTACGTGCCGGCGGCCGATGTCGACATGTCTCTCCTCGAACGCTCGGACCACACGACCTATTGCCCCTACAAAGGCGAGGCGAGTTACTACAGCATTCCGGCTCTCGGTGAGGGCGGGGTCAACGCCGTCTGGACATACGAGGCTCCGTTCGAGGCGGTCAGCGCGATCGCCGGGCACCTGGCTTTTTATCCCGATCGGGTGTCCGTCCAGCTCAAATCGTAGCGTCACCGCGCTGCGGCGGTGGCTTTCGGGTTCTCGCCCCTTCCCGTCGCGCATAGCGACTGCGCCACGCAGTTCGCGCAATCGGGGCGGGCCGGACGGCACCAGGTCTGGCCGACTTTCTTCATCAGCAGATGATGTTCGTCGTAATCGGCGGCGCGCCATTCGGGCGGCATGACCGGCATGATCGCGGCATAAGCGCGCGCGGTATCCGCCTTGGCCGGGACGAGCCCCATGCGCTGGAGGATGCGGCGGTGATGGCTGTCGAGCACCAGCACCGGCCGATCGAGCGTCGAGGCGTTCATCACTCCGGCTGCGATCTTGCGCCCGACACCCGGCAACTGTTCGAGCCAGTCCATCGCCGCTTCGGTGGCCATGGTTTCGAGATGCGACAGATCGACCGAACCGCGCCGCGCGACGAGATCGGTAAGCGAGGCCTTGAGCCGCTCCGCCGCGACATTGGGATACGTTTGCGTGGCCAGCGCGTCGTGCAGCTCGTCGATCGGGGCCTCGGCGACGCCTTCCCAGGTCTTGAAGCGCGTCAGCAGCCGATCGGTCGCGGCGTTGGAGATTTCGGACTTCGTCCGCGCCCCGATCACGCCTTGCACCAGCGTCCATTCCGGCGCCCGCCGCTCCGCCGCCGCGCGCCGGATATGCCCGAAACGCTGCACCAGCAGCGGTTGCAGACGGCGAAGCGTTTCCGTGCGCGAGTCCGGACCGAGGGGGAGCTGGCTCATCGGGTCAGCGCGAGCCTGACGCTGGTCTGTGCGAACCCCAATTTGTCGTAGAAGGCGTGCGCGCGGCGCAGTTCGAAGCGACTGGTGACTTCCACGATAGTGCAGCCTGCGGCAAAGAACGTTGCGATCGCAGCCTTAACGAGCGCGGTTCCGATACCCGCTCCGCGCGCTTCTTCCGCAACCACCAGAACCGTGATCCTCCCGACCGGCGCGTCGCGATGCGCGGGGTGCGTCTGCGAGAGCCCGATGCAGCCGGCGACCGTACCGTCACGCTCGGCGACGAGCGTCGTATCTCCTGCAGCGATGCTGCGAGCCAGACGCTGCGGAAAGGTATCAGCGCTAGTCGGAAAGCCGAGCGATCCGAACAGCGCCGCGACACACTCGGCATCGCGCCTTTCGACCGGTCGGATCTTCGGCTCGCTCACGTCCACTCGATTGTCAGGGGCCATATCAACCATCTACATGCATCGAAGACACTAAGTTCGCGCTCAAATGCTATCGCCTCCTCGAGCCGGCAAAGTCTGGACTGTATCAGAAAGGCAGAGCAGGTTCGCTGCTTCAATCCGCGTCCGACACGGTGCCAATTTTCAGCCCGGTTCGCGGCCATCCTGCCCGTCCGGCCCGGCAGGGCCGATGCTGCGGCGATCAGGGGAGGAGCCTTGCTACGGCCCGGTTCTGGCGTGGCTAGGCGTGGGCCGACCTAAGCAGCATGGACAAATCTCGCGACGCTGCAAAAAGGAATATGCCGTTAACCAGTGCACGCAACGCTGGCTACACGCACTTTGTATATCAAGATTATGGCACGCGGTGCGCCCGAGGGATCAGAAAATGCAATTCCGAATTCACGCGCTGTTGATGGCGAGTGCGCTGCTATGTTCCGGTGCAGCGCGCGCTCAAGATGCCGAAGTGCCGGAACCTGCCGTTTCGGCTCCAGCTGTCGAACCGGCGATTGCCACCTTGCTCGACACCGACGCTCACGAACTCATCGAGGGTACCAATGCCTTCTCGCTGGACCTGCTGCGAGCCGTCGGTCAGCGCGACAGCAACCTGATCGTTTCGCCCGCCAGTGTTTCCGCCGCAGGGGGATTAGCCTATCGCGGCGCCGTGGGCGAAACCGCCCGGCAGTTGCAGCAGGTCATGCGCTATCCCTTCGAACCGGTGCGCACCCTGAAGGCCAGCGGCGCGATGATGGACACGATGTCGTTCTCCGGCCCCGGCCGCGACTTGCGCACCGCGAACGCGCTGTGGCTGCAAGATTCGATGCCGCTCAACGAGCCATTCGAACGCGATATGGCGACATATGCCAAGGCGGGATTCGAGCGCGCGAATTTCAAGGCCGATCCCGAAGCGGCCCGGCGCAGGATCAACCAATGGGTGTCCGATGCGACACGCGAGAATATCGAGGAATTGCTGAAGAAAGACCAGATCTCGACGTGCACTCGCACGGTCCTTGTCAATGCGATCTGGTTCAAGGCTGACTGGCTAGCTCCGTTCACCAGTGGGATGACCAAAACGGAGCCATTCACGGCTATCGATGGCAGGAAGACGCCGCTGCGGCTGATGCACCAATCCAGCGATTTCCGAGCTCTCAAGCGTGGCAGCGTCAGTGCGATCCAGCTGCCCTACAAGGGTCGCGAAGTCGCGCTCGTGGCGTTCCTGCCCGACGACTATGACGACCTGCCCCGATTCGAGGAAAAGCTGACAGCGAAGGAGCTGGCGAATTGGTTCGACGCGCTCGACCGGACGGAGCCGCGGGAGACTTTGCTGTCATTTCCTCGCTTCAAATTGCGCTGGGGAACCGATCTTTCGACGACGCTCAAGGCTATGGGGGCGCCGCTGGCGTTTTCCAATGATGCCGACTTTTCGAACATGGCAAGACTGCCTTATCCCGGCGGTGATCCGTCTGAGCGCGGCTTGAAAATCAGCCATGTCATCCACGAAGCCACTGTCGAAGTCGATGAGACCGGCTCGGAGGCGAGCGCGGCAACGGCAATGCTCATGGATATGATCCCCACCGGTCGGCATCGGGGCCCGCCACCGCCCCCGCCGTTCGTGTTCCGCGCCGACAAGCCCTTCCTGTTCCTGCTTCGCGACCTCAGGACCGGACTGATTCTGTTTGTGGGCCGCTATGTCCAACCGGAACCGAATTGAAGCGCAACGGTCGCGCCCTGAAAGCTCGCTTGAGGTGCGCCGGAATGCCAGGAGTCGTGATTCGTGGACGTCGCCAATTTGCTGCACCTATGCGAACTAGCTGCGCGTTGATTTGAGTTCTGCCTGCGCTGATTTACCATCCAGCAACAAAGCAAACTCCGTCACAAAGCGCTGCACGTCGCCATGATTGACGCGGAAATTAGTGGTAAGTTTATGGCCCGGGAGGGTTTCATCATGGGAAGGAGGGGCAACCAAGTTCACAGTTGCCCTTACCGAACCTTTCGAGCCGTCTGGTGAAAACCGGATACCCAGGTGACACTCTTCTAATGTCTCACCACGTTCATCCCAGAAACCTCCAGCCAGCGTCGGTTCCTGACCTTCTACTATCGGGTAGTCACTTACCAGGTGCAAGAATTTCCGAAGCTCCTCCAGAGTGAACCATGCTGAGCCGGATCCTCGGAACTCACCGCTTTCCACTTCGGCAACCAGTTTCCCATGCCATTCACTTTCGGCAGAGTAGCGCAAGTGAAGCTGGATCATATTCACTTTCATATAAGCTTACTGAATCACCGCAACCTCGTCGTATTTGGAACGGCACTTTCTGACTGAGAATGGCGGATAACCGTCAGTCGATCGAATTTGTCCGCGCGACCTAGGCGCTTGCTGCCGGTCCGCCCGCTGAGATCGGTCCGGTAGCCAGGCCGATGGATCACGTTGCCTGGTGGCACCTTCAACGCCCCTGACCGATTGACGTCACGTTAGCGCTGATGATGCCGGCTAACGGCTCATTCCGCCGCGGCAGAAACCGGGTACCAGGCTTCCCACTCGGCAATCCGCTGTTCGTAGCCTTTATTCACCAGCGACGAGCTCCCTCATTCCCACTCGATCGTGCCGGGGGGCTTGGACGTGTAGTCGTAGACCACGCGGTTGATGCCCTTCACTTCGTTGATGATGCGCGTGGCGACGCGGCTGAGGAAGGCGCTGTCGAACGGGTAAATGTCGGCGGTCATGCCGTCTGTGCTGGTGACGGCGCGCAGCGCGCAGACGTTGTCGTAGGTGCGTCCGTCGCCCATCACTCCCACGGTCTTGACCGGGAGCAGCACCGCGAAAGCCTGCCAGATCGCATCGTAGAGCCCGGCGTTGCGGATTTCTTCGAGGTAGATCGCATCGGCCTTGCGCAGGATGTCGGCGCGCTCGCGCGTGACTTCGCCGGGGATGCGGATCGCAAGGCCGGGACCGGGGAACGGATGACGGCCGACAAAGACTTCGGGCAGGCCGAGCTCGCGACCCAGTTCGCGCACTTCGTCCTTGAACAGCTCGCGCAGCGGTTCGACCAGCTGCATGTTCATCCGCTCGGGCAAGCCGCCGACATTGTGGTGGCTCTTGATCGTCACCGATGGCCCGCCAGTGAAGCTGACGCTCTCGATCACATCGGGATAAAGCGTGCCTTGCGCCAGGAAATCGGCGCCGCCGATCTTCTTCGCCTCGTCCTCGAACACGTCGATGAAGGTCTTGCCGATGAACTTGCGCTTCGCCTCGGGGTCGGTGACGCCTTCCAGGCCCTTGAGGAACAGGGTCGAGGCATCGACGTGGACCAGCGGGATATTGTAGTGCCCGCGAAACAGGCCGACGACCTGCTCGGCCTCGCCCATGCGCAGGATGCCGCCGTCGACGAACACGCAGGTCAGCTGATCGCCGATCGCTTCGTGGATGAGCAACGCCGCGACCGCCGAATCGACTCCGCCCGAAAGACCGCAGATCACTTTACCGTCGCCGACCTGCGCGCGGATCTCGTCGATCTTGGTCTTGCGGAACTCGGCCATGGTCCAGTCGCCGGCGAGGCCGCAGACGTGCCGCACGAAGTTCTTGAGCAGCTTGCCGCCATCGGGCGTGTGCACCACTTCGGGGTGGAACTGCATGGCGTAGATGCGCCGCGCATCGTCGGCGATCACCGCGAAAGGGGCGCCGGGGCTGGACGCGACGGGGTGGAAGCCGGGCGCGAGCTCGGTAACCTTGTCGCCGTGGCTCATCCAGACCTGATGCTTCTCGCCGACTTTCCAGAGTCCGTCGAACAGCGCGCATTGGTCCTCGATCTCGATGAAGGCGCGGCCGAACTCGCCCGATTCGCCGCCCAGGACCATGCCGCCGAGCTGCTGGGTCAGCGCCTGCTGGCCGTAGCAGATTCCCAGCATCGGCCGCCCGCTTTCGAGGATCGTCGCCGGAATGCGCGGTCCCGCCTCGTCGGTGACCGAGGCGGGCGAGCCCGACAGGATCACGCCGACCGGATCGAGCCGCGCAAACGCCTCCTCCGCGGTCGTGAAGGGCGCGATCTCGGAATAGACGCCGGCCTCCCGCACGCGGCGCGCGATGAGCTGCGTCACCTGGCTGCCGAAATCGACGATGAGGATGGAATCGGGCTGATGGGTGCTGTCCATAGCCGGCGGCGTTAATCGCCCCACGCGGCAAAATCCAGAAGCAGAGCGAAATCGGCTTCATCCTCCTCCGACATCCCGCGTTCGCATGGGTGCAGGCGATGCCCCCGACTACCGAAGCCCCTTGCAGTTGCAAAGAACGCAACTTCTATTGTTGCTTTTGTTTGTTTTATTATTACTAAGCTGCCTTATTTAGAGCGCCGATCGCATCGAGCGATTCGCACTCACTCCAAAGGAACCAAGACAATGACCATGCTGCAGAAAGCGGCCGTCGCCGCGGCGGCTCTGGGCACGCAGGTACTCGCGTTCGCGCTGACCCTCGCCTGACAACGATCCGCCCGGCGGACCTGAAAAGGCGGCCATGATTGGCCGCCTTTTCTGTTTGCGCTGAAGCAAGTTCATCCGCCGCCGACATGCCCCAGCCAGAAGGCGCGCACGCCGTCCAGCGCGATACTGCCGACAATGGCCGCGATCGAGAGGATCGCCGCGGTCGCCGCCCAGAGCCGGAAGACTTCGGTCTTCGCATGGCCCGATTGCGCTACGCGCGGCAAAGCGGTGGAAAAGGACGCACTTACGCCCGGTTTTGCTTGGGTTTACCCCCTTGCGACCCTATATGCTGGACATGGCAGAGACTCCTGAAAACACCAAGAACGCCAACGTCTACGGCGCGGAATCCATCAAGGTCCTGAAAGGGCTCGACGCGGTCCGCAAGCGGCCCGGCATGTACATCGGCGATACCGATGACGGGTCGGGGCTGCACCACATGGTGTTCGAGGTCTCGGACAATGCCATCGACGAAGCTCTCGCGGGGCATTGCGACCTCGTTCTGATCGAGCTCAATCCCGATGGTTCGGTCTCGGTCGAAGACAACGGGCGCGGCATTCCGGTCGGCATTCACAAGGAAGAAGGCGTTTCGGCCGCCGAAGTCATCATGACTCAGCTGCACGCCGGCGGAAAGTTCGAGAACACCTCGGACGACAACGCCTACAAGGTTTCGGGCGGGCTCCACGGGGTCGGGGTTTCGGTGGTGAACGCGCTGTCGGAATGGCTCGAGCTCACCATCTGGCGGGACGGCCAGGAGCACTGGATGCGCTTCGAGCACGGCGATGCCGTCGGGCCGCTGGTGATCCGGGGCGAGGCCCCCAAGGTCGACAGCAATGCCGACGAAAACGGCTACAAGAAGGGCACGCGCGTCACGTTCAAGGCGAGCGAGGACACCTTCAAGAACGTCCTCGAGTTCGATTTCGACAAGCTCGAGCACCGCTACCGCGAACTCGCCTTCCTCAATTCGGGCGTGCGGATCCTGCTGCGCGACCGTCGCCACGAGGAGATCAAAGAGCACGACTTGTTCTACGAGGGCGGGATCGGCGCCTTCGTGCAGTTCCTCGATCGCAACAAGCAGGCGATGATGCCCGAGCCGATCGCGATCAGCGCGAACAAGGACGGGATCGGCATCGAGGTCTCGCTGGAATGGAACGATTCCTATTACGAGAACGTGCTGTGCTTCACCAACAACATCCCGCAGCGCGACGGCGGCACGCATCTGGCGGCCTTCCGTGCCGCGCTGACGCGCACGCTCAACGGCTATGCCGAACGTTCGGGCATGCTCAAGCGCGAGAAAGTCACGCTTTCGGGTGACGACATGCGCGAGGGGCTGACCGCGATCGTTTCGGTCAAACTGCCCGACCCCAAGTTTTCCAGCCAGACCAAGGACAAGCTGGTCTCCTCCGAAGTGCGCCAGCCGCTCGAATCGCTGATGAGCGACAAGATGACCGAATGGCTCGAAGAGAATCCGGCGATCGCCAAGTCGATCATCCAGAAGGTGATCGATGCCGCCGCCGCGCGCGAAGCGGCGCGCAAGGCGCGCGAACTCACACGGCGCAAGGGCGCGATGGACATCGCCAGCCTGCCCGGCAAGCTCGCCGACTGCCAGGAGCGCGATCCTGCGAAGTCCGAACTGTTCCTGGTCGAGGGCGATTCGGCCGGCGGCTCGGCCAAGTCGGGGCGCGATCGCAAGATTCAGGCGATCCTGCCGCTGAAGGGCAAGATCCTCAACGTCGAGCGCGCGCGGTTCGATCGGATCATCTCGTCGAAGGAAGTCGGCACGCTGATCCAGGCCATGGGCACCGGCATCCGCGACGATTTCAATCTCGACAAGCTGCGCTATCACAAGATCATCATCATGACCGACGCCGACGTCGACGGCGCGCACATCCGCACCTTGCTGCTGACGTTCTTCCACCGCCAGATGCCCGAGATCATCCGCGCCGGGCACTTGTTCATCGCCCAGCCGCCGCTGTTCAAGGTCGGCAAGGGCCGTTCGGAAGTCTACCTCAAGGACCAGGCCGCGCTCGATCGCTACCTGGTCGAGGCGGGTACGTCCGGTCGCGTGCTCGAAGCGCCGGGCGGCGCTCGCGGCGGCATCGAACTGACCTCGCTGGTCGAGCACGCCTTGCGCGTGCGGGCGCTGCTCGGCTTCGTGCCGCGGCGTTACGACATGGCGGTGATCGAGGCGATGGCGCTGGCCGGCGTGTTCGATCCCGACCTGAATACAGAGGCGCGTACCCAGGCGATGACGCGCGCGGCGGAATGGCTCCAGCGCGGTGACCCCGAAGCGCGCTGGACCGGCCATATGCTCGAAGACGGGTCGGTCCGGCTCGACCGCGTGTGGCGCGGCGTGACCGATGCCTTCCCGGTCGAGGCGGCCTTCCTCACCAGCGCCGAGGCGCGCAAGCTGGCCCGCCTCGCGGCCGAGCACGCCGAAGTCTATTCGGGCGCGGCACGCTTCGTTCGCGCCGGCACCGAAGCGCCCGAGACCGACGAGATCGAGGGTGAAGGCGAAGAAGCCGCCGAGGCCGCCGTCACCCGTCCGGCTTCGGGTGAAGGGCTGATCACGCGCCCGACGCAACTGCTCGACGCCGTGCTCGGGGCGGGTCGCAAGGGCTTGTCGATCGCGCGTTACAAGGGTCTGGGCGAAATGAACGCGGAGCAGCTGTGGGAAACCACGCTCGATCCCGACAATCGCATCCTGCTGCAAGTGAAAGTCGAGGATGCCGACATTACCGACGAGATTTTCACCCGCCTGATGGGCGACGTCGTCGAGCCGCGCCGCGAATTCATTCAGGACAACGCGCTCAACGTCGCCAACCTCGACGTCTGAGCCGCGCGATGCCGGTCGGCATGGCGCCCTCCGCAACGGACTTCGAAGCGCTTGCGCTCCGCGCATTCGCGCGCATTCCCGAGCCGTTCGCGCGGCACTTGGAAGGCATTCGCGTTACCATTGCCGAATTCGCGGATGAAGAGACGCTCGCGGCGCTGGGTCTCGAAACCGCTTGGGAACTGACCGGGCTCTACCACGGACGATCGCTTGCGGAAGGCGACAGCTTCGCGCCGGGCGAACTGCCGCCGGTGATCACGCTCTACCGCCAGCCGCTGCTGGCCGAGTGGTGCGAGACCGGTGTCACGCTTGAGAACCTCATCGCGCACGTGGTGATCCACGAAGTCGGCCACCATTTCGGCCTTTCGGACGCACAGATGCACGCGCTCGAAGACGAGGCGCGCTAGGCGGCTTCGGCTTGCGGGTCCCCGCACCGCCCCGAAACCGTCATGCTGAACTTGTTTCAGCATCCATCCCTCCCTCCCGCGCCGTCGGTCTGCGATGCGAGATGGACCCTGAAACAAGTTCAGGGCGACGGGTTTGTGTGTGGCGGGGGGACAATGGGCCACGCGTTGCGCGCCAATCCCGAAATGATGCACTGTCCGCCGCAGGTAACGCGCTTTGCGCAGCCCCCTATCCGCTCTTACCCTGCCGCCCGTCCGCCGCTGGAGTCTCGCGATGTCGCTTCGTTTCCTGATCGTTCCACTGCTGCTGGCGTTCGGCAGCGCCACCGCGCAAGCGCAAGACAACGCGATGTGCCGTAACGGTCTGTTCCCCAGCGAACCGCCCTTCGCGCTTGCCCGTATCGGCGGAACCGAGCGCGCCTTCTTTCAGGACGACATGGATGGCTGCCCCTGGGGCGGCGCCGACTGCCGAACCCGCTCCTATGTCGTGCCGGGCGACGTCGTGATCATCAACCGTACGTACGAAGGCTTCGTCTGTGCCTTTTACCCTTCGCCGTCCGGCGGCACCGCGGGCTGGATCCCGAGCCGTCAGGTCGAGCTGCTGCCCAATCCGACCAATCCGCCGCTCACCCAATGGCAAGGCGACTGGAGCAGCGACGGCAATCCCGAAGTCACCATCGAGCCGGACAATGGCGCACTGCGCGTCACTGGCACGGCGTTCTGGCCGGGGCCCGAGCCGACCGAGCGCTATCCTTCCGTCCACATCGGCGAGATCGACGGGACGATCGAGCCCGCCGGCCAGCGCGCGCACTATTCCGACGACGGCCTGTGCGAGATCGATTTCACCCTGCTTGGCGATTTCCTGATCGCGGGCGACAACCGCCAATGCGGCGGCGCCAACGTTAGCTTCTCCGGCGTCTATCGCCGCACGCGCTGACTTGGGTGCGACCTCGTCGCCTCGCCGCCCGCCCGGTGTGAGCTTTCGGCCCAGCAAAGTCTTGCTGCCGTCACAACTTCCGGCGATAGGTTGGCGACATGAAGCGCATTCTCCCGCTCGCCCTCGCGATATTCGTCGCGGCCTGCGCCACGCCGCAGACTGCCCTTCGGTCCCCTGATCAGGCGAATACCGAACCCGTCGAAGTCGGCCTGATCGCGATCAACGATTTTCACGGCGCGCTGGAGCCGCCCAAGGCCGCGGTCATGGCTCCTGACGGCATGGGCGGGCAGATCGTCGTTCCGGCAGGTGGCGCGGCCTGGCTCGCGTCGGCGGTCGACAGCATCAAGGCGAAGCACGCCAACACCGTGGTGGTCGCCGCGGGCGACCTTACCAGCGCCTCGCAGATCGCCTCCTCGCTCTATCTCGACGAGCCGGCGGTCGGGGTGATGAATCGCATCGGCCTGGAATTCAACGCGGTCGGCAATCACGAATTCGACCGTGGTCAGGCCGAGCTGAAGCGCCTGCAGAACGGCGGCTGCGACAAGCACACCACCCGCGCGCCGTGCGCGATCGAGCCCTTCCCCGGCGCCAACTTCAAATACCTTTCGGCCAGCACCTTTACCGCTGACGGCAAAACGCTGTTTCCGGCCACCGGGATCAAGTCGTTCGGCGAAGGCGCGCGCAAGGTGACGATCGGCTTCGTCGGTCTCTCGCTCAAGGGCGTGCCGCTGCTGGTGTCCGCCGATGCGGTGCGCGGGCTGACCTTCGGCGACGAGGCGGACGCGATCAATCGCGCGGTACCGCTGCTCAAGGCACAAGGCGCCGATGCGGTGGTCGTGCTGATCCATCAGGGCGGCCGAACCACCGGCCAGAACCCGAACGGCTGCGACGGCCTGAGCGACGAGATCGTGCCGATCCTCGACCGCCTCGACCCGCGAGTCGACGTGGTCGTATCGGGACACACCCACTGGTCCTATGTCTGTGAATACGCCGGCGCAGGCAGGACAAGTCCGCTGCTCCTGACCAGCGCCGGGGTCTACGGCGAACTCGTCACCGACATCACGCTCACGATTGATCCGGCAACCGATCGCGTGCTTTCGAAACAGGCGCAAAACGTCATCGTGCAGTCCGAAGGCTATAGCGGCGGACGCGGTGTGGTCGAGAACACCGATCGGGTCCCGCGCTTCGCGCCGCGCGCGGATGTCGCGGCCTATGTCGGCAAGTACGTCGCGGCCGCGCGCGCATTCGCCGATGCGCCGATCGGCAAGCTCTCAGGGCCTGCCGAGAAGCCGGGAAGCCTGCAAGCGAACACGGGCGGGGTTCTGGGCAACCTGATCGCGGATGCGCAGCTTGCCGCGACCCAGTCGGAAGGCGCGGTGATTGCCTGTACCAATCCCTTCGGCATCCGCGCGGCATTCGTTCCGACAGCGGACGGTTCGGTCTCGTTCGGGCAGGCCTATGCGGTACAGCCCTTCAACAACCAGCTGATGACGATGACCGTGACCGGCGAACAGATCCGTGCCGCGTTCGAAGAAGGGCTGGACGACGACGGCGCGCAGCAAGTCCTCGCCCCCTCGCGCGGCTTCGTGGTGACGTACGACATGGCGCGGCCCGCAGGCAGCCGCGTCCTTTCGCTCATGCTCGACGGCAAACCGCTCGATCCGCAGGCGCGCTATCGGGTGACGATGGCCAAGTTCCTCGCCGACGGCGGCGATGGCTATGCAACCTTCACCAAGGGCACCGACCGCGTGCTCGGCCCGGTCGACATCGATGCGCTGCAATCCTGGATCGCGGCGGTGCCGGTGCGCGAGGTTCCGCAGGAAAACCGGACGGTGCGGCTGGACAAGCCCGACTGACGGGCCTCGCGAGCCACACTTCAGCCCAGCAGCCAGCGCCCCAGCAGTCGGTTGAAGGGAAAGGTGAAGAACCCCGCGATCAGCAGCGAACCGATGACGAGGCCGCGCGCCGTCGTCCGATGCCCCGAGACCTGGTGGCGCCGCGCCTTGACGAGGAGCAGGACGAGCAGGAGCAGCGTCACCGTCGAAAGGATGTGGATCGGGCCGAGGCGGCCGTCGCCCGATCGGATCCAGAAGCTGTCGATCGCGGTGGCCGCCATGCTCGCGACCCAGACGTAGCCGAGCGTGCGGTGCCGGACCGTGCCGCGTGGCGACCACATCAGCACCGGCGTCAGAGCCAGCGGCAGGCAGATCGTCGCGAGATGGAACCACACGACGGCGGGTAGCTTCGACCAGTCCGCCGAGCCGCGCAGGACGGCCGTCACGATGCAGGCCAGCATGATCAGCGCCAGCAGGCCCAGGGCTTTTTCCATGCGGTCGGGCGCCCACGAGATAGCCTTGCCCGCCATCGCCTAGAACCCGGCGCCGCCGGGCCAGTTCGGCGCCGCGATGCCCATCACCTTGAACAATGCGCCCATTTGCCCTTCCCCGATCAGCCGCTCCATCGCTGCGTGGATCGCATCGCGATGCTCGGGCGCGAACTGGGTCAGGTTGTCGGCGCGCGATTCGATGCCCAGTTGGCGCAGGAACTGGCCTTGGGTGGTCGTGCCCAACCAGGTCGCGCCGCGGGCCTGGACGACCGCGGCTAGCGCGGCGAAATCGACGTGCGCGGTCAGATCGGCCTCGCCCGGCATGGCGAAAGGCTCGACCTTGCGGTGTTCGCGCAGGGCCTGCAGCGTCGAGCCGGTGCGGGGGTGATCGTGGCCGTAGTCGATCAGCAGCGCGGCGCCGCCCTGATCCACCAGCCGTCCCGCGATTTCATAGACCACTGCGGCTGCTGCCGGACTGACTTCGATCAGCGTGCCTTCGGGTGCCTCGCGCAGAGTTTCCGGCACGGCCGCTTCCATCGGCTTGTCCCCGGCGATGGCGACGAAGCGATCCTCCTCGCAAGCGACCATCCGCTCGCGCCAGCCTTGCGCGGTGCGCACCAGCTGGCGGATCGGCAAGGCATCGAGGAATTCGTTGCCGACGATGAGCACGGGGCCATAGGGCGGCACGGTGGACAAGTCGGCATGCCAGTGCGCCTGCGGCACCGTGGTCAGCTGCAGGTCCTTCAGCGCGGTCGAGCTTTCGACGAAGTGCACCGTCGGCTCCAGTCCGTAGCGCTTCGCCGCGCGCAGCGCGTCGCGCGCCAGCGTGCCGCGCCCCGGACCCAGCTCGACGTAGTGCACCGGCGTCGTCCGCCCGGCATTGACCCACATGTCGGTCAGCCACAGCCCGATCAGCTCGCCGAACATCTGGCTGATCTCGGGCGCGGTGATGAAGTCGCCAGAGGCGCCCAGCGGATCGCGCTGCGAGTAGTACCGGGCGTTCGATTCGCCCATGAAGTGCTGGATCGTGATCGGGCCGTAGTTGGCGATCAGCCGCCGGAAGATGGTCGCGAGGGGCTCGTGACCTTCCGTCATGCCGGCGACGGGCGTCCCGCAGCGAGCGGCGGGCGTATCAGCGCGCGCGCCACCATCGCCAGACCGAGCAGGATCAGCGGAATCGTCAGCCACTGCCCCATCGAAAGCCCGGTGCGCGCGGCGAATTCCTGCAGCTGCGCATCGGGTTCGCGGAAAAATTCGACGCAGAAGCGGGCAAAGGCGATGCCGGTTGTGAACACGCCGACCATCAAGCCCGGCCGGTAGCGCGCTCGCGTTTTCCAGAACAGCAGCAGCATGATCACGATCATCGCGAGCCCTTCGAGCCCCGCTTCGTAAAGCTGGCTGGGATGGCGCGGCAGTTGCAGCGGATCGTCTGGAAAGATCATCGCGAAAGGCATGCTAGGCGAGGTCACTCGGCCCCACAATTCGCCGTTCACGAAATTGGCGAGCCGCCCGAACATCATCCCGAACGGAACGCAGACCGAAATGTAGTCGGCGACGCGAATGAAGTTCAGGCCGCCGCGCCACGATACGTAGGCGATCGCGATCAGCACGCCCATCAGGCCGCCGTGAAAGCTCATTCCGCCGTTCCACAGGGCGACGAGCTGCCCGGGATGAGTCCAGAGCTCGGGCGCGTAGAAGGTGGCGTAGCCGAGCCGTCCGCCCAGGATGATGCCGAGCGTGCAGTAGAAGAACAGATCGTCGGCATGGCGCTGCGCCAGCGGCGCGCCGGGCGCCTTGATCATGCGCGTGAGGTGCCAGTACCCCAGCACGATGCCCGCGAGATACGCGAGCGAGTAGTAGCGCAGCGTGAAGAAGCCGAGATCGATCCCGTTCTTGAGGCCGAGATCGACCCAATGGATCGGCTGGGAACCGGCGACACTTGCCGCGGCGGAAAGCATCAACAAGGAAATCCTCGCAAACGATCGGTCTGACAATCCCCGCGGTGCGCGGCGACGACCGGCCTCATGGCACAGCATGCGATGCGATCATAGTGCGATGGTCGCGGCTCGCCCGGCAGGTCGCCACTTTTTCCGCCGGGTTTTCAGATCCGACTGCAATCCCTAAGTTCTCCCGGAACGAAGCTGCAAGCGCTGCGGTCGGTGCCGCGGCGGACGGGAGAGATCAAACCTTGTTATTTGCGCCATGAGCGTCATCCGTATCCGGGCCCCGCGCGAAGTCATCGATCGCCGCGATCTGACCGCGCGCATCACCGCTCTGGCCGAAGCGAACGGCAAGAAGGGGCGCCAGAAGGTCGTCGAGCTGCTGCGCGAGGCGCAAGCGGCGGGGCGCAAGGAGATCGCACGTCGGCTGGTCGAAAAGCCGACCGCCGGCCACGAGATGGCCGAAGCGCAGGCGTTCCTGACCGATCAATTGCTCCGCGTCATCCATGATTACGTCGTCACGCATGTCTATCCTTCGGGCAATCGCTCGACCGGCGAGCGGCTGACGCTGATGGCGGTCGGCGGCTACGGGCGCGGCGAGATGGCGCCGCATTCCGACGTCGATATCGCCTTCCTCACGCCGATGAAGAACACCCCCTGGTGCGAGCAGGTGATCGAGGCGATGCTCTACATCCTGTGGGATCTGGGGCTCAAGATCGGCCATTCGAGCCGCTCGCTCGACGACATGGTGCGCATGTCGCGTTCGGACCTGACGATCCGCACCGCGATGCTGGAAGGGCGCTACGTCTGGGGCGATCAGGACCTCTACGAGGAAGCACGCCAGCGCTTCTGGGCCGAAGTCGTCGCCGGGACCGAGCGCCAGTACGTGTCCGAAAAGCTCGCCGAGCGCGACGAACGGCACAAGCGGATGGGCGACAGCCGCTATGTGGTCGAACCCAACGTCAAGGAAGGCAAGGGCTCGCTGCGCGACCTGCACACGCTCTACTGGATCGGCAAATACATCCACCAGGTGCGCAATGCGTCCGAACTGGTCGGCGCGGGGCTGCTCACGCAGAAGGAATATCGCGCCTTCCGCCGCGCCGAAAACTTCTTCTGGGCGGTGCGCTGCCACTTGCACGCGATCACCAACCGGCCCGAAGACCGGCTGACCTTCGATCTGCAGCGCGAAGTCGCGACGCGGATGAATTACGCCGATCGCCCCGGCAAGAGCGCGGTCGAGCGGTTCATGCAGTACTTTTTCCTGCAGGCGAAGATCGTCGGCAATCTTACCGGGGTGTTCCTGGCGCAGCTCGACGAGCAGTTCGCGCGCCGGCCCGTACGCGGCTTGCTCGCCGGGTTCCGGCAGAAGACGCGCACGGTCAAAGGCTACAAGGTGTTCGGCGGCCGCATCGGCGCGCCGAACGACGACTGGTTCCGCAAGGATCCGATCCGGCTGATCGAGATCTTCGTGATCGCCGATGCCGAAGGGCTCGAGATCCATCCCGAAACGACGCGTCTGATCAACCGCGATGCTCCGCTGATCAAGGAGAAGCACCGCAAGGACAAGCGCGCCAACGAGCTGTTCCTCCAGCTCCTCACCAGCCGCAACGATCCCGAAAGCGCGCTGCGCTGGTTCAACGAGGCGGGGGTATTCGGGCGCTTCGTGACCGAGTTCGGCCGCGTCAACGCGCAGATGCAGTTCGACATGTATCACCACTTCACCGTCGACGAGCACACGATCCGCGCGATCGGCCTGCTCTCGCGGATCGAGCGGGGCGAACTGGCGCAGGACCATCCGCTGGCCCACGAGATCGTTCACAAGATCGCCTCGCGCCGCGCGCTCTACGTCTCGGTGCTGCTGCACGACATTGCCAAGGGACGCGGCGGAGACCATTCGGTGCTGGGCGCCGAGATCGCGCTCAAGCTGTGCCCGCGCTTCGGTCTCGACGCGGAAGAGACAGAGCTCGTGAGTTGGCTGGTGCGCCAGCACTTGCAGCTGAGCGCCACCGCCTTCAAACGCGACTTGTCCGACTTCAAGACGATCAGCGACTTCACCGCGCTGGTCCAGTCGCTCGACCGGCTGCGCAACCTCACGCTGCTGACCATCGTCGACATTCGCGCGGTCGGCCCCGGCACCTGGAACAGCTGGAAACGCCAGCTGATCGGCGAACTTTACGCCGTGACCGAAGAGCGATTGCGGCTGGGACATGCCCAGCACGGGCGCGACCGGCGAGTCGCGGTCAAGAAGGCGGCGGTGCGCGAATTGCTCGGCAGCGACCAGGAACTGGTCGATCGCTACGAAGAGGAAATGGGCGACGCCTACTGGATCGCCGAACCCGACGACGTGATCGCCCGCAATCTCGGCCAGTTCGAGCGGGCGGGCACCGAACCGCTGACGATCGCGACCGAATATTATCCCGCGCGCGGCGCCACGCTGGTGACCGTGATCGGGTCCGACCATCCCGGCCTGTTCTACCGCATCGCCGGAGGCATCCACCTCGCCGGGGGCAACGTGATCGACGCGCGCATCCATACCACGCGTTCGGGCCGTGCGATCGACAACTTCCTGGTGCAGGACCCGCTCGGCCGTCCTTTCCGCGAAGGGGCGCAGATGGACCGGATCCGCACCTCGATCGAGAATGCGCTCGCCAATCGGGTCAAGCTGCTCAATCAGCTGTTCGCGCGCCCCGATCCGCGCCCGCGCACCGATGCGTTCGAAGTCCGCCCGCGCGTCTTCTTCGACAACGATGCCTCCAACCGCTTCACCGTGATCGAGGTCAACTCGCGCGATCGTCCGGCGCTGCTCAATCGGCTGGCGTATGCGCTGTTCGATTCCAAGCTGATCATCAACTCCGCGCATGTCACGAGCTATGGCGAGCGGGCGGCGGACACCTTCTACGTCACCGATCTGCTGGGCGGGAAGATCACGTCGAGCAACCGGATCAAGGAGCTCGAACGGCGCCTGCTCGAAGCCGCCGCCGAATCGATGCAGGAAGCCACGGCCGCGTGAACCGACAGGCGCGCCGCGCGCAGCACCTCATCGCCGGTGCGCGCCGCGCATGCGCTGTGCGGGCTTGCATCGCGACGCGCCTGCCCCATTTATGCTGCATTGCACAATAGCGAAGGACAGGCCGGGCTTATGGCCGATGCAGGCGCAACGATTGACAACCGGCTGATGACGGTTCTGGTACTCCAAGGCGGCGGCGCGCTGGGGGCGTATCAGGCCGGCGTCTACGAAGGGCTGGTCGAGGAGCACTGCCGCCCGGACTGGGTGGCAGGCATTTCGATCGGCGCGATCAACGCCGCGATCATTGCCGGCAATCCGGTCGGCCAGCGCGTCAAGCGGCTGCGCGAGTTCTGGGACCAGGTCTCTTCCGAACTGCTCTTCAAGCTCGACGAGCCGCTCGGTTTCGCGCGGCGCGCCTTCAACGAGACCTCGGCGGCGCTGGCCGCCATGGTCGGCATTCCCGGCTTCTTCCACCCGCGCTTTCCGCAGCTTCCGCCGGAGTGGCCGGCGGACTTCTCGTCGCTCAGCTACTACGACACCACGCCGCTGCGCCGCACGTTGCTGGATCTGATCGATTTCGACTTGCTCAACGATGGCCCGATGCGGTTCAGCGTCGGCGCGGTGAACGTGATGACCGGCAACTTCGTCTATTTCGACAATCGCGAGCGCGAGATCGGCCCCGAACACGTGATGGCGAGCGGCGCACTGCCGCCGGGCTTTCCCCCGATCGAAATCGACGGCGAATGGTACTGGGATGGCGGGCTGGTCTCGAACACGCCCTTGCAATACGTGCTCGACCAGCGCTCGGCCGACGACATGGCAGTCTATCAGGTCGATTTGTTCAGCGCGCGCGGCACCGTACCGCGCACGATGGCCGACGTGTTCCAGCGCGAGAAGGACATCCGCTATTCCAGCCGGACCCGAATGAACACGGACTTGTCGAAGCGGATGCAGGAACTGCGCGCCGCGGCCCGGCGCCTCGCCGAGAAACTGCCGCCCGAATTGCGCGAGGACGCGGATCTCGGCGTGCTCCTGGCGAACCGCTCGCCCGGCGCGGTGTCGATCCTGCATCTGATCAACCGCAGCGATACCTACGAATCGAATTCGAAGGACTACGAATTCTCTCGCATGACGGTTCGCGATCACTGGAAGGCCGGTCTCGAGGACGCGCGGTTCTCGCTCGAACATCCGGACTGGCGCAACCGCACGTGCCGGTCCGACGAAATCGTGACGTTCGATCTGACCGGCGAACGTCACCACCCGAATGGGGGCTGCTAAGGAGCACGGACATGACACTGAAGGACAAGGCTTGCATCATCACCGGCGCCGCCAGCGGCATCGGCAATGCCATCGCCCATCGCTACGCCAAGGCGGGCGGCAAAGTCGCGATCGCCGACATCAAGATGGACGCCGCGCAGGCCGCCGCCGACGAGATTGCCAAGACCTACGGCACCGAAGCGATGGCGGTCGAGATGGACGTGACCAGCGAAGATGCGGTCAACGCCGGCGTGCAGAAGGTCGTCGACGCCTGGGGCGGGGTCGATGTGCTGGTCTCCAACGCGGGCATCCAGATCGTCAATCCCGTCGAGGACTATGCCTTTGCCGACTGGAAGAAGATGCTCGCCATCCACCTCGACGGCGCCTTCCTCACGTCCAAGGCCTGCCTGCCGCACATGTATGCCAAGGGCGCGGGATCGATCATCTTCATGGGCTCGGTCCATTCGAAGGAGGCGAGCCCGCTCAAGAGCGCCTATGTCACCGCCAAGCACGGCCTGATGGGCTTGTCGCGCGTGATCGCCAAGGAAGGCGGCAAGAAGGGGGTGCGCACCAACGTGATCTGCCCCGGCTTCGTCAAGACGCCGCTGGTCGACAAACAGATCCCCGAGCAGGCCAAGGAACTCGGCATTTCCGAAGACGAGGTGGTGAGCAAGGTCATGCTCGGCCAGACGGTGGACACCGAGTTCACCACGGTCGAGGACATCGCCGAAGTCGCGCTGTTCTTCGCCGCCTTCGAAACCAACGCGCTGACCGGGCAATCGCTGGTCGCAAGCCACGGCTGGTACATGAACTGAGTGGCCGGAGGGCACTGCGCCCTCCCCCATCCACCACACCCCTTCGTCATTCCCGCGAACGCGGGAATCCAGCGCGGCGGGCACCCGCATCGCTGATCGCTGCAGCATCTGTGGCCCCGTCGGCCGGGGACAATGCAACCGGCCACCTGCGCTTTTGACAGGCGTCGCAACTGGATTCCCGCATTCGCGGGAATGACGAATGGAACGCAGGGAGCGGTTGCCAGATCGGCCGCGACCGCTCGCAGCAACCTATCCCGCCGCGCGCAACCTGCTGACCGCCGCCTCGCGCCCGATCAGCGGCAGCAGTGCTTTCATGTCGGGCCCGTGATCCATCCCGGTCAGCGCCTGCCGCAACGGCAGGAACAGCGCCTTGCCCTTGCGCCCGGTCGCCTGCTTGAGCGCGCCGGTCAGCGCATGCCAAGGATCCTCGTCCCAGCCGATGGTTTCAGCCGTCTCGGCAGCGGCGGCGAGAAAGGCGCGCGTCTCGGTGTCGAACTCGGGCTGTTCGACGGGGCCCGTGACCACTTGCCACCAGTCCGCCGCCTCGCCGACATGCGCGAGATTGGGTCGCACCGCTTCCCACGCCGCTTCGTCCATACCCTCGGGCAGGCGATCCGCCACCGCGTCGAACGACAGCGCGTGGACCACGGCGGCATTGACTCGCTCCAACTCCGCTTCGTCGAACCGCGCCGGTGCGCGGCCAAAGCGCGACAGATCGAAGCTGGCGGCCAGCTCCTCGAGGCTAAGCGCGGGATCGACGGGATCGGACGTCCCGATCCGCGCCAGCAGCGCGACCAGCGCCTGCGGTTCGATCCCTGCTTCGCGGAAATGCGCGATCCCGAGTGAGCCCAGCCGCTTCGACAGCTTGCCCTCGGTCCCCACCAGCAGCGCCTCGTGCGCGAAGCGCGGCGCCTCGTGGCCCAGCGCCTCGAACATCTGCACTTGCGCCGCGGTGTTCGAGACGTGGTCCTCGCCGCGCAGCACGTCGGTCACGCCCATGGCGATATCGTCGATCACGCTGGGCAGCATGTAGAGCCACGAGCCGTCGGCGCGGCGGATCACCGGATCGGAGAGCTGCGCCGGGTCGAAGTGCTGGGGCCCGCGAATGCCGTCGTCCCACTCGATCACCTGGGTGTTGTCGAGCAGGAAGCGCCAGTGCGGACGCTCGCCCGCGGCGATCTTGGCGTCGCGCTCTTCCTCGGTGAGCGCCAAGGCCGCGCGGTCGTAAATCGGCGGCAGCCCGCGTCCAAGCAGGACCTTGCGCCGAAGCTCGAGTTCCTGCGGCGTTTCCCAGCACGGATAGATCCGCCCGGCCTGTCCCAGACGAGTGAATTCCGCCTCGTAGAGCGCAAACCGCTCCGATTGCCGCTCCTCGGCTTCGGGCGCGATTCCCAGCCACGCGAGATCGTCGCGGATCGCCTCGACATAGTCCTCGCGGCTTCGCGCGACATCGGTATCGTCGATGCGCAGGACGAAGCGCCCTCCTGCCTGCTTGGCGAGCAGCCAGTTGTGCAAAGCGGTGCGGATGTTGCCGACATGGAGATGCCCGGTAGGCGACGGCGCGAAGCGTGTGACGACGGTCATCCCGCCGCGTTAGGGCGCGCCTCGCCCGAGGTCAAAAGCGCGTTGCTAACTGCTCCGGAAAACGTGCGTGATCGGGTAGCGGCGATCGCGGCCGAAGTTGCGTGCGGTGAGCTTGACGCCGGGTGCGGACTGGCGGCGCTTGTATTCGGCGCCGTGAAGCAGGCGCTCGATGTGTTCGACCGTCTCGCGCTCGAAGCCGTCGGCAACCAGTTGCGCCACGCTCTTGTCGTGCTCGATGAGACCGAGCAGGATCGGATCGAGCACGTCGTAAGGCGGCAGACTGTCATCGTCGCGTTGGTCGGCGCGAAGTTCGGCGCTGGGCGGGCGCAGCAGGATCCGTTCGGGGATCACTGCGCCTTCGGGGCCGAGGCCGATGCGCGGGCGATGGCGGTTGCGCCATTTCGCGCAGGCGAACACCGTCTGCTTGTAGACGTCCTTGAGGGGATTGTAGCCGCCCGCCATGTCGCCGTAGATCGTGGCATAGCCGACGCTCAGCTCGCTCTTGTTGCCGGTCGAGAGCAGCATCGGCCCGAACTTGTTGGACAGCGCCATCAGCGTCACGCCGCGAATGCGGGACTGCAGGTTCTCCTCGGCCAGGTCGGGCGCGCGATCGGCGAAGCTGTCTTCCAGCATCGCATCGAAGGCACCCACAGCGGACGAGATCGGGATCACCGAGTGCCGGCAGCCCAGCGCGGCGGCGCAGGCCGCGGCGTCGTCTAGGCTTTCGCGCGCCGTGAAGCGCGACGGCAGCATCACCGTCCAGACACGATCGGCGCCCAGCGCATCGACTGCGATCGCGGCGCACAGCGCCGAATCGATCCCGCCCGAAAGCCCCAGGACGACGCCGGGAAAGCCGTTGCGCTCCACATAGTCGCGCAGCGCCAGGACCATGGCGCAATAGATGTCCTCCGGGTGAGTCGCGAGATCGTGAAGCGCGCCGCGATCGCAGCGCCAGCCCTGGGCGGTCTTGGTCCAGCTCGTCTCGTGGAGCTCCTCTTCCCAGTCCCGGAGCTGCACGGCGAGGCCGCCATCGCCGTTGATCACGAAGCTGGCGCCATCGAACACCAGTTCGTCCTGCCCGCCGACGCGGTTGAGGTAGATTAGCGGCAACCCGGTATCGACCGCGCGGCGCTTGGCGACGCCTTCGATGCGCAGTGCTTCCTTGTTGATCTCGTAAGGACTGCCGTTGATGCAGATGAACATCTCGGCACCGAAATCGGCGAGGTGGCGGCACACTTCGGGCCGCCAGATATCCTCGCAGATCGGCACGCCGATCATCGTTCCGCGCACCACCACCGGCTCGGGCAGCGGGCCGGGCTGGAACAGGCGGACTTCGTCGAACGTGCCGTAATTGGGCAGCTCGTGCTTGAGCCGGACGGCGGCGACCTTGCCGCCGTCGAGCAGTGCGACGCCGTTATGGAGCGCGCCGTCGAGCACGAAGGCGGAGCCGACCAGCATTGCCGGGCCACCGTCCGCCGTAGCTTGGGCCAGCGCCTGCAGCTCCGCTGCGGCCCGCTCGATCAGCGAGGGCTTAAGCACCAGGTCTTCGGGCGGATAGCCGATGAGGTGGAGTTCGGGGAACACCACCAGATCGGACGACTTCGACTTTTCGCGCGCGGCGAGCACGCCGGCCGCATTGCCCCCGACATCCCCGACCGACTGATTGAGCTGCGCCAGGGTGATCTTCAGGGTATCGGGCATGGCCGGGTGATGCCCATTGGCTTTTGCGGTTGCAATCGATTTTACTGCGCCTGCGAAACTTGCTTCGACCCGGTTCGATCCCTTGCCCCGAGCGGCAAACGGACAAAACAAAACCCCCCGGGATCAGCGGGAGGCGTGGGGCCTGTCGGTCTTTCCCGCCGAGGTGGCGAAGCGGGATCAGCAGGACTGTTGGGAGGGGGTTCTGCCCGGAGGCAGCACCCCGCTCCCGAACAAGATCACATCGCGGCTTCGGTAGCCATTTCCGATGCCATCGGGTCCATCATGCCCTCAGTCGCCATCGGATCGGCGGCCATGGTCTCTTCTGCCATCGTTTCGACGCTGTCGGTGGCAGCGACGTCCGTGGCGGTATCCGAGCTACCGCAGGCGGCGAGAGCCATAGCGGCGGCCGACGCGAAAGCGGCGTAAGCAATCTTCTTCATGCGAATCCCCTTGCATTGTTTGGCGCAGGCGCCAACGCTTGCAGGCAAGCCTGCAGGCCCGTCTTTAGACGAGAGCATGGTGCAACGCAAACAGGAATGAGAGGCCTGACCAGTGGTGCAAAACCGCCGGATTCTGCCACTTTTTCGATGCCCCTTGCGGTGATATAAAGATATCTTTATATGCCGCGCCATGCGGATTGAACCTCTCCTGCGGGCGCTTGCCGACCCGACGCGGCTGCGCATCATGCGCTTGCTCGCGCATATGGAGCTGGCGGTCGGCGAACTCGCGCAAGTCCTCAGCCAGAGCCAGCCGCGCGTCTCGCGCCACGTGAAGATCCTGTGCGACGCCGGTCTGGCGGAGCGCCGCAAGGAAGGCAGCTGGGTGTTTCTGCGCAGCGTGGCGGGCGAACGCAGCGGTCCGCCGCTGGGCCGCGCCACGGCATCTCTGTTGGCCACCGCCGAGGCGGCCGATCCCGTCTTCGCCGAGGGCTGCGAGGAGGATCGCCGCCATCTCGCGTCGATCCGCTCGGCGCGCGCGGCCAGCGCCGCCACCTATTTTGCGCGGCATGCCGAAGAATGGGACACGCTGCGCTCGCTGCATACGCCCGACGCCCCCGTGGAAGACGCGCTGGCGAAGCGCCTGGGCGACGCCTCTTTGGGCGATGTGCTCGATATCGGCACCGGGACCGGGCGGATCGCCGAACTGCTCGCGCCGCGCGCCGAGCGGGTCACCGCGCTCGACAAGAGCCCCGACATGCTGCGCATCGCCCGCGCGCGCCTTCAGGACCTGCCCGCAGGCAAGGTCGATCTGGTGCAAGGCGATTTCACCGCGCTGCCTTTCGAAAACGAACAGTTCGACACGGTGCTGTTCCACCAGGTGCTGCATTATGCGCAGGAGCCCGAAACGGTGCTGGCCGAAGCCGCGCGGGTCGCACGCAACGGCGCGCGCATCGCCGTGGTCGATTTCGCCGCGCACAATCGCGAAGAGCTGCGCGAACGCCACGCCCACGCGCGTCTCGGCTTTTCGGACGAGCAGATGCTGACGCTGCTGAACGACAGCGGCTTCGTTCCCGATACGCCGCTCGCGCTCAGCGGCAATCCGCTCACCATCAAGATCTGGACAGCGCGCAAGCCCGGCACCGCGCCATCCGCAACGTCCAAAGCCAGGCAGGAAGTCCACTCGTCATGACCGTCCTTCTCGATGCCGCGCGCGAGCGCCAGCTGGCACAGGCCTCCCCGCTGTTCGCGGAAGTGCCCGGCGACATCGGTGTCTCCTTCGAATTCTTCCCGCCCAAGTCGGACAAGATGCACGCCCAGCTGTGGGACGCGATCGAGACTCTGGCGCCGCTCGGCCCGCGCTTCGTCTCGGTGACATACGGCGCGGGCGGCTCGACGCGCGAGCGCACGCACGAGACCGTCGCCCGGATCGCGCGCGAGACGACGATGCCCGCCGCGGCGCACCTCACCTGTGTCGAAGCGACCAAAGGTGAGATCGACGACGTCGCCAACGCCTATTGGGACGCAGGCGTGCGCCACATCGTCGCGCTGCGCGGCGATCCGCCCGAAAAGGGCAAGCCTTACGCCACGCATCCCGGTGGCTACGAGAACGCCGCCGATCTCGTGGCTGGCCTGCGCAAGCTGCACCCGTTCGAGATTTCGGTCGCCGCTTATCCCGAATGCCACCCGGATTCGGTGGACCAGACGGCGGACATCGACAACCTGAAGCGCAAGATGGATGCAGGCGCCAACCGCGCAATCACCCAGTTCTTCTTCGAGCCCGACACTTTTTTCCGCTTCCGCGATGATGCCGCCGCCGCCGGGATCGATGCCGAAATCGTGCCCGGAATCATGCCGGTGATGAGCTTTGCCGCGGTCTCGCGCATGTCCGCGATGTGCGGCACCGACGTGCCGAGCTGGATGGCGACGCTGTTCGACGGGCTCGACGATCGCCCCGAAGCGCGCCAGCTCGTCTCCGCGACGATCGCGGCCGAACTGTGCCGCCGCCTCTACGCCGGCGGCGTGCGCGACTTTCACTTCTACACGCTAAACCGCGCCGAGCTGGCTTACGCCATTTGCCACTTGCTCGGCGTCCGTCCCCAGATTTCGGCCGAAGTTTCGGCCAAGGAGAATGCGGCATGAGCGCGCGCGAAACATTCAATACCGAGGCCGCCAAGCGCATCCTCATCACCGACGGCGCCTTCGGGACCGAGATCCAGAACTGGAAGCTGTCCGAAGAAGACTATGCGGGGTCGCTCGGCCTCACCAAGGACCAGAAGGGCAACAACGACATTCTCGCCTTGACCAGGCCCGAAGTGCCCGAATCGATCCACCGCGCCTATTTCGAAGCGGGCGCGGACATCGCCGAGACCAACACCTTTTCTGCCAATCGCATCAGCCAGGCGGACTATGCCGCCGAGGACCGGGTCAACGACCTGAACATCGCCTCGGCCGGGCTCGCGCGCCGGATAGCCGACGAATATGCCGACAAGGACGGGCGTCCGCGCTTCGTTGCCGGCGCCATCGGCCCGACCAACAAGACGCTCTCGCTGTCGCCTGACGTCAATGATCCGGGCTTTCGCGAGATCGACTGGGACGAACTAGTCGATGTCTATCACGAACAGGCCGCCGCGCTGGTCGAAGGCGGCGCGGACTTCATCCTGATAGAGACGGTCTTCGATACGCTCAACGCCAAGGCCGGGATCATGGCGGCCAAGAAGCTCGAAACCGAACTGGGCCGTGACGTGCCGGTGATGCTGTCGATGACGCTCACCGACTTGTCGGGCCGCAATCTTTCGGGTCACACCGTCGAGGCGTTCTGGCACGCGGTGCGGCACGCGAAGCCGGTGACGATCGGGCTGAACTGCTCGTTCGGCGCTACCCAGTTGCGGCCGCACGTGAAATCGCTGGCGGCGATCGCCGACACCCTGATCATGGTCTACCCGAACGCGGGCCTGCCCAACGAACTGGGCGCTTACGACGAACAGCCCGATACGACCGCGGGCTTCGTCAAGGAATGGGCCGAGGCGGGGCAAGTCAACGTGCTCGGCGGCTGCTGCGGTTCGACGCCCGCGCACATCGCGGCGATGGCCAAGGCGGTCCAGGGCGTGACCCCGCGCAAGGTGCCCACACTCGATCACGCCACGCGGCTTGCCGGGCTCGAGCCTTTCATCATGGCGGCCTGAACCAAGATTCTCCCCTCCCGCCTGCGGGAGGGGTTGGGGGTGGGCGTTAAGGCCGCACCCCATACGAACAAAACCCACCCCCGGCCCCTCCCGCAAGCGGGAGGGGGGAGTAGACCATGAACGCCTTATCATCCGCCCGCTTCGTCAACATCGGCGAACGCACCAACGTCACCGGCTCTGCAAAATTCAAGAAGCTGATCATGGCGGGCGATTACAACGCCGCCATCGAAGTCGCGCGCCAGCAGGTCGAGAACGGCGCGCAAGTGGTCGACGTCAACATGGACGAGGGCCTGCTCGACGCGGTCGAGGCGATGACCACGTTCCTCAAGCTCATCGCTGCCGAGCCCGACATCGCGCGCGTGCCGATCATGATCGACAGCTCCAAGTGGGAGGTAATCGAGGCCGGGCTCAAGTGCGTTTCGGGCAAGCCGATCGTCAATTCGATCAGCATGAAGGAAGGCGAGAAGCCGTTTCTCGATCAGGCGCGCAAGTGCATGGCCTATGGCGCCGCCGTCGTCGTCATGGCGTTCGACGAAAAAGGCCAGGCCGATACCAAGGAGCGCAAGGTCGAGATCTGCAAGCGCGCCTACAAGCTACTCACCGGGATCGGCTTTGCGCCCGAGGACATCATTTTCGACCCCAACGTCTTCGCGGTCGCCACCGGCATCGAGGAGCACAACAACTACGGCGTCGACTTCATCGAGGCGGTGAAGGAGATCCGCGAGGCGTGCCCCTACGTCCACTTCTCGGGCGGTCTGTCGAACCTCTCGTTCTCGTTCCGGGGCAACGAGACGGTGCGGCGGGCGATGCACTCGGTGTTCCTCTACTACGCGATCCCCGCCGGGCTCGACATGGCGATCGTCAACGCCGGCCAGCTCGACGTCTACGACCAGATCGACCCCGTGTTGCGCGAGGCCTGCGAGGACGTGATCCTCAACCGTACGCCCAAGGACGGCGAGCAGAGCGCGACCGAGCGCCTGATCGACCTTGCCGAAAGCTACAAGGGCAAGTCGGTCGCCGAGGAAAAGGCCGCCGAGGAATGGCGCAGCTACCCGGTGGCCAAGCGGATCGAGCATGCGCTGGTGAAAGGCATCGACGCCTATGTCGTCGACGACACCGAGGAAATGCGCGCCGCCACGGCCGAGGCCGGCGGCCGCCCGATCGAAGTGATCGAAGGCCCGCTGATGGACGGCATGAACGTGGTCGGCGACTTGTTCGGATCGGGCAAGATGTTCCTGCCGCAAGTGGTGAAGTCGGCGCGCGTGATGAAAAAGGCCGTCGCCCACCTCATCCCCTACATCGAGGCGGAAAAGCAGCCGGGCGCCAAGGCCAAGGGCCGGATCATCATGGCCACCGTCAAGGGCGACGTGCACGACATCGGCAAGAACATCGTCGGCGTCGTCCTCCAGTGCAATGGCTACGAAGTGATCGACATGGGCGTGATGGTGCCCTGGTCGGACATCATCGAGAAAGCCAAGGTCGAGGATGTCGACATCATCGGCCTGTCGGGCCTGATCACCCCCTCGCTCGACGAGATGGTGACCGTCGCCGAGGAAATGCAGCGCGCCGAAATGGCCATTCCCCTGCTGATCGGCGGGGCGACCACGAGCAAAGTGCACACCGCGCTGCGCATCGACGAGGCTTACGAAGGCCCGGTGATCCATGTGCTCGATGCCAGCCGCGCGGTCGGCGTCGCTTCGCAACTTCTCTCCGACACCCAGCGCGACGGCTACGTCGAATCGGTCGCGATCGATTACGAAAAGGTGCGCGAGGCGCGAGCGAACAAGGGCCAGTCGGACCTGCTGTCGATCGCGGAGGCGCGCGCTAATGCCTATGCCCCCGATTTCGCCGACAAGGCCCCCGCCCCGGTGCAGCCCGGCTTGCACGTCTTCGACGACTGGGACCTGGAGGACTTGCGCGAGACGTTCGACTGGACGCCGTTTTTCCGCGCCTGGGAACTGGCGGGCACTTACCCCGCGATCCTCGATGACGATGTCGTCGGCGAATCCGCGCGCAATCTGTTCGAGGATGCGCAGAAGATGCTCGACACGATCATTTCCGAAAAGTGGCTGACCGCCAAAGGCGTCTGCTCATTCTGGGAATGTCATCAGGACGGCGACGACATCCTGCTTACCGACGGCACCCGCCTCCCCATGCTGCGCCAGCAGTTCAAGAAGAGCCGCGGCCGCGCCAATTTCTGCCTGTCCGACTTCGTCGATCCCGCAGGCGACTGGCTCGGCGGTTTCGCAGTCGGCATCCACGGCATCGACGAGCACATCGCGCGCTTCAAGGCGGCGCACGATGATTATTCGGACATTCTCCTCAAAGCGCTGGCGGATCGCTTCGCCGAGGCTTTCGCCGAACGCCTGCACCAGCACGTGCGCACCGAGCTATGGGGCTATGCCGCAGGCGAGCAGCTCACCAACGAAGCGCTGATCCGCGAGAAGTATCGCGGCATCCGCCCCGCGCCGGGCTATCCCGCCTGCCCCGATCATTCGCTCAAGCCGATCCTGTTCGATCTGCTGCGCGCGCAGGACAATGCCGGGATCACGCTGACCGAAAGTCAGGCGATGCTGCCGACATCGGCGGTCTCGGGCTTCTATTTCGCGCATCCCGAAAGCCAGTATTTCGGCGTGGCGCGGATCGGGCGCGATCAGCTGGAAGACTACGCCGCGCGGCTTGGGGTCGACGTCGCCCAGGCCGAGCGCTGGCTGCGCCCGAACCTCGACTGATCGGCCGATGTCGGACGGCCGCACGCGCATTCTGAAGACCGAAGTGGTCTTCGACGGCTGGTACCGCTTCCTGCGGATGGATGTGGAACTGCCCGATGGCGCGCGCGTGGAACGCGAACTGCTGGCGAACGGCTCGGCCGTCGCGGTCTTGCCCTTCGACCGCGAGCGGCGCGTGGTCATGTTGATCCGCCAGCCGCGCCCCGGTGCGTTCTATAGCGGCGAGCCTTCGCCGCTCGAGGCGATCGCGGGCAGCCTCGACGGAATGGAACCGGCGCTGCGCATCGTCGAAGAAGCGATGGAGGAAGGCGGGCTGCGGCTCGGCGCGCTGGAGCCGGTCAGCAACATCTGGTCGATGATCCCGGCCGCGACAGAGCGGGTGCAGCTCTATCTGAGCGAATACACCGTGGCCGACCGCATCGGTCCGGGCGGAGGTGCCGAAGGCGAATTCGAGAACATCGAAGTGATCGAGATCGGTCTCGACGCCTTGCGTGACTTGGTTCGGTGCGGCGAACTCACCGATTCCAAGACGCTGATCCTGGCTCAGGCGCTACTCCTGCGGCACCCGGAGCTGTGGGTTGGGCGCTGAGGCCAAGTCTCAGAGCGAACTTCTGTGATCGTCATGCTGAACTTGTTTCAGCATCCATCTCGCCCCCCACTCAGGTCCCGACGAGGGGCACCTTGGATGCTGAAACAAGTTCAGCATGACGGGAGTGAGACCGGTATTGGCTACGTTCGGAAACTTCGATCCCCGTCAAAGCCCAAGCAAACGAGCGAACAGGCCCTTGGGCTGATCCATCGGTTGGATCGGGCCATAGGTCAGGTAGCGCTGGTGCGCGTCGCGGTGCGAGCGCGGCAGAATCGATTCATGCGGTCGACTGGTACGATAGACGAAGGGGGACATTTTCGTGTCTCCTTTTGAAGTGTGTCCAATGACAATGCCCAGATGGTGCAAAAGTGCCCGGCCCGAAGCGTTTTTCACCCTTTCCGACGCAATTTGTTACGCGACGGGTAACCATCCGAGCCGGTTTCAACCTCGTCCGGGGCGGCGGGCATAGAGCTTGAGCAACGTCGGCGAGTCTCGGCGGCGGAGCGGCGGCGGATTGGAGCCGGTAAGGTCGCGCCGCGCGCTCGGTGCTCCGGCCAAGGCGGGTTTGGCGACGACTCCGAAAAGCATTCCAGCAAGGGGTTCCATGGTCGTGACTCCGGTTTGGCTTCTGTTGCGTGGCAGCCGGGATTTCAGGCCCGTCCGATGCCCCTCTTCTGTCCTCATTGCGCGAATGGCGCTGTGAGGCAGGGCACCGACGCCATGTGATTTAAGACACAGACCGCCGCACGAGCGGCGTTCGAGGCCCGAAAGGCTTGGAAATCTTGGACCGCACCGCTTGGCAGCACGGTCCCCGATCTGTCATGGCTGGACGGTGAGCGCGCTTTCCGATCCTTCCGCATCGACGCAACCCGGCACGTCGCCGGGCAACGGCCAGAGCCCCGATCTCGCCGCCGCGCGCGAGGCGCTCCATGCCACTTTCGGCTTTCCCGGCTTTCGCGGCGTGCAGGAAGACGTGGTCGCGCGCGTCCTGGCGGGGCAATCGTGCCTGGCGATCATGCCGACCGGCGCAGGCAAGTCGCTCACGTATCAGCTTCCAGCCGTGATGCTCGAGGGCACGTGCGTGGTCGTCAGCCCGCTGATCGCGCTGATGCACGACCAATTGCGCTCGGCCCGCGCGAACGGCATCCGCGCCGCCACGCTGACCAGCGCCGACGCCGATCGCGAGGAAACCATCGCCCGCTTCCGCGCCGGCGATCTGGATCTGCTCTACGTCGCGCCAGAGCGCGCCAGCCAGCCGCATTTCCGCGCGCTGCTGGAAAGCTCACGCGTCGCGCTGTTCGCGATCGACGAAGCGCATTGCGTCTCCGAATGGGGCCACGACTTCCGCCCCGATTATCGCTTGCTGCGCCCGCTGCTCGACAGCTTCGGGCACATCCCCCGCCTCGCGCTGACCGCCACCGCCGACCACGTGACGCGCGCCGACATCCTCGCCCAGCTCGGCATCGGCGAGGAGGGGATGATCGTCGCGGGCTTCGATCGCCCGAACATCCGCTACAGCGTGCGCCCGCGCGACAACGCCGCGAGCCAGCTGCGCGCGCTGCTGGCCGACAATCCGGGGCCGGGAATCGTCTATGCTCCCACCCGCGCGCGGGTCGAGCAGCTCGCGCAAACGCTGGCGCAGACCGGCCGCCGCGTGCTGCCCTATCATGCCGGGCTCGATCCCGAGACCCGCGCGCGCAATCAGGCGGCTTTCGTGGCTTCCGAAGACATGGTGATCATCGCCACGGTCGCCTTCGGCATGGGCATCGACAAGCCCGACGTGCGCTTCGTCGCGCATGCCGGCATCCCCAAATCGATCGAATCATATTATCAGGAAACCGGCCGCGCAGGGCGCGACGGCGATCCCTCGATCGCGATGATGTTCTGGGGCGCCGACGACTTCGCCCGCGCCCGCCAGCGCGTGGAGGAGGTCGAGGAGCACCGCCGCCCCGCCGAACGCGCTCGGCTGGACGGCCTCGCCACGCTGGTCGAGACGGCCGGCTGCCGCCGCGCCGTGCTGCTGCGCCACTTCGGCGAGGACCCGCCCCAGACTTGCGGCAATTGCGACAACTGCCTGAGCCCGCCCGCCGTCGCGGACGTGACCGAGCTGGCCCGCAAGCTGCTGTCCGCCGTCTACCGCACCGGCCAGAGCTTCGGCCTGGCGTATCTCGAGAAGGTCCTGACCGGTCAGGCAGACGATCGCGTGGCCCAGCGTAAGCACGACACGCTTTCGGTCTTCGGGATCGTCGGTGCCGAGGAGGCCCCGATGCTGCGCCCGCTCTCGCGCGCACTCCAAGCGCGTGGCAGTTTGCTACCGACCGAACACGGCGGGTTGCAGCTCGGCGGCGACGCCCGCGCGATCCTCAAGGGCGACGCAGCGGTGGCGATCGTGCTGCCCCCGGCGCGGGAGAAGCGTCGGCGCAAGGGCGCGCCGCAAGTTGCCAACCCGACCGGCGATCCGCTGTTCGAAGCCCTGCGCGAATTGCGGCGCGAGCTCGCCCAGGAGGCGGGCGTGCCGCCCTATGTCGTGTTCCACGATGCCACCTTGCGCGAAATGGCGAGCACGCGACCCGCATCGCTGGCCGCGCTGGGCGAGATCACCGGCATCGGCGCCCGCAAGCTCGACGCCTATGGCGACGCGTTTTTAAGCGTGATCCGCCAACACTGATGGACCGATTGGCGCTGGGCCGCCTCTAGACCCTCGTCATTCCGGCGATAGCGGGAATCTAGCAGGACTGCGCGCCCTTCTCAGAATCCCCGAGCATTGCGCGCGGCATGAATGCAAGCGCGTCGTCGTGACGTCGGAACTGGATTCCCGCATGCGCGGGAATGACGAAGCAAAGGGGGGCGCGTCTGGAAACAGCTCCCCCTTCCGCGATGATCGCCGGTCGTGTCCCTTACAGCGGGTTGTCCAGCTCGATGATTTCCTCGTTGCTGGCGCGTTGCGAGGTCTTGGCTTCGCGCGGCGCCTGGAAGCTGGCGAGCACCGGCTTGTCGCGGCCGTAGATGTCACCGAAGGTTTCCAGCTCGCCGTCGATCGAGCGGGCGATGGTGAAATAGGTGAGGTAGACCGGAAAAGTCCGCGTCATCTCGACCTTGGTGTACTTGCGCGAATTGGAGATCTCGCGAACTTCGTCCGCCGACTTTTCCGCGCCGAGGATCGCCATGGTCATGCCCAGTTCCACTGCCCGCTCGGTGCGGATGCAGCCATGCGAATAGGCGCGGACCTCATGATTGAAGTACTGCTTGGACGGAGTGTCGTGCAGGTAGATCGCGTGCGGATTGGGCATGTCGATCTTGACGAGGCCGAGCGAATTGTTCTCGCCCGGCTGCTGCACCACCGTGACGAAACCGTTGTCGCTTTTCGTCGCGCGGTATCCGGCAGAACGCGCCCACTTGGGATTGTTGAGCACCTTGTTGCCCAGCCCCTCGCCCTTCACGATCGATTGCGGCACGGTCCAGGTCGGGTTGAAGACCACCGCCGTCACCATTTCGGCAAGCTGCGGGGTCGCGGTCCGGCCCGGCTTGCCGACCACCGTCTTGTACGTGCGGATGATCTTGTTGTTCACCGTCAGCCGCAGCTGGAACTCGGGCACGTTGGTCAGCAGATAGACCTTGCCCAGATCCTGCTTCAGCCAGCGCCAGCGATCCATGTTGGCGCGCACCAGATTGCGCGTCGCCTTGTCCGAAGCCGGGGTCAGCGCCAGCTTCTCCTTGAGCGCGGCATAGTCCGGCACCGTCGGCGCGAGCTTGTCGACCACGCCCGCGACGTCGTGCATCGCCAGGGCCTCGGCCATGATCGCCTCGGTCGGCATGTCGTCCTGATCGGGATCGACCGCGAACCACTGCACGCGCGCGGTCATCGGCGTGCGCCCGTCGCGCAAGTCCTCGATCAGCCAGGCGAACGCCTTGCTCGCGACCTGGTCGAGCGGATCGCCGGCCCCGCCCGCGATCGCCGCGCGCAGACCCGTGGGATTGTAGTCCGCCGGGATCAGCCCTTCCGAGCCGATGCCCTCGATCGTCGCCAGCAGCGCTTTGGCATCCGCGAGCTGCCACGCCATCACCGGCTCGCGCACCGGCACCGGCTGCACGACGGGTTGGGCGATGGTCGTCGTCGCTTCGGCGGCGCCCCCGCGCAGTTCGGGCGTCGTCGGCGCGTCGAGTGTATCGTTCTTCCACTTATCGACGGCGCTGGGCTCGATCCGCGACCGTGCCTGCGAGCGCGCTTCCGATTGCCCGATCACCGAATCGATCGACGACTGGGCATACGCCGCAGGGCCGAACGTGGACACCGCGGCGAGCGTGGAGATGGAGACGAACCGCAGACCTGCGGCAAAACCCTGTTTCATGATCGAGATCGATCGTCCTTCCTGCAGCGTTGGGGCTTGCAAGTGCTTGGGATAGCGTCCGACTGGCCCGGACACGCCCCTCTGATAGCCCCCAGCGACCCCCATCATCAACCCTCGCGCCTTAGCCTGCGATGAATCGGCCAGGACCTTGATCATCGAAGGGCGGGCGCGAAGCGCAGGCTATATCCCTGTTTGGCACGGACTTATTGCCAAGCGGGACGCAATCGGGGATACGTCATCCGTGGTTTTGATACCAAAGTAATTGTCTAAGGGGCATATCATGAAAAAGCTTTTCGCATCCGTCGCTCTTCCCGCCATCTTCGTTCTTGCCGCCTGCGATGGCCCTGCCGAGGAAGTCGCCGAAGAGCGTGATGACGTCACCGAGGCCCAAGGTGAGGTCATGGACGCGCAGGCCGGGGTAGCCGAAGCGCAAAGTGATCTGGTCGAAGAAAAGGCCGACCTCGCGACCGATAGCGTGGAAAGCGCCGCGTTGGAGCAGAAGGCGGATGCCCTGGATCAGAAGGCCGAGAAGCTCGAAGACACCGCCGACGGCATCTGAGCCTTTCGGTCCCTCGCTACGATCGTAACGAGGCACTCACCGATTCTTTGGAAAGGCCCGCCCGATCGGCGGGCCTTTCTTTTGGGTGTCTCGCCCGAGCCTTTACCCCTCCCCGCGAAACGGCCGTCGCTTCCACATCCCACGCGGCAGGCGTTCACCGGCCCGCATTGCGCGACGCCAGCCGCAACCAGCGTCCTGCGCTCTGGTCGACCGGCCCGGCCGTCATCCCGCAGCGCGTCATTGCCACACGCCTGCGCCCTTGACCTTAGAGCACTGAACGCGCATCGCCACCGAGACGATTCCGCCATGCCGCAGTGCAGCACGCCCCGGCGCGAGCCACTTGCGGACACGGCACAGCTCTAAGGGGAAAGGCCCATATGACCCAGGTCGGACAGGACACGCTCGGAACGCGCAGCACGATGACGGTAGGCGGCAAGGACTACGCCTATTACTCGTTCAAGAAAGCGGCGGAGAAGATCGGCGACGTGAGCCGCCTGCCTTTCTCGATGAAAGTCCTGCTCGAGAACCTGCTCCGCTTCGAAGACGGCGGCTTCACGGTTTCGACCGATCACATCAAGGCCGTCGCCAACTGGCAGAACAACCCCGTCACCGGCGAGGAAATCCAGTACCGCCCGGCGCGCGTGCTGCTGCAGGATTTCACCGGCGTGCCTTGCGTGGTCGACCTGGCCGCCATGCGCGACGCGATCAAGACGCTGGGCGGCGATACCAGCAAGATCAATCCGCAAGTGCCCGTCAATCTCGTGATCGACCACTCGGTCATGGTCGACGAGTTCGGTCATCCCAAGGCCTTCGAGCAGAACGTCGAGATCGAGTACCAGCGCAACTACGAGCGTTACGACTTCCTCAAGTGGGGCTCGAAGTCGCTTAACAATTTCTACGCCGTGCCCCCGGGCACCGGCATCTGCCACCAGGTGAACCTCGAGAACATCGCCAAGACCGTGTGGTCGAGTGAGGATCCCTCGGGCACAATGATCGCCTATCCCGACACGTGCGTCGGTACGGACAGCCACACCACCATGATCAACGGCCTCGGCGTGCTGGGCTGGGGCGTGGGCGGGATCGAGGCCGAAGCCGCGATGCTGGGCCAGCCGGTCTCGATGCTGATCCCCGAAGTGGTGGGCTTCAAGCTTACCGGCAAGCTGGCCGAGGGCGTCACCGCGACCGACCTCGTGCTGACGTGCACCAGCCTGCTGCGCAAGCACGGCGTCGTCGGCCGCTTCGTCGAATACTTCGGCCCCGGTCTCTCCACGCTCAGCCTCGCCGATCGCGCGACGCTGGCCAACATGGCGCCCGAATACGGCGCGACTTGCGGCTTCTTCGGCATCGACGACAAGACGATCGAATACTTGCGCCTTACCGGCCGCGAGGAAGAGCAGATCGCGCTGGTCGAAGCCTATGCCAAGGAACAGGGCTTCTGGCTCGATCCGACCGCGCCCGATCCGGTGTTCTCCTCGACGCTCGAGCTCGACATGTCGACCGTGGTGCCGACGCTCGCCGGTCCCAAGCGCCCGCAGGACAAGGTCGTGCTCACCGAAGTCGACGATGTGTTCAACGCGGACATGCAGGACGTCTACAAGCAGACGCCGCAGTCGATCCCGGTCGAAGGCGAGGATTTCTCGATCACCGACGGCGATGTGATGATCGCCGCGATCACCAGCTGCACCAACACTTCGAATCCCAGCGTGCTGGTCGCCGCGGGTCTCGTCGCCAAGAAGGCGGACGAATACGGCCTCAAGCCCAAGCCCTGGGTCAAGACCAGCCTCGCGCCGGGCAGCCAGGTCGTCACCGACTACCTCGAGAAGGCCGGGCTGCAGACGCACCTCGACAACATCGGCTTCAACCTCGTCGGCTACGGCTGCACAACTTGCATCGGCAACTCGGGCCCGCTCGCCGAGCCGATCAGCAAGGCGATCAACGAGAACCACCTGGTCGCCAGCGCAGTCATCTCGGGCAACCGCAACTTCGAGGGCCGCGTCAGCCCCGACGTGCGCGCCAACTTCCTCGCCTCGCCGCCACTGGTCGTCGCCTACGCGCTCAAGGGCACGGTGGTGGAGGACTTCACCACCACCCCGATCGGCACCGCGAAGGACGGCACGCCCGTCTACCTCAAGGACATCTGGCCGACCAACGAGGAAGTCACGACGACGATGAACGCCAACGTCGATCGCTCGATGTTCCAGGCGCGCTATGCCGACGTCTACAAGGGTGACGAGCACTGGCAGGCGATCGACGTCACCGGCTCGGAAACCTACGCGTGGAAGCCGGCGTCGACCTACGTCGCCAACCCGCCCTACTTCGAAGGCATGGACATCGTTCCGGCACCGGTCGGCGATATCATCGAAGCCAAGCCGCTCCTTATCCTGGGCGATTCGGTCACCACCGACCACATCAGCCCGGCCGGCTCGATCAAAGCCGACAGCCCGGCGGGCCAGTGGCTGATGGAGCATCAGGTCGCCAAGGCGGACTTCAACTCCTACGGCTCGCGCCGTGGCCACCACGAAGTGATGATGCGCGGTACCTTCGCCAACATCCGCATCCGCAACGAAATGGTCCCCGGCACCGAAGGCGGCATCTCGCGCTATGGCGAGGAAGTCATGCCGGTCTACGATGCGGCGATGAAGCACAAGGCCGACGGTACGCCGCTAGTCGTCGTCGCGGGCAAGGAATACGGCACCGGCTCCAGCCGCGACTGGGCCGCCAAGGGCACCATCCTGCTCGGCGTGCGCGCCGTCATCGTCGAGAGCTACGAGCGCATTCACCGCTCCAACCTCGTCGGCATGGGCGTGCTGCCGCTGCAGTTCAAGGCGGGCGAGACTCGCGAAACGCTCGGCCTCACCGGCGACGATGCCTTCACCATCAAGGGCATCGCGAACATCAAGCCGAGCCAGGACGTCGAGGTGCTCGTCACGCGCAAGGACGGTTCGACCTTCAGCTTCACCGCGCTGTGCCGGATCGATACCGCCAACGAGATCGAGTACTACATGAACGGCGGCATCCTGCAGTACGTGCTGCGCAAGCTCGCCGCCTGATCCGGAACAACCGGGGCCGGCCGCCTGGTTTCGGGCGGCCGGCTCCCGTTTACCGGGCCTTAGCCCCCGGTCGCTAGGATCGGCGCATGAGCGCGACCGAAGCCCGTGACGAGTCTCGATACGACCCGATGTGCGATCCCGACAAGCTGGCGCGCTGGGGTCTCGTCGTGCGGCAGCGACTCGATGCCCTGCCGGCGGCCGAGCGAGTCGATGTCGCTGACGCCGAAATGTACGTCGTGCCCGGCTTTCTGCGCAAAGCCGATTGCAAGCCGATCATCCAGACGATCAACAGCCGCGCCGAACCTTCGCCGATGTACCGCGGCGTGGCGCGCGACGACTTTCGCACCAGCTTCACGCACCATTTCGAATTCGACGATCCGCTGACTCATCAGGTCGACGAATACATCGCCGATCTGCTCGGCATCGACCTTGCCTATTCCGAGCGGATCCAGGGCCAGCGCTATCAGGTCGGCCAGCAGTTCCGCCACCACCACGACTTCTTCCACCTTGGCGAAGGCTACTGGCAGGAAGAAGCCAAGCGCGGCGGCCAGCGCACCTGGACCGCGATGATCTTCCTCAATGAACCCAAGGAAGGCGGCGAGACCGACTTTCCCAAGCTCGGCATCGCGCTCAGGCCGCAAGCCGGCACGCTCGTCGCCTGGAACAACATGGACCGCGCCGGCCGCCCGAACATGAAGACCATCCACGCCGGCACCCCGGTGCGGCGCGGCATCAAACACGTCATCACCAAGTGGTTCCGGCAGGAACTGTGGGCGTGACGGTTCCGCGCTGAACCAGTGAGATCACGCGGCGCGGCGCGCATGGTGCCCGCAACGTCGTTTCCCTGAAGAACCCCCTTCGACTTGCCCGTCATGCTGAACTTGTTTCAGCATCCATTTCGCCTCACCGACAGGATCTCGCGGGGGGCAACATGGATGCTGAAACGAATTCAGCATGACGGAAGGAGGCTGCGGGGCGGTATGGCAATTTCGCGCGCGTACCGAAGGCCGATCCGCGTCCACCCTCTGTCGCCCGCACCTTCGTAAGCCAGGCCCGCACCCGCGGTGCCGGGTCAAACCACAAGCGGCCCCGCCTAAAAAAGAAGGGCGGCGCAATCCGCGCCGCCCTGCACCCGGTTCCAGCGGGTATGGCTCTGGCTAGCGGTTGAGCTTGCGCTTCGTCCGCTTGGCGAGCTTCTGCCGGCCGACCACTGCGGCGGCGGCGGCGCCGAACAGCACCAGCATCGGCGGCGCCGGCACGTCGGTCGGCGGGGGCGTGCCCGTGGTCGTCGGCGGAGTGCCGGTCGTCGTCGGGGGCGTACCCGTCGTCGTCGGAGGCGTGCCGGTCGTCGTCGGAGGCGTACCCGTCGTCGTCGGAGGCGTGCCGGTCGTCGTCGGCGGCGGGGCGTGATCGCAGCAGCCGCCCGACGAGGACGTCGAAGTCGAAGACGATGTCGAGCTCGAGGTGGACGAACTGCTCGAAGAACTCGTCGACGACGACGTGCTGGTCGAGACGTTGCCCGAGCTCGAGCTCGAGGTGGACGAGCCACCGGTCGAAGTCGAGGTCGTCGAGGTGATGCCGCCGGTCGACGTGGAGGTCGACGAACCGCCCGTCGAAGTCGAGGAGCCACCCGTGGACGTCGACGTGGACGAACCGCCAGTCGAGGTCGAGGACCCGCCGCTCGATGTCGAAGTGGAGCTGCCGGTGCTCGAATTGTCGTTGTCGATATCGATGTCGACCACGACGCCGCTCGAGGTTCCCGTGGTGCCCGACGACCCGCTGGTGCTGGTCGAGGTCGAACCCGTGGTGGTCGAGGAGATGACGACACTGCCGCTACCGCCGCCGCCGCCACCGAAGAACCCGCCGAAAAAGCCGCCGCCGAACCCGCCGAGCGGGCCGCCGCCGATCACCACCGGAGCGCTGCCGCCGCCGCTGATCACTTGGGGCGGCGCGGGGGGAATGTACGGCGCGGGCAGCGGCACCATCGCCATCTGCGGCTGATCGCAGCACGTGCGCTTGATCACCTTGCGGACACGCCGCGTCTCACGCGGGGCCTCGGCGCGGCGCACCTGACGGCGCGGCTTCGCTTCCTTGACCATCTTGACCTGCTTGACCGAGCGGTACTGGCCTTCCTGAGCCGGAGCTTCGGCCACGTGGACCGCGCCGCCGCCAACGATGGCGCAGCCAGCCGCGCAAGCGGAGAGTTTAGCAAGGGCTGTCCGTACAGACATAAGCAGTTCTCTTTCGTTTCCCCGTTGGGTGGCGCACCGGACGAAATCCGTTCACGCCTTATGCCCTCAAGAAACGCAGAGACTGGTTAAGGGGACAACGCCGTTAACCCTGATTCGACTGTCCCGATCTGAGATTTACGGTTAATTTCGTATGCCCCGACCGGACTTGTCCCGAAATGGGACCATGACTCGGCGCAGGTGTGAAGAAAGCCCGGCGTCTTTCATGCGCCCTGCACGCGCGCATGGCACAGCTCGAATAACGGGGCGGCCGGCAAGAGAATCCCTTTTCCCTTAATCCTCGTCCTCTCCCGGCGCAAACAGACCGCCCTGGCTGCCGGTGGGCGCCGAGAGCCCGAGATGGCGCCAGCCGCCGTCGTTGAGACAACGCCCGCGCGCGGTTCGTGCCACCAGGCCGAGCTGGATCAAGTAGGGCTCGACCACTTCCTCGATCGTGTCGCGCGGCTCGGACAGCCCCGCCGCCAGCGTTTCGACTCCGACCGGGCCGCCGCGATAGATCTCGGCGATCATCCGCAGATAGCGCCGATCCTGCGAATCGAGGCCCAGCGAATCGACTTCGAGCCGCGTCAACGCATCGTCGGCAATCGCGCGCGTCACGGTGCGCGATCCCGCGACATGGGCGAAATCGCGCACCCGGCGCAGCAGCCGCCCGGCGACGCGCGGCGTACCGCGGGCGCGGCGGGCAATCTCGGTCGCCCCGCCCTCGTCCATGCCGATCCCGAGCAAGTGTGCGCCGCGCGTCACCACGTGCTGCAGCTCGGGCACGGTGTAGAACTGCAAGCGCACCGGAATGCCGAAGCGGTCGCGCAGCGGCGTCGTCAGCAGCCCCTGCCGCGTCGTCGCGCCGACCAGCGTGAACGGCGGCAAGTCGATCCGCACCGAACGCGCCGAAGGCCCCTCGCCGATGATGAGGTCGAGCGCACGGTCCTCCATCGCCGGGTAGAGCACTTCCTCGACCACCGGATTGAGCCGGTGGATCTCGTCGATGAAGAGCACGTCGCCTTCCTCGAGATTGGTCAGCAGCGCCGCGAGATCGCCCGACTTGGCGATCACCGGACCCGAAGTGGCGCGAAAGCCCACGCCCAGCTCGCGCGCGACGATCTGCGCCAGCGTGGTCTTTCCGAGGCCGGGCGGGCCGAAGAACAGCACATGATCCATCGCCTCGCCGCGCGACTTCGCGCTCTCGATGAACACGCGCAAGTTGTCCTTCGCCGCCGCCTGCCCGACGAATTCGGCCAGCGTCTTGGGCCGCAGGGCTGCGTCGGCATCCTCGGGCTGGCGATCGCCGGTGAGGAGGGGATTTTCGGTCATGCGCTGAGATTTGGTCCGATGACTGCGTGCCCGAGGAAAGATGGATCCTGAAACGAGTTCAGGATGACGGATGCGCTGACATCCAATTCATCGTCATCCTGAACTTGTTTCAGGATCCATCCCGCAGCACGCTTCGCCCCATAAGGCCAGCGCGCTACGACAAGCTCAGGATGACGGGAGCAGAGAACCATCACCCCGCCGCCTTCTTCAGCGCCACGCGCACCAGCACGTCGAGATCGGCGTCCTCACCCAGTTCGCCCATCGCGTGCGCGACGGCGCTGGCGGCCACCGCCGGCTTGAAGCCGAGGTTCTGCAGCGCCGAGACCGCGTCGGCGCTGGCCGATCCGGCGGGTGCGGCAGCGGGCGCGGCTCCTCCCGGAATCGTCGGCAGACCGCCGGCCTTGTCCTTCAATTCGTTGACGATGCGGCTCGCAAGCTTGGGTCCGACACCGTTGGCGCGCGCGACCATCGCCGCATCGCCGCCAGCGCAGGCGCGCTGCAGTTCCTCGGTGGTGAGCGCCGAAAGGATCGCCAGCGCCACTTTGGAGCCCACGCCCTGCACCGCGGTCAGCAGCCGGAACCAGTCCCGCTCGGCGCCGCTGGCGAAGCCGATCAGGCGCATGTCGTTCTCGGACACCTGGAGATCGGTGAACACGGTCGCCCGGCCGCCCCGCTCGCCCAGCGCCTCGAGCGTGCGCACCGAGCAGTGAACGAGATAGCCGACGCCCGCGACGTCGATCACGGCCCAGTCGGGTCCGCTGTCGTCGAGCAGGCCGGTCAGCTTTGCGATCATGCTTTGTTCCCTGCCGCACTGCGAGCAGGCGAGCAAGGGCCGATCGCGAGGCTATCCCCGAAAGGTCAGAGTCCCGGAATCGGGATGCCCGCACCGATCGAGCACGCGAGTGCGCTGGCACCGACCTGCAGCGCGGTTTCGGGATCGCGCACGGACCCGGCGACGCGAATGAGATCGCCGAACGTGAGCTGGCTGCCGGCATTGTAATAGCGCGCCGCATCGGTGAGCCGATCGACTTGCCGGACCGAAAGCTTGCCGCGCAGGAATTCCGAAGCGCAATCCGCCTTCTGCGGACTGAGGCCGTAGCGCTGCAACGCGTCGGAGATTTGGTAGCGACTGGCGGTGCATGCCGAGACGGCAAAGAGACCGGCCGTGACCGCAGCGGTCAGCGCGACGAACTTGCGCATGGTATTTCCCCTGTATCGGGCCCCCGGCGCTGAACCCATTGCGTTGACGTATTGGGGACAAACGCATTGGGAGCAAGAGGGTTTCCCCAATGCTCGCGCTTCTGCTGGACGCGGCGGTTCAGTCGTTGCCCTGGAGGTCTTCGGGCGGCGGCGCACAGAGCGCACGGTCCGACGGGTTAGTGGCAGCGCAGTCCCAAACCTCCCGGACACGCCGCCTGAGCGAACGCGACCCTCTTGCAGGCAACATTATACGATTCGATTGATCTGCCCAAATGAGACTGGACCGCTCGGGCCGCCTATGCATGATGCTTAAATGGTCAACCTGAATGCAATCTTGGATTCGCCCACCTTCAGGCCTGTACGTGCCCTTTTCCCTCCCAGAATTCTGCAATGGCTCGGCCCGCTCCTCGCCGTAAGCGCAGTGCTGGCGCTGATCGCGGCCATCATTGCCCTGACCGGGATCATCGCCTTTCCGGCGTCGGTGCCCGATCCCAAAGGTTTCGAGCGGATCGTGCACGGCTCGTTCAAGAACATGGTCGCCCAACATTCAGACGGCATAGAAGCCCCCGCCGACCTCGACGCCCAGTGGCGAATCATGTTCGGCGCGGGCCATTTCGCCCGCGTGTGTGCAAGCTGTCATGGCGCGCCGGGCCTGGGACAGAACCCGATCGTCATGGGCATGCGGCCGCGCCCCCAGTATCTGCCGGCCGTCGTCCGCAAATTCAGCCCGTCCGAACTGTTCTGGATCGTCAAGCACGGCGTCAAGTTTACCGCGATGCCCGCCTATCCGCATCAGGTTCGCGACGACGAGATCTGGTCGATCGTCGCCTTTTTGCGCCAGCTCGATACGATGACCCCGCAAACCTATCTCAACCTTGCCTACGGCGCGGCGGACCCTGCCCTGCCGAACGCCGGCCGCGGCGACGTGCTGGGCAGTCGCCAACCGTACAGCGTTATCAACGATGCCGGTTCGCATGACGAATTCAGCTATACCTGGCCGGCGATGACGTTTCAGGACACCGCGCTCACCGGCGACCCGATCACGACCTGCGCTGGCTGTCACGGCGCAAACGGCATTGGCCGCGATCGGGCGATGTTCCCGAACCTCACCATCCAGTCCCCCGCCTATCTCGGCGCGGCGCTGCGCGCTTTTGCCCGTGGCAGCCGGCCAAGCGGCGCGATGCAGGCGGTCGCCGTCCAGCTGACCGATCGCCAGATAGACAGACTGGCCGAACATTTCGGCAATCGGTTCGCGCCGCCCGCGAATCGGCCCCAGGCCAGCCAGGCGCAACTCGCACTCGGCCGGACGTTAGAACGGCAGGGTGTGCCCGAACGCAAGGTCGCAGCCTGTTCATCCTGCCATGGCGTGGAAGGCGCGTCGCCGCTCGGCTTTCCGCGGCTTGCCGGCCAGAATCCCGAATATCTGCGCCAGCAGCTCCATTTGTTCCAGACCGGACGCCGTGGTTCGACCGAAGGCTATAACCCGATGAACGCCGAGGCGCATAACCTCACCGATACCCAAATCGATGCCATCTCGGTCTTTTATGCAAGCCAGCCGGCCGGCCCCGGGCCCGCTCCCAAGGGCGCGGCTCCCGCTTCGGCCAGCGCCCGCTGAACCCGCAGCGCGCGCGGCGGTTCAGTCGTTGCCTTGCACTTCCTCGGGCGGATCGTCGTCCGGGCCGTAGTAGAGCGGCGCGCACGCCTCCACGAGCACGCCGCCTTCGAGCGTGAGGTCGTCCTTGAAGGCGTCGGCCACGAAGTCGAACGTGGAAAGGTGGCGGTCCTCGAAATACATTCCGTGGACGTCATCGCGGCCCGCGCCGTAGACGATGCGGCTCACGCCCGCCCAGATCGACGCCATGGTACACATCCCGCAGGGTTGCAGCGTGGTATAGAGCGTGGCGCCCTCGATCCGCATTTCGCCGGCCGCCTGCCCCGCCCCGCGCAGCGCGACGATCTCGGCATGCGCGGTGGCATCGCAATCCTGGGCGGTGCGGTTGACGCCGGTGGCGAGCACCTTGCCGTCGCGCACCACCACTGCGGCGATGGGCATGTTGGCCGGGTCGGTGCCCTTTTCGGCGACCGCTAGGTCCACCGCCTTGCGGATCATGTCCTGATCGAGATTATCTGTCATCGCGAAGTCGAACGATCATCGCGGGCGCGGGTTGCCGGCGGCTCGTCCTACCTGGCCGAATGGGCATGCGCGATCGCCACTGCCAGCGCGTCGGCAGCATCGGCGCCCGCCAGCTTCACGCCAGGCAACAGCACCTTGAGCATCGCCTGGACTTGCGCCTTGTCCGCTCCGCCGGTGCCGACGATCGCCTTCTTGACCAGCCGCGCGGCATATTCGCTGATCGGCAGACCGGCGCGCGCCAGGGCCAGCAGGCACACGCCGCGCGCTTGCCCGAGCTTGAGCGTCGACTGCGCATTGGTGTTGACGAACACTTCCTCGACCGCGGCGGCATCGGGCCGGTGCGCGAGGATCACGTCGGTGAGTTCGCGATCGATCTGCACCAGCCGCTCGGGCAGCGGCGCCTTCGCATCGGTGCGCACGTGCCCGTTCGCGATGTGGCTGAGCCGGCTGCCGGACTTCGCGACAATGCCCCAGCCGGTGCAGGACAGCGAAGGATCGATGCCGATGATCAGCATGGCAGCGGGTCCGATCCCCCCTCACCCGTCACCCCGGGCCTGACCCGGGGTCCCGCTTGGGGAGCGATGTTGCGATAAGAAGCTGGACCCCGGATCAAGTCCGGGGTGCCGAAGGAGGATGACATCACCATGCCGCCTCCCCCTCCCGCCTGCGGGAGGGGCGTTTCATTACCCCAGGCTTTCCATGATCTCGTCCGAGACGTCGTAATTGCCCCAGACGGTCTGGACGTCGTCATCGTCGTCGAGCGCGTCGATCAGCTTGAACAGCGTCTGCGCATCGCCCTCGGCGACATCGACCGTGAGGTTGGGCCGCCACGCGAGCTTGACGCTTTCGGCTTCCCCGAGGCTCTCCTCGAGCGACGTGGCAACGCCGTGCAGATCTTCGGCGGGGGTCCAGATCTCGTGACCGTCCTCGCTCGACTGGATATCGTCGGCGCCCGCTTCCATCGCCGCTTCGAGCACTTTTTCCTCGTTGCCGACCGATGCCGGGTAGACGATCAGGCCCAGCCGCTCGAACCCGTGGCTCACCGCGCCGCTCGCGCCGAGGTTGCCGCCGTTCTTGGAAAACGCGGTGCGCACATTGGTCGCGGTGCGATTGCGATTGTCGGTCAGCGCCTCGACGATCAGCGCGACGCCGCCGGGGCCGTAGCCTTCGTAGCGGACTTCCTCGTAGTTATCGCCCTCGTTCGCACTGGCCTTGTCGATCGCGCGCTGGATGTTGTCCTTGGGCATCGACTGCGCCTTGGCGGCATTGACCGCGAGGCGCAGGCGCGGGTTCATGTCCGGATCGGGCATGCCCATCTTCGCCGCGACGGTAATCTCGCGCGAAAGCTTCGAGAACATCGCCGAGCGCTTCTTATCCTGCGCGCCCTTGCGATGCATGATGTTCTTGAACTTGGAATGGCCTGCCATGGTTCGCCTGGTTCTGTGTCTTCGGGATAGTGACGTCTGTCTGGAAAGTGGCGCGCCCTTACAACAAGCAAGCCGGTCAGAGCAACCGCTGCCACCAGCCGCCGGGTCTCCGGCACGCCTTGCGAAAAACTGCGCGACAGGTGCCGCGACCCGGTCCAGCAACCTTTGCCTTACCGCGCCATGCTATCAGACCGGGAATGATCATGCTTTTAGACCGCCACACCGGGCTGGCGCCCTTGCGCGACTTTTTGGAATTTCTGCGCCGGCCGCGCCTGCTCGAGCCGACGGGGTTGCGTCCACCGGGTGCGCTCGCGACCTGGCTCACGTTGCTGGCGCTGCATCTGGGTGTGCTGCTGCTGGTTGTCATGCCGATGTACGGCGTGTGGTTGACGGTCTTCAAGCTTTCGCCCCCCGATGCCTTCGGCAAGATCGCGCCCGAGCTTCTGCCCGGCCTTACCGTGCTGCTCGCCCCGCTCGGCGAGGAATTGCTGTTTCGCGGCTGGCAGTCGGGCCGCCCGCGCGCCCTATGGCTGCTGGGATGCGCGCTTGTCGGCATTGTTGTGCTGGTGTTCGGACAAGGCGCGAACCAGCCGGTGGCGACCGGCCTCGCACTGCTTGCGCTGTTGATGGCCGCGCCGATCGGCTGGGTACGCCTGCGCGCCCGCGCGACCCCGCGCTGGTTCGCGGCGGCGTTCCCGGCGATCTTCTACGCCGTCGTGGCGCTGTTCGCCGTGGTCCACTTCGTCAATTACCCGAGCGCCTCGCTGCTTGGCCTGCCGCTGTTGCTGCCGCAGCTTTGGGGCGCGCTGGTGCTCGGCTATGTCCGCCAGCGGATCGGGTTGATCGGCGCGATCCTCGACCACGCCGTCGCCAACGCGGTAGTGCTGGGCCTGGCGATGCTGGGCGGGTGAGCCGATCGCAGCTCGCCTCTCCCCAGTATCCACAGGCTGGGGCTTTGTCCGAATCGCCCAGGCTCGCTAACAGCGCGGCCTTATCGATTCTCACGAGACATCCGGAGCACCCGTACCATGGCCGATGCCGAGCCGACCGATGACCGCCTGCGCCTGCTGATCGAGCGCGTCGAACGCCTCGAGGAAGAGAAGAAGGGCATCGCCGACGACATCAGAGACGTCTACGGCGAAGCCAAGGCGGTCGGCTACGACGTCAAGATCATGCGCCAGATCGTGCGCCTCAGGAAAATGAACCCCGACGACCGCCGCGAAATGGAAATGGTGCTGGACACCTACAAGGCAGCGCTCGGCCTGGGCTGAGGATTCGGTCGGCTAGAGTCTTTTTGGTTGGCAACCTGCATCCGCAGATTGCCAGCGGCACCGGCCCACGCCCCCACCCGACCTCCCATCGGTAGTATACTTGAGTGGGAGGTCGGGTGGGGGCGTGGGCCGGTGCCGCCAAGGTTTCGACGGATGTCGAAACCGCACTAAATCAACGCGGACCGCACCAATCAAACTCAGTGCGTTCCGCCGTTCTTCTTCAGGCTCTCTTCCATTCGCGCGATCTGCTCGGGCGTAGCCTCCGACTGGTGCTTGTCCTTCCATTCGGCGAACGGCATGCCGTGGATCAGCGCGCGCGCGTCCATCTTGTCGCCTTCGTAGCCGGCATCGCGGATCCAGTCGGCGAGGCAGTTACGGCAGAACCCCGCAAGCCCCATCAGCTCGATGTTTTCGGCATCCGGGCGATGCTGCAAGTGGCGGACCAGACGGCGAAATGCGTCGGCAGCGATCTTGTCGTCCAGCGTGTCGATAGTGGCGTTCCCGGTCATAATCGTCCCGTTCGTCCTTGGTTTGTCATGGGCTCCTTGGCATATGGGGCCGCGTCGCATCCCCACGCAACCCACCTCCCTGCCAGAAAGGGGCCCGTCCTTGGCACGATCCGCCGCGAAGAGCATCAAGCGCAAGCGCAAAATCAAGATCCTGGCGACGCTGGGCCCTGCCAGCAACACCGAAGAGATGATCGCCAAGCTGGTGCGTGCCGGCGCCGACGCGTTCCGCGTCAACATGAGCCACGGCGATCACGAGACTCACGCCTCGACCATCGCCGCGATCCGCAAGGTGGAAAAGTCGCTCGATCGCCCGCTCGCGATCCTGTGCGATTTGCAGGGCCCCAAACTGCGCGTCGGCGAGTTCGAGGGGGGCGAGGCCTTCATCCGCCACGGCGCGCACTTCACGCTCGATCGCAATCCCGAGCCGGGGGACGACACCCGCGTCCAGCTGCCGCATCCCGAACTGTTCGGCATCCTCGAAAAGGGCCAGCGCCTGCTGATCGACGACGGCAAGCTGCGCCTCAAGGTGATCCGCGCCGAACCCGATGCGCTGCTGTGCACCGCCGAAGTCGGCGGGCCGATCTCGAACCGCAAGGGTGTCAACGTGCCCGATACGCTGGTGCCGGTGCCCGCGCTGACCGAAAAGGACCGGCGTGACCTCGCCTTCGCGGTCCAGCAGGACGCGGACTGGATCGGCCTGTCGTTCGTGCAGCGGCCCGAAGACGTCGCCGAGGCGCGCAAGCTGATGGGCGGCTACGGCGCGCTGATGGCCAAGATCGAAAAGCCTTCGGCGGTCCACAGCCTCGACGAAATCATCGAGCTTTCGGACGGGATCATGGTCGCGCGCGGCGATCTTGGGGTCGAGCTGAACCCGGAAGAAGTGCCGCCGCTGCAGAAGCGCATCGTCGAATCGGTGCGCGCGGCAGGCAAGCCGGTGGTCGTGGCGACGCAGATGCTCGAATCGATGATCGAGCGTCCGACGCCGACTCGCGCCGAAGTGTCCGACGTCGCCAACGCAGTCTACGACGGCGCCGACGCGGTGATGCTCTCGGCCGAGACCGCCGCGGGCGACTGGCCGGTCGAGGCGGTGACGATCATGGACCGCATCGCGGTGCAGGTGGAAAACGACAAGACCTATGGCGAGCGCATCCGCATCGCCCAGACCCCGCCCGACGCGACCACTGCCGATGCGCTGTCGCAAGCCTGCGCCAGCATCGCCGACACTTTGCCGATCGAGGGGATCATCACCTTCACCGGATCGGGCATCACCGCGCGGCGCGTCGCGCGCGAGCGCCCGGCCGCGCCGATGCTGGTGCTCACCCCCTCGCAGCGCACCGCGCGCCGCCTCGCGCTGCTATGGGGCGCGCATGCGGTCTCCACGCGCGATATCGGCTCGTTCGAGGAGATGATCGCCAAGGGCAAGCGCATGGCGCTGCGCCACGGCTTCGGCGACGCCGGCTCGCGCCTGATCGCGCTGGCTGGCGTGCCGTTCGGCGTCCCGGGCTCGACCAACCTGCTGCACGTCGTCACCCTCTCGGGCAACGAACTCGCACAGCACGACGGTTGAGCCTCGCGATCAGCGGTGCCGCAGATTGTCCACCAGCGACTGGTACCCGACGACCAGCGCGAACAGGCCGAAGCCCGAGACGACCATGGTAACGAACTGATCGGCAACGATGGTAGTCATAGTAATGCTCCCGTTGTGAAGTGACGGGAGCGTGATGGAGCAACCGGAGCCGCGCATCTTTGATCGGGATCAACTCGGGGCCCGATCCTGGCCAAATCGGTCCATGCGATCACCCGAACGACGCCTTGGGGCGCATGTGCCGAGCCTCAGCCCGCGCGAGGCCCTCCCAACCTCCCGCGAGGCCCTCCCACCTCCCGCTCAGCCTGAGCTTGTCGAAGGCCATGCGCAACGGGTCGGCCCGAAGGAAGGCCTGATGAGCGCCCGCGAGACCTCTGCGTGGGCGAAACAGCTATCCGCACCAGACGACGCGTAGCCTTCGACAAGCTCAGGCTGAGCGGCCCAAGGCGACGTCCGCTTTCAAGCGCTCGGCGGCATGCGCGAGAGGGCAGGAAAGTCGTGACAAGGTGACGCACCCACAGGCGTCATCCCAGCGAAAGCTGGGATCGCTCACGGGTGCGCAAGATGGTCGAACAGGTCGTCCCAACCTGGGTTCGCCTTCTCGATGAGTTCGATCTTCCAATCGCGCTTCCAAGCCTTCAGCGTCTTCTCTCGTGCGATAGCCATCGCGATTTCGCTATGGGTTTCAGCAAGCACGAGTCGCTTCAGGCCATACCGGCGGCAGAACGAAGACCCGGTTCCAGACCGATGTTGCGTCATGCGCGCGGCAAGATCGGATGTAACGCCGACATAAAGCACGCCGCGCGGCTTGTTCGTCAGGATGTAAGTCCACCCACCCATGGCGCGATCGTTGCGCAACTTCGATAGCGATGCCAGCTTTCGCTGGCATGACGAACCAGAGAATGCTGGATGCCTATAGCGTCGTCGTGTCCGGAACGGCAGGTTTCAGGCTCGATATGCGATAAGCTACCATGTCCGCCTTCGCGAAGACCGAAGCGGACCGCAATTGCCAGGAAAGCCGTGGGACGCACCGACATCAAGTCAGTCCTCGTCATCCTGGCGATTTGATCTATGCCAGTTCGAACTGATTTGAGAAACATTGTCGGGGAGGGACTTGGTGCGAATTGGCTCGTTGATGAGCGCGGTCATTATGACAACATTGCTGACCGAACCATCGCTCGCTCGCGAAGCTTCTGAATTCGTCTTTTTCCGGCAATCCGTCGGCGATTGGCGGATCGAGGCCATCACAGAAGTGACCGGCGAAACGGAAAGACTTGTTAAAGATGTGAGGTGTCAGGCGAAAAATCCCGGTGTATCGATCACTTTGTTCCGCTCTGACCCGCCGATACTAAGTCTCAGCTACCATTACCAAAATGCGGAAGGCGAAGACTATGAAGTTCCTGAATCGGTATTGGATTGGGTAGAGATAGATGGCCGCCGTTTGACGGCAAGACATCAATTGATACCTTACCTTTAATATCGGTTCACCAATTTTACCTACTCAAAGCCACTAGAAGAGGGAGCAATCACGTTCAGCGGCGGACACCTTGAATTACGAGAGGTCGACGGGCCTTGGCTATATAGTAGTTCCTATATATTGCCTTTAATGAATTCCAAACGCATCAACATGAGTTATCATGGTCCAGACGCAAGGGAGGTCCGGCTTTCGACGATTGGTCTACGACGCGCCCTTCGGATCTGCTCTGAACAATTGAGCTCTAGCGCGGCGTTAACACTTCCGCCGGATTGGCGAAGATAAGGAGTCGGACGCAGCCGGCGCCCCTCGGTCTTCGTCATCCCGGCCTTGAGCCGGGATCCCGCTGATCTCTGATCGATGCCGCGAAAGCGGGACCCCGGATCCGGTCCGGGGTGACGGCTGTTTTGCGAGGAAGCGGATCACGCCGACTGCATGATCGCCAACTCATGCCCGTTGGGATCGAGGATTGGAAGCGCCGACCGCCGGGGAACGCGAAGACCGGCTTGCTGATCGTCCCACCCGCCGCGATCACTCCCGCGCGCCGAACAGCGCCGATCCCACGCGCACATGCGTCGCGCCGAGCATGACGGCGGTTTCGAAATCGCCGCTCATGCCCATCGAGAGCTGCGCGAGGCCATGGTCCGCGGCCATCTTTGCCAGCAGCGCGAAGTAGGGCGCGGGCTCCAGGTCCAGGGGCGGCACGCACATCAGGCCGGTCACCGGAACTTCGGCCTCGCGCGCTTCGGCGAGCAGTGCGGGGACGTCGGCAATCGCGCAGCCGCCCTTTTGCTCCTCCGCGCCGATGTTGACTTGCACGAAGCACGGCACTTGCCGTCCGGCCTTGTCCATCGCCTTGGCCAGCGCGCTCACCAGCGAGGACCGGTCGAGCGAATGGATGCAGTCGAACAGCGCCACCGCGTCGTCGGCCTTGTTCGATTGCAACTGGCCCACGAGGTGCAGCGTGATATCGGGATGCGCCTCGCGCAGCGCGGGCCACTTGGCTTGCGCTTCCTGCACGCGATTCTCGCCGAACAGGCGCTGACCTTGTGCGATCAGCGGCGCGATCGCCTCGGCTGGGTGGGTCTTGGAAATCGCGATCAGTTCGATCGCCTCGGGATCGCGCTTGGCGATCCGCGCGGTCTTCGCGATCCGGTCGCGGACGTCTTCGAGCGGGGTGCGGGGCTCATCCATGGCGCGGTGCTATAGCGATCCGCCACCGGATCGCCAGCCGTCAGGACATCGGGTCTCCCGACGCCTTCGCTCGCCAGCGAGAGGCGTCAGGTCCACCGCGGTACGCTCAGGCCGGCTTCAGTTTGCGTCGACGAAGGAACACGAGGCTCGCGAGCGCCAGCCCCATCAATCCGAACACGCCAGGCTCGGGGACCGGGGTGCCCCCGCCCGAACTGCTGCTGCCGCCGCTGCTGGAGGTGTTGGTGGGCGGCGGCGAGTACGAGCCCGAGTACGTCCCGACATGCATCTCGCCGCGTTGCTGGAGGCTGCCGAATACGCCGGACCCCTGGATGTAGTTGGCCGTCGTCGCATTGGCGCGCGGCGCCAGGACCGATCCGCCCCAGGCGGTGGTCAGGTTGAGGTTCTTGGCATCGGGGAAGTTCCAGATCACGCTTTCGCCGAGGTTCTGGGTGCCACCCAGAAAGTTGTCGTTGAGCGTAATCGCCTCGCCCGAAACGTTGACGATGGCCGTATCCGCGCCATTGAGGTTGAACTGGATCTCGCCGATCGCGTTCAGGTCTTGCGCGCTGATGTTGAAGACCGCGGTGCCGTTCGCATCGGGCTGCGCGTTGAACGTGCCGCGATTGCCGCTGATGACCAGCGCGCTGTTCGCCGGTTGTGTGGACAGATCGTACGACAGGTTCGTCATGCTCGATTCGATCAGGCTCGCATCCTGCTTGAGGTTCATCACGAACGCCGGATCGCTCGCGGCGAGACCGGAATTGACCGTGTTGCTGTTCACGTTGGTATTCGCGATCGACCCGCCGACCAGCACGGTCTGCGGACTGCCGTTCAGGTTGAACCCGCTCTGCACATCGCCGCCGATCACGGCGCCCGATCCATTGTTGAGATTCTTGTGACTGCCCGTCACGTTGCCGACAACCGTCAGACCCGGCTGATCGTTGGCAGACGGCTTCACCGGGTTGATGTTGTAGTTCGACGAATTGCCCGTCAGATCGCCGCCGACGAAGGTGCGCCCTTCCACTTCGGAGTTCGAATCGAGATCGCCCAGCACGATCAGGTTCCATTCGCGCAAGGCATCGGTACCGACGGGCGTTTTGGCGAGTGCTACGATCGGCTGAACCGAGAACAAGAGCGCGGCGGCCCCCAGAACGAAGCGGGACTTTCTGGTCATGATCGTAAACTCTCCTGGCGTGGAGCCGCGCCCATACGATCCTAGGTTAGGATGCCAAGCGCGAAGCCGGGATTGTGCCAAATTGGCATTGCCTAATCGACTTTAACGCTATTTTACGATTCTTCGCGATGACTGTGGCCGGCTGCAGAATTCCTCGCAGCAACAAATATTTACACAGTCGCCTCTCTCCGATCCGGCTGCCAGGGGCTCAAGGCGGAGCCAGTGGCCCGGTGGCGGCGCGGTGCTATATTCACTCGGTGCCCCCTCGCCTGCCCCCCGTTCCCGACCTGCTGCTGGTCAGCGACAAGCGCAATGATGCCGCGCTGGAAAGCGCGCTGGCGCGGCTGCCTTGCGGCTCCGGGCTGGTGTTCCGCCACTATCATCTCGCGCCGGCCGAACGGCGACGCCGCTTCCGCGCCTTGCGACGATCCGGCATCGTCGGGATCTGGAGCGGTACGGCGGCCGAGGCGCAACGTGCGGGGGCGCAAGGCGCCTATGGCGATCCGCTGCGGCTGGCGCGCGGGCCTCGGCTGATGCGTTTCGCGACCGCGCATGATTTGCGCGAAATCGGCCGCGCCAACCGCCACCGGGCCGACGCCATCCTGCTCTCGCCGGTCTTCGCGACGCGCTCGCATCCCGGCGGCGAAACGCTCGGACCCGTGCGGTTTCGGTTGCTGGCGGCGCGCTCCCGCGTGCCGGTGATCGCGCTGGGCGGCATGGACCACGCCCGCGCGCGCCGCTTGCGCTGGAGAAAATGGGCGGCAATTCAAGCGTTTGCGAAGTGACGCACAGCTAAATTTGGCGCGTAATTCTTGACGGCGACTCCGGGATTTGCGCATGATCCCAAGGCTCAAAGGGGGAACGACACCATGGCGACACGACCCATGACCGGCGGACGGCGCGTCGCCAAGCCCGATTGGCGCGCGGTCGTGCGTCGCGCCACGCGTCGCGCCGCCGAACTGAGCGGCGCGATCGCGATCTTCGCGGGCATGCTGTTCCTCGCTTTTTCGATCATCAGCTATCACCAGACCGACCCTTCGGCTTCCACCGCAGCGGGCGGCGAAGTGCAGAACTGGATGGGCCTGAGCGGCGCCTGGATCGCCGAGCGCGCGCTGTTCCTGTTCGGCCCGGTCTGCGTGCTGTTCGTGCCGCTGCTCTATGTCTTCGCCCGCAAGCTGTGGCGCTTGGTCGAGGAAGAGGACGGCGCGGTCGAGCCGACCGACCAGAAGTGGTGGCGGCCCGTCGGCCTGCTGCTGTTCGCGATGATCCTGCTCGCCACGGTCATGGCGATGGTGTTCGACGAACCCGGCGGCTCGCTGCCCGCCTCGATGGGCGGCGTCACCGGCCTGCTCGGCGCGCGCGGGATCGAGGCGCTGGTCGCGCTGCTGCCCTTCGCCGCGCGCGACTGGACGCTGCTGGGCGTGCAGATCGCTTGCGCGGTGTTCGGGCTGGCACTGGTCGGGCGGGTGTTCGCGTTCGACTGGGGCATTCTGCTCTCGCTGCCCGGCCGTCTGGGTGAGCGGGTGCCGGCGCTGCCCTCGCCGGCCAACCTGCCCTTCGCGGGCGGTCGCGACACTTCCGAGCCCTCCGAGCGCCGCGCCGAGCCTGCGCCTGCCGGCGCCGCCAACCCCGTCGCGCCGCGCTCCGATCCCCGCCGCAGCCCCGAGATCGTCGATCCCAGCCGCCCGGCCAAGCCCGCGCAGCTCGGCACCGCCAGCCGCCAGAAGGACTTGTTCGACCAGTACACCCTTCCCTCGCTCGATCTCCTCGCCGAGCCGGCTCCGAACAGCGGCAAGAAGATCGACAAGCTCAGCCTCGAACGCAACGCCCGCCTGCTCGAAACCGTGCTCGACGACTTCAACGTCAAGGGCGAGATCACCGCGGTGCGCACCGGCCCCGTCGTCACCATGTACGAGCTGGAACCCGCCCCCGGCATCAAGGCCAGCCGCGTGATCGGCCTCGCCGACGATATCGCCCGCAACATGAGCGCGATTTCCGCGCGCGTCTCCTCGATTCCGGGGCGCACCGTGATGGGCATCGAACTGCCCAACGCGGACCGCCAGATGGTGAACTTCCGCGAGATGGTGGGCTCGGAGAACTTCGCGCACCACAAGGGCATGATCCCGATCATCCTCGGCAAGGACATCGCCGGCGAGCCCGTCGTCGCCGATCTGGCCGCCATGCCGCACTTGCTGGTCGCGGGCACCACCGGCTCGGGCAAGTCGGTGGGCCTCAACTGCATCCTTCTGTCCCTGCTCTACCGCATGACGCCCGCCGAGTGCCGCCTGATCCTGATCGATCCCAAGGTGCTCGAACTCAAGAGCTACGACGAGATCCCGCATCTCCTCAGCCCCGTCGTCACCGAGCCGCCCAAGGCGGTGCGCTCGCTGAAGTGGGCGGTCGAAGAGATGGAACGCCGCTACCGGATGATGAGCGAGATCTCGGTGCGCAACCTCGCCAGCTTCAACGAAAAGGTCCGCAGCCACGCCGCCAAGGGCAAGCCGCTCGGCCGCCGCATCCAGATCGGCTTCGACCCCGAAACGGGCGAGGAGATGTTCGAGGAAAACCAGCTCGACTACGAAGTGCTCCCGCAGATCGTGCTGATCGTCGACGAACTCGCGGACCTCATGGTCACCGTCGGCAAGGAAATCGAAGTCCTCATCCAGCGCCTCTCGCAAAAGAGCCGCGCGGCGGGCATCCACCTGATCATGGCGACCCAGCGCCCCTCGGTCGACGTCATCACCGGCGTCATCAAGGCCAACCTGCCGACCCGCATCAGCTTCGCCGTCACCAGCCGTATCGACAGCCGCACGATCCTGGGCGAGCAAGGCGCCGAGCAGCTGCTGGGCAAGGGCGACATGCTGTACAAGCCCAACACCGACCCGATCAAACGCGTCCACGGCCCCTTCGTCTCGGACGAGGAAGTCGAAGCCGTCGCCGAGTTCTGGCGCGGACAAGGCAAGCCCGACTACGTCGATGCCGTCACCGAGGAACCCGAGGACGGCGGCTTCGGCTTCGAGGACATCGACGCGGCTTCCGACAACCCCGAGGAACGCAAGTACCGGCAAGTCTGCCAGCTGGTGTTCGAGAACCAGAAAGTCTCGGTCTCCTGGCTGCAACGCCAGATGGGCGTGGGCTACAACACCGCCGCCAAATGGGTCGAGCGCATGGAAGGCGACGGCTTCGTCGGCCCCGCCAACCACGTCGGCCGGCGGGATATCTACCGGGACGAAAACGGGAATCCGCTCTAAATTGGGCCCTGATCGTGGCGCTCGTCGGATAAAGCTTGATATTGCAGCGTAATTCGTGTCGCCTTCGCAAAGGCGCTGCCAATAGAGGCTCGGCGTTTTTAGTTCGGGGACATTCGGGTCGATGCGCATTTGGGCTTGCGTACCGCTTTTTTCATTTCTGGTTACTGCGGCACCGGCGTTTGCCGGGGAACAGGTACTCTATGGACCACCACCCGCCTGGGTGAAGCCCGTGGAGGCGAGCCGGATCGACCGCTCGGCCAAGACGCCGCTGGTGCTTTACGACATCCAGCAGCGCATCGCGGATGGCACGATCACCTCGTTCGTCGACACCGCGGTCAAGCTCGACAGCCCGATGGCGCTGACCGGCGCGGGGACGAGCAATGCGCAATGGCTGCCCGATAAGGGCGATCTCACCGTCTACAAAGTCGAGATCCTGCGCGGCGACCAGACGATCGACGTTCTCGCCGGCGGGGACCGCTATACCGTCCTGCGGCGCGAAGCGGATCTCGAAAGCCGGGTGCTGAACGGCACTCTGACGGCAACGCTGGCGGTCCCCGGGCTGCAGCTGGGCGACATCCTGCGCATTGCCTACACCGTATCGCTCAAGGACCCGACGCTGAACGGTGAGACGGAAGGCAGCATACCCTTGATCGCCAAGCCGCTGGAAGCGGGCCTGGCGCATCAAAAGGTCTCCTGGCCGCAAGATACCACGGTGCATTGGAAGGCCGGACCCGGCGCGATCAAGGTGACGGAGGGGCAGGCGAACGGCGATCGCTTCATCGCGGTCGACTTGCCGTTGCCCAAGCCCAAGGACCCCCCGGAGATGGCGCCTTCGCGCTTTACGCGCCCTCCGATGCTGCAAGTGGGCACGTTCGAGGACTGGCAGCAAGTCTCTCGCACCTTCGCCCCGCTGTACGACACCGCCGGTGGCGGAGCCGCGCTCGATGCGCAAGTGGCCGCGATCGTGAAGAAAACCGCCGATCCGGTCGAGCGCGCGGCGCTGGCAACGCGCTTCGTACAGGATCACGTCAGCTATCTTGCGAATGGCATGTCGTCCGGCAACTATACCCCTCAGGCGCCGGCCGACACGCTCAAGGCGCGCTACGGGGACTGCAAGGCGAAGACGCTGCTGCTGCTGGCGATGCTCGAGAAGATGGGGATCGAGGCAGAACCCGCGCTCGTCAATTCGCAGTTCGGCGATGCGGTGCCCGACATGCTGCCCATTCCCGGCGCCTTCGATCACGTGATCGTCAAGGCGCGGATCGCCGAGCGCGATTACTGGCTGGACGGCACGTCCGCCGGCACGCGCCTGTCGAACATCGCCGATACGCCGACATTCGGTTATGTCCTGCCGCTGCGCTCCAAAGGGGCCGGCCTCGAACGGATCGAACAGCGCATTCCCGAGCAGCCGGGCGCGGAGATCACGATCGTCCTCGACGAGACGGCGGGCATCGACCTTCCACCGCTCCTCACTCTGACCGGGCGTATTTCCGGCCCCCAAGGAACCCTTCTGCATTCCATCGCCGAGCAGGCGAGCGAAGAGCAGAAGCGGGAGCTGATTCAAACGTTCGCCACGACCCTGTACGAGAATCTGCTCTTCACCAGAACGGCAATCGCCTACGATGACGAGACTGCCACCGCAACGCTCACCGCATCCGGCATTATATCGCCTGCGTGGCAAAACAATTCCGGGACCATACAACAGAAGCTGGACTTCTTCCCGAGCGCGAGAACTTACTTCGAATTCGACCGATCGCGACCCGAATGGCGCGACATTCCGGTTGTCTTGGGCGAAACGAAGTACAACGTCATCTTGGCGGAAGTCCTCCTGCCCGAGGGCGAGGACGGGTATCTGCTGCGTGGGCGCCCGAATCTCGACGAGACTGTCGCCCTGAACCACGTTCAGCGCTCGCTCTCCTTGTCCGGCAATCACGTGCGAGGTCGCGAAGTTGCTACCAGTCTCGCTAACGAGCTTCCCCCGGCCGAGATACCCGCCGCCCGCGCCGCGGCAGGACGGATTGCCAACTCGGTCGCCATCCTGCAGGCCCCGACGAACGCCGCCCGCGCCTGGCAGTACGGACGGCCCGAACTCGCTAAGCGCCTTGTCGCGCACGAGAAGGCCTATGCCGAGGCGATCGCGCGCTATACGAGCGAGACCAATGCCTGGAGTAGCCGCGCCCACTTCCGCGAAGGCACGACCAACTTCAAAGGCGCGCTGGCCGATTGGGACAAAGTCGTCGAACTCGAACCGAACGCCGAGAACTTCACGCATCGCGCTCAAGCCAAAGCCGCGCTGGGAGACTTCGAGGGCGCGGCAAAGGACTTGCGCGAGGCCCACGAAATGGCCGCCTCGGCGGAGACGGCGATCGCTCTGGCCCAAATCCTCGGCAAGATCGGCGGCACGGCAGAAGCGGTGAGCCTGCTCGATACTTTCGACGATCTGGGCGAAAACCACCAGTCTTTCGTCGCCGCCAAGGCAGACACCCTGGCGCTTGCCGGACGCAAGGACGAAGGCCTGGCCCTGATCGACACGCTGGTTGCCGAAAACCCGGCGGACGGGAACGTTCTCAATATCTCGTGCTGGTATCGCGCGCGTTTCGACGTCGGCGCCGCGACCATGCTCGAGACGTGCGACCGGGCGGTGGAGACGACCGACAACCCCTTCGCTGCGATCGACAGCCGCGCCTTGGCCAAGCTGAAGGCAGGCCGGCTGGAAGAAGCGCGCAAGGACGCGCAGACCGGCCTCTCGCTCAATTCCAGATCTTACCATACCGCACTGGTGCTGGCGTTCGTCGAGCGCGAGCTGGGCGAAGAATCCGGACGCAAGCAACTCCAATACTTCGCCCGAACCTTCCCGGGGTTGGTGCGCGATTATGAAACGTATGGCCTGAAGATCTGACGCTGCGATCACGGCGCCGGGGCTGTCCTACACGGCGGTCGCGTGCCAGAATGCGTGCTGCATCGTTTGCCTGCTCTTTGATTCTGTCGATCTGCGTGGCGAAGGCGCGTTTTGCGCGGGTGAAGTGTCACCTTCGCAAAACGGGTGGATAGTGCGACATATCAACGGCTTGCGCGCGTTACTTGTGGTACAGCCTGTGTCACCTTTGTCACCTTCGCGTCGGCATGGAAACGCGCTTGGCCGCTGGGCGCGCAGCGCCTAGATTGCCGGGCGTGACCGCGCCCTTGCCCCGCCCCCCGCTCCCCGCCCGCCGCTGATGGAAGAGCACGCCCAGGCCTTCCTGCTACGCGACGGCTTCTTCCTGTTCGGCGCGGCGCTCGGCTTCGTGCTGATCTTCCGCCGCTTCGGGCTCGGCGCGACTTTGGGCTATCTCGCCGCCGGCGCGCTGATGGGGCCGCATGCGTTGGGGCTGGTCGGCGATGCCGAGGGCAAGGCGGGCTTTGCCGAGCTGGGCATCACGCTGCTGCTGTTCATCGTCGGCCTCGAACTGGCGCCGCGCCGGTTGTGGCGGATGCGGCACGAGATCTTCGGGCTGGGCCTGCTGCAAGTGACCACTTGCGGGCTCGCGGTCAGCGCGGTGATCTGGGCGACGACCGGCTTCACGCTCACCGCCTCGCTGGCGCTGGGGCTGCCGCTCGGCCTTTCGTCCACCGCGCAGGTGCTGCCGATGCTGCAGAGCGCGGGGCGGCTACACACGCCGTTCGGCGAGCGCGCCTTCTCGATCCTGCTGTTCCAGGACCTCTCGATCATCCCGCTGGTCACCATCATCGCCGCGATGAGCCGCAACCCCGCCGCCGCCGAAGGCCCGCCGGGCTGGATGCTGGTGATCTACACCGTCGCCGCGATCGCCGGGCTGATCGCGGCGGGGCGCTTCGTCATTCGCCCGCTGTTCCGCCTGATCGGCAATCTTGGCGAGCGCGAGATGTTCATCTTCGCCGCGCTGTTCACGGTGATCGCGTCCGCCGCGCTGATGCAGGCGCTGGGCCTGTCGAGCGCGCTGGGGGCCTTCATCGCCGGGGTCATGCTGGCGGACACGCCTTACCGGCATGAGCTGGAAGCCGATGTCGAGCCGTTCCGCTCGATCCTGCTGGGCCTGTTCTTCATCTCGGTCGGCATGATGCTCGATCTGTCCGCGATCGCCGAGCGGCCGCTGTTTGTGCTCGCCATGGCCGCGGCGCTGATCGTCACCAAGTCCGTGGTGATCTTCATCCTCGCCCGGCTGTTCCGCGCCAACTGGCGCGAAGCGCTCGCGCTGGGCCTGCTGCTCAGCCAGGGCGGCGAGTTCGGCTTCGTGCTGTTCGCACAAGCCACCAACGCCTTTCTGATCGATCCCGAAGTCGCCAGCCTGTTCGGCGCGATCGTCACGCTTTCGATGGTGACCACGCCGTTCCTGATGATGGCGACGCGGCGTATCCGCCAGGCCCCCGCAGGCCAGGAAACGCGCGCCGAACCGCAGGACGACGGCGCGGGCGCGCTGATCGTGGGCTATGGCCGCTTCGGGCAGACGGTGGCGCAGATGCTGATCGCCTCAGGCATCGAAGTGACGCTGATCGACACCGACGTGGAGATGATCGACGTGGCCGAAAACTTCGGCGCCAAAGTCTATTTCGGCGACGGCACAAGGCTCGACATGTTGCGGCAGGCGGGTGCGGGCGAGGCCGAGGTGATCGCCTTCTGCCTTGATGGCGACCAGGTTTCGGAAGAATTCCTCGCGGCCGTGCACAAGGCCTTCCCTAGAGCGCAGATCTATGTGCGCGCTTTCGATCGCCGCTCGGTGCTTCGCCTGAAAGGCGCGCCGGTGAACGGGGTGGTGCGCGAAGTGCTGGAATCGGCCGTCGTGCTGGCGCGCACCGCCCTTGATGGGCTGGGGCTTGCGATCGAGGATATCGACAAGGCCGAAAGCGATTACCGCTCGCGCGATCGCGAACGGTTGAAATTACAACACGAAGCGGGCGACCTCCACGAGGGGCGCGATCGCATCTTCACGCAGCCCGAAGGCAGTGCCTGACAGGAGAGATCAGCGCCTGATAGCCGCGATCAGCGCCGGATCGGATAGCCCGCGAAACGCTTGATCCGCCGCAGCGAAAAGCTCGACCGCATCGAGGACACGCCCGGCAGGCGCGCCAGGCAATCGCGATGGACCGCATCGTAGTGGTCGAGATCGCGCGCCGCGACGCGCAGGATGTAATCCGCCGCCCCCGACATCAGGTGGCATTCGAGGATGTCCTCGTAATCGCCCACGGCGCGTTCGAACCGGTCCATCGCCTCGCGGCTCTGGCTGGTGAGCGTGATCTCGACGAAGACTTCGACCGCCAGACCCAGCGCGCGCGGCTCCAGCCTTGCGGCATAGCCCGAGATCAGACCTTGCTCTTCGAGGGCGCGGACCCGGCGATGACAGGCCGAAGCGGACATGCCCGCGAGTTCGGCGAGCTGGGCGATCGAACGCGACGAATCGTTCTGCAAGGCTTCCAATAGGACGATATCGGCACGCTGCATGGGAATTTCTTCCGGTTTGATTGGGTAAACTCGAAAAATTCTGCCGCAAAGCTTTGCCAAGCGCCACCACTTTGGCGAAACATTGCGCCGCAACGGGCGTATTGTATCGGGCATTGGCCCTCGAACCCGGAGATCATCATGCGTGTCGGTACCGTTCGCGAGATCAAGAACCACGAATACCGGGTGGGTCTGACCCCCGAGAGCGCTTGCGAACTGGTCGCGCATGGCCACGAAGTCTGGGTCGAGACCGGCGCCGGGCTCGGCATCGGCGCCAGCGATGCCGAATACGAAGCGCAAGGCGCGAAGATCGTTCCCGACGCTTCGACCATCTTCGCCGAGTGCGAGATGGTGGTGAAGGTCAAGGAACCGCAGGCGGTCGAACGCGCGATGCTGCGTGAAGGCCAAGTGCTCTACACCTACCTCCACCTCGCGCCCGATCCCGAGCAGACCGCCGACCTGGTGAAGTCCGGCGTCACCGCGATCGCCTACGAAACGGTGACCGGCCCCGGCGGATCGCTGCCGCTGCTGAAGCCGATGAGCCAGGTCGCGGGCCGCATGTCGATCCAGGCAGGCGCGACCGCGCTGGAGAAGGCGCACGGCGGGCGCGGCGTGCTGCTCGGCGGCGTCCCCGGCGTGATGCCGGCCAAGGTCGCGGTGATCGGCGGCGGCGTGGTCGGCTTCAACGCAGCGCAGATGGCAGTGGGCCTCGGTGCCGATGTGACCATCCTCGACCGCAATCCCGAAGTGCTCGAAAAGCTCGGCATCCACTTCGAAAGCCGCGCCAAGACGCGCTTTTCGAGCAAGGCCAACCTCGCCGAGAGCGTCGCCGAGGCCGACCTCGTGATCGGCGCAGTCCTGATCCCAGGCGCCGCCGCGCCCAAGCTGGTGACGCGCGCGATGCTCAAGACGATGAAGGCCGGCGCAGTGCTGGTCGATGTCGCGATCGACCAAGGCGGCTGCTTCGAGACCAGCCACGCCACGACTCACGCCGAACCGACGTTCGTGGTCGACGACGTCGTGCATTATTGCGTCGCCAACATGCCCGGCGCGGTTTCGCGCACCAGCACTTATGCGCTCAACAACGTGACGCTGCCCCACGCACTGGCCATCGCCGACAAGGGCTGGAAGGCCGCGCTGCGCGACGACGCACACCTCGCCGAGGGCCTGAACGTGCATGCGGGCAAGGTCTCGTACGAAGCCGTGGCACGCGAACTGGGGTACGAACACACGCCGCTCGCGACGCTGCTGGCCTAACTTTCGCCCTCCGCCGGCGAAGTCAGGAACGGCGCGGCGACGTCTGGAGCAATTCGCGAGAGCCGCCCCGTCGCCTGCTCGATCATCGCCCAGGTCGAGCGGGCACTGACCAGCACTTTGCCCTCGTCATCGCGAAAATCGATGCGGCGATGGAAGCGCACGCCGCGCGGACCTTCGGGCACCCAGGTCTCGCCGGTCACGCGCTCGCCTTCGCGGATGTTGCCGCGATAATCGATCTCGTGTCGCGTCAGCAGCCAGACGTAGCGCGCCTGATGCTCGGGAGATGCCACCGCTTCCCAGTGCGCGACGGCGAGCACCTCCATCCACTGCACCCAGACGGCGTTGTTGACGTGGCCCATCCGGTCGATGTGCTCGGGACCAGCAACGAAGCTCAGTGCGAAGCGGCTCAGAGCGGCACTCCCAGCTGCCAGAGGATGAAGGCGAACTCCTCGGCGGTTTCTTTCAGGCTTTCGAACCGGCCCGACTTGCCGCCATGGCCCGCGCCCATGTTGATCTTGAGGATCAGTTCGTTGTCGTCGGTCTTTACCTCGCGCAGTTTGGCGACCCACTTGGCGGGCTCCCAGTAGGTGACGCGCGGATCGTTGAGACCGGCGGTCACCATCAGCGGCGGGTAGGCCTGCGGCTTGACGTTGTCGTAGGGGCTGTAGCTGCGGATCAGCGCGAAGGCGGCGGCATCCTCGATCGGGTTGCCCCATTCGGGCCATTCGCCGGGCGTCAGCGGTAGTGTCGCGTCGAGCATCGTTGCCAGCACATCGACGAAAGGCACTTGGGCCACGACCGCGCCGAACAGTTCGGGATCGGAATTGATGACGGCGCCCATCAGCTCGCCGCCCGCCGAGCCGCCCGAAATGCTGATCTTGCCCGCCTCGGTCGTGCCGCGCGCGATCAGAGCGCGGGCGACGTCGACGAAATCGTTGAAGGTGTTGGTCCGCTTGTCGAGCTTGCCCGCCTTGTACCAGGCCCGCCCGAGATCGTCGCCGCCACGAATATGAGCGATGGCATAAGCGAAACCGCGATCGACCAGGCTGAACCGCGTGGTCGAAAAGCCCGGATCGATCGAGATACCGTAGGCGCCGTAGCCGTAGAGATGCAGCGGACCACCCGCTGGCCGGTCCTTCCGCATCACCACGCTGACGGGAATCGCGGTGCCGTCGCGCGCGGAAATCTCCAACCGCTCGGTGGTGTACAGCGAGGCATCGTAGCCCGAGGGGATTTCCTGCACCTTGAGCGTCTCGAGCGAGCGCGCCGCGACATCGTAATCGTAGACCGTCGAGGGGCTGACCATCGACTGGTACGATACGCGCAGCACATCCATCGCCCATTCCGGATTGTCGCCAAGGCCGGCGGTGTAGCTGGCTTCCGGAAATTCGATGGGTTCGATCCGATCGGGATCGTCGTAATAGCGCACTTCGATGCGATCGAGGCCCCGCAGTCGCCCTTCGACCACGTAGAAGTCACGGAACAGATCGAAGCCCGTCAGATAGAACTCGTCCGAGCCCTCGATCAACGTCGTCCATTCGCCCGGTCGCTCAAGCGGGGCGGTGGCAATGCGGAAATTCTCATGGGTGTCGTTGGTGTGGATGTAGACCAAGGGATCGCGGCCTTCGCCATCCCACACGTCGACATCGTACTCGACGCCCTTCTCGCGCGCGCGGACCAGCACGGGCTGCGCCAAGGGATCGGCGGCGGGGACCAGACGGACTTCGCTCGTCTCGTGATCGCTGGTCCCGATCACCAGCCAGGTCTCGTTCGAGGTCAGGCCCGAACCGACGCGGAAGCCTTCGTCATCCTCGTGGTAGAGCTCGACGTCGTCCGAAAGCGGCTTGCCCAGCCAGTGCAGCCGGGCGTTGTCGGTGCGCCACTGCTCGTTGGCGAGCGAGTAGACGAGGCCGGTGTCGTCGGCGACCCAGACCAGCGCCGACAGCGTCCCGGGAATTTCGTCGGGCAATAGCTCGCCCGTCTCCAGATCCTTGATCCTAGCGGTGTAGCGCTCCGAGCCGTTGTCATCGAAAGCATAGGCGAGCAGCTTGCCCGACTTGCTGACCGAGATCGCGCCGAGGCTGAAGTACTCCTTGCCGTCCGCCAGCGCGACTTCGTCGAGCATCAGTTCGTCGGCGCTGCCGTCGTCGGGCGCGCCGACCGGGCGTCGCCACCATTTCTTGTACTCGGCGCCTTCTTCGTATTCGATCCAGTAGAGCCAATCGCCGTCCTTTTGCGGCACCGACTTGTCGGCCTCCTTGATGCGTGCGCGCATTTCCTTGAACAGCGCCTCGATCGTGTCCTGCTGCGGCGCCATGCGCGCTTCGAACCAGGTGTTCTCCGCCTCGAGGTGCTTGAGCACTTCGGCGTCGGTGACTTCGGGATAGCCGGGATCGCGCAGCCAGGCGTAATCGTCGGCGAGAGTCTGGCCGTGGTGGGTCGCGGTGAAGGGCTTGCGCGCCGCACGGGGCGGAGCAGCGAGGGCGGGTGTCTGGGTGGAACTTGCCATGCGCAGCATCTATGTTGGCGCAACGAAGCCCGCAAGCCGTCCGACAGGACGAGCTGCCGCTCCCAAAGGACCGATGCCATGCTGATGAACACTCACGAAGCCCGCCTCGATGCGCTGCGCAAGGAATTGACGCGCCGGAACCTCGACGGGTTCGTCATTCCGATCTCCGACGAGCACATGAGCGAATACGTCGGTGCTTATGCGCAGCGCCTCGCCTGGCTGACCGGCTTCGGCGGATCGGCGGGAAGCGCGGTGGTGCTCACCGATGCGACGCTCGAACCCTCAGCGGCGATGTTCGTCGACGGGCGCTACACACTCCAGGTGCGCGAGCAGGTCGATGGGCGGCTCTATGCCTACGAGAGCGTGCCCCACACCACGATCCCCGCCTGGCTCGGCGGCCATGCCCCGAAAGGCGCGCGGATCGGCTACGACGCCTGGCTGCATGGCAAGGGCTGGGTCGAAGCGGCGGCCAAGGCGATGAAGGAACGTGGTGGCGAACTGGTCGCGGTGGAGAGCAACCCGATCGATGCGATCTGGGAAGACCGTCCCGCCGCGTCCGCAGCGCCCGCGATCGTCCATGCCGACGAATTCGCCGGCCAGTCGAGCCAGGCCAAGCGCGAGGCCGTGTCCGAATGGCTGGGCGAGCGCGGGCTCGATGCCGCCGCGATCACCGCGCTCGATTCGATCGCCTGGCTGCTCAACATTCGCGGTGCCGACGTCGATCACACGCCGGTGGCGCTGTCCTACGTGCTCGCCCATGCCGACGGCACGGCGGACCTGTTCATCGCCGAGGAAAAGGTCACGCCAGACCTGCGTCAGCATCTCGGCAACGCGGTCCGCATCCAGCCACGTGGGGCCTTCCAGCCTGCGTTGGAAGCGATGCGGGGCAAGCGCGTCGCGGTCGATCCCGAACGCGCGGTGAGCGCGATCTTCGCAGCGCTCAATGGCGCCGGCGTGACCATCGTCGAGGCGCGCGATCCGACGGTGCTCGCCAAGGCGATAAAGAACCCGGTCGAACAGCAGGGGCACCGCGATGCGCAGGCCCGCGACGGCGCGGCGGTCGCGCGGTTCCTGCGTTGGGTGACGACCGAAGCGCCCAAGGGCGGAATTGACGAGCTCGGCGCCGCCGATCGCTTGCAACAGATGCGCCAGGAGGGCGGAGACTTGCGCGATCTGTCGTTCGACACGATTTCCGCGACGGGCCCTAATGGCGCCAGCCCGCACTACAAGGTCACCGAGGAAACCAATCGCGCGATCGAGCCGAACAGCGTCTACCTGGTCGATTCGGGCGGCCAATACCCGGCGGGCACCACCGACATCACCCGCACCGTCTGGATCGGCCCCGGCGAACCGCCCGCCGAGGTGCGCGACCGCTTCACCCGCGTGCTCAAGGGCCACATCGCCATTGCCACAGCCGTGTTCCCGCGCGGCACCAACGGCAGCCAACTCGACACGCTGGCGCGGCAATTTCTATGGGCGGCGGGGCTCGATTACGCGCACGGAACCGGGCACGGCGTCGGCAGCTTCCTCTCAGTGCATGAGGGGCCGCAGCGCATCGCGAAGTCGCAGGGCGGGCAGCCCGGGACCGATCAGGAGCTGCTCCCCGGCATGATCCTCTCGGACGAGCCGGGCTATTACAAGACCGGCGAATACGGCATTCGCATCGAGAACCTCGTGCTGGTCGAGGAACGCGATATCGCCGGCGCTGAGGGCGACTATTTCGGCTTCGAGACGCTGACTTTCGTGCCGATCGACCGCAGCCTCGTCGACGTTTCGCTGCTCTCGCCCGGCGAAATCGCCTGGTGGAACGAATACCACGCGCGCACGCTAGACGTGATCGGCCCGAACCTGTCGGGCGAAGAGCTCGCCTGGGTCGAGGAACAGTGCCGCCCGATCTGATCGCTCGGACGCGCGCGGCTCGTCACAAGGAGGACATACCAGCATGACTCGCAGCGCGCGCGACATCCGGCAGTTCCCCGTCCATCTCGGGCTTGGCGCCACAACCGTGGCCCAGCCCGAGTTCACCGGCGGCGCATGGTACGAGGCGTATGCCGAGCGTCATGGCGCCGATGGGGCCGAAGGGCGGCTGGTGGCGATGCACACGTTCACGTCGGATTGGACGACCTGGGAAATCCACCCCGAAGGCGAAGAGCTGGTGCTGTGCATCGCGGGCCAAATCACCATCCTTCAGGAGCTGGCGGAAGGGCAGGTCCACTCCGAGACGATCGGCGCGGGCGAATATCTCGTGAATCCGGCCGGCGTCTGGCATACCGCCGACGTCGCCGAGCGCGCGACCGTGCTGTTCGTCACACCGGGGCTCGGCACCGAGAACCGCGAGCGCTGAGCGCGGGCCCGCAGGTGTCGCGCCCATGAACGGCATCTTCAAGCTGGGACAATTCGCGACAATTTCGCCGCGAACCGGCATAAGTGCGCGACAATCGACACCTAAAACGGGTTCCAGAAACTCGCGGGTCACTTTCCCCTCCCCCACCCCGCGACTTTCCCCTCACATTTCCCGTCAGGGGCCAGATTGGAGAGAAACGACATGAAGAAATGGACAATCGGTATTGCCGCCGTCGCCCTTGCCGCGACCGGCACCGCTTTCGCCGCGCAGGAAACCATGCGCAAAGGACCCGACGCCAACGGCGACGGCGTGATCACCAGTGCTGAATCGCAAGCCAAGGCCGACGCCATGTTCGCGCGGATGGACGCCAACAACGATGGCAAGATCGATCAAGCGGACCGCGAAGCCCGTCAGGCGGATCGCAAGGCAAAGATGTTCGCCGCGATGGACGCGGACGGCAACGGCGCGATCTCGCGCGACGAATTCATGTCGCACGAACGCCCGCATCGCCGCATGGGCAAGAATGACGGTGACAATCGCGATGCTCGCTGGGGCGGCAAGCGCGGCCACCGCGGCGGCATGATGGCGATGGCGAAGATGGCCGACACCAACAACGACGGCGCCATTTCCAAGGCGGAGTTCGAGGCGGCGCATGCCAAGCACTTCGCGATGATGGACGGCAACGGCGACGGTCGCGTCACCAAGGAAGAGCGCCAGGCAGCCCGTGAGCAGATGAAGGCGCAGTGGAAGCAGAACCGCGCCGATCGCTCGGGCAGCTGAGTGACGCTAACGGCGATCCTGCCATGAACGATACGGCATTGCCCGCGATCCTGCTGGTCGATGACGAAGCCTCGCTTCGCGAACCCCTGGCCGAGTACCTCTCGCGTCAGGGGTTCGACGTGACTCAGGCCGCCAGCGCCGCGGACGCACGCAGCCGGTTGCGCGACGCCCGCCCCGATCTCGTCCTGCTCGACATCATGATGCCGGGCGAAGACGGGATGTCGCTCTGCCGCCATCTGGTCGAAAGCCGCGAGATCCCGGTCATCTTCCTGACCGCGCGAGGCGAAGCGACCGACCGGATCATCGGCCTCGAAATCGGCGCGGACGACTACGTGGTCAAACCCTTCGAGCCCCGCGAACTCGTCGCGCGCGTGCGCAGCGTCCTGCGCCGCGCCGGACGGGCCGGCCCGGCCGCGACGGAAAACGAGATCTTCGCCTTCGAAGGCTGGCAACTCGATCCGCTCAAGCGCCGGCTAACCGACCCGGAGGGCGCCGTGGTCGCGATTTCCTCGGCCGAATTTCGCTTGCTCATGGCGTTCGTCGAACACCCTCGCCAAGTGCTCGACCGCGATCGCCTGCTCGACATGGTGCAAGGCCGCGAGGCGCACTTGTTCGATCGCGCGGTCGATAACCAGGTCAGCCGCCTGCGCCGCAAGATCGAGGCGGACAGCCGCAACCCGCAGCTGATCCAGACCGTATGGGGCGGAGGCTACATGCTGGCCGCCGACGTGCGCCGGGTGCTCGCTGACGCGTGATGCGCCTGCTGCGGCCCCACAGCCTCATGGGACAGATGCTGCTCGCGGTTGCGGGGGCCTTGCTGCTGGTGCAGTCCGTGGGCGCGCTGCTGGTCTATCGAGCCCAGAGCGGGCGCTTCGAAGGCGAACTGGTGAGCATCGCCGCCTTCAAGATCATGGCCGATACGCGCAACCCGGCACGCTTCGATCGACGTGCCGGTTCGCGCCGAGCGCTCCAGCGTGGCCGCAGGGGCCTGCCGGTCATCCACACGCCGCGCTCCCCGATCGCAGGCACCGAGGAGCGCGACCCCGATCTGGAAGGGAAGATCGCGCTGCTGCTGCGCGAGCAGGGGCTCGCGGTGGCGGAGATCCAGGTCGCGCACCGAACCGTGCAAGAGGATGCTCCCGCGCTCGAGCATGTCAGACGCCGTGCGGCCCGCTACGTCCGGCTCGGGCGAAAGCCGATGTCCCACGAGAACGACCATGTTCTGTTGGCAGCCGTGCGGCTCGATCCCGGCGGCGAATGGCTCACCGCACGGGTTCGCACGCCGCCCCGGATCGAGATGCTGGTTTGGCCGCTGCTGTTGCAGACGGCGATCATCTACGTGGTCCTCATCGGCGCGATCGCGCTGATCCTGCGCCGCATCACCAGGCCGCTCGCAGCCCTCACCCAGCGAGTCGAAGCCTTTTCGGCGACGCAGGATCCCAAGGGCCAGATCGTCCCGGCCGGCCCCGAAGACATGCGCCGCCTGATCGAGGCGCACAACGCGATGGAAGGGCGCATTTCGGCCCTGCTTAACGAGAAAAACGTCATGCTCGGCGCGATCGGGCACGATCTCAAGACGCCGCTCGCCGCATTGCGGGTCCGCATCGAATCCGTCGAGGACGACAACGAACGCGACCGCATGGCAGGCACGATCGAGGACATCGTCCGCACGCTCGACGATATTCTCTCGCTCGCCCGCGTCGGGCGCCCGAGCGATCCGCTCGAACGTTCGGAGCTGTCGGCCCTCGTCGCCTCGATCGTCGAGGATTACGAAGACATGGGACAGCCCGTAGTGCTTGGCGATACCCAGCGAATCGTCCTGGAACTGCGGCCGACCTGGTTGCGGCGCGCGTTGCGCAATCTCATCGGCAATGCGGTGCGTTATGGCGGCGAAGCCCGCGTCAGTCTGGAGCGCGTCGGAAACCGGGCCGTGATCCGTGTCGCCGACAATGGTCCCGGCATCCCCGAAGACCGCATCGCGACCATGCTCGAGCCGTTTGCCCGGGGCGATCCCTCGCGCAATTCCGCCACCGGCGGCGCCGGTCTCGGCCTTGCCCTGGCGCGTGCGATCGCGGAACAGCACGGCGGCGCGCTCGTGCTGGAAAACACGCGCGACGAGGCTTCGAACGTGACCGGTCTCGTCGCCCGGCTCGAATTGCCGCTCAGTTAAGCGCCCTGCAAGCTGCGGCGAGGCCCGCCGCAGGCTAACGCATCAGTCCGCCGATGACATTGCGGGCGAAGCGCCCAATCCCGGGAATGCCGATCGCCTTTTCGAGCGTATTGCCCAAAGTGCCCGCCGCCGCGCCCGCCGCGGTCGCTTTCGGATTGGCGCGGCTCGTCTTGCCTTGCAGTTTGCCCGCCAGGATCGAACCGGCGCTGGCGGCGGCAGCGCCGGCGGCGGCCTTCGCCATCTTGCCGCCGAGCCCGTCCCACAAGCTGGTATGCTTGCGCTCACGCTTGGCGACTTCCTCGCGGCCCTTTTCCTCGACTTCGGCGGCGGTCGCGGCTGCATCGGCGGCTTTGGCAGCGAGCACTTCCTCGGCGCTCTCACGGTCGACGCGAGTGTCGTACTTGCCTTCGAACGGGCTGATCGACTGGATGATCGCGCGCTCCTTCGCGGTCACCGGCCCGAGCCGCGAGCGTGGCGGCGCCACCAGCGTGCGCTGCACCACCGACGGCGCGCCGTCGCCATCGAGCGTCGAGACCAGCGCCTCGCCGACTTTCAGCTCGGTGATCGCGGTCTCGACATCGAGCTCCGGATTGATCCGGAAGGTCTCGGCCGCCGCCTTGATCGCCTTCTTGTCGCGCGGGGTGAAGGCGCGCAGCGCATGCTGCACCCGGTTGCCGAGTTGCCCGGCGACATCCTCGGGCACATCGATCGGATTCTGCGTCACGAAGAACACCCCCACGCCTTTGGAGCGTATCAGGCGGACGACTTGCTCGATCTTGTCCTGCAACGCCTTGGGCGCATCGTCGAACAGCAAGTGCGCCTCGTCGAAGAAGAACACGAGCTTCGGCTTTTCGGGATCGCCGACTTCGGGCAGGCTCTCGAACAGCTCGGCGAGCAGCCAGAGCAGGAAGGTCGCGTAGAGCTTGGGGCTGCGCATCAGCTTGTCGGCGGCGAGCACATTGATGATGCCGCGCCCCTGATCGTCGCAGGTGATGAAATCGTCGATTTCCAGCGCCGGCTCGCCGAAGAACATCGCGCCGCCCTGGCTGTCGAGCGAAAGCAGCTGGCGCTGGATCGCGCCGACGCTCGCCTTCGACACGTTGCCGTATTTCGTCGTGAGTTCGCTTGCGTTTTCGGCCGTGTAGACAAGCATTGCCTGCAGGTCTTCGAGGTCGAGCAGCAGCAGGCCCTGCTCGTCGGCGAAGCGGAAGACGATGTTGAGCACGCCTTCCTGCGTGTCGTTGAGATCGAGCAGGCGGGCGAGCAGCAGCGGGCCCATTTCGGAAACGGTGGTGCGGATCGGGTGGCCCTGTTCGCCGAACAGATCCCAGAACACGGCGGGATTATCGGAATACGCGTAATCCGAAAGGCCGATCTCCTTCGCGCGTGCTTCCAGCTTGTCGGCATTCTTGAATTGCGGACTGCCCGCCATGGAAATGCCGGACAGATCGCCCTTCACGTCGGCAAGAAACACGGGCACGCCCCCAGCGGAAAACTGCTCGGCGATCGTCTGCAGCGTCACCGTCTTGCCGGTTCCGGTCGCGCCCGCGATCAGCCCGTGGCGATTGGCACGATCCAGCCGCAGTACCTGGCGCTCGCCGTTGCGCCCGAGGCCCAGGTAGATTTCGCCCATTTGCCGCTCCCAGTCGTAACCATAATCGCTGTAAAGCGCGCTTCCGATGGACGCGAGAGGCTTTTTGCCAGTCGCGCCGCCTCACGCTAGGGCGATGCGCCACCGAAAACCCGCAGGATCATGCCCACACCTTTCGTACTCCTCGACGATGCCCGCACTGACGGCGCCGCCCCGGCGCGGCTCTATCGTGAGCCGGTGGACGTCGTGGTGGCGCGTACGGGCGACGAGGTGCTGCCGGCGCTGGAGCGGTTGCGTGCCCTCTCGCGCGACGGATACGAGATTGCAGGATACTTGTCCTACGAAGCGGGTCTGGCGCTGGAACCGCGCTTGCAGAGCCTCGTGTCCGCGCATCGCGATCCCGCTTCGCCCCTGCTGTGGTTCGGCGCTTTCGCCGGCTGCGAGAGCATTGCCCCGGGCGAGGTCGACGGATGGCTCGCCGGCCAAGCCGGGAACGCCGAACCCGCGATCGGGCCGCTCGACCCGACGATCGCCCCCGGAGACTACATCGCCCGGTTCGGCGCGCTGCAGGACGCGATCCAGGCCGGCGACATCTATCAGGCCAATCTCACGTTCCCGCTCGCCGGATCGTGGCGTGGCGACCCCATCGCGCTTTATGCCGCACTGCGCGCGTCCGGAGCGGCGGGCTATGGCGCGCTGATTCATGATGGGGCGCAATGGTTGCTCAGTTTTTCGCCCGAATTGTTCTTCGCGCTGCGCGGCCGCGACGCCCGCGTCAAACCAATGAAGGGCACGCGCCCGCGTGCAACCGATCCGGCGACCGACACGGCCCTGCGCGAGGAACTCGCGACATCCATCAAGGACCGTGCCGAAAACCTGATGATCGTCGACCTGATGCGCAACGATCTCGCGCGGGTCGCGGTCCCGGGCAGCGTCAAGGTCGAGCGTCCCTTCACGGTCGAGAGCTACCCGACCGTGCACCAGATGGTCTCGACCGTGCACGCGACGCTGCGCGACGAGCTCGACGCGATCGACATGCTGCGCGCGCTGTTTCCCTGCGGATCGATCACCGGCGCGCCCAAGATCCGGGCGATGGAACTGATCGCGGCGACCGAACCCGATCCGCGCGGCCCCTACTGCGGTGCGATCGGCGGGATCGATGCCTCTGGCGATGCCGCGTTCAATGTGGCAATCCGCACGCTGCGTCTTTCCGGAGCCGAACGCGGCGACGGCAAGGCGGTTCTAGGGGTCGGATCCGCGATCGTCGCGGATTCGGAAGGTCTCGCCGAATGGCGCGAGTGCCTGGTCAAAGGGGGTTTCGTGCGACCAACGGGGCAAGGTTCGCCCGCGCAGTTCGATCTGATCGAAACCATGCGTTTTACGCCGGAAGAGGGCATCGTGCTGCTCGACCGGCATCTCGAGCGGATCGGCGCCAGCGCGGCGACGCTGGGATTCACGTTCGACCGCCACGCGGTGCGCAATGCGGTGCAGGCGCTGTGCTTCGATGCCGACGTGCCCTCGCGGCTGCGTCTGGTGCTGGGCCGCAGCGGCGCCTTCAGTCTTGAACTGGGCGAAATGCCTTTGGCGCTGCCCGAGGTGCTCAAGGTTGCGGTGTTCCGCCTGCCGGTCGATGAAAGCGATTGGCGGCTGCGGCACAAGTCCAGCGATCGCGGCTTCTACGAGGCCGGGCTTGAGGCCGCCAAGGACGCGGGCGCGGACGAAGCGATCTTCGTGCGCGACGACGGGCTCGTTACCGAAGGCACCTTCACCAACGTGTTTCTTGCGCGCGACGACAAGCTGCTGACGCCGCCCTGCTCGCTGGGTCTGCTGCCCGGCGTGCTGCGCGGCTCGCTGCTGGCTTCCGGCGAGGCGGCCGAAGCCTCGCTTGCGCTCGACGAACTGGCGGGCGGGTTCCAGCTCGGCAATGCCTTGCGCGGGCTGATGCGCGCGGAGTTGCTCGCATGAAAGTCACGTCCCCCGCGCTCTCCCGCATTGCGCCGTCGCAGACCACCGCGATGACCGACCGCGCGACCGCGCTGCGCGAAGCCGGAGTCGACGTGATTTCGCTCTCGGTGGGTGAGCCCGATTTCGCCACGCCGGCGCATGTGCTCGAGGCGGCCAAGGCCGCGCTCGACGCGGGCCAGACGAAGTACACGCCGGTCGGTGGCACCGCGCGGATGAAGCAGGCCGCCGCGCAGCATTTCGCACGCGATCTTGGTATCGAAGCGCCGGTCAGCCAAGTCACGGTGAGCGCCGGCGGCAAGCAGGCGATCTTTCACGCGATCGCCGCGACCGTGGGCGAAGGCGATGAAGTGATCGTCCCCTCGCCCTGGTGGGTCAGCTATCCCGAGATCGTCCACTACGCGGGCGGAAGCGTGGTTCCGCTGCAGACCGTGGCGAAGCATGGCTTTCGCTTCACCGCCGGCGATCTGGAAGCGCAGATCGGTCCGCGCACGCGCTGGCTGATGCTCAACAGCCCGGGAAACCCGACGGGCGCGGTCTACGACGAAGCCATGCTGCGCAGCATTGCCGATGTGCTGCGACGCCATCCGGGCGTGCTGGTGATGAGCGACGATATCTATTCGCCGCTGATCTACACGGACGCGCCGCACGTGACGCTGGCAGCGCTGTGCCCGGACTTGGCCGATCGCATTCTCACTATCTCCGGCGTGTCCAAGAGCCATGCGATGACGGGCTTCCGCATCGGCGTCGCCACGGGGCCCGAATGGCTGATCCGTGCGATGGAAACTCTGCAGTCGCATTCCTCGGGCAACCCCTGCTCGATCAGCCAGGCCGCCGCGATTGCTGCACTGGAAGGACCGCAGCAATTTCTTGCCGAATGGCGCGATCGCTTCCGCGCGCGCCGCGACATGGTGGTGGACGCGATCAATGCCATTCCCGGCCTCGCAACCCCGGTGCCCGATGGCGCGTTCTATTGCATGGTCGATGCAACGCCGCTGATGGACCGCTTCGGCGACGATGCGGCGCTGGCTTTGCACTTGCTCGACCAGGGCGTCGCGATCGTACCGGCCTCCGCTTTCGGAGGGCGCGACGGATTCCGCATCAGTTTCGCCGCCGACGAAGCCCGGCTGCGTGAGGCCTGTTCCCGTATCGCGAAGGCCCTGACATGACGATGATCCCGATCCTCTTCGAAGACGGCGAAGCGCTCGTCATCGACAAGCCCGCCGGACTGCCGCTCGATCGGCCGCGCGCCGGCGGCGAAAGCCTCGAGAACCATCTCGACGATTTGCGGCTCGGCTTCCAGCGCCGACCCGCCCCCGTCCACCGGCTCGATCGCGACACTTCGGGCTGCCTGCTGCTGGCGCGCAATCCCAAGGCGCTGAAGCGGTTCGCCAAGGCTTTTGAAGAGCGGCTGGTGCAAAAACGCTATCTCGGCCTGATTGCAGGCGAACTGGCCGAGACCGAAGGCACGATCGAACTGGCGCTGTCCAAGATCAGCTCCGCCAGCGAGGGCTGGCGCATGATCCCGGCGCGCAAGGGCAAGCCCGCGGTGACCCATTGGCGGACCCTCGCGTCGCATCAGGGGATGACGCTCGTCGAGTTCCGGCCCGAAACCGGGCGCACGCATCAGATCCGCGTGCACGCCGCTTCCGGGCTGGGAACCGCCTTGCTGGGCGATCCGGTGTATGGCGATGGATCGAGCGCGCGACGCACCATGCTGCACGCCGCCGGTCTCGAAGTTAGCCGCGAAGGCAAGGATTCGATTGCGGCGACCAGCCCGCTTCCCGCCGATTTCGTCGCGCTCGGGTTCGAAGATGGATGACGCCGTCGAACGCGCGCTCTCGCTGGCGAGCGAGAGCTTCATCGCGGGCTCGGGGCCCGGCGGACAGAACGTCAACAAGGTCGCGACCGCGGTCCAGTTGCGCGTCGATATTTTCGCGCTGCGGCTGCCGCCGCCGGTCTATCAGCGCCTGAAGCTGCTGGCCGGCACCCGAATGACCAGTCGCGGGGAACTGGTGATCGCGGCGCGCCGATTTCGCACGCAGGAGGCCAATCGCGCCGATGCGCGCGAAAAGCTGGCGGAGCTGATCACCGAAGCCCATCGCTTTCCGGAAAAACGGGCCAAGTCGCGCCTTAACCGGGTGGGCAAGACCAAGCGGCTCAAGGGCAAGAAACTGCGCGGCGCCGTCAAGGCCGGTCGCGGCAGGATCAGCCCGGACTAGCCGTCGCTTGCGGCGTTTGCGACGCGTCGGGCGTGGACGGACCGTTCGCGGGCGGTTGCAGAATGTCCTCGGGCGGTCGCCGCTTGTCGAGCATCGCGGCAGCTTCATCGAGAGCGCGCGCTTCGCCCACCGTCACGCCGCCGGGCCCGGGCGCATTGTCCGCCTTGCCGCATCCCGCCAGCAGCAGGACCATGATCGCGCAGGTCATCCTCATCATCGCTGCATTAGCGCAATGCTTGAGGATGCAAAAGCGTCAGGCCTCGATGATCTGCGTTTCGGGATGGTGCTTGTCGAGATGCTTGCGCACGATCTTCAGGTTGCGCGAATTCGAGCGGAACACGAAGTCGAAAAGGTCTCCCGCGAGCGGGACCGCGCCGAGCAGCGTATCGACGCCAACATTCGTCGCCATCCGCGCGAGCTGGAACTTCGACATACCGAGGTTCCGCGCTTCCCAGACGAGGTAGAGGCCGAGCGCCGCCGCGACGACGTCCCCCGCGACCGGAACGAGACCGACGATCGCATCGAGGCCGACCGCCTTGCTGGTGCCCGGAATGGTGAGCGACCGTTCCAGCAGGACCTCGAGCGACTCGATCCGGCGCCGCACGGACCCCGGATCCGATCCCATCGGAAAATCCACCGGCATCCGCCGCGTCGTACCTTGTTGTGCTGCCACCTCTAGCGTGTCCTTCATCAGGGCCGCCCGGCGTCATCCGGGTTGAACCCTTATCTGGGCAGCCAGGCCAGCGGCATCAAGGGATGCCACCCCCAAGGATTGGTGGCAAAGCCGCTGACGTCGCCGCGCACCAGCGACCAGCGGATCGGCGGTCCGAACGGAACGAACACGTTCGCCGCTGTCAGTTCCGCCTCCGCTTCGGCCAGCAATGCCGAGCGTTCGGCGGGGTCTTCGCTTGCCCCGGCCGTGGCGACGAGGCCATCCGCTTCCTTGCTGCACAGTCCGGTCTGCTCCGCGCAGGAGAGGTGATTGAGGAACCACGTCGCCAGCGGATAGCGCGCGACGGTATCGACAAGGCGCAAGTCGCCGGTTTCCTCGTCGGCGGCACGCGTGGCCGTGATGCCGATCGCGGCCAGATCGCCGGTGATTCCGCGAAAAAGGATGTCCGAACCGGGACCCTGCGGCAGCCACACCGAAAGCGAGACGCCCGTGGTCGGGCTTGCCGCGTCGTTCCCCGTCCCTTCGGACGGCGTTGCTTGGCTCTCCTTGCCGCCAGATCCGCCTGCGCCGGCGACCCAGGCCGCGACTCGCGCGGAGGCCACGCTGCGGCGATCCTCGAGCGACTGTTCGGGCCACCGCTCGCCGATGGTGCCGATATCGCCGTCCAGCCCCGGCGCCACTACCCGAGTCGAGGCGTTCCACCCGCCGAGTCCGAACGGGGCGATCAGGGCGTTGCGGTCGAGCGCCAGGGCGATGGCTTCGCGGTTCACCGGTTCGGCAAGGAACCCCTCGTCGTTCATGACTTGCAGGCCGAACAGGCCGGTGACCGGATCGAGCTGGATCGTGCCGCGCAAAATGCCCACCGAGCTGGTTCGCGGGAAATCCTCGATCCGTCCGCCCAGCACGATGTCTGCCTCGCCGTCGTTGAAGGCCTTGATGGCGGCCTCGCCGGGCAAAGCTCGCAGGGCGACGGTGCGGGTCCGCTCGGACCAGTTCTCGAGTCCGGGAAGGCCCAAGCTGGCCGGATCGATCGGATTGAACAGCGCGGTCTGACCGTCGGGAACCATGCTCATCGGGCCGCCGGTCTGGTCTTCGTAGACCAGCCCCATCTCGGGTTGCGCGAGCAATTGCAGCAGGTTCGGCATCGCATGCTTGAGCCGGATCTCGATCACGCGGCCCGCCATGGCGCGGACGTCGTCGATCACTTTCAGGTCGAGCGCGAGCGAAGTCCCGCGCACTTTGCGAACCTGCGCATCGAAGGCGACTTTGGCCGAGCGGGCGGTCAGGTCCCCGGCATCGCCTTGCCAAGTGCCGTCGCGCAGGCGGAAAATGTAGCTGCGGCCATCATCGGTCACGATCCAGCGATCGGCCAAGGCGGGCACGACCCGCCCCTCCTCGTCGAACGCGACGAGCCCTTCCGCGGTCGAGGCGCGAACGAGCTTGGCCGCAGGGCTTAACGGGCGCCCCCCTTCCTGAAACGGATCCTGTGGCTCCCCGATGACGACCACGTCGATCCGCGTCGAATCGGCACGATTGCAGGACGACAGCAAGAGGACGCCAGCAAGACACACGAAGAACTGCTGAAGCGACCGCGAGACCATCATGATCCCGGCCTAGTCGATTTCGGATGCTGGCGAAACGGGTTTGGCCGCCGCCTCGAGGGCGAGGCCAGGCCGATCAGATCTTGCGGATCGTGCCGGTTTCGGGAGTGACGAATGCAGAGCGCAAAAAGCGCGGAGGTCCGCTTTCGACATCTTGGCCTACGGGTGCGCGCGCGATCTTGGGATCGATCTCGTCACGGAAGGCGACGCCGAATCGATTGCTCTGCACCCAGGCGATGGATCCTTCGACCCAGCCGATATTGCGGATGTTCACTTCGACGACCGCGCCCCGCATCACGCGAACCGCTCCTTCGCCCATCATTCCGCCGGCGGAAAGATTGCGCACCTTGATGCGGTGCTCGCCCTCGAGGCCGTCCACGCGCAAGTCCGCCATGAGGAACAGGCTGTCGCGAGCGATATGCCTATTGTCATTTGCGTCCATCGAGCTGTTTTCCAGTCCCTTGCTTGCTTCGAAAATGCGCCACGTGCGGCGAATAGTCAAAACACGAGCGCCAGTCGAACCGGCTCTGCCACAAACTGGCTAACGGACCGTTACCGCGCGCTGGAAAAGCAACGGCTTCGCTCGGCAGATCAATCGTCGCGGGAAACCTTCTCGCGACGTTCGTGCGCTTCCTGCGCTTCGACCGTCATCGTCGCGATCGGACGTGCGACCAGACGCCCCAGACCGATCGGTTCGCCGGTGACCTCGCAATATCCGTATTCGCCCTCCTCGATCCGGCGAAGCGCCGAATCGATCTTGGCGATCAGCTTGCGCTGACGGTCTCGCGTCCGCAGTTCGATGCCCCAGTCGGTTTCGCTGGAAGCCCGATCATTGAGGTCCGGCTCGCGGATCGGTCCATCCTGCAACTGCGCGAGGGTTCCCGCCGATGCATCGAGGATCGAGCGCTTCCAGGCCTGGAGGAGCTTGCGGAAATAGTCTTGCTGTGCCTCCCCCATGTAGACTTCGTCGTCAGAGGGAAAATAATCGCTTGCAAGCGAGCGCCTCGCCTTGGCGAGAACATCAATTTCATTGTTTAGGGCCGTCGCCATTCACTGAACTCCGCACCTTAGAGTCCTCGGATCGCAAATCGCCCTGCGGCCCCGGGCGTTCCCGGTGGCACCCCTGCGAACCTAGGTTCGCCGCGCCTATAAATCCATGGACTTAACGAGACAAGGCGGTTGCGACTTCTTAACGAAAAAAGCTGCGTACGATTGCTGCCAAAGCCCGGTCTCACGGGATATCGCAGGTGTGGTTAACGGTTTGTAGAGGAACAGTGGGCAGCATTCAAACAGCAAAGGGCGGACCAAAGCCCTTTATCATCGGGGGGTGTTATCACCATGAAGACTGTCTGGGTAAACACGGCCGACGCCACGCCGTGCAGCGAATCCGAAGATCTGCTGGTCGCGAACTGCCTCGTCGCAGCGGCCGAAGGGGACTTCACGGCCTATTTCGATTTGGGCGTTGCCTATTCGACCGGAAGCCACGGCATCGGCTGCGATCTCATCGAAGCGCACAAGTGGTTCAACCTTGCCGCTGTCGCGGGACACGAGGAAGCGGCGATCTGCCGCGCCGAGATCTCGGACGACATGACGGCGCGCGAGATTGCCGAAGCCCAGCGCCGTGCCCGCGAATGGCTCGCAGCGACCAGCCGCAAGGCCGCCTGAACTTCACACGTCTCCATCTTCCTTGCGGAACGGCGTGCGCGTACGCAACATGAACTGATCGTTCGCGATACCTTCGCGTTCGCGCTGGAGGAAATCCGCGACCGCCTCGCGGAACCCTTCGTGGGCGATGTAATGCGCGGAAACCGTGCGCACCGGCTCGTATCCCCGAGCGAGCTTGTGCCCGCCTTGCGCGCCCGCCTCGACTCGGGCGAGGCCCAGATCGATCGCCGCGTCGATCGCTTGATAATAGCACAGCTCGAAGTGCAGGAACGGCTTGTCGACGATCGCGCCCCAGTAGCGGCCGTATAACGCCTCGCCGCCGATGAAATTGAGCGCGCCGGCGACCGGGGTATCGCCCTCGAATGCCATAACCAGCAGAATCCGGTCGGCCATGCGCTCACCCAGCAGCGCGAACGCGTCCCGCGTCAGATAGGGATGCCCCCACTTGCGCATGCCGGTATCCTGGTAGAACTGCCAGAAGGCGTCCCAGTGATGCGGCGCGATGGCATCGCCGCTGAGGTGGCGGATCTCAAGGCCTTCTTGCGCCTTCGCGCGTTCCTTGCGGATATCCTTGCGTTTGCGCGACGAGAGCGCGGCGAGGAAATCGTCGAAACTCTCGTACCCGCGGTTTTCCCAGTGAAACTGGATGTCTTCGCGCAGCAGCCAGCCGGCTTGCTCGAACAGCGGTACCTGCGCCGGCTCGATAAAGGTCGCATGCGCCGAAGACAGGCCGTTCTGATCGCACAGGGTTTCCGCCGCCCGGAGCAAGGGCAGCGCAAGCCCGGCATCCTTGGTCAAGACCCTCGGGCCGGTTGCGGGCGTGAACGGCACGGATATTTGCAGCTTGGGGTAATACTGGCCGCCGGCGCGATGCCAGGCATCGGCCCAGGCGTGATCGAAGACGTATTCGCCCTGGCTATGCTCTTTCACGTAGGCCGGAACCGCGCCGCGCAAGGGGCCACCGTCACCGCCGATCAGCAGCGGCAGCGGAATCCAGCCGCTGCGCCCTCCGACGCTGCGCGAATCCTCCAACGAGGCGAGAAACGCATGACTGACGAAGGGGTTGGCGCGATCGCTCAACGCGTCCCATTCGCCGGGATCGAGGGCGGCAATCGAATCGCCGACGTGGACGAAAAGCTCGCCGTCGCTCATGCGGGACCGTCGGACGGAAGACCCTCGCCTTCCGCGATCGCCGCATCGGCATGCGCGCGCGCCCGTTCGAGGTGCTGCGCGCTGCGCACGGTCCAGGTCGCGATGGGCAGCCCCCGATGGCGATGCGCCGACGCAAACCGGCTCGGCAGATCGCGGATATCGTAAGCGAGGAAATCGGGGCGCGCATGCCACAGCGCCATTTGCCGGCGAATGCTGCCCAGAATCGCCTTGTCGTCCTCCTCGGAAACGATCAGCCCGCGCACGGTATGCGGCGAGTGCGTGAAGAACCACCGGCTGACGCGCGGATCGAAGCTCATCACCGCATGCGGGCCGACGTAGCCTTCGAGAACACGCCTTACCGACAAACACAACGCCGGCACGCGGGTTTCCCGATCGGACTTCAGTTCGATCAGCACCGGCACGCGCCCCGCGATCCGCACGAGCAGGTCGCGCAGCGCGAGGATCCTGTCTTCGGAACCGGCGAGATTGAGGCCCGTCAGGATCTTCGATGAACGCGCCGCGATCGGCCCCGCCTGATCGGTCAGGCGGTCGAGATCGCGATCGTGAAACACCATCGCGCGGCCATCCGAGGACCGGCGCACATCGCACTCGATTCCTAGACCGCGATCCATCGCGGCGGCGAACGCGCTCAGGGAATTTTCGACTCGTTCCGCCCCGTGGTCGCCGGCCGATCCATGGACACCGCGATGCGCGAAATCGGTTTGCGTGATCCACTCGACCTTGCGCCAGTCGGGGACCGGCGCGAGCCAGCGATCAAACAGGTTTAACGGAAACAACCGCATCCACCTCCACGGCCGCACCCAGAGGCAGAACCGGCACGCCCACCGCACTTCGCGCGTGGCGCCCGGCATCGCCGAACACCGCCATCATGAGTTCCGATGCGCCGTTGATCACTTTGGGCTGATCGGTGAAGCTGCCGACCGAATTGACGAAGCCGCCCAGCTTGACGATCTGCTCCACCCGGTCGAGCGAACCCAGCGCCGCCTTGAGCTGCGCCAGGATCATCACGCCGCAGGCCTGCGCTGCGACGATCCCGCGTTCGAGCTCGACGTCCTCGCCAAGCCGGCCGGTCACCAGTTGCCCGTCAATGAAAGGCAGCTGGCCGGAAACGTGCGCGACATTGCCCGCCAACATGACCGGCACATAGGCGGCAACCGGCGCCGCCGGTTCGGGCAGGACGAGGCCGAGCTCGGCCAGGCGTGTGTCGATATCGCTCATGTCTCTTCCCGTTCGTCTTCGCGTTGATTCACTGGAGTGGTCAGCCGATCGATCAGCCAGGGCACCGCTTCGTCCCAGGTATCGATCCGGGCGTGGGCATGCCCGGCTTCGAGCGCGCAAGCGATGTGCGGCGCCAGCAGCGGCTCGGCACACAAGTGCAGCCGGTCGACATGCGGGGCAACGGCCGAAACGGAATCGTGATGCTGCGCCAGATCGTCGATGAAGACCGCGCGGCTCGGCTGATATTCGTCAAGAATGGCTTGCAGCGCCGGTCCCTTGGGGCCCTGGTTGGTATAGACCTTGAGGTCGATCCCGTGGCCGAGCAATTGCTGGGTGCGCGATTCCTGACGATGGTCCATCAGATTGGTCAGGACGACGACGTCGGCATATTCGCTCAGCGCGGCGATGCCTTCTACCGCGCCCTTCACCGGCGTCTGGCGATGCATCTGGCCATCGAAGAAGAGGTTGAGCAGTCGCCAGATCTCCTTCTGCTCTACCGCTTCGCCGCTCTCGGCATAGCGCATCGCGCTGACGAAATCGCGGCCGCCCATTTCGAAGGTGATGCCCTCTTCCTCGGCCAGCCAGTCGCGGAAATGCGAGACCATGTGGAGGAGGACCTCGTCGCAGTCGGTAATGACGAGCGGACGGTTCATCGTTCAAGCCTTTCACGCGCAGCGGCGAATTCGGAGGGCGCGATCTGCAGGGCATCAGCCGCTGCCACGAGATCCGGCTCGTGAGCGCAAAGAAAATCGAGCACGGCGGCCAGCGTGGCCGGTTCGCCAAGCGAAACACGCAACGCATCCGGGGTCAGCCCGGTCAGCGCCAGGAAACGCTCGGAACGGGGCGTGTCGCTCAATACCCAGACAAGCGCGTCGAGCGCCAGAGCCTGTGGGTCGTTCGCGGGGGACGGCGTCGCTTTGAGAATTGTCAGCCTCGTGCAGGTGCCATAGGACGGTTTGCAGTCACCAAGATGGTGTTCGGGAAGCGAATGGCAAAGCGAATCCTCGTTGTCGAGGACAACGACCTCAATCGGCGTCTGTTCTGCGATGTCCTGGTCAGTCAGGGCTATGCCGTCGAGCCGGTTTCGGACGGTCTCGAGGCGCTCGACCGCGCGCGCGGTTTCGTTCCGAACCTGATCATCATGGACATCCAGCTGCCGAACGTCTCGGGGCTCGAGCTGATCGAGGCGGCAAAGCACGACAGCGCCCTGCGGCTGATCCCCGTGCTTGCCGTCACCGCTTACGCCGGCAAGGGCGACGAAGAGCGCATCCGCGACGCCGGCGCCGACAACTATCTCGCCAAGCCGGTCTCGATCGGCCCGTTCATGGCGGCGGTGCGATCGCTGATCGAGCCCGCCTGACCCGCCCCCTCGTGCGGCAGAGCCGCAAGCACCTTGTTTGCGCCGCATTTCCCGGCCACAGCGAGGTCCAACTCAATCCGGAGCTTTCTTCATGGACCGCGAAGCCACCTCGGCCCGCATCGCCAAACTGATCGAACCCTTCAACAAGAAGGGCATCGCCATCACCGATGACACCAAGTTCACCGACGATCTCGAATTCGACAGCCTGACCGTGATGGATTTCGTGGCCGCGATCGAAGACGAGTTCGACATCATCATCAGCATGAACCAGCAGGCCGAGATCGAAACCTATGGCCAGCTCGTGGATGCCGTGATGAAGCTCACCGACGCCTGACGGGAACCCCGACGACATGACCGATGCCGTGAACCAGCCCGACAAGCCGCAGATGCGCGGCGGCGGCTCCCCCGACCTGTTCTCCAAGTTCGACGACGTCATCGAAATGCGCGCGGGGCTGCTCGCCTCGGGGGTGGAAGACCCGTTCGGACTGGTGATGGAGCGCGTGCTATCGCCGACCGTGGCTGTGTGCAACGGCCGCGAGACGATCCTGCTCGGTACCTACAATTACATGGGCATGACGTTCGATCCGCAAGTGATCGAAGCCGGCAAGCAGGCACTTAACGATTTCGGTTCGGGGACGACCGGCAGCCGCGTGCTCAACGGCACCTATCTCGGACACAAGCAGGTCGAGCAAGCGCTATGCGACTTCTACGACATGCCTTACGCGATGGTCTTCTCGACGGGATACCAGGCCAATCTCGGGATCATCTCGACGATCGCGGGCAAGGGCGACTACATCGTCCTCGACATCGACAGCCACGCCTCGATCTGGGACGGCTGCAAGCTGGGCGATGCCGAAGTCGTGCCGTTCAAGCACAACGACATCGAAGCGATGGAAAAGCGCCTCAAGCGCATTCCCGAAGGCGCCGGCAAGCTGGTGATCCTCGAAGGCGTCTATTCGATGCTGGGTGACATCGCTCCGCTCAAGGAAATGATCGCGATCGCCAAGGCCCACGGCGCGATGGTGCTGGTGGACGAAGCACACTCGATGGGTTTCATCGGCCCGAACGGCCGCGGGGTCGCGGAAGACCAGGGCTGCCTCGACGAGGTCGACTTCGTGATCGGCACGTTCTCGAAGTCGGTCGGCACGGTCGGCGGGTTCTGCGTTTCGAACCATCCCAAGTTCGAGATCATGCGGCTGGTGTGCCGGCCTTACGTGTTCACTGCCAGCCTGCCGCCCAGTGTGGTCGCCACGGCCTGCACCTCGATCCGCCTGCTGATGGACGCGAGCGAGAAGCGCGCACATCTTTGGGAGAATTCCGAGAAACTCCACGGCGCGCTCAAGGACGCGGGCTTCCAGCTCGGCACCGAGACGCCGCAAAGCGCGATCATCTCGGTGATCATGCCCGATCTCGAGAAGGGCGCGGCGATGTGGGAAGCGCTGCTGCACGAAGGACTCTACGTGAACCTCGCCAGGCCGCCCGCAACGCCCGCGAACATGACGCTGCTGCGCTGCTCGCTGTGCGCCGAGCATTCGACGGAGCAGGTCGACCAGATCGTCGAGATGTTCACCACCGCGGGCAAGGCGACGGGGATTATCTGAGGCTGCGGTTCTGGCTCGCGGACGCCAAGCCGCCTCCACTTTCGTCATTCCCGCAAACGCGGGAATCCAGTCTGCGACGGGTCGGCTCTACAGTTCGGCCAGTTCCCAGTGCGGCGGGGGGAGCGGTACTTCTCGTGCACGTGTTGCTCCTAGATTCCCGTGTTCGCGGGAATGACGAATGGGTGAGGTGACGCGGGTCGCGATCATTCTCGCCACCCGCCTCTGCCGTTGATGGCGAAGCGAAAACCGTCGGCCGGCCCACACCGCCTAGTGGATCGAGATCACTCCATCGATCGCACGCCATTCCTGCGGGCCGATGAGGCGCTTGTGCGCGACGCGGACCGAGTGGAGCGGGCCTTCGATCTCGCGGTTCCAGTATTCGAGGAATTTCTTCAGGATCGGGAAGGTCGGCGCTTCGTCGTATTGCTGAAAGGCGAACATCTGCAGCAGCGTGGGATAGTCCGGCAGGTGGTAGTGGATTTCGACTGTCGTCAAGCCGTAGCCCTCGATCTGCCGGACGAAATCGTCGCTAGCGCGCGCAAGACTTCCCATAGCCCTCCTTCGCACCGCTCTGTTTGTTGCAGTGCAGCGCGAAGAAGAATGCCACACGAACCGTTACTGTCAAGTAACCGTAATCTTGCGGCAAACCGCGAATGCCGCCTGGCCATCGCGAGCCGGCTCAGCCTGCAGTAGCGCTGGCGGCCATGTCGCACTTCTCGCTGGCGTTCTCGCCGCCGCCGCCGAGCAGAGTGATCGCCAGGAACCCGGCAATGACCAGCGCCACGAACGCGATGGTGACTTTGCCCAGATGCTTGTCGATCACGGCCTTGATCGGCGCGCCGAACATGCGGAACAGCACGCCCACGATCATGAAACTGATCGAGCGCGAGATCAGGCTGGCTCCCAGGAAGACCAGCAGGTTCATGCCGATGAAGCCTGCAGTGATGGTGATCAGCTTGAACGGAATGGGCGTCGCGCCCTTCACGATGATGATCTCGGCCCCGTATTCGCGCAAGTAGCAGGCCGCCTTAGGGAAGCTTTCGGCCAGACCGAGCGCGCGCAGCAGCGCATCGCCAAAGGCTTCGTAAGCGAAATAACCGATGGCGTAGCCCAGCAATCCACCGGCGACCGACCCGAGTGTTGCAACGGCGGCGAAGCGCACGGCCTTGCGCGGTTCGGCCAGGCACATCAGGCCGAGGAGCGGATGCGGCGGCACCGGAAAGAAGCTGGCCTCGAGAAAAGCGAAGACCGCAAGCCACCACAAGGCATGCGGATGCGCAGCCTTGGCGAGAGTCCAGTCGTAAAGGCGGCGAAGCATGATTGAACCCCCGGGTCGTCGCAGATGGGTGCTTAGGCAGGACGGCGGCCAAGGGCAAGGTCCGCTGATCCGTAACCTATTTGGTTATAGTTCTTGACAGCGTGACGCTATTTGGGTACACAAAGAGAACATCGCGATGGTCCGAGTCGCTGACCGGCCCCGATCCCCCATCCTCTGCAACTGGAGCGAGCCCATCGATGGCTGAATGTCCCTCGTCGCGCCAGCTGGTGCCGGCGCGCAACGCGCCCGACTGGCGCAAGGCCTTTCTCACCGCGCTGGCGGAAAGCTCGAACGTCAAGGCGTCGGCCGCTCGGGCGGGCATCTCGCCGTCCACGGCCTACGATGCGCGCCGCAACGATCCCGCGTTTCAGCGCGAGTGGCAGGACGCGCTGTTCGAAGGATACGAGCACTTGGAAATGACCTTGCTCCAGCGCTTGCGCGAAGGCGAGATCAAGCCCGCTGCGGGCGCCAAGCGCGGCAAGCGCACGTTCGACAACGCCACCGCGTTTCGCCTGCTGATGCTTCACCGCGAAAGCGCGGCGCGCGCCATGGCGCAGCGCGAAAACCGCGATGCCGATGCCGTACTCGCCTCGATCGACGCCAAGATCGACCGGATGCGCGCAGTGAAACGCGCCGGTGGCAGGATCGGCGATGCCCCGGAGTGACCGGCTCACCTCGATCGCAAAGCTGAAGATCAGCGAGTACGATCGCTTCATCGGCTGGTTCAACGCGAAGGAACAGGACGAGATCGGCACCCACTGGCAATTGTGGGCGCGCAAGGAACAGCTTCCGCCCGAAGGCGACTGGCGGACCTGGCTGATCATGGCCGGGCGAGGTTACGGCAAGACTCGCGCCGGGGCGGAGTGGGTCCGGGCAGTGGCGCATCGTGATCCCGAGGCGCGCATCGCGCTCGTCTCGGCCTCGCTGAACGAAGCACGCGCGGTGATGGTGGAAGGGCAAAGCGGCATCCTCGCCATCAGCCCGCCCACCCGCCGGCCCCATTTCGAGCCCTCACTGCGGCGCTTGACCTGGCCCAACGGCGCGCAGGCGCTGCTCTATTCGGCGGGCGAACCGGAAATGCTGCGCGGGCCACAGCACAGCCACGCGTGCCGGACAGGCGCAAAAAGAAGTCTTCGTCAATGAGGCGCACGTAATCCTCGATGCGCTTGTGCACGGGGCAATCGAAGCGGAGATCGACGGTCCGCCGGCAGACCCGCAAGACGGCGAATGCTGGCTCATCGCCCCGTCCGCCATCGATCAATGGGCCGGGCGGGACGCCCAGCTCGCTTGTCGCCAGGCCGGGCAATGGATCTATATTGCGCCACGGGAAGGCATGCGAATTTTCGACCGGTCACGCGGTCAGGAGCTTTTTTATTCGCAAGGCTGGGTCAGTGTGGAACCAGTTCAGGAACCATTTGGAGGTTCGACTGTTGACCCTCAAGCCCGAGCCGCGATCGCTGATTTGATCTCGGCCCTCACGGACTTGGGACTTTTGCCTGCGGCGTAATGCAGTTGGCGTGTTCAGGGATAGAATTTGTGCCGACAAAGAAGCGATTTGGCTTTATTAATACGTCACAAGCCCCCGAAAACGCGACATTGTTGCAACACTCCCAGTCAAAGGTCGCTTGCACGGTCATTGTAGAGGGGTTAGATACCCCGACACTCGGTGGCTCCATATCTCTCAATAGGGGAAACGTAATGCGGAAACTCGTCATAGGGATGGCGTTGGCTTCGACCGCTGTCGCCACGCCCGCTTTGGCGCGCGATGATAGCTGGTATCTCGAACTCGATTTCGGTCCGATGATTGTCGAGGACTCGGAAATCGATTTTGGTGGTGTGAAAAATGCCGCCACGCTTGATTCGGAATATGGCGTCGATGGTGGTGCTGCTCTCGGTTATGACTTCGGTGCTTTCCGTCTGGAAGCCGAAGCCAGCTACCGGATGGCAGACAATGACGACCTGACGGTGGTTGCGCCCGGGATTCCCGGTCTCGCCACGACCCAGCTCCTCACTGGCAATTATTCGAACATTCGCGGCGACGCGAGCGTCCTGTCGTTCATGGTGAACGGCATGCTCGACTTCGGCGACGATGATGGCATCCAGGGCTTCGTCGGCGGTGGTGCCGGCATCAGCCGTGTCGACTACGATGCTTCGCTTTCCAGTGCCGGTCCGGGCTTCCTGGACGATACGGACAGCGGCTTCGCATGGCAGGTCATCGCGGGCGTTCGCGCTCCGCTCACCGATAGCATCGACGTCGGCATCAAGTATCGCTTCCACAACGTCGACAACATCAAGCTTGTCGACAGCGCCGGTCGTGACGCTGAAACGCGCTGGCGTTCGCACTCGGCGATGGGCAGCCTGATCTTCAACTTCGGTGGTGACGTTGCGCCTCCGCCGCCCCCGCCGCCGCCCCCGCCGCCCCCGCCGCCTCCGCCGCCCCCGCCGCCGGCCGAGATGGTCTGCAACAAGGGCCCGTACATCGTCTTCTTCGAATGGGATAAGTCGGACATCACGCCCGAAGCTTCGACCATTCTCGACAGTGCGGTCAGCGCTTACGGCAGCTGCGACAACGTTCCGATCATGCTGGCCGGTTACACCGACCGTTCGGGCACGACGCAGTACAACATGGGTCTGTCCGAGCGTCGTAACGCTTCGGTTCGCAGCTACCTGTCGGCTCGCGGCATCCCCGATGGCGCGATCTCGAGCCAGGCGTTCGGTGAATCGAACCCGCGGGTTCCGACGGCTGACGGAGTTCGCGAACTCCAGAACCGTCGCGTCGAGATCACTTACGGTCCGGGTTCGGGCATGTAAGTCGAACTTCGACGTTCGAAATAAGATTGGGGCCGGAGAAATCCGGCCCCTTTCTTTTTGTCAGTGATCGAAAGATCGAGGCGGGCGCAAAGTGCGCGCCGAATGTCCTAAGCGGCGTATTCGGTCGGATCGATAAGACCCGCCTTCGCGAAGCCTTCCTTGCGCAACCGGCAACTGTCGCAAAGACCGCAGGCCCGCCCGTCGGCGCCGGGATCGTAGCAGGACCAGCTCATCCCCGGGTCCAGACCCAGCCGGTCGGCTTCTTTGGCGATGTCCGCCTTGCCGAGAAACTGCAGCGGCGCATGAATCTGGACCGCACCGCCTTCGGCACCAACTTTGGTCGCCAGCCGCGCCAGCTTCTCGAACCCCGCGATGAATTCCGGCCGGCAATCGGGATAGCCCGAATAGTCGAGCGCATTCACTCCGATGAAGATGTGTCCGGCGCCAATGGCTTCGGCCCAGGACAGCGTCAGGGACAGGAAAACGAGATTCCGGGCCGGCACGTAAGTCACCGGAATTTCCTCACCCACACCGTCCTTGGGCACGGCGATGTCGGCCGTCAGCGCGGAACCGCCGAACAAGGACAGATCGAGCGGCAGAACGATATGCCGCTGCGCCCCGAGCGTCCGGGCAATCGCTTTCGCGGCGTCGATCTCGCGGCGATGGCGCTGGTTGTAGTCGATCGTGAGCGCGTTGATGCGATACCCGGCCTCGACCGCCATGCCGGCCGCGACCATCGAATCGAGACCGCCCGATAGCAGCACGACTGCGCTTTCGCCTTCGCCCGGCTTAGACACGGCAGGCTACTCCCAAACTATCGGACCCGAGATGCACCACCACGCCAGTCACCGCGAACAGCGGCCCATGCGCCGGGCCTCCGCAGTGAACGCGAACGGCAACCCGTTCTCGATCCCCTGGCTGTCGATCTGGACCAGCGCTTCGTTCTCGAAACGGATATGCGTCCGACCATAGCCCCGCCCATGACACATGTACTGCACCGTAATCTCGTCGGCGCTCTGGGAGACGGTCACGCGATCGCAAGGCACATCGGCATGACGCAACTGGATCAGGCTTTTGGGATCACCCAGGCACGTCCGTCGCGGGCGCATACTGGAGTCCCTGGACCGGATCTCCCACTCTCCCTTCTTCAAGCGGTCCAGTACGTTCGCTGCTGCCGGTTGCTGTGCCGAACTCGGTAAGGCCAGCATGCCGATGCCAAGGGCAAACGCGGCCATGACCACAGCACCTCTGCGCGACCAGACGGTTGAATTGCCAATTTTCTGCATGGGCGCGAAATACCACCGACGCCTCAGACTTCCAAGCGCCGGGATCGTCGGCTGGCTCAGGCGTCTATCCGGAAGACTTTCGAACAGAATTCGCATTCCACGGGGATGCGTCCATCAGGATCGCGCATGTCGGCCCGCTCCGTTTCCGGAAACTGGGTGAGGACCGACTGATAATGTTCGACAGTGCAGCGGCATCCCCGCCGGATCGTGTGGGTGGCTCCGACGCGGATTTCCCGCTCTTCGTGCAAGAGCCGCCAGATCAGCGACTCAATCGAGAGGGCAGGATCGACGAGTTCCGCGTAACGGACCGATCCGGCCAGCGCGACGATATGCTCCCAATCCGGCGCGATCGCGCCTTCGGATTTGACGTGCAGTCGCTCCTTGCCCTCTTCTCCATCCGGGAAGTGCTGGACCAGCATGCCACCAGCGACGCAATTCCCGCCTTCGGACCGAACGGCGACGCGGATCAAGGTCGGGATTTGCTCGGAGCGCTCGAAGTAGCGCTCGCAGACGCCGCTCAGCGTGTCTCCTTCGAGCGGCACGATGCCTTGATAGCGCTCGCCGGACGTGGCGAGATCGAACGTGATCGCGAGGTAGCCGGTCCCGAATGTCGATGCGACGCTGGCGTTGCTACCCTGCTCGTGCATCTTTTCCGAATCGTAGCGCAAGTACCCGCGCACATCGCCATCGCGAAAATCGCACACCAGAAAGTCGACCGTGCCGCCTTCGGCCTGAATCTGGAAGGTGAGCTGGCTCGCTTCGTCCTTCAGCAAGGACCCCATCAGAGTGGTCAGAACCAGCGCTTCGGCCATGACGTGCCGGATAGGCTGCGGGTAGTCATGCGCCGACAGGACATGATCGAGTACCGGCCCGAGCCGAACGGCTCGGCCACGCACGTCACGATCGGGTACCGAGAATGACAGAACGCGATCGAAGCCGGTTTCGTCCTGCTCGATCAGGTACTCGTCGCTCACAATCTGCCCAGCGTCCACAACAGGACCGACTTCTGCGCGTGGATCCTGTTTTCGGCCTCGTCCCAGATCGCGGACTGTGGACCGTCAATGACGTCTGCCGTGACTTCTTCGCCACGGTGCGCGGGCAGACAATGCAGGAACACGGCAGAAGGATCGGCAAGACCCATGAGCTCGGCATTAACCTGATAGGGCTGCAGGGCCGCCACGTGCGCTTCGCCGCCCGGCTGCCCCATCGAGACCCAAGTGTCGGTCACGACGACCTGGGCGCCGCGCACGGCTTCCTTCGCATCGCGAACGACCTCGATCGTGGCCCCGGCCTGCCTGGCCCTGTCCACAAATTGCGGATCGGGCTCGTACCCCTCGGGTCCGCCCAAGCGAAGCGTGAACTTCATCAGCCCCGCCGCTTCGATCCACGAATTCGCGACATTATTGCCATCGCCCAGCCAGGCGACCTGAAGCCCAGGCAGGGCAAACCCCCGCTCCACGACGGTCAGCAGATCCGCGACGATCTGGCACGGGTGGGAGAGGTCGGTCAGCCCGTTGATCACCGGAACTTCGGCATAACGCGCCAATTCCTCGATCTTGGCATGGTCGTCGGTGCGGATCATGATCGCATCGACCATGCGGCTGAGAACCTGCGCGGTATCGCCAACCGTTTCGCCGCGGCCGAGCTGCATGCTCCCGGCCTCCATGATGATGCCCGTGCCACCAAGCTGGCGGATCGCCATGTCGAACGAAACCCGCGTGCGAGTCGAGTTCTTCTCGAAGATCATCGCCAGCGTATGACCCGAGAGCGGTGCGTCGCTGTCGGTGGTGCCCTTGGGCTTGCCCGCGCGAGCGGCCTTGCGATCGATCGCGTCGTTGATCATCGCGGCAAGCGCATCGCCGCCTGCATCCTGCAGGCCGAGAAAATGCCGCACGTTCATGCTGCAGCCTCGACCGCGTAGTCTGCCGCCGCTGCCGAGAGCTTGTTCATGAACTCGTCGATGTGGCTATCGTCGATCACCAGCGGTGGCAGGATACGCACCACGTTGTCCCCAGCCGCCACGGTCAGCAGACCGTGCTCGTCGCGCATGTGCGCCACGAACGGACGCGGCTCGGTCTTCAACTTGATGCCGATGAACAGGCCGCGGCCGCGCACGCCCTCGAACAAGTCGGGGTAGTTGCCGATGAATTGTTCGATCCGGCCGCGCAGCCTTTCGCCTTTCGCGCGAACATCCTTCAGGAAGGCCTCGTCGGCGATCACGTCGAGCACGGCTTCGGCGGCCGCCATCGCCAAGGGATTGCCGCCGTAGGTCGATCCGTGCGTGCCGATGCCCATGCCGCGCGCGGCCTTTTCCGTCGCCAGGCAAGCGCCGAGCGGGAAGCCGCCCCCGATGCCTTTCGCCGTCGCCAGGACGTCCGGCACGAAGCCGTATTGCTCATAAGCATAGAAGGTGCCGGACCGACCGACGCCGCTCTGCACCTCATCGACGACCAGGATCAGATCGTGTGCATCGCACAAATCGCGCAGTCCCTTCAGGAAGGCTTCGTCTGCGATGCGGATGCCGCCCTCGCCCTGGATCGGCTCGACCAGGAAGCCGGCGGTCTTGGGCCCGATCGCCGCCTTCGCCGCGTCCAGATCGTTGAAGTCGACATAGCGGAACCCAGGCATCAAGGGCGCGAAGCCCTTGTGCATCTTTTCCTGGCTGGAAGCGCTGATCGTTCCCAGCGTGCGGCCGTGAAAGGCATTGTTGAAGGTGATCAGTTCGTGCCGGTCGTGATCGCCATCAGCGCTGTTCTGGTGATAGGCCCGCGCGGTCTTGATTGCGCATTCCACCGCTTCCGCGCCTGAGTTGGTGAAGAAGACCGTGTCCGCGAAGGTCAGGTCGACCAAGCGCTGCGCCAGATGCTCACCTTGCGGGCTGCCGTAGAGGTTCGACACGTGCATCAGCTTCGCGGCTTGCGCCTGGATCGCGCCGATCAGCCCCTCGTGCGAATGGCCGAGCGCGTTGACCGCGATGCCGCTGGCGAAATCGAGGAAGCGCCGCCCGTCCTCGCTGATGAGATGGCAGTGCTCGCCGCGAACGGGACGCACATCGCAACGCGGATAGACGGGCATGAGGGGAGTGATGGACATGTACTTGGCCTCTTGATCGCAACCAATCGTTTCGCAAACGACAAATGGCGGCCCTTGGGACCGCCATTTGCGCTTAACTAGGCCCTGCTTCTTCCGGGGTCAAACCCGGTGATTCGCAGGGATCGGGAAGATCAACCGAGCGCTGAGAGGTTGACCGCCGAGTACTTGCCTCGTCGATCCACTTCGATGTCGAATTCCACCCGGTCACCTTCGTTCAGCCCGGAAAGGCCCGAGCGTTCCACCGCGCTGATGTGAACGAAGGCATCGGCCTGGCCATCATCGCGCGTGATGAAGCCGAAGCCTTTCATTGAGTTGAAGAACTTGACCGTTCCGGTGGCCTTCTCGCCGGTCAGCTCGCGCTGCGGAGCCTCGCGCTTCTCGACCGCGATGACTTCGCCGACAGGCTGCAGATCGCTAGCGGAAATCTTCCCGCCACGATCGACCAGCGTGAACTCGAGCTGCTGGCCTTCTGCCAGGCCTTCGAGGCCGGCGCGCTCGACAGCGCTGATGTGCACGAACACATCTTCGCCGCCCTCATCGCGCTGGATGAAGCCGAAACCCTTGTTTTGGTTGAAGAACTTTACGGTGCCTTTGCCCTGGCCGACAACCTGCGCGGGCATGCCACCTCGACCGCCGCCGCCGCCACCGCCGAAGCCGCGACCACCGCCGCCTCCGCCAAAGCCGCCACCGCCGCGTGGGCCACCGCCACCGCCGCCGAAACGGTCTTCCTGAAAACCGCCGCCCGGGCGATCGCCGCCACCGCCGAATCTGTCGCCGCCGCCGCCGAACCGATCCTGTCCACCATAGAACGGATCGAATTCTTCTTCGCCGAACCTATCCCGCTTGTCGCGTCCCCTACCGCGACGCCCTCTATCAAAACCCATTTCTAAGAACGTACCTTCGCTTCGCCCCAAAAGCGTTCGCCCGGCCACGCGGACGAATCGCGCCAGGCGACAGTCGGAGTAACCGATACACGTGATCAGCCCTCTGCTGCGAGATAAGGTATACACACTTTTCGCGCCCCTTGCGACCACAAATAGTTGCGATTGCGCGCGAAGCGGAATCTTGTGTTGGTGTCGCGATAGCCTATCGCCGCCGTACCGTTCAGCAAGTGACGCCCGATCGGATGATGACGCATCGAGCCAGGAGATTTCGCCCATGTTCAAGACGATCGATCCCGACATCCTCGTCAGCCCGCAGATCGATCCGGCCGATGTGGCGGAAGCGAGGGACCGTGGGATCGAGCTGATCATCAACAACCGCCCCGAGGGCGAGTCGGATGACCAGACTCCAGGCGAAGCAATCGAGGCTGCCGCCCAGGCTTCGGGCATCGCTTACGTCTCGATCCCGGTCACGCACGCCGGTTTCAGTCAGTGGCAGGTCGATGCCATGGTCGCGGCCCTGGAGTCGGCCAAAGGCCCGGTGCTGGCATATTGCCGTTCGGGTACGCGCTCGACTTTGCTTTGGGCCCTGGCCCGCGCGCGAATGGGCGACGATCCCGACCAGCTGGCGTCGAAGGCGGGGGCCGCGGGATACGACGTTGGCCCGGTCCGGCCAGTCCTGGACATGATCGCCGCAAACCGAAGCTGACACGCGCCGTGCAGCGGTAGGGGCTAACACCCTTCAAGTCTGGGCAATGAGAAAGGGCCGGAGCGGTTGCTCCGGCCCTTTCCTTTGGCGTCGAGAGATCGAATGCGACGAAGGAGAGAGCGAACTCGCCTCCGTCGACCCGAACCCTGTCAGTTGTAGGCGCGCTCGCCGTGCTCGCCGATGTCGAGGCCTTCCTGCTCGACTTCGGGAGTGACGCGCAGGCCGGTGATCATCTTGGTGATGAAGCCCGCGATCAGCGTGCCGACGGCCGCCCAGACGACCGCGATGAGAACCGCGACGATCTGCGTGATCACTTGCGCGCCCATGACGAAGTCGTCACCGCCGGGGCCGCCCAGCGAAGGCGCGTAGACGACGCCGGTGCCGATGGCACCGACGATGCCGCCGACGCCGTGGATGCCGAAGGCATCGAGCGAGTCGTCATAACCCATGGCCGGCTTGATCTTCGAAACGACGAAGAAGCAGACCACCGAGGCGACAATGCCGAGAACGATCGCGCCGAACGGGCCGGAGTTGCCCGCTGCCGGCGTCACCGCGACGAGGCCCGCGATCACGCCCGAGCAGAAGCCCAGCGCCGAACCCTTGTGACCGGCCAGACGCTCCATGACCATCCAGGTGAGGGCGGCCGCAGCGGTGGCGACGAACGTGTTGATCATCGCGAGACCGGCGGTGCCGTCCGCTTCGAGTTCCGAACCGGCGTTGAAGCCGAACCAGCCCACCCACAGCAGGCCGGTGCCGACCATGGTCAGCGTCAGCGAGTGCGGCGGCATCGGCTCGGTCGGGTAGCCATGACGCTTGCCCAGCAGGAACGCGAGCACCAGGCCGGAGATACCGGCGTTGATGTGCACGACGGTACCGCCGGCGAAGTCGAGAGCGGCAGGCGACCAGTTGAACAGGAGGCCCTGACCCGCCCAGACCATGTGCGCGATCGGGAAATAGACGATCGTCAGCCAGATCGGGACGAACAGCATCACCGCGCTGAACTTCATGCGCTCCGCCGTCGCGCCCAGGATCAGCGCCGCGGTGATCGCCGCGAAGGTCATCTGGAAGCAGACGAAGACGTATTCGCTGATGACTTCGTCGGAGAAGGTCGCCGCCGTACTGTCGGACGTCGTCGCCGACAGGAACAGGTTGCCCCAGCTGAAGAAGGCGTTGCCTTCGGGACCGAACGCGGTCGAATAGCCCCAGATCACCCAGATGAGCATCGCCAGCGCCGCGGTGGCGCCGATCTGCGTCATCGTCGACAGCATGTTCTTGGTCCGCGTCAGACCGCCGTAGAACAGCGCGAGGCCGGGAAGGATCATCATCATGACGAGCACGGTCGACGTCATCATCCAGGCATTGTTGCCCGGATTGGCGACGGGCGTGGCAGCGGCTTCGGCGGCCTGCAACTGCGCCCAGGCTGGCGTAGCGGCGAACAGGGATGCGCCAAGCGCACCCGCACCGCAAAGATACTTGCGAAACATGGTCTTCACCTCATGGTTCAAGGCGCCGATCACAGCGCGGTTTCCCCGGATTCCCCGGTGCGGATGCGGACGGCAGCGCCAATGTCGAAGACGAAGATCTTGCCGTCACCGATGCTTTCGCTGCTCGCGGTCTGCTGGATGGTTTCGATGACCTGCGCTTCCATGGCGTCCGAGATCGCGATCTCGAGCTTGACCTTGGGCAGCATGTTCGTGGTGTATTCGGCACCACGGTAGATTTCGGTCTGACCCTTCTGGCGTCCGAACCCCTTGACCTCGGTGACGGTCATCCCCGCTACGCCAATGCTCGCCAGAGCTTCGCGCACCTCGTCGAGCTTGAATGGCTTAATTATCGCCACGACAAATTTCATGTCTTCCCCCTTTCTGACAGGCCGCGGAAGCGACCCCGGAGCCCAAAATTCGCGGACACGTTCGCTGTGCCTCGCAAAAATCTTCCCCTACCCTTTGGAAAAAAGGGCCGGAGCGGCTGGCTCCGGCCCATTCAGTTTGTGTTCGCAGGAGGAACACCGTGTAGCGGGAGCGGGTCTGGAGGAGAGGAGAGAATGACCCGACCCCCGCTAAACTCTCTAAGCAAATCAGTATGTTACTGATTTCGGCCAAATCTCTGACGTGCCCCTGCCCGATCACAGCGCCCGATCACAGCGCCGTATCTCCGGACTCGCCGGTGCGAATGCGCACGGCGGAAGCCAGGTCGAGCACGAAAATCTTGCCGTCACCGATCGCCTCGGTGCTGGCTACCTGCTGGATCGTCTCGACGATTTTGGGAGCAAGGACGTCGGGCGCCGCAACCTCGATCTTCACCTTGGGCAGCATGTTGGTGGAGTACTCCGCCCCGCGGTAGATCTCCGTCTGGCCCTTCTGCCGCCCGAACCCCTTGACCTCGGTCACGGTCATGCCTGCCACCCCGATCGAACCAAGCGCTTCCCGCACTTCGTCGAGCTTGAATGGCTTAATGATGGCTATGATGAATTTCACGCCAATCCTCTGTCAGCTACCGACCCCCATCGTCGGCGCAACAGAATAAGCAAAGGGCGTGCCAGTTTACGGCTTGGCAATAATTAAACAGATTCAACGTTAATGCTCGCAGCGATTATGCCATGAGCGCCCGATTGCTGTGCAGCTGCCTACTTTTTAGGCAGCAGCAGCGACGCACGAATGGGCAAATGGTCAGAACCTTTCGCTGCTAACGCACTGTGGTGCACTCGCGTTTCCAAAAGCTCCCACTCCGGCGAAATTATAATGCGGTCGAGCTGCGCGACCGGGCGCCGTGAGGGAAAGCTCCGGCCTGGTGCAAGGACGCGCCAAGAGGAATCGAACGAGCGAAAGCAGCCGCCGCGCGTCGCCCATTCGTTGAGATCCCCCATCAGCACCGCCGGGTAGTGGGCCTCGCACGATGCCACGTGATCGAGCACGCTGCTCACTTGATGCCGCCGCCTGAGACCGGAAAGATCGAGGTGCATCCCGATCACGCGCACCCGCTGACCGCCAATCGCCAGATCCGCCCGCACCGCGCCGCGCGGCTCGAGAACGGGAAGCGGAACGGCCGCCGCTTCGAGGATCTCGATATCGCGACGCACCAGCAGGACATTGCCGTGCCAGCCGAGGCTGTCGGGCTTCATCGTCAGGGGGACGGGCTTGTAAGGCGTGCGCTCGTGAATGGCTTCGAGCGGCAGCACCGCCATGCGCCGACCGAAGCGCCGATCCGCTTCCTGAAGCGCCACGACATCGGCTCCGACTTCGTTGAGGATCGCAAGGATGCGATCGGAATCGCGCTTACGATCGAGCCCCACCGCCTTGTGGATGTTGTAGCTGGCGAACGTTACTTCCATGCGATGCCTCTAACCGACCGGCCGGGCGGCGGGCAGCCCACGGCTCAGCGTTCCTTGGTTCCACTAAACGTGAGGTCCGGGTTGCGTTCCTGCTGATAGCTCACATCCCAGGCGGATTTCGCCATGAAGACCGGATCTCCGTCGCGGTCCTTGGCAAGGTTCATCTTGTTGAAATCGGCGAAGTCGCGCAAGGCCTTGGCATCGCCGGTGATCCAGCGCGCGGTATCGAAGGGCGAGGCTTCGAGCATCGCTTCGACCTTGTATTCCGCCTCCAGCCGCGAAATCAGCACTTCGAGCTGAAGCTGGCCAACCACGCCGACGATCCACTGCGCGCCGATCTCGGGATAGAACACCTGGATCACGCCTTCTTCGGACAGATCGTCGAGCGCTTTCCTCAGCTGCTTGGTCTTGGTCGGATCGCGCAGCGCCACTCGCCGCAGGATCTCCGGCGCGAAATTGGGCAGGCCGGTGAAGCGCACGTCGTTCTTTTCCGACAGTGTATCGCCCACGCGCAGCGTGCCGTGGTTGGGGATGCCGATGATGTCGCCCGGCTCCGCCGTGTCGGCCAGTTCGCGATCCTGTGCGAAAAAGAGGATCGGCGAATGCACCGCGATCGGCTTGCCGAGGCCCGAGGGCGTCAGCTTCATGCCGCGATTGAAGGTGCCCGAGACCAGCCGCATGAAGGCGATCCGATCGCGGTGCTGCGGGTCCATGTTGGCCTGCACCTTGAAGATGAAGCCGGTCACGTCCTTGCGATCGGGCGTCACTTCGCCGCCGTCCGCCGGCTGAGGGCGCGGCGGTGGGGCATAAGCCGAGATTGCCTCGATCAGCTCGATCACCCCGAAGTTCTTGAGCGCCGATCCGAAATAGACCGGGGTCAGGTCGCCGCCGCGATAGGCTTCGAGATCGAATTCGGGATAGCCGATCTTGGCAAGTTCGATTTCCTCAGCGACCTCCTCGGGCAAGTCCGCGTCCTCATCGACTTTGCCGAGGAATTCCTTGGAATTTCCCTCGGGGCGGCTGACCCGTCCCGATTCGAGGTCCATGATCCCCTGGAACAGACCGCCCATGCCCACCGGCCACGACATCGGGCAGACATCGAGCGCGAGCATGTCCGCGACTTCGTCGAGCAGATCGAAACAGGCGCGCCCTTCGCGGTCGACCTTGTTGATGAAGGTGATGATCGGGACCGAGCGCAGGCGGCACACCTCGAACAACTTTCGCGTCTGCGGCTCGATGCCTTTGGCGGCGTCGATCACCATGATCGCCGAATCGACCGCGGTCAGCGTGCGATAGGTGTCTTCGGAGAAGTCCTCGTGCCCCGGCGTATCGAGCAGGTTGAACGTGATCACGTTGCCGTCCGCATCGGCACGCTCGAAGGTCATGACCGAGCTGGTGACCGAGATACCGCGTTGCTGCTCGATCTTCATCCAGTCCGAGCGCGCGCGCCGCGCGGCTCCGCGTGCCTTCACTTGCCCGGCAAGGTGGATCGCGCCGCCTTGCAGCAGCAGTTTCTCGGTCAGCGTGGTCTTGCCCGCGTCTGGATGCGAAATGATGGCGAAGGTGCGCCGCGAATTGGTCATCGCGCGCACTTAGGACCACCGGCGCCGGGCCGCAACGTCCTTAGGTCTCGCGCGCGACCTTGAAGCCTGCGAAGCTCTGGTTGACCGGCATCACTTCCATCGCGTTGATGTTGACGTGCGGCGGCTGGCTCGCGACCCACAGCACCATCTCGGCGATGTCTTGGCCGGTCAGCGGATTGACCCCCGCATAGAGCGCATCCGACGCCGCCTGATCGCCGCCGTTGCGCACGGTGGTGAATTCAGTCTCGACCATGCCCGGCTCGATCGACGTGACGCGCACCCCGGTGCCCGACAAGTCCGACCGCAATCCCAGCGCGAACTGGCGCACGAACGCCTTGGTGCCGCCGTAGACGTTGCCGCCGGTGTAGGGATAGGTCGCGGCGACCGAAGACAGCATCACGATCGCCCCCTTGCGCGCAATCAGCCCCGGCAGCAGCTTGTGCGTCATCGAAACGAGCGCGGTAACGTTGGTGTCGATCATCGTGCGCCAATCGTCGAGATCGGCCTCCTGCGCATCGGTCAGCCCAAGCGCCAGGCCCGCATTGTTCACTAGGCAGTCTATGCCCGCGAAAGCCTCCGGCAGCCCCTCCAATGCGCGGTCGCGCGCGGCCTCGTCGCGCACGTCGAAGACGCAAGGGTGGAAGACGTCGGCGCCCAATTCGTCGCACAGCGCCTGGAGCCGGTCTTCGCGGCGCCCGGTGCCGATCACGCGCCAGCCGGCGGCGGCGAAGGCGCGGACGCAGGCCTCGCCAATTCCCGAGGTCGCCCCGGTCACGAGCGCGGTTTTCATTGTCAGGCTCCTAGTCAGCGGTCACCACGGTCATGTCCACGCGCATGGTGTGGACCTCGCCCTGCGGCAGATTGACGATCCCGCGCTTCTCGCGAAAGTCGCCGGTGAAATCGGCATCATCGGCCAGCCCCTGCCACGGCTCGATACAGATGTAACCCGCGCCGGGCTTCTGCCAGATGCCGAGATAAGGCGTGTCGGGAAAGGCCACTTCGATGCGCGGGGCTCCGGATTGGCTTTCATAGCGCAAGTGGCGGCTGCGCAAGTCATCGAGGATCATCGCATCGTCCTCGAACAGCTCGGGGCGCAGCGACAAACGATCGCCCACGATGGGAGAACTCTCGTCATGCGCGATCAAACCATTGGCATCGAGCCGCCAGATGTCGAGCGGTTCGTCGCAGGCGAAAACGATCTGGTGCGCCAGCTTTTCCCCGCCGTCCGGCAGCGGCCAGGCGAAGGCGGGGTGGAAGCCGAAGCTGAAAGGCAGGGGCGCGTCACCGGGATTGCGCACCGAGGCTTCCAGCTTCAGCCGCATGCCGTCAATCCGGAACGTCAGTTCGAGCACGAAGGCGAACGGATAGACCGCGCGGGTTTCGGCGCTGTCTGTCAGGCGGAAGCGCGTCAGATCATCGCGATGCTCGACCAGTTCGAAGTGTGAGCGGCGCGCGAAGCCATGCCGCGTCAGCGGGTATTCCTTGCCGTCGAGCGAATACATGCCGCCACGCAGTTCGCCGACGATCGGGAACAGCACCGGCGCATGGCCGGTCCAGAACCTCGGATCGGCATCGGTCATGTATTCGCGCCCCTGCGCGTCGACGAGCGACCACAGTTCCGCCCCCAGCGGGTTGATCCGCGCGGTGAGATCGCTGGTCCCGATGGCAACGAGACCGCTCATCCGCGCAGCTCGGCACCCAGCTTGGCGGCCGCCTCGGTCACGCGCTGCGAGATCGCCTTGAGGTCGTCCTCCTTGTAGCTCTTCTCGAGCGGCTGCAGCGTCACTTCGATCGCCAGCGACTTGCGGCCTTCCGGAATGCCCGCGCCGCGGAAATCGTCGAACAGCCGGGCAGAGACGATGTTCGCTTTGTCCGCGCCCTGCACCACCCGCACGAGATCGCCCGCGGGCACCTCGACCGGCACGAGGAACGCGAAGTCCCGCGTCACCGCTTGCAGTGCGGGCGGCGCATAAGCCGTGCGCGCAAAGCTCGCGGCGCCCTTTTTCGCGGGGATGGCATCGAGATGAATTTCGGCCAGTGCCACCGGCCCCTCGATGTCGAACTGCTTCGCGGTCGACGGATGCAGCATGCCGAAGCGGGCGAGCACGTTCTTGGGGCCGAGCCGCAAGGTCGCCGACTGCCCCGGATGGAATTGCGGCCCCGCCTCGCCCATCACTTGCAGCTTATCGACCGGCGCGCCGGCCTCGGCGAGCAGCGCCAGCACTTCGGCCTTGGCGTCGTAGGCATCGAACGCAGCCGCCTTGCCGGTCGCCCAGCCGCGCGGCGTCTTGTCGCCTGCGAGCACCAGCCCGAGCGTCAGCTTCTCGTCGCTCGCGCCGCCTTCCCCGCGCAGATAGCGGCGGCCGATCTCGAACAGCCGCAGCGCGGTCGCACCGCGATCGAGGTTGCGCTTGGCGGCCGAGAGCAGCCCCGGCAGCAGCGAGGGGCGCATCGCCTTCATGTCCTCGCTGATCGGGTTGGCGAGCGTCCAGACGCCGCCATTTCCTTGCGCGAAAGCGTCGGCCTCGGCTTCGGGAAGGAACGACCAGGTCACCGCCTCGTGCAGACCCCGCGCCGCAGCCGCGCGGCGCACGCGGCGTTCCAGCTTCTGCGCCGGGGTGGCGGTCGGGCGCGCGACACCATCGGCGCGCGGCAGCGCCACGCTGGCGACGTTCTCGAGACCATGGATGCGCACGACTTCCTCGACGAGATCGGCTGCGCCGTCGATGTCCGGTCGCCAGCCGGGCACGGTCACGGCCCAGCTCTCGTCCCAGTTTGCCTCTTCGCCGACGACCGAGAAGCCGAGGCTTTCGAGGATGCGCTTCTGCTCGCCCGCCTCGACCGCCACGCCGCCAAGCTTTTCGGTCAGCGCCGGGGCGAAATGCACGATTTTCGGAACATCGGGCGCAGCGCCGGCGATCACCACATCCGAAGCCTCGCCACCGCACAGCGTGAGGACGAGCTTCGTCAGCTGCTCCATCGCGAGGCCGAGGAAACCCGGATCGACGCCGCGCTCGAAGCGCTGGCGCGCGTCCGAGGTGAGGTTCAGCTTGCGACCGGTGCGCGCGATGCGCTCGGGATCGAAGTAGGCGATCTCGAGCAGGATATCGGTTGTCTCCTCGGTGCAGCCCGAGTGTTCGCCGCCCATGATGCCGGCGATGTCATGGACGCCGGCGTCGTCGGCGATCACGGTCATTTCACCGTCGAGCGTGTAGGTCTTCTCGTTCAGCGCCTGCACCGTCTCTCCGTCGCGCGCGCGCCGCGCCACGACCGCGCCGGTCAGTTTCGCGAGATCGTAGGCATGCGCCGGACGGCCATAGCTCAGCATCAGATAGTTGGTCGCATCCACCAGCGCCGAAATCGGGCGCTGCCCGGCGGATTTGAGCCGGTCCTGCAGCCACTGCGGCGAGGTCCCGTTCTTCACGCCGCGCACGACGCGGCCGTAGAAGGCGGGGCAGCCCTCGGAATCGTCGGTGCGGATCTCGACCGGGCAATCGAACGTCGTCAGGTCCTCGACCTCGGGAAGCGGCTCGAGCGTACCCAGCCCTGCCGCCGCAAGATCGCGGGCGATGCCGTAGACGCCCATGCAGTCGGGCCGGTTCGGCGTGATCGCAACATCGATCACCGGATCGGCGCCGTGATAGTCCGCGAAGCTGGTACCGACGGGAGCATCGCCCGGCAATTCGATGATGCCGTCATGCTCCTCGCCCAGCTCGAGTTCGCGCACCGAGCACATCATGCCATTCGATTCGACACCGCGTATCGCCGACTTCTTCAGCACCATGCCGTTCGCCGGAACCACGGCGCCGGGTAGGCCGAGCACGCCGGTCATCCCCGCGCGCGCATTGGGCGCACCGCAAACCACCTGAAGCGGCGCGCCATCGCCGGTATCGACCGTGAGCACTTGCAGCTTATCGGCATCGGGATGACGATCCGCCGTCAGCACCTTGGCGACACGGAAGCCGGCAAGCTTCTCCGCCGGATCCTCGATGCCTTCGACTTCGAGGCCGATGGCGTTGAGCTTGGCGGCGATCTCTTCGAGCGAAGCGTCGGTTTCGAGGTAGCTCTTGAGCCAGGAAAGCGAGAATTTCATGTCGTGTCGTCCCTGCTCAAGCGGGGGTGCCGACGCCGGCCGACAGGGTCGGAACGTCGTGAGCGGAAAAGCCGTAGTGCGACAGCCAGCGCACGTCGCCGTCGAAGAAGGCACGCAGGTCGTCCATGCCGTATTTCAGCATGGCGAGCCGGTCGACGCCGGTGCCGAACGCAAAGCCCTGCCACTGATCGGGATCGAGCCCGCCGAACTCGATCACGCGGCGATTGACCATCCCCGAGCCGAGCACTTCCATCCAGGCATGCCCCGGCGCATCGCCCGAGCCGCCAACCACGCGGCGTCCCCCTTCGTTGAAATAGCCGACATCGACCTCGACCGAAGGCTCGGTGAAGGGGAAGTAGCTGGGCCGCAGCCGCAGGACGATGTCCTCGCGCTCGAAGAAGGCCTTGAGGAAGGTTTCCAGCGTCCACTTGAGGTGGCCGAGGTGGATGCCCTTGTCGATCACGAGGCCCTCGATCTGGTGGAACATCGGGGTGTGCGTCGCATCGCTGTCCGAACGGTAGACCCGGCCCGGCGCGATCACGCGCAGCGGCGCGCCTTGCTGGATCATCGAGCGGATCTGCACCGGCGATGTGTGCGTGCGCAGCAGCATCTCGCGGTTCTTCTCGTCCCGGTCCGGGAAGTAGAAGGTATCGTGCATCGCGCGCGCCGGATGGCTTTCCGGCATGTTGAGCGCGGTGAAGTTGTGCCAGTCGTCCTCGATCTCGGGACCGGTGGCGACCGCGAAGCCCATGTCGGCGAAAATCTCGGCGAGTTCGTCCATCACCTGGCTGATCGGGTGCACCGTACCGCGAGGGCCATCGGGCGCGGGCAGCGAAAGGTCGATGGTTTCCGACGCCAGCCTGGCTTCGAGCGCGGCCGTCTCGAACGCGGCCTTGCGCGCGGCCAGCGCCTCGGTCACGGTTTCGCGCAGCGCATGGATCTTCGGGCCTTCGACCTGCCGCTCCTCGGGCGTCATCTTGCCCAGCGTCTTGAGCAGGCCCGAGATCGAGCCCTGCTTGCCGAGAAACTCCACGCGCAGCGCTTCGACATCCTCGGCGGTGGCGGCGAGGGCGATCCGTTCGATCACCTGATTGCTATCGATCACATTCATCCCCGAATCGTCATTCCCGCGAAGGCGGGAACCCATCTCCGGCGCTAGCGGCGAAGAACCCGGCCCGATGCCAAGGGAGCAAACCCCATATCGATCGCCAGATCCCGCCAGTCCGGGTTCGTTTCCTCGATCAGGGCGATCTTCCACGCCCTGTTCCATTTCTTGATCCGCTTCTCGCGCGTTATCGCAAATTCCATCGTCTCGTGCGGTTCGAACCAGACGAGGCGCCGCACGCCGTAGTCCTTCGTGAACCCATCTAGCAAGCCTTCGCGATGCTGGTGGAGCCTTGCCGGCAGGTTCGATGTGACCCCGCAATAGAGCGTGCCCTGGCGGTGTGAGGCCAGAAGATAGACCATCGGCTGCAGATCAGGCCGCATGGGCTGGGTCCGGAGATGGGTTCCCGCTTTCGCGGGAATGACGAAGAAGAGAGCTGAAAACGAAAAGGGGCGCGATCCTTGCCGGACCGCGCCCCTTTGCTGTCGTCAGCGAAGAGCTTCGGCTTACGCCGGCAGCGCCTTCTTGGCCTGCGCGATGACGGTGCTAAAGATCGCACTTTCGTTCATCGCCAGATCGGCCATCGTCTTGCGGTCGAGTTCGATCCCGGCGAGCTTGGTGCCGTGGATGAACTGCGAATAAGTCAGGCCTTCGGCGCGAACCGCGGCGTTGATGCGCTGGATCCAAAGGGCGCGGAAGTTGCGCTTCTTCACCTTGCGGTCACGATAGGCGTACTGGCCGGCCTTTTCGACAGCCTGGCGCGCGACGCGGATCGTGTTCTTGCGGCGGCCGCGGTAACCCTTGGCCTGATCCAGAATACGCTTGTGCTTGGCGCGTGTGGTCACGCCACGTTTGATACGGGACATTGGCTAGTACTCCTCAGTTGAGCCCGTAGGGCGCCCACTTCTTGATGACCTTGGCATCGGCGTCGGAAATGACTTCGGTGCCGCGGTTCTGGCGGATGTACTTGCCGTTATGGCTGATCAGGCGGTGACGCTTGCCGGCGACGCCGTGCTTCACCTTGCCCGTCGCGGTGATCTTGAAGCGCTTCTTCACACCGCTCTTGGTCTTCAGCTTGGGCATTTCGGTCTCCTTGTAAGGGACACGTCGATCCGGCCGTGGCAGCCCTTTTCGCCAGGCAGGACAGTGAGTCGTCCGATTAGGGGATTTCTCGCGTGTCGATTGAAGGGCGCGCCTTTAGTCAGGTCTTGCCGATAAAGCAAGCGGAACGGGCGCCCGACGCGCAATCAGGTCCCGTTGCGCGTCCTCGCGAAGGCTGCCGATCCGGTCGCCTTGAGCCAGGAGGAGAAGTTTCCGCTGCGGATCGGCCGGGCAGCGGACGGCAGCGCGCCGTTCCAGATATACGCCTGCGCCGTGCGCCGAGACCCGCCGCGACACACGGTGCGCACGGCTCCGCGCCGGTATTCCCGCCCTTCGAAGCAGTCGAGCCGCGCCAGGTCCCCGCGCGCGAAGGCAAGGCGCAGCAGTGTCCCTTCGACCCGGCCGATCCCTGGCACCAGGGCGGGATACCAATGGTCGTCGGCCGCGATGGCATAGAGTGTGCCGGGCGCGCTCGCCGGCTGCGCCTCGGCCACGAAAGGCCTGAGCCAGCGGCTCATCCTTGTGTCGAGTTCGGGCTGCAGCGTCCCGTACACGAACAGGTCGATGCGCATCGCCCCGACCTCAGTGATCGCAGGCGAGCGCCTCGATCACATCCTCGAGCCGCGCCGGATCGCCGATCGCGAGGACGTGGCCGTCACACCCCGCATGCAGGGGATCGCCGTTCCAGTCGCACATGGTGCCGCCGGCGCCTTCCACCACCGGGACGAGGGCAGCGAAGTCGTACAGCTTGAGCCCCGCCTCGCAGACCAGATCGATATGACCGCAAGCGAGCAGGCCGTAGTTGTAGCAATCCCCGCCCATCACCATCCGGCGATGATCGGTGCGGGCGGCCAGCGCCATGAAGTGGGCGCCTTGGTGGTCGTCGAAATAGTGCGGCCCCGTGGTGGCGATGCTGGCATCGGCCAGATCCTTGCACGCGGCCGTGCGGACCGGCGCCCCGTTGAACGTGGTCGGTTGCCCGGACGCGCCGATCCAGCGCTCTTTCGCGATCGGCTGGTCGATGACGCCCAGCACGGGAAAGCCATCGACGAGCAGCGCGATCAGCGTGCCGAAGATCGGGCGCCCGGCGATGAACGACACCGTGCCGTCGATCGGATCGAGCACCCACTGCCGATTGGTCTCGCCCGGCTTCTCGCCGAATTCCTCGCCAATGACGCCATCGCGAGGAACTTCGGCGGTCAGGATTCGCCGCATGGCCTCTTCGGCCTCGCGATCGGCGACCGTAACCGGCGAGGCATCCTGCTTGCGCTCCGAGCCGATCCCCGAGCGGAAGTGGGGCCGGATCGCAGCGCCGGCCGCATCGGCGAGGCGCAGCGCGAGCGCGATATCGTCATTCATGGTCATGCCGCCTGTGTGGCGGTGCAACGCGCGGTCGGTCAAGTGTTGACCGAAATGACTAACAAGGCTTAATAAAGTTTACGTGCGAGCCGCAAGACCTGCCTTGAATACTGTCAATATCAGATAAATTACGGGCGTTACCCCAACACAACTTGAGGGTGAAAATCAGTTTAGTGTTGACTGGTACACACAAGAATGGTCAGGCGTTGAAACCTTCCATCGCGCACACGCGCGATGGACAGCCGATTTCCTACAACCGCGCGCCGGCACCGGACCTCGCCCCGTGGATCGCTCGGCTCTATGTTACCAAAGTCGATCTTGGGGACGAGGTCATCAGTTGCGGTCTGCTCACCGATTGTGCGGCGGTCCGCATCAAGTTGTCGGGAACCTGGCAGGCCGAAACCGCTGGCGGTCCCAGGCGGTTCAGCCAGGCCGTATTGTTTTTCGGTCCCCAGACACATCGCATGCCGGTGCAGGTGCGCGACGGTTTCGTCAGCCTCGGCTTCATGATCCGGCCTGGAGCTTTTTCGGCGTTTCGCGGCCAAAAGGTCGCCGAATATCTCAACAAGATATCGCCAATCACGGAGCTCTCGAACCGGGATCTGTCTCCCGCCGACATTTTCACGGATGACCTATCGCCGGAAGAATGGTTGCTTACGATCGAAGATGCCATCCGAAAACGGCTCGCAGACCGGGTCGATGCCCAAACTCATCCGGCGACGGCCTGCTTCGAGGCCATCGCGATGACGGACCCATCGGTCAGCATCGTCGAGGCGGCGGAGCGGTGCGGGGTTGATCGGCGGCAACTCGAACGAATCGTCCGCCGCGATTTCGGGATGTCGCCCAAACAGGTCCTGCGACGTGCGCGTGCGCTCGATATGGCAAGCCATCTGCGCGGCGTGGCCGACGGCAGCGAGGGCGACGAGATCGCGCTGCGCTATTACGACGACAGCCACCGCATCCGCGAATTCAGTCAGTTCTTCGGAATGTCGCCGCGCCAGTTCGTCGAACGGCCGCAACTGCTCATGACGCTGGCGCTGGAATTGCGTCAGGCCGGGCGACTGGAAATGCTCAAGCGGATCGAGCCCGGCAAGGCGCGGCCCTGGGAGTAACGGAAATTCAGTCGAACAGGCTGGAGACCGAGCTCTCGTCGGCGATGCGGCGGACCGCTTCCCCCAGCAGCGGCGCGATCGTCAGGATGCGGATCTTCTCGCAATCGCGGGTGGCATCGTTCGCCAGGATCGAATCGGTAATGACGAGCTCGGTCAGCGCCGAGTTCGCGACGCGCGCCACGGCGCCTCCCGAAAGCACCCCGTGGCTGATGTAGGCGGTCACGCTCGCCGCGCCCTGATCGAGCAGGGCTTGCGCGGCGTTGCACAAGGTGCCGCCCGAATCGATGATATCGTCGATCAGGATGCAGGCGCGGCCGTCGACCTCGCCGATGATGTTCATCACTTCGGACTGGCCGGGTCGGTCGCGACGCTTGTCGACGATCGCCAGCGGAGCGTTGTCCAGCCGCTTCGCCAGCGCGCGAGCCCGCACCACGCCGCCGACGTCCGGCGAAACCACGGTCAGGTTCTCGCCGCCGAGTCGCGCCTGGATATCGGCGGACATGACCGGTGCCGCGAACAGGTTGTCGGTCGGGATATCGAAGAAGCCCTGGATCTGCCCGGCGTGCAGATCGACGGACAGCACGCGATCGGCGCCCGCCTCGGTGATCAGGTTCGCGACCAGCTTGGCCGAGATCGGCGTGCGCGGGCCGGGTTTGCGATCCTGCCGGGCATAGCCGAAATAGGGCACCACGGCGGTGATCCGCTTCGCCGAAGCCCGCCGCAGGGCATCGATGCAGATCAGCAGTTCCATGAGGTTGTCGTTGGCCGGAAAGCTCGTCGGCTGAACGACGAAGACGTCTTCGCCGCGCACGTTCTCATGAATCTCGACGAAGACTTCCTCGTCCGCGAATCGCCGGACGCTGACATCGGTCAGCGGCAATTCGAGATACCCGGCAACCGCTCGCGCCAGCGGCAGATTGCTGTTGCCGGACATGATCTTCATCGCGAATCCCCGCTTACGCCCTTCAGGGCCTTGCCGTGCCCGCGTCTAGCCGAGAGTCACCCAATTGCAATATCGCGCGACCGCAGTTTCCCCGGCGCGCCTTGCCCGATCAGCCGAACGGGCTTGGGCCCTTGCGGTGTTCGCCCTGAATCCAGCGGACCGTGCCGGAGCTCGCCCGCATCACAACGCTCTCGGTCGTCATGCGGCCGCCCTTGAGGTGCTTGACGCCCTGAAGCAACGAACCGTTGGTGACGCCCGTCGCCGCGAAGATGCAGTCGCCCTTGGCGAGGTCCTGCAAGTGGTAGATCTTGTCGAGATCCTCGATGCCCCACTTGCGCGCGCGCGCGCGCTCGTCGTCGTTGCGGAACAGCAGGCGGCCCTGGAACTGTCCGCCGACGCAGCGCAGCGCCGCGGCGGCCAACACGCCCTCGGGCGCGCCGCCCGATCCCATGTACATGTCGATCGTGGTGTCCTCGTCGGTCACTGCGATCACGCCCGCCACGTCGCCGTCGGGAATGAGCTGGATGCCGCAGCCGATCGAGCGCAATTCCGCGATCAGCGCCTCGTGGCGCGGACGGTCGAGCACGCAGACGATCACTTCGTTCGGCGCCACGCCCTTGGCCTTCGCGAACGACTTGACGTTCTCGGTCGGCGACTTGTCCAGATCGATTACGTCGGGCTCATAGCCGGGGCCGATCGCCAGCTTTTCCATGTAGACGTCGGGCGCGTTGAGGAGGCACCCTTCCTCGGCCGCCGCGAGCACGGCCAGCGCGTTGGGTCCGGCCTTAGCGGTGATCGTGGTTCCCTCGAGCGGATCGAGCGCGATGTCGATCTTGGGGCCGCCGCCCGGAGCACCGCCGACCTTTTCACCGATGTAGAGCATCGGCGCCTCGTCGCGCTCGCCCTCGCCGATCACCACGGTGCCGTCCATGTAGAGTTCGTCGAACGCTTCGCGCATGGCCTCCACCGCGGCGTGGTCGGCCGCCTTCTCGTCCCCCCGGCCGATGAGGCTTGACGCGGCGATCGCCGCCGCTTCTGTGACGCGTACCATCTCGAGAACGAGGACACGGTCGAGTACCTGACTTGAAGGGGGTGTCTTGCTGGTCATGTTCAGTCCGGATTAAGGCGCTGGGAGGTCGTTCTTCGGAGCGCTTAGACAGGGGAAATGAAATTGTCGAGAAATTGCGCGCCAATTCCTTTTGCCCTGGCGGCTATGTTCTTCACAACGCCGGCCTTGGCCCAGGCGCCGGCCGATGCCGGATCGAAGGACCGTGAGATCGCCGAAATGATGCTGCGATCGCAAGGCGCCTATTCGACCACCCGCTCGCGGACGGAATGCTACGAGCGCGCGGCCAGCGGCGAAATCGTCGTTTGCGCGCAGGATGACAGCCGGTTCCGGGCGCAATCGACGAGCGACGTCGACCCGCTGTCCTCGCAGGCGCTGAACGACGGCTCGATCCGGCCGCCCGACCTCGAGCCGAAATACCCCGGCTTCACCGCGGCGCGCGGATGCTTCATCCCGCCCTGCCCCAAAGGCCCGGCCTATTTCGTCGATCTGGAGGCGATTCCCGATGCCCCCGCCGGTTCGGACGCAGACCTCATCGGCAGGGGCGAGAAGCGCGCGCCCTGAGGGGCCAAGCCATCAGTTGTCGAGAATGTTGAGGACCAGCGGCGGGGCGTTGAGGCTCTCCGAGCCCTCGAGGATCCGCAGCGCCTCCTCGACGCAGGATTCGGGGCCCTCGTGCGTGACCAGGGCGAGCATGACTTCGCCCGTCCGGTCGTCCCGCGCCTTCTGAATCATGCTTTCGATCGAAACGCCCGCATCGCGCATGGCCGCCGTGATGTCGGCGAGCACTCCGGGCCGGTCGGGCACGATGAACCGCAGATAGGCGCGACCGCGTCGCTCCCCGCTGGCGGCCGGGGCCATCTCGCGCAGTTCCCCCGAAGGCATCGAGAAACCGACGCCCCAGTCATTGCGCGCGATGTCGATGAGATCGGCGACCACGGCGCTTGCGGTGGGGCCGTCGCCGGCGCCGGCGCCCTGGAACAGCAAGCGACCCATGAAATTGCCTACGGCGACGACCGCGTTGGTCGCCCCGTCGACATGGGCGAGCGGGTGATCGAAAGCCACCAGATGCGCGCGCACGCGCTGGAACAGCCCCGGTTTGCCACTGGGGGACGCCGCTTCGGCAACCCCTATCAAGCGGATCACGTAGCCCAGCGTGCGGGCCTGGGCGATATCGACCGCCATGATTCGCGAAATGCCCGAAGTCTCGACGGCGTCGAACCGCAGCTTCGTGCCAAAGGCGATCGCGGCCAGGATCGAAAGTTTATGCGCCGCGTCCACGCCTTCGACGTCGAACGTCGGATCGGCTTCGGCATACCCGAGCCGCTGCGCTTCGGCGAGCACGTCGCCGAAATCGGCGCCAGTGTCTTCCATGGTGGAGAGGATGTAATTGCAGGTGCCGTTGAGGATTCCGTAGACGCGATCGATCTGATTCGCCGCCGCGCCTTCGCTCAATCCCTTGATCACGGGAATGCCGCCGGCCACGGCCGCTTCGAACTTCAGCGCCACGTCCGCCTGCTCCGCCGCCGCCGCGAGCTCGAGCCCGTGGTGCGCGATCATCGCCTTGTTCGCGGTCACCAGCGACTTGCCTGCCGCGATCGTGTTCCGGGCGAGCGTGAGTGCCGGACCGTCCGACCCGCCGACCAACTCGACCACCACATCCACATCCGCGCGGTTGCCGAGCCGGGTGGGATCGTCGTCCCACTCGTAGGCCGAAAGATCGATGCCGCGATCCTTGCTGCGATCGCGCGCGCTCACCGCGGTAATCCGGATCGGACGCCCGGCCCTGCGCGAAATGAGTTCGGCATTGGTCTCGATCAGCCGGATTACGCCGGTTCCGACGGTCCCCAGTCCAGCAAGTGCGATCTTGAGCGGTTCAGCCATGTCAGTCCTTTCCGGCAGCGCGCCTAGGCGAGGCGCGCCCGAAAGGCCAGAGGCTTGCAGCAAAGTCTCGGAGGCGAGGTCCGGGTTACGAAATCGTCCGGTCGCAAGGGCCGAGCGCGTCGATCACGAGCCGATAATCCGTCTCCGCCTGCTGCCGGGCAGCGGCGCTTTCGGACAGGTTGGCACCGGGCGGCGGCATCTGCGGCAGGAAGCAGGCCAGCCTGTACCATTCGATCGTACCGCGCTCCGGCGGGCGGCTGACGTCTGCGACCAGTTCGGAAAACGAGACGCCCCACAGCGGCGGCCGGCCCGGCTCGTGGCGCACGGTGATCGACGCCGCCGACCGGTCCACGGTGGACAGAAACATCTGGGTCTCGCCTTCGCCCGCGAGCGTCCCCGGAACGAAAATAATCTCGCGCACACCGGTCACCTTTGCGGGCGTTGCGGGAGACAGCAGCGCCGTGATGATTTCGCGCACTTTCGCCTCGTTGGCTTGGCTCGCGAACAGTTGCGCATCGGGTTTCACCAGCTGCAGCTCGCCGGGCCGCCCGGGAACGGGGCGCGCGAAGATGATGACGTCCTGCTTCTTGAGCGAAGGCGCCTTGCCGCGCGCGTCCAGCGGCAGATCGACCAGGTAGGCGAGCGATTCTCCGATCGCGGAAGCGCCGGACAACAGCGCTGTCGTACGCGCCTCGACGTAATAGCGGGCCCGGCCTGGCCGCAATCCCGGCGCGCGCTCATTTTTAACCTTTATCGCCTTGCGGACATTGGCCTTGATCACGAGCGGCGCCGAATCGGCGAGGTCCGCGAGGTCGGCATAAGTCGGACCGGACGGCACGGGGGCAGCCGGCTGGGCGAACGCGGACACGGGCAGAGCCGCCAAAAACGCCCCTGCGACCAGGGATTTCAGTGGCTTGGCTATGGGGGTCTTCGGCATGTCCCGGTCTTTCCTGGTCTGCTTCAAGTCATGCCTACACGACGGGTCGCAACCGCGTCGATAGTGCTGCCGGAACATTGCACCTGGACCACCCTGAATCGAAGGTTAACCCAGCCTAAAGCCGATTCGACATTGCGCGGCGACCACACGCTCGCTAAGGAATGCCCAAAATCGGGGCGTGACAAGAATTCGCCTCACGGCCTGCCGGTCGTGCGAGTGACTTTATCGGCAGGTCGTTAGCCGTCAGGGTGGACACTTTTTTGGGTTTCGTCATGGATTTGACGCAATGCGTCCGGTTCATGCGGTTCCGGGGCTTGCCCCGTGGCAGTTTAGTGATGGAGTGATGCGACTGAATGGCCTACGCTGACCAGAAGATGAGCGGTAACAAGCTTGCCGCTTTCATAGTCGTTCTTCTGCTTCACGTTTTCCTGCTTTACGCGCTCGTCACCGGCCTCGCCTACGAAGCGGCGAAGAAGGTGATCTCAAAGGTGACGACCGTCGACATCAAGGAAGAAGTGAAGAAGGAAGAACCGCCGCCACCACCTCCGGAGCAACCGAAGGTAGAAGCGCCGCCGCCGCCTGTCGCACCGCCCGTGAAGATCAACGTGGCGACCAAGCCACCGCCGATCAACACGGTCACCGTTGCGCCACCGCCGGCGCCGGTTATCGCACTTCCGGCTGCGCCGGTCGTTGCGCCGCCGGCCCCGCCGCCGCCGGCACCCAAGGGTCCGACTTCGGATCCTCAGCCTCGTGGCAATCCCGGTAACTGGGCGACCGCGAACGACTACCCGTCGCGCGCGCTTCGTGAAGAACGTACCGGAACCACCGGGTTCCGCGTTACCGTCGGCCCAGACGGCCGCGTCACCAACTGTACGATCACCAGTTCGAGCGGGCATCCCGATCTCGACGAGGCGACGTGCAAGAACGTGAGCCGTCGCGCCCGCTTCAAGCCAGCCTTGCAGAATGGCCAGGAAGTCCAGGGCACTTACTCGAACCGCATCCGGTGGGTGATACCGGACTGATCCCGATGGCTGCCCTGACCGGGGCGGCCATCCGACCTGCACCTTTTTCTTGAGAGGACTACCCGCATGCTTATCGTCGATATTCTTGCCGCCGCCGGTCAGGGCGCGCCGCAGAACAAGTTCGGTTTCGCCGAAGCTCTCGAGCAGGGCGGTTTCATCGCCTATGCGACCGTCATCATCCTGGGCATCATGTCCTTCGGTTCGTTCTACATCCTGTTCACCAAGTGGTTCGAGCAGTCGAAGATCCTGCGTCAGTACAATTCGATGCGTTCGACTTTCTGGAAAGCTCCGACGCTGCGCGAAGGCGCGTCGAAGCTCGACAAGAACAGCGCATGGCGTCAGCTCGTCGACGATGGTCTGGCCGCTGAAGAACAGCACGCCAAGATGACCGATCAGCTTGAAGCGCACGACTGGATGCACAGTTCGCTGGCTCGTTCGGAAGCTTCGGTCAACGCCCGCCTCGCTTCGGGTCTGCCGTTCCTCGCCACCGTCGGTGCGACCGCGCCGTTCATCGGCCTGTTCGGTACCGTCGTCGGCATCTACCGCGCGCTGATCGCCATCGGCCTCGCCGGTTCGGCCTCGATCGACAAGGTCGCGGGTCCGGTCGGTGAAGCTCTCATCATGACCGCGCTCGGTCTGCTCGTCGCGGTTCCCGCGGTGCTCGCCTACAACTACCTGCAGAGCCGCAACAAGCGGATCGCCGAGCTGCTGACCGGTTTCTCGAGCGACGTCCTCGCCAACATCACCTCGCGTGGTGCAGTGAAGCCTGCGGTGATCACCACCCCGGCGTCCGCTGCCAAGGCCGCGCCGAAGGCGGCTCCCGCTGCCAAGCCGGCGACGCCTGCCAAGCCGTAAGCAAGGCCATGCGCGCTTCGCAGGCTCCTCGTCTGCGAAGCGTTAGGGGTCAAGCGGCGGGCCTGGCATGCGGGTCCGCCGCCCTCTCCCCAGACATATCAAGGATTAGGATACAACTATGGCGATATCCACGGGCGGGGGCGGTGCCGAAGCACCGATGTCCGACATCAACACGACGCCGCTCGTCGACGTCATGCTGGTGCTTCTCATCATCTTCCTGATTGCTGTTCCCGTTGCCATCCAGACGATCGAGAAGCTCCGCATCCCGATCATCGAATCGGTGGAGTCGAAGGACAAGGTCGAAAACCTGCTGCTGACCGTCTCGACGACGGACGACAGTGGTCGCAGCGCGGGCGAACCCGGTTTCAACGGTGCCTCACGCAACGGCGAATGCCGTGTCTACTTCAACAACGTCACGCCGGTGGATGCGGAAGAGCTTCGCGATCAGGCGTTCAAGCGGCTCGACGCCATCGTCAAGCGCGAAGGCGGTCCCGAAGCGCTCAAGAACAATCCCGAAGCGATTCCGCAGGTGCATATCCGCGGCGACGTCGATGCGCCCTGGCGCTGTGTCGCGGGCGCCATCTACAACGTGCAGATTTCGGGCTACCCGACCGTCGGCTTCATCTCGAACCCGGTCGACCCGAACGGCTGACGCGGACAGGTTACAGGAGTACTATCCATGGCAATGTCAGGCGGCAAGGACGATGGCGCCCCGATGATGGAGATGAACACGACGCCGCTCATCGACGTCATGCTCGTCCTTCTCATCATGTTCATCATCACCATTCCGGTCGCGACCCACTCGATCGACATCGACCTCCCGGTCGCGAATCCGCCGGATTCGCCGCCGCCGGACGTCGATCCGATCAAGAACAAGGTCGTGCTCACTCCGGACAACCAGATCCTGTGGAACGGCAACCCGATCGATGGCGGCACGCTGCTTTCGCTGCTGCAGGAATCGCTGACCTACCCCGTCGAACCGGAACTGCAGTTCCAGCCCGACCCGCAGGCCAGCTACGAACTTTCGGCCAAGACGCTGAACGTGATCAAGCAGTCGCAGGTCACCAAGTTCGGCTTCGTCGGCAACGAGCAGTTCGCCGAATTCAGCAAGTAGTCAACGCGAAGCGAAATCGAATTGAAGGGGCGGAGCGATCCGCCCCTTTTTTTGTGCATGCGGCCAGGATCGACTTACTCTTCCTCGTCCAGATCCTCGACAGGATCGGTGCGCATCGCCATCGCCGCCAGGCTCTCCGCCTCGATCAGCAGTTCATCGTCGGCCGCCCCGCCCGGCGTGCTTTCGCGCCCGATCATCGAAATGACCGGCACCGATAGCGGGCTGATCCGGTCGAGCTTCACATGCACGATCTCGCGCGCGGCACGGTCGAGGACATCGCCCACTCGGCCGACGTCGGTCATCCGCGCACGCGCATCCGCCCAGGCGTCTTCGATCAGCAAGTGATCGGGCTCGTACTTGCGGAGCACATCATAAATGAGGTCGGTCGAGAACGTGACTTGCCTGCCCGACTTGCGCTTGCCGGGTTGCTGGCGCTCGACGAGGCCGGAAATTACCGCCACTTCGCGAAAGGCGCGGCGCAGCAAGTGCGACTGCTGCACCCAATCGACGAATTCGTGAGTCAGAATGTCGGGCGACAACAAGGCGAGCGGATCTTCCACCGCCTTCAGCCCCCAGACCGCCAGGGTATAGTCGGTCGCGACGAAACCGAGCGGCCCGAGCCCGCGATCCTCCATCCGCCGCGTAATCAGCATGCCCAGCGACTGGTTCGCGTTCCAGCCCTCGAACGTATAGTAAGTCGTGTAGGCAAGCTCGCGGTGCGGGAAGCTTTCGATCAGGAGCGTTCCGGGAACCGGAAGCTCGGAGCGCCACGCCTGCACTTCCAGCCATTCGCGCACGTCGTCCGGAAACCGTCCCCAGCCCGCACGGTCGGCAAGCATCGCGCGGACGCGCTCGGCGAGATGCGCGGTAATCGGCAAGCGCTGACCCGAATAGCTGGGAATGGTCGCGGATTTCTTGGCCGCGCGCACCACCAGTTCGAGATCGCGCAGCGCTTCGACTTCGAGGTCCATGCCGGCGAAGCGAAACGTATCGCCCGGCTTCAGGCTTGCCCCGAACATCTCCTCCACCTTGCCCAGCGAGCGCCCATTGCGAAACCGGACATCCAGCATCTCGCTGTCGACGATGATGCCGGCATTGAGCCGATGCCGCGCGGCATGTTCGGGATGGCTGAGCCGCCAGGTGCCGTCGCGCTGCTTCACGATGCGGCGGAAGCGATCGTAGCTGCGCAGCGCGTAACCGCCGGTGGCGACGAAATCGAGCACGCGCGCAAAGGCCTCCTCATCGAGCCAGGCATAGCTCAGCGAGGAGCGCACTTCGTCCAGCAGCGCACGTTTGTCGAACGGCCCGGCGCAAGCCCGCGCCATGACATGCTGGGCAAGGACGTCGAGCCCTCCGGGGCGAAAGTCCTCGCCATCGCGCTGGCCCTGATCGACCGCTTCGACCGCCGCGCTCGCTTCGAGGTATTCGAAGCGATTGCCGGGCACCAGCAGCGCCTTGCTCGGGCTGTCGAGCCGGTGATTGGCGCGCCCGATGCGCTGCAGCAGCCGCGACGAGCCCTTGGGCGCGCCCATCTGCACCACGAGATCGATGTCGCCCCAGTCGACGCCGAGGTCGAGGCTTGCGGTACAGACCAGTGCCCGCAGTTCACCCCGCGCCATCGCGGCCTCGACCTTGCGCCGCGCCTCGCGCGAGAGCGAGCCGTGGTGGATGCCGATCGGCAGGTTGTCCTCGTTGGCATCCCACAGCCACTCGAAGATGTATTCGGCCAGGAAGCGCGTGTTGGTGAAGACCAGCGTGGTGCGATGCGCGCGGATCTGCGCATAGAGCTGCGGGATCGCCCAGGTCGCGGCGTGGCCGCTCCAGGGGATGCGCTCCTCATCGGGCAGCAGGATCGAAACGTCGGGCGGCGCGCCTTCTTCGCCCGCGACCAGCGTAACTTCGTCGATTTCGCCCCATGGCGCCAGCCAGGCGCGAAAGTCTTCCGGCGCGGCCACGGTCGCCGACAACGCCGCGCGCTGCATCCCTGGCGCAAGCGCTTGCAGACGCGTCAAAGCCAGCGCCAGCAGATCGCCGCGTTTGCCCGTGGCGAAAGCATGGACTTCGTCGATCACGACACGGCGCAAGCTGGCAAACAGCGTCTCGGCTTCGGGATAGCTCAGCAGCAGCGACAGCGATTCGGGTGTCGTGAGCAGGATATGCGGGGGCCGGGCGCGCTGACGGGCCTTGCGGTCGGAGGGCGTATCGCCGCTCCGCGTCTCGATCCGCAGATCGAGGCCGATCTCCGCGACTGGCGCGAGCAGGTTGCGCTGCACGTCCGTCGCCAGCGCCTTGAGCGGGGAAACGTACAGCGTGTGCAGGCCCTCGGCCGGAGGCTCGCCCGCAAGCCGCGAAGGACAGAAATCCGCAAGCGTGGGCAGGAAGCCCGCCAGCGTCTTGCCCGCGCCGGTGTCCGCCACGAGCAGCGCATGCCGGCCCGCGTCGGATGCTTCGAGCATCTCGCGCTGATGCCGCCGTATCCGCCAATCCTTCGCGGCGAACCAGGCTGAAATTTCGGGGGGCATCTCGGACATGAGCTTGGATCTCTGGCTACGCGGCGAGAGCGTGGCACGCAAGCACACGCGCCCCTGGAGGCAGGTTCCCGAAGTTAAATAAGCCTTTCCGACGCCCAGTCTGCGCCGACCTGCTGCATGGCTGCGTCAAGATGCGGATCCATCGCCGGGCTTAAGAAGTTGAATCAGCATCGAATGAGCAACACCGGACGCATCCCGGGTCTGGGACGATCCATCTGCTCGATCACTCAAGCCATGGAGCACACAATGAACAACCGCGACCGCGAATATCAGAACCGAAATTATCAGGACCGCGACGATGGTCCGCGCCAGCAGAACCAGTTCGCCGATCATGCCCGACAGTCGGGCGGCGACTGGCAGGGCCGGGGATCGCCCCAGATGGGCGGCAGCTACGAAGGCAGCTATGAATCCGGCTACGGCGGCCCGCAGCAGCTGGACCGCGACCGGATGAGCTACAATCGGTCTGACCGGAACGATCGCAGCGGTTCCTGGCAATCCCAACCGCGCGGCCAGGGCCGGCGCGGCGGCGCCGAGCAAGGCTACGAAATCCCGACCTATAGCGCGTCCGGAAGCCAGAATTTCGGATCCTTCACCAGCGAGGATTACGGCGGGCGCGATAGCTACGGCGCCGGTGGCGGCGGCATCGGCGGCTCGTCCGGCTATGGCTATCGTCCGACGTACGACACCTTGGGCCGCAACCGCTTCGGTGGCGACGCCGCGCGCGCCAACCAGGGACGCGACTACGACGATTGGCGTTCCTACGGCGAAAGCCGCGGTTTCCTGGATCGGGCCGGCGACGAAATCGCCAGCTGGTTCGGGGACGAAGATGCCGCGCGCCGGCGTGAGATGGACCATCGCGGCCGCGGCCCGTCCAACTACACGCGTTCGGACGAGCGCATCCGCGAAGATGCGAACGACCATCTGACCCACGACTGGGGCGTCGATGCGCGCAAGATCAGCGTGTCGGTCAGCGAAGGCGAAGTCACGCTCGACGGTCAGGTCGACTCCCGTCAGGCCAAGCGTCGCGCCGAGGATGTGGTCGATCAGATCTCCGGCGTCCGGCACGTCCAGAACAATCTGCGCGTCGAAACGGTGCGCGAAGGCACGCCCAGCATGCCCGCGAGCGGCATGGGCGCCAGCGCGGCGATCGGCGATCGCAAGAACGCCACGACCGACAGGTAACGAACGCCGCGCGCCCTGAACGGCGCCAAGGCTGACGCAAGAAGGGGAGCTGCAGCGTTTGCAGCTCCCCTTTTTCGTCCCGCTTCGCTTAGTGGCCGGCCTGCGGGCCGCGTTCGAGGCCGGACAGCGAAAGCTGCTCGTCGATCTGGCCCATCAGACGCTCGAGCCCGGCTTCGGTATCGCTTTCGGCCCGCGCGACGAGCACGTCCTGCGTGTTCGAGGCGCGCAGCAGCCACCAGCCGTCGGCCGTGTTGACCCGGACACCGTCGATCGCGATCACTTGCGCGTCGGTTCCGGCCAGACGCTCCTTCACTTCGTCGATCGCCGCGAACTTTCGGCTTTCGTCGACCTGGAAGCGCATTTCGGGCGTGTTGAGCATTTGCGGCATCTCGCCGCGCAGCGTGGTGACCGACTTGCCCAGCCGCACGCTGGCCGCGATCAGGCGCACGGCGGCGTAGAGGGCGTCGTCATAACCGTAGTATTCGTGGGCGAAGAACACATGCCCGCTCATCTCGCCGGCCAACGGCGATCCGGTTTCCTTCATCTTGGACTTGATCAGCGAGTGCCCGGTCTTCCACATCAGCGGTTCGCCGCCATGCTGCTTGACGGTGTCGAACAGCGCGCGCGACGCTTTCACGTCGGCGATGATCGTGGCGCCCGGCACCATGTCGAGCAGATCTTCGGCATAGATCATCAGCAGCTGATCGCCCCAGATCACCCGGCCTTCGCCATCGATCGCGCCGATCCGGTCGCCATCGCCGTCGAAGGCCACGCCGAAATCGAGCTTCTTCTCGGCGACCAGCGCCTTCAGGTCTGCGAGGTTCTTTTCCTCGGTCGGATCGGGATGATGATTGGGGAACGTGCCATCGACCTCGGTATAGAGCAGGTGATGTTCGCCCGGCAGCTTCGCCGCCAGCAGCTCGAGCGCGGGGCCGGCGGCACCGTTGCCCGCATCCCAGCCGATCCGCATGGCCTTGAGCGCTTCGGCGTCGATGCCGCTGATCCCTTCGAGCAGGCGCATGATGTATTCGTCGATGATGTCGCGGCTCTCGAACGAGCCGCTGCCTTCGTCCCAGTCGCCCGTGGCTGCCATTTCGCCGAGCTTGAGGATGTCCGCGCCAAAGAATGGCCGGCCGCGAAATACCATCTTGAAGCCGTTGTAATCGGGGGGATTGTGGCTGCCAGTTATCTGAATGCCGCCGTCCACGTCTTCACTTGAAGCTTCCGCGTAGTAGAGCATCGGGGTCGGCCCCATGCCGATGCGCACGGCATCGACGCCGCTCGCATTGAGACCGGCGACCAAGGCGTCTTCCAGCATCGTCGAGCTTGTCCGACCGTCGTAGCCGACGGCCACCTTGCTGCCGCCGTCGCGCCGGATCAGCGTTCCGAAACCCCGCCCAATGGCCCGCGCATCGTCCGGGCCCAGGGTTTTGCCGATGATCCCGCGAATGTCGTATTCACGAAGGACAGTGGGGTCGAACGTATAGCTCATCATTGCTCCTGCGATTCGGTTGGAAGATCGGCCAGCAGCATATCGCGCGCTGCGTTGGCTTCATGCACCTTTTCGCTCGATCCGCCCCGATCCGGATGCACCGTGGTGATCAGACGACGATGGGCATCGAGAATCTCGCGACGATCCGCGCCGTCGTCCACGCCGAGCAGGACTTGCGCCTGCGCCTTGGCGAAGGACCGGCGCGCCGGCAGCCGTCGCTGCCATGGCCAGCGCCCGAAGAACAGGCGCCAGGCGCAGACCGCGAGGATCACCAGCCAGACGAGTTTGAGCATGGTTCGGGGGTTTCGTCAGCCCGCGAACGCGAGATCGGGCTGGCGGCGCGCGGGCATCGGCAAGTTGAGGCCGGCGACGAGCTGGCGCAGCTCCTGCCGCGCGACGAGATGGCTGGTGCCGAGATCGCCCAGATGCTCCTTGTCGAGCAAGGTCAGGCCCGAGGGGAACAGCTCGCGGAAGATGACGCGTTCGGACAAGCCGCTGGCGACACGGAAGCCGACGCGCTTGGACAGTTCGCGCAAGGCACCGTCGAGGCGGCGCATGTTGCGCGCTTCGACATGCTGCACGCGGTTGCGCACCACGACCCAGTCCATCTCGCGCCGACCGTCCTCGATCGTGCGCATGCCGCGCTTCTTGCGCGCTTCCCAGATCATCTCCGCGTAGAACGAGAGCCGCTTGACCTTGAAGGTTTCGCTCTCGACTTGCCCGATCAGATCGAAGTCGACGAAGCTGTCGTTGAGCGGCGTCACCAGCGTATCGGCCGAAGCCGCGACATGGCGTGCCAGCGGATCGTCGCGGCCCGGAGTGTCGACGATCAGGAAATCGTAGCCGTCCGAGATTTCGCTCATCAGGTCGTCGAGTTCGGCGGTACTCTCCCCATCGTAGACGGCGAAGCGCGCGCCGGGCAGCGCGATGTCCCGCTTGCGCTCGGTCTCGACGCGGTTTTCCAGGTAGCGGAACAAGGTGCGCTGGCGGTGATCGAGATCGACCGCCGCCACCGAGGCACCCTGATAGGCCAGCGCGACGGCGACATGCACGGCCGTCGTCGACTTGCCGGTACCGCCCTTCTCGTTGGCGAAGACGATGCGATGGGTTGTCACGAGCTAAACCCGCTCCTTCCAAGGTTGTCCGAACCTACACTGCCCGGCTAAGGCGAGCGGCGCGTCGGTCGTGACGTGAATATCGGAGCAGGCGGCGCCATGCAAATCGTCCAGGAGCTTGATCCACTGCGAACTGCCGTTGCTGGTTTGCGCCGGACCGGCACGCTGGCGCTCGTCCCGACGATGGGCGCGCTGCACCAAGGCCATCTCGAACTGGTGCGAACGGCGCGGGAGCGAGCCGATACCGTTGCGGTGTCGATCTTCGTGAACCCGCGGCAGTTCGGCGCCGGGGAGGATCTCGACGCCTATCCCCGCCAGTTCGAGCGCGATTGCGCCATGCTCGAAGCGGAAGGAGTCGATCTCGTCTGGGCGCCCGGCGTGGATCAGATGTATCCGCCGGGCTATGCCACCAACATCTCGGTTTCGGGGGTCAGCGAAGGGCTTTGCGGCGGAACACGCCCGGGCCACTTCGATGGCGTCGCCACCGTGGTGTGCAAGCTGTTCAATCAGGTCCGGCCTGACCTCGCCTTCTTCGGGGAGAAGGACTGGCAGCAGCTTGCCGTGATTCGCCGCATGGCCCGCGACCTCGATCTCGTGCGACCCGCAGCCGATCGCATTCTCGGCGTCCCGACCGTGCGCGAAGCAGACGGCCTCGCGATGAGTTCGCGCAACGCCTATCTGACCGAAAGCGAGCGCGCGCAGGCCGCGACTTTGCCGGCCGCGATGCGCGCGGCGACTGCGGCGATCGTCGCGGGCACGCCGATCGATGACGCGCTCGACACATTGCGCCGAGAGCTGGTCCGGGGCGGTTTCAGCGCAGTCGACTACGCCGAAGTTCGCGATGCCGCTTCGCTCGAACCGATTGAGCGACTCGCCGAACGTCCCGCTCGATTGCTCGTCGCCGCTCGCATCGGGCGGGCGCGGCTGATCGACAATATGCCCTTGGTTGTCGATCCTCGGACTGCGCCTCCTCACCCCGCCGCCTGAGAAACGCACGGCCGGCGAGTGGTTTAAATCACAGATCGGGCGCTTTCCAGTCATCCTGTCTGCGGGTATCAATCCGCTTGTGGGAGCGCAAAGTATCGCGCGGATTTTAGAGGGAGCCACCAAGATGAAGAAGCTTGCTTGTGCGATTGCCGCAATCGCCGTCGTGATGTCCGGAAGTACCGCCGAGGCCGCAGATCGTTCTTCCGGTCGCAAAGCGCAGGATCGCGGAACCCAGAACATTCCGATTTGCGCACGCAACCTCGGTACGGTCGCCATTGTCGAGCCGGACAGTCAGTGGTGGCGCGAATACAATCTCGGCAGCCCCGAAGCGATCCTGCGCGTCTTCGTGCAGCGTTCGCGTTGCTTCACCCTGGTGAACCGCGGCCGGTCGCTCGAGAACCGCGCGATGGAGCGCGCGCTTGCCGATAACGGCGAACTGCAGCGCGGCTCGAACATCGGCCGCGGGCAAGTCAAGGCGGCGGATTACTTCCTTCAGCCCGATATCGTCAGCGCCAACCGCAATTCGGGCGGCAATGGGCTTGGCGCCGTGCTTGGCGGCGTCGGCGGCCTGTTCGGCCGTGGTATCGGGGCAATCGCGGGCGGTCTCAACATCAAGAAGGGCGAGGCCAACGTCACTCTCTCCGTGGTCAACTCGCGGACCACGGTCGAGGAAGCGCTGACCGAGGGCTATGCCCGCAAGTCGGATGTCAGCTTCCGGGCTGGCGGCGGCGGGTTCTTCGGCGGCACGTTCGGCGGCGTCGGCGGGGGCGGCTATCAGAACACCGAGATCGGGCAAGTCATCGTGCTCGCTTATCTCGATGCGTACACGCAACTCGTCTCGCAACTGGGCGGACTGCCGAGCGATGCCTCCGCGGCCGCACCGCAGGCCGAATAAGGCGGCAAAGAACGCATTTCGCACAGGAGGGCGGGGCTGCGGCGCCGCCCTTTTCGTTTGTCTCAGTGATCCGACGACCGACTTGGCCAAGTCGCAAGCTTTACGTCGGTGCGTTTCGCAGTATACGGCCAAACATAGCGCTGGTTGATCGGCGCGGAGCCTCGCACCGATGCAACTCGATCGCCGAAATCTCCTGATCGCTGCCTTGGCCGGTGCAGTGGCGGCCTGCACGGAGCCTGCCGCGTCGCGCAGCGTGCGGGTTGCAGTGGCTGCGAACTTCACGGCCTGCGCAAAAGAGATTGCCGCAGCCTTTCAGCAGGAACGCGGCGATCCCGCCGTCCTGAGCTTCGGATCGTCCGGCGCCTTCTACGCGCAGATCGCCCAAGGCGCGCCCTTTGACGTATTCCTGTCCGCCGATGCCGCGAAGCCGCGCCAGCTGGTGGCCGAAGGCCTGGCGCCGGCTTCCGGACTCTTCCCTTACGCAATCGGGCAGCTGGCACTGTACTCGGCGCGCGCCGGCCTGGTCGATGCGGAGGGAGACGTGCTGCGCACCGGCAATTTCGCGCGCATCGCGATCGCCGACCCGCAGCTTGCTCCTTACGGTCAAGCCGCAATCGAAGTGATGGACAGGCTCGGCGTGCGCGCGCGTCTGGCGCCGCGCCTTGTCCGGGGCACCTCCATCGCCCAGGCCTTTCAGTTTGTTTCGTCCGGCGCCGCCGACCTCGGCTTCGTGGCGCAGAGCCAGCTGGTCGGCGCCACCGGCGGATCGCGCTGGGCGGTGCCCGCAGATCTGCACTCGCCGATCGAGCAGCAGGCGGTTCTTCTCGCCAAGGCTAGCGACAATCCCGCCGCGACCGCTTTCGTCGCATTCCTGAAATCCGCCGCAGCCCGCGCCATCATCGCGCGCTATGGCTATGGCCTGCCGGGCTGAAGCCTCCAGCCGATGGGTCTCGTCATCCGCACCACCGCCGAACTGGCCGCGATCACCACGATCCTGCTGCTGATCCTTGCGACCCCGCTCGCCTGGTGGCTGACTCGCTCGTCGTCCTGGACGAAAGATCTGATCGCCGCGCTGGTGGCGCTGCCGCTGGTCCTGCCCCCCACGGTCATCGGCTTTTACGTGCTGGTGGCGCTGGGGCCGGACAGCCCGCTGATGGCGCTGCTGCACCCGTTCGGCATTCGCACGCTGGCGTTCACGTTCGAGGGCCTTGTGATCGGATCGCTGGTCTATTCACTTCCCTTCGCGGTGCAGCCGTTACGCACCGCTTTCGAACTCATCGGCACGCGCCCACTCGAGATCGCCGCGACCATGGGCGCCGGGCCGCTCGATCGCTTCCTGACCGTGGTCGTACCACTCGCGCGCCGCGGCTTCGTTTCCGCGGCCATCCTCGTCTTCGCGCATACCGTCGGTGAATTCGGCGTCGTGCTGATGATCGGCGGCGCCATCCCGGGCGAGACCGAAGTGCTCTCCACCCGCATCTACCGCCTTGTCGAAAGCCTCGATTTCGCCGCGGCGCACCGCATCGCCGCAGGGTTGCTGGTGTTCTCCTTCGTCGCGCTGTTCCTGCTGTTCCTCGCCGACCGGCGGTTTTCGGCGCTCGAGCGATGAGCGGTCGGATCGTACTGCGTGGCCCCGTCAGCCGGGATTTCGCGCTCGAGGTGGCGTTCGGTCTGCCGGAACGCGGCGTCACCTGCCTCACCGGCCCCTCGGGCTCGGGCAAGACCACGATCCTGCGGGCGGTCGCCGGGCTCGAACGATTGCCCGGAGAGGTTCGCGTCGGCGGAGAGACCTGGCAGGACGAGAGCCGCTTCGTCCCCCCCCACCAGCGTCCGGTGGGTTACGTCTTTCAGGGCGGAAGCCTGCTGCCGCACCTGACGGTACGCCGTAACCTCGCTTACGCCCAAAGGCGCGCGCCCGATGGGCCGTTCGACGCCGCCCGCGTGATCGCGCTGACCGGCATCGGACCGCTGCTCGATCGCACGCCGTCGCGGCTTTCGGGTGGCGAGACGCAGCGCGCTTCGCTGGCGCGGGCGCTCTTGTGCCAACCCCGGCTGCTGCTGATGGACGAGCCTCTCTCCGCGCTCGACAGCGAGGCCCGCACCGCGCTGCTGGCGCATTTCGAGCAACTCTTCGCCGAATTCGCCCTGCCGGTGCTGTACGTCACGCATGACCGGCATGAAGCGGAAAGGCTGGGCGCCCGCATCCTCCGGATCCGCGACGGCGCTCTGGCGGACTGCAAGATGGCTGAGCGGCGGCAATGACGAGGGCGCACTCCGCTTGCAAGATCAAGGTGCAGATCCTCTGCGACGACGAGATCGCCATGGGGCCCGGCAAGGCCGACTTGCTCGAGGCGTTCGCGCGCGAAGGATCGATTTCCGCCGCAGGACGCGCGCTGGGCATGAGCTATCGCCGCACCTGGTTGCTCGTCGATACGATGAACCGCTGCTGGCACTCGCCCTTGGTCGAGACGGTCCAGGGCGGCCGCAAGGGCGGCGGCGCTCGCCTGACCGATCTGGGTACGGCGATCCTCGCCCAGTACCGCCAGCTTCAGGCGGACCTGGACCAGGCGAGCGGCGGAGCGGCGCTGCACGCCCTGACAGCGACGTTGCGCGAGCGCCCAGCCCCGGCGCAGTCGCCCCGCTCCCCGGCGAAGCATTAGCGAAATCTTATCCGTAGAGACTTACCATTCTCGGGAATGGGGTTTGCCGCAAGCCATCGCGATTGACCGTAAACGCCAAGCCAATCCGAAGGTCCTTTGTGTGATGCCACCTCACGAGTTAGTCGCGGTACTCGGGGCAGACAGCCCGATCGGGCTCACGGTCATCAGGGAGCTGGGCCGACATGGCGTGCCGGTCCTCGCGCTGGGCGGCAGCGCCTTGTCGCTTGGCCGACACTCGCGATACACGCGCAAATTCGCCACGATCGGCAAGCCGCTGGCGGACTGGCTTCCCAGCTTCGTCGCGGAACATCGGGTCTCCGCGATCATGGCGATTTCCGAACATCACTTGATCGAACTGGCGAAGCTGGCGCCGCAGCTGGTCGGCTGCAAGGTTCTTTCCCCCGCAAGCGAGCAACTCGCGCTGGTGCTGGACAAGCGCCGCACGCTCGAATTTGCAGAGACGCTGGGGATGAGCGTTCCCGATAGCTGGCAGCCCGTGCCGGACTCGGACTTCGCTGCGAAGGCCGCTTCGTTGCATTATCCCGTCGCCGTGAAGTGGCCCAGCCCGCCGGACATTCTCGACCAGCTCAACGCGGCCGGGATCGCGTTTGAGAAGGTCGACTATGCGACGGACGCGTCCCAGCTTCTGCAGATCCTGGGGCGCTACGATCGCTTGAACCAATGGCCGCTCGTCCAGACCTGGTGCCCCGGGTTTGGCCTGGGGCAGATGCTGATGATGCAGGATGGCAAGGCCACTCTGCGCTTTCAGCATCAACGCCTCAGGGAATGGCCGCCGACCGGGGGCGTGTCGTCGCTGGCCAGATCTCTGCCGCTCGATCGTCATGCCGAGCAGATGCAGCGTTCGGAAGCGCTTCTGGCGGCGATGGACTGGAGCGGGCCTGCCATGGTGGAGTATCGCTACGATCCTCAGACCCACAGGTACTGGCTGATGGAAGTGAACGGCAGATTCTGGGGCAGCCTGCCGCTGGCATCGAGCTGCGGCGCCGAATTCGCCTGGGAATACTATCGCAGGTTCGGGCGCGAGGATCGCACCGATCGCGAAGCGCGGTCACGCGACGGTCGGTCTCGCTTCGTCGCTCCGGACGTCAAACACTTGTGGGTGCAGTTGACCAACAAATCGGCTTCGCTTTCGCAGAAGCTGCGCCTCTCCGCGCAATTCCTGGGCGAGTTCTTCAATCCGAAGACCCGGTACTACGTCTGGTCCGCAGACGACCCGAAGCCGTTTTTCGGGGATCTTATCGATTCGACCCGGAGACGATCGCGGAAGGGTAAGTCTTGATCAAACCCGCTACCGCACCTTCAATTCGGGTGATGCATACCTCCGCATAAGCAGGATTGAGCTTGTAGGGGTCATGCAAGTGGGGAACGGGAACGCGGCCGTAGGACCCAAGCAATCCGCGCGGAATCGCCCTTAGTGCAGGATTGGCCGCAATTTTTCTGAGATGACGCACTTCCATCGCGAGCAGGTAGTCACCGGGCTGCGGCTGGTAGTCTTCCACCGCAGTGGTCAAATGGCCATGCAGGTCGAGGTGCCGGGCATCGGCTATGGCGGCAATGGGCGGATGCGCGGGCTTTCCCGTCGAGGTGGAAAGGCCGAAAGAGGACGCGGATGCGCCGAACTTTCGGGCCAGAACGTCGGCATAGGCGCTGCGACAGATGTTGCCGTGGCAGACGAACACCAGGCGCTTGACGTCCTTGGCTTCGGGCCGCCGCAAGGGCGCGATCCTGAGGCCGACTTCCGCGTAAGCGAGCAGGAGCCTTACGAGCCCGCGCCAAGTCCCGAACCGCGTTTCGATCGCATGTCTCATCGCGAATACAGCAAATTCGCGACCGCCTGCTCACCCACCCGCAAGAGCTCGCGCGTGGGGTTGTGCCGCAATAGCTGCGTGGGCTCGGTGAGCGAGTCGCACCCGAGCAAATCGTTCAGGCCGGGGTCGCGCAAGTCCGCGGTCCTGGCCGCCGACTGACCGGCAAGCCATTCGCAGTATTGCTCGAACCGGTACCGAACGATGCGATTGGACGTCCCGCGCTTGCGGTTCATCATCTCGAAGCTGTGCGACACGATCACCAATGCGGGCCAGCCGGCAGCTACGGCGTGACGCGTGGCATCGCGCAGTTCCCAGTCGGACATGGCTGTCAATTGCACGTGCCGGCGGCTGTCTCCGCGGCTCGAGATGGCCCCGATCGGAAGTTCCGTCACGCCATGCATCTGTGTGGGCGTGAGCACGTGCGCGCCAAACGAGAGGCGGCAATCCGATTGGTCGAGGCCAGGCGGGAAACTCGTGTCGAAAGGAATGTCGAGCTGCGACAGGCACCGCAAGGTGTTGTCGTCGGCGCCATAGTTGCCGGCTCGAAACGCCGTCGGAAACGGCGCGCCTGCCGCCATCAGCGTTTCGAGAGCGACCGTCAGCAGCACCAACTGGTCTTCTGCCGAGAAATCGGCGAGGTTCTTGCCGGTTCGGCTGCCGAGCGGATTGCTCTCGGCAAATGCGAGCCACTCCGTATGAAGATGCAATTGCACGTCGTGGCCGCGTTCGAGGATCGGGCCGACCACGCGCTTGATGGGTTCGATCCCCCAGACCAGCGCAGGCATCGGATCGACGAAGAACACCAGCTTGAGGCCGTGCCTATCCGCCACGTCCATCTGATAGAATATTCCGACATCGCCCTTGCTCGTCTCGCAAGCGATGCACGTGCGAAAGTTGTCTTCCCAATCGCGCGCCGCGCCCTGGCCGAACATGCCGGACGAGAATTCCGTGTCGATTGTGAGAAATACGGGCAGCATACCGATGGCCTTAGCGCAGCTTGATTGATGCTCCTTTAAGGAGATCAGCCGCGCATCGCTTTCACTCGGCGTAGCGCGCGCCAGCTCATCGCCTTGGTGCGATTGGTCGCCGGCCATCTGCCGGGCGCGGCGGGTTTCATTCCGAGCCGCCGCAACACGCCATTCATGCCGCGGGCATCCGCTTCGGCAAAGCTCCATTCCGAGCGCCACGTGATCGACAGCGAAACCGACGGCTGCGGCCCATTGCGAACGAAATGCGGCGCCATCACCGGAACGTAGATCGCCTCACCGGGACCAAGCGGGAATTCCCGTCCGCCTGCCAGCATCTCGTCCCGCCATGCGAGCTCGCGCCCGCCTCCGAGGTGATAGGTCTCGTGCACCTCGTCGGGTGCATAGGCTGGATCGCCGGCAGGAAATTGGGTCATGGTCTTCGTGCCGCGTAACTGCAGCAGGATGTTGTGCTCGGGGTCGAAATGATAGGGGGTCACGCCCCCCGGCGACGTGATGAAGGCAAACGCCTGGGTCTTGAGCATAGCGCCGGTCTTCGCTTCGATCGCCGGGCGCAGCTCGCTGAGCAAGTCGTTCAGCAGCCGGGCGTAATCCGGGTCTTGTTCGATATATTTGAGCACCGCCCAGCTGGCGCTGCTGTCGATCCGGCGGATGGTTTCGCCGATCGGGACGCCGGTCGGCTCGGGCTTGCCATCCACTCCGATCGGTTGATCGGCGGCGTTGTATTCTATCGCCGATTGCGGAAGCCGCTCGGCCAGTTGTGCCAGCGCCTCGAGTTCCAGCAAGGGATGATTGTGTAAGTCGTGGCTCAGACCATGCGGGATTTCGGGATAGTTCGCCGCGAACGTCGCTCGCGCAGCCGAGGGGAAGACCTTCATTTCACTTACACCGTCCGCGCACAATCAGATCCGCTCGGATTGCCTTGCATCCCGCCGCTGATCCCGTTTCGGCAACACGGCCTTATCCGACACAAATCCTTAGCATCCGGCTAACCACGTGCGGTTGTGCTGACCAGCGATGCTCGGTCCCGCTGTCCGGCACGAAGCCGACCAACGAGAACGAACGCCAAAGCTCGGGGCCGGAGGGCTTCTGCCCAGTTTTGCAATTTCCGGCCACGACCGCGAACTTTTGGCGCAACCTGGACGTTTCGTCTTTGAACGGTCCCGATCAAACGGGGATCCTGAACACAATGAGGACGGATCATGTTTGCCCATAGCGTAGGCGCCACCCGCTACGTCTTCAGCGACCTGAAAGAGGTGCTGGCGAAAGCATCTCCGCAACGTTCGGGAGACGAACTGGCCGGTGTCGCGGCGACATCCGCGGCGGAACGGGTCGCGGCGCGCCATGTCCTGGCCGATCTGCCGCTGCGTACCATCGCGGCGGAATCAGTGGTTCCCCATGAAGAGGACGAGGTAACCCGCCTGATCGCCACGCAGCATGACGAGGACGCGTTCGCCCCGCTGGCTTCGCAGACGGTGGGAGAGTTGCGCGAATATCTGCTCGCCGCTTCCTCAGCGGAACTGGAACGCCTGGCCTACGCGCTGACCCCGGAAATAGTGGCGGCGGTATCGAAGATCATGCGAAACCAGGATCTTGTCGCGGTCGCGGCTATGCGGCGGGTGGAAACGTCCTTTCGCAACCGCCTGGGCGGCGAAAAGGTGCTGGCAGTGCGCCTGCAGCCCAATCATCCCACCGACGATCCCAAGGGTGTCGCCGCCTCGGTGCTCGATGGTCTGTGCATGGGGTGCGGCGATGCCGTCATCGGAATCAACCCCGTATCCGACGATGTCGGCAGCACCTGTTCGCTGCTATATATGCTGGACGAGGTGCACACCCGCCTCGAGCTCCCGACGCAAAGCTGCGTGCTGGCGCATATCACCACGACGATGGCCGCGATCGAGCGAGGCGCCCCCGTCGACCTCGCTTTTCAGTCGATCGGCGGAACCGAAGCGGTCAACCGCAGCTTCGGCATCGATCTGGCGTTGCTGAAGGAGGCGCACGAAGCGACTTCGGCGCTCAAACGCGGAACCGTCGGCGACAACGTCATGTATTTCGAGACCGGTCAGGGATCGGCACTCTCGGCGGACGCGCATCACGGGGTCGACCAGCAGACGATCGAGGCGCGCGCTTACGCCGTCGCTCGGGCCTTCCGCCCCTTGCTGGTCAACAGCGTCGTCGGTTTCATCGGTCCGGAGTATCTCTACGATGGCAAGCAGATCGCCCGCGCCGCGCTGGAGGATCATTTCTGCGGCAAGATCCTGGGCCTGCCGATGGGCATGGACATATGCTACACCAACCATGCCGAGGCGGATCAGGATGACATGGATGCGATCCTGATGATGCTTGGCCTCGCGGGGGTGAATTTCATCATGGGCGTGCCCGGATCGGACGATGTCATGCTGAACTATCAGTCCACCAGTTTCCACGATGCCCTGTTCGTGCGCCGCCAGCTCGGCCTGTCTGCCGCACCGGAATTCCAGGACTGGCTTGAAGGCAGCGGATTGAGGGATTTGGGCGGTTTGCCAAAGCTCGAGCGCGTCGGCATGCTCGAGCACCAGCTGGGTGATATCGCCTCGTGAGCCGGCTACCGGTGAGCGAAACAGACAAGTGGATGCGGTTGCGCGCGGCGACGCCCGCGCGAGTCGGCCTGGGCAATGCCGGTACCGGCCTGCCGACGGATGCGATGCTGGATTTTCAGGCCGACCACGCCTGTGCCCGTGACGCCGTCCACGCCACGCTGGATACGCAGCACCTCGCGGATCGGTTGAGCCGTCGCCCCGCTGCGATTGTCACGAGCCGCGCGGAGGACCGACAGACCTATCTGCGCCGGCCCGATCTCGGTCGTCGATTGAGCGAGGAAAGCGCCAAGAGCCTGGAGCAGACCGATTGCGACATCGCCTTCGTCCTTGCCGACGGCCTTTCCGCCCTCGCCGTCGAGCGCCATGCCATTCCCCTGCTGACAGCGCTCGGTGCCATCGAAGCGGGTTATAGCGAGGCGCCGGTCGTCATTGCTACCCAGGCGCGGGTCGCGTTGGGAGACGACATCGGAGAACGCCTCAGGGCCCGGCTGATCGTCATGTTGATTGGCGAAAGGCCCGGCCTCAGTTCATCGGACAGTCTCGGCATCTATACGACATGGCACCCGCATGTCGGGCGCCGTGATCACGAACGCAACTGCATTTCCAATGTCCGCGAGCCGGACGGTCTCGCCTATCCCGTTGCCGCCACGCAAATTGACTGGCTGGTCAAGGAAGCCCGCAGATTATCCTGCACCGGCGTGTCGTTGAAAATGGACCTGCCGGTGGCGGAGAAGCCCTCGAGCCTCCCCGCTCCCGAGAACCGCTAATCGTTCAGCCAGCGGTAACTGGGTCAGCGAACGGCGGGTCTATTGCCGGGATAGGCTGGACCGGCTCGGGCTCGAGGATATGCGGGCCGTATCCGTAACCCCCGCATCGGCGCACATCCCACGTCTGGGCCACGCTACTACTCAGATATCGGCACCTTTCCCAAATCCCAACTAAGCGCGCATGGCGATGGATATCTGCGGGCAACTCTCAACAAACACAGCGCGCAACAGCGACCGTTTCCCGAATTCTCACTATTTTTTTGGATGTCTGCGGAAGGAGCGGTAGGCAGCGCGGACTTTGTCGCTGTCTCGATGGGCCAGTGCGCGTTCGATGGCGTCAGTGTGCCATTTGCCGCTTTCATTGAGCAGGGTCGATGCCATTGCGCGGAAGCCGTGGCCGGTCATTTCGACGCTTGTGTGAAACACGGTAAAGCGCTTGAGGAAGGCAATCGTCCTTGCGTCGCGATCCTCGCTGCTCGCCTTTGCCGCGTCGTCCCTGGGTGTGAACCGGTCCGCATAGTAGATCACGGTCCCCTTCTCGCCGCGCCGGACATGCCCCCCGGTCTTGGTCGCCTGACGGTAGGTCAACCAACGCTGCGACGAATAGCCCAACTCGCTTGCCGCCGCCCACAGGATCAGGACATTGATCCCGGGATAGCTTTTCTCGGACAGCGCGTTCTTGGGCATCGTGCAGGGACACAGTGGCGCATCCCAGGGCTGCACCCATGGCAGCCGACCTTGTTCCAGCTCGGCAATGATCCGCTGCGTGACCTCCCCATAGAGGCTGGGGTGTTCGCTCCTTGCCATATCTCCTTCACTCCTTTCCTCAACCGCCATGGACCGGCGCCAGGGTGGCGGGGGGCGGCAGGAGCGGACCGTCAGCCCCGCCGGCTGAAGGCGGGGCGCAGCCGAAGGAGCCCAACGAAGTGTAGCAACCGGGCAAGCGCAGCGGCCGGGTTGCGCCCCGTCGAGGTGGGGCTAAGGGGCAGCGACGCCCCCCGCCACACCCGAGCCGAGGCTAACGCCGCCGCGCGACAAGCGTGGCGACCGCTGACGGGAGGCGAAGCATCCCGCCCGGGCCGCGCATGCGGCCCGGCACGCGTCAGGCGATCGTTGCGGCTATGCCGACGAGACGGCGAAGGCGGCTCGGCCGTAGCGCAAGCGGAGGTAGAGCGCGGTCAGGCCCGCAGGGGCTGGGACGCCAAACCCGGTTGTAAAAATTCGTTGACAAATTTACTGCATGCGCGCGCACGGACACAGCCGAACAGCCGCCATTGTTTCCGGGTAAGCTATTCTATTGGCAGCATCTTGCTCGGGACGATATGCGCCAAACCTCGGTTCACTTGGCAACGACCGCTTTCAAATAAGCGAGCGTCTTGGACTGTTGACAGAACTTAGCCGACAAAGTGAGATCCCCTTGACGAAAAGCTGATATAACCCAATTGTTTCTCGGTTTGCGCGTGCATGGTTTCAATAACCAAAGCCTTTTCATCGACTACCATAAGACGAATTTACCCCGGTGGTGCCCGCATCTGCAAGCACACTCGCGCCCGACTGCGCGGGGCCGGCGGGATCGCGTTGCCGCAAGGCCTCGCCGATGAGCAGCAGCGCGGGTCCGTCGCCCAGGGCGGTGCGGGCGGCGAGCGGGAGGAGATCGAGCCGGGTGTGGAACGTCGAACGTTCGGGAAGGCTGGCGTTCTCGACCAGTGCGACCGGCGTATCCGGCGCAAGGCCCGCGCCGATGAGACCCGCCGACACGTCCGCCGCCGCCGCCTTGCCCATATAGACCGCAAGCGTCGCCTGCGGATCGGCAAGCGCCTGCCAATCCAGATCGACGCTCTGCCCTTTCACGGTATGCGCAGTGACGAAAGTCAGCCGCCGCGCGAGGCCGCGCAGCGTCAGCGAAAGACCGAGATCGGCTGCCGCCGCGCTGGCCGCGGTGATACCGGGGCAGACGTGTACCGCGATGCCCGCCGCGCGGCATGCGTCCAGTTCCTCGGTCGCGCGGCCGAAGATCGAGGGATCGCCGCCCTTGAGGCGCACCACTCGCTCACCCGCAAGCGCCGCTTCCACGATCAAGGCGTCGATCGTCTTCTGGTCCTTCGAGTGACGGCCGGAACGCTTGCCAACCGGAACCAGCCGCGCGAGCGGTGGAGCCAGCGCCAACACGCCGGGCCCGACGAGCGCATCGTAGAAGATCACGCTGGCCGATTGCAGCAATCGCTCGGCCTTGCGCGTCAGCAGGTCCGGGTCGCCCGGCCCCGCGCCGACAAGCCAGACGGTTCCTCGATCGATTGCGGTCATGAGACGGTTTCCTTGGCTAGGGACTGCACGGACTCCAGAATCCTGGCGATGGCGGGGCGGCAGGAGCCGCAGTTGGTTCCGGCGCACGTCGCACTCCCGATCGCGGCCACTGTGGCGGCGCCTTGATCGGCGGCTCTGGCGATGTCCCGCTCACCCACGCCATGGCAGACGCACACGATCGCACCGCGATCGGGCAATGGCTCGGAGGGGCGCCCGGCGAGCAATTCACGCGTGGCGAGTTCACTCTCAAGGAGCTTGCCTGCAACCCATTCCCGGGGCGGCAGCGTTCCCGATCGCGTCAGATAGATGGCGGCCAATAGCGTGCCTTCGGCCGACCTGACCGCGATCCGCCGCATGCCCTTGGCAGTGTCCGCGACTTCCAGACGCTCGCCTTCGGGAAGCAGGGGATCGAGATCGATCGTGCCGGCCCCTGCCAATTCGTAAAGCCATCCTGCGCGAAGCCGCGAACGCGTCCAGTAGACGAGGTCCATCGGTTGCGGCGCCTCGCACGTTACCAGAAAGGCGCGCCATTTCGGCGTGACGGCCTCGACACGCACTGCGGAATCCTTGAAACCCGGCTGCCCTGAAATCGGATCGACCGACTGGTTCGGCAACCGGTTCGTGCGGCCCTCGCCCGACATCATGTCGGTCCAGTGCATCGGCACGCAAAGCTCGCCCGGGCGCTGCGTGTGGGCAATCGAAACCCGGTACACCGAGGCCCCGGATGCGCTCTCGACTCGGGCGAGCCCGCCATCCAGAATCGCGTGCGCGCTCGCATCGGCGGGATGGATCTCGAGCAGCGGTTCGGGACGGTGCTGCGACAGCGTGGGCGACAGACCGGTGCGCGTCATCGTGTGCCACTGGTCGCGATAGCGCGCGGTGTTGAGGCGCATCGGAAAGTCCGCATCGGCGAGCGAACGGGGCGGCTGCACCGAGACCATGCGGGCCTTTCCCGAGGCAGTGCGATAGCCCGACGCCAACGGCCGCGCGCCGCCCCACTGAAACGGTTCGAGGCGATCGTAGTCTTGGCCGTCGATTGTATCATATGCCGTCAGGTCGAGCGCCTTGCCCCGGCGCGCGGCGAGGCCGGTCATCGCCGCATATTCGCGAAAGACATCGGCCGGGCCGGCCCAATCGAAGGCCGCGCCCCAGCCCATTTTCGCGGCCACATCGGCTACCGTGCGCCAGTCGGCCCGCGTTTCGCCCGGCGCAGGAAACAGCGCGCGCTGGCGACTGACGCAGCGCTCCGAATTGGTGACGGTGCCGTCCTTCTCGCCCCAGCCGTGGGCCGGAAGCAGGATGTCGGCGAACCGCGCCGTATCGGTGCGAGCGATGACTTCGGAAACGATCACGGTCTCGCAGCGGGCAAGGGCTTCGCGCACGAAAGCGCTGTCCGGCAGCGAGACGGCCGGATTGGTCGCCATGATCCACAGGACCTTGATCCGCCCCTCGTGCACGGCGCGGAACATGTCGACCGCCTTCAGGCCGGGACCGGGGCAAAGCGTCTCGGTATTCCAGAAGGCCGCTACCTCAGCGCGAGCGTCGGGCTCGAAGCCGAGATGCACTGCCAGCGTGTTGGCCAACCCTCCGACCTCGCGTCCCCCCATCGCATTGGGCTGGCCGGTGATCGAAAACGGGCCCGCCCCCACGCGATTGATGCGGCCGGTTGCCAGGTGCAGGTTGATGATCGCATTGCCTTTGTCGGTTCCGCAACGCGACTGGTTGGCGCCCTGGCTGAACAGGGTGATCATCCGCGGATGCGCCTCGACCAGATCGGCGAGGCGCGCGAACAGCGAAGGCTCGATGCCGGAGTCGCGCGAAAGCTTGTCCCAGAAGCCGGGGTCGAGATCGACGTGATCGGCCAGGTACGTGTCGTCGACGTGTCCGCGAGCCTTCATCGCGGCAAGCAGCGCATTGAACAGCGCGATATCGCCGTCGGGCGCGAGCGGAATATGCAAGTCCGCCTGCTCGGCGGTTTCCGTGCGGCGCGGGTCGATCACCACGAGCCTGGTGCCGCGCCGCGCCCGTGTCGCTTCGATCCGTTGCCACACGACCGGGTGGCACCAGGCCGTGTTCGAACCGACCAGCAGGATCAGGTCCGCCGCGTCGAGATCCTCGTAGGAGCACGGCACGACGTCCTCGCCGAAGGCGCGGTTGTGCGCGGCGACCGCGCTGGCCATGCACAGACGCGAATTGGTATCGATGTTGCCGGTGCCGACGAAACCCTTGGCCAGCTTGTTGACCGCGTAATAGTCCTCCGTGAGCAGCTGCCCCGAGACGTAGAAGGCGACGCTGTCGGGCCCATGCCGATCGATCGCCGCGCGCATCCGTCCCGCGACGGCAGCGAGCGCGGCGTCCCAGCTTGCTGGCCGACCGTCCACTTGCGGATGCAGCAGACGGCCTTCGAGACCGACCGTTTCGCCAAGGTGCGTGCCCTTGGAGCACAGCCGCCCGCGATTGGCCGGATGGTGCACGTCGCCCGCGATCTGCACGTCGCGCTCGCCGGTCACGGTCGCGGCGATGCCGCAGCCAACGCCGCAGTAGGCGCAAGTCGTCCGGATCGCGTCGGCCATCGTGGCTCAGGCCGCTTTCGCGTTGGCGTCCGCGTCCTGCGCGCGCGGTGCGACGACCGCCGATCGCTTGAGGTAGATCCGCCCCGCATCGACGCGCAACGGGATGGTGGGAACGCAGCCCTCGTCGCCGCCCAGCGCCTTGCCGCTTCGCAGCGAGATGTTCCAGTTATGCAGCGGGCAGGCGACGACGTCGCCATGGATGATTCCTTGCGATAGCGGCCCCTGCTTGTGCGGGCAGGCGTTGACCATGGCGAAGAATTCGCCGCGCATCGTGTGGAACACCGCGATCTCCTCGCCCCCGACCACGGGGAGCGTGCGCGCCGTCCCCGGCTCGATCTGGGTGACGGGTCCGATATCCAGCCAGTTGCCGATCATTGCACCACCTCCAGTTCGAGCGGCCTTACGGTCGCGATGTGATTGTGCAGATCCGCCCGCTCGCCCGCGGCGCGCTTGGCCCAGGGATCGTCCTGCATGAATTGCTGCGCATAGCGAAAGCGCGCGGCGAGCCTGCCGATGGTCTCGGGATCGTCGAACAGCGCGGCCTTGACGGTATCGAGCCCGACCCGCTCGATCCACGGCGCGGTGCGTTCGAGATACCAGGCCTGCTCGCGGTAGAGCTGGATGAAGGCGGCGCAGTGTTCGAGCGCCTCCTCCTCGGTCGCGACCTTGCACAGCAAGTCGGTCGCGCGCACCTTGATGCCGCCGTTGCCGCCGACGTGGAGTTCGTAACCGCTATCGACGCACACCACGCCGAAGTCCTTGATCGTGGCTTCGGCACAGTTGCGGGGGCAACCGCTGACCGCGATCTTGAACTTGTGCGGCATCCAGCTGCCCCAGGTCATCTGCTCGATCTTGACGCCGAGACCAGTCGAATCCTGCGTGCCGAAGCGGCACCAGTCGGAGCCGACGCACGTCTTCACCGTGCGCAGCGACTTGCCGTAGGCGTGGCCCGACACCATCCCGGCGGCATTCAGATCGGCCCATACGGCGGGCAGATCCTCCTTCTTGATCCCGAAGATATCGAGCCGCTGCCCGCCGGTGACCTTGACCATCGGCGCGTTGAACTTCTCGACCACGTCGGCGATCGCGCGCAGCTCGCGCGGATTGGTGAGCCCGCCCCACATGCGCGGGACGACCGAATACGTGCCGTCCTTCTGAATGTTGGCGTGCATCCGCTCGTTGACGAAGCGGCTCTTCTGGTCGTCCTCGTATTCGCCCGGCCAGGCGCACAGCAGATAGTAATTGAGCGCAGGCCGGCACGAGGAGCAGCCGTCTGGCGTGGTCCAGTGCAGCTCCTGCATGATCTGCGGAATTTCGCGCAGGCCCTTCTCGAGGATCAGCTCGCGCACTTCGGCGTGGCGGAAGCTGGTGCATTTGCACATCGTCTTCGGCCCGCTTTCGACCTCGCTGCCCAGCGACAGCGTGAGCAGGGTTTCGACGAGGCCGGTGCACTGGCCGCACGAGGCCGAGGCCTTGCAAGTCGCGCGCACGGCATCGACCGAATGCGCACCGCCCTCGATGCAAGAGAGGACCTTGCCCTTGGAAACGCCGTTGCAGCCGCAGATCTCGGCATCGTCCGAGAGCGCTGCAACGGCGGCGCTAGGGTCCAGCCGGGCACCTCCGGACGCGAAGGCCTGACCAAAGATGAGCGCTTCGCGAATGTCGGAGATATCCGCTTCCGAACGCATCAGGTCGAAGTACCAGTTGCCGTCGGCGGTATCGCCGTAGAGCACCGCGCCGACGAGCTTGCCGTCGCGGACGACGACTCGCTTGTACTGGCCGCGCGCGGCATCGCGCATGACGATGTCCTCGCACAATTCGCCGTTGGGCCCCGGTGCGCCCGAAAAGTCGCCGGCGCTGAACAAGTCGATGCCGCTGACCTTGAGCTTGGTCGAGGTGACCGTGCCTTCGAAGCCGCTGGGCGTCTCGGTCACGTAGTCGGCAAGGCTGCGGCACATGTCCCACAACGGCGCGACGAGGCCATAGCACAAGCCGCGATGCTGGACGCATTCGCCCACCGCGAGGATGTCGGGATCGGACGTCACCATGTGATCGTCGACGAGAATGCCGCGCTCGACATCGAGGCCGGCAGCGGCAGCGAGCCCGGTGGCGGGACGGATCCCCGCGGCCATGACGACGATATCCGCCTTGACCTTGGTGCCGTCGGCCAGCTCGATGCCCGCGACCTTACCGTCGGCCCCGAGGATTTGCTTGGTGTTGGCCCCGGTCAGGATCGTCTGTCCGCGCCTTTCGAGCTCGGTCTTGAGCAGCCAGCCCGCCGCTTCGTCGAGCTGGCGCTCCATCAGCGTGGGCATGAGATGAACGACGGTGACCTTCATGCCGCGAAGCGAGAGCCCATGCGCAGCCTCCAGCCCGAGCAGGCCACCGCCGATCACCACCGCGTCGCCGCCCCCATTCGCCTTGCCGGCTTCGGCGGCGGCCAGCATCTTGTCGACATCGTCGAGATCGCGGAACGTGACGACACCCTCGAGGTCCTTGCCGGGAACGGGTATGATGAAAGGGTCGGAGCCCGTCGCGATCAGCAGCTTGTCGTAGGGTTCGATGCGACCCGAAGCGGCTACGACGGTCTTGGCTTCGCGGTTGATGTGATCGACCCGATCGCCGGAAACGAGGGTGATGGCGTTGTCGTCATACCAGTCCTGACCGTTGATCACGATCTCATCGAAGCTCTTTTCGCCGGCAAGGACGGGCGAGAGCATGATGCGGTTGTAATTCACGCGCGGTTCCGCGCCGAAGATCGTGACGTCAAAGCGATCGCCGTCGCGCGCCAGGATTTCCTCGACCGCGCGGCAGCCGGCCATGCCGTTGCCGATCACTACAAGGCGCTGGCGCTGGCCGGGCGAACGGCCGTTTGCTTCGAAATTCACCGGTGCATTCACGTCGCGTCTCCGGATGCGACGCGCGACAACGCAAAAAGCCGCCTCGGACCAACTCCATGCGGTGGAGCAGGCTCGGGCGGCTTCGTTGCCACGCGTCTATCGATGGGGTTGGTGAAGCGGTGTGATCGCCCCTCGTCGGGCGCCGCTTCAATTTTTCTACATTAGCCGATTCGGCCTGGCGATGCCAAGAGAATTTTCGCAGCGCAGCATTCCGTGGGCTGCGGCGATGTGACGGATCGGCTCACCAGCTCTTGTAGGGCAGGAACTTGCCCGACATGCGCACTTCGATGCGATCGCCCTTTTCGTTGGGTATCTTCTCGACATCCATTTCGAAGTCGATCGCGCTCATGATGCCGTCTCCGCCCTTTTCCTGGATCAGTTCCTTGAGCGTCTCGCCATAGACGCCGACGATCTCGTAGAAACGGTAGATGCAAGGGTCGGTGGGAACCTGCTGGTCGAACATTTTCTTGGGATATTCAGCGAGAACGACACCCGCTTCCTGCGGCAGGCCGAGGCCGGTCGCCACTTTGTCGGCAGCCTCGCGCGGCAGCGAATTCATGCCGAGGCAGGCGGAAGTCACGAAGACCTCGCCCAATCCCGCCATCGTCGCGATCTCGGCCCAGGTGGTCCCGGCCGCGCGCTTCTTTTCCATGATCATATCGGTCACGTCGGATTTGTTCATCATCATCGTGGTCTCCAGCGGGGAACGTCGCCGCGAAATCGGGGAGCGCCAGGTCAGTGGCGCTCCCCTTCCCGCATGAGGGTGGGGATCAGGCTGCAACCGAAACCGGCTTAAGATCCGACACGGGTGGCTCGCCGCGGTTCGGCAGCTTGCGCGCGTGCGTGGCGTAGAGCATCAGGCCGGTGAAGGTCAGGCCGCCCACCAGGTTGCCCAGCACCACCGGGATCTCGTTCCACAGCAGATAGTCGCCGATGGTGAAGTTGCCGCCGAGCATGAGGCCGGTCGGGAACAGGAACATGTTCACGATCGAGTGTTCGAAGACCATGTAGAAGAACAGCATGATCGGCATCCACATCGCCACGACCTTGCCGGTCACCGAAGTGGAAATCTGCGCGCCGACGACACCGGTCGAGACCATCCAGTTGCACAGCATGGCGCGCACGAAGATCGTCAGCCAGCCGGCCGCGCCGAACGCGGCGTAACCGACGGTGCGCTTCTCGCCCATCACGGCGAACTTCTGGCCGACTTCGTTGACCTCGTCCGCAAAGCCATACGTCCAGTAGATCGCCATCAGCACCGCGGTGGTGAGCGCGCCGGCGAAATTGCCGATGAAGACGAGGCCCCAGTTGCGCAGCACGCCGCCCCAGCCGCAGCCGGGTCGCTTGTCCCACACGGCCAGCGGACACAGCACGAAGACGCCGGTCAGCAAGTCGTACCCAAGCAGATACAGCATGCAGAAACCAACCGGGAAAAGCACCGCCCCCGCCAGCGGCTGACCGGTCTGGACGTTGATGGTGACCGCGAAGGCTGCGGCCAGAGCGAGCGTCGCGCCCGCCATGTAGGCCCGGATCAGGGTGTCGCGAGTGGACATCTTGATCTTGGATTCACCGGCATCGATGAGTTTTACGACGAAATCCGCCGGAGCGAGATAGGACATGACAGTCTCCTTGAAGTCTCCTGGAATGGGTCGATGATTGCGCTCAGAAAGAGAATTCGGCCTGGAGCCAGAACTTCTCGGTATCGACGCCGAAATCCTTGGCGTCGTAATTCGCGTATTTGAGCAGGATGCCATAGTTCTGGATCTTGAACCCGAGATTGGCATCCCACTCGGTTCCGTAATCGAGACCGCCCACGTCGCTCTCGAACTTGTGATAGACGACCGCGGCCTTCAGCCCCTTCAGCGGGCCGACGTCGCCGAGCCCCTTGCCGACCGATCCGTAATAGTCGCGCAGGCCCGCGGCGGGCGTCGTCAGGAACAGGTCGGCCCAGCCGTTGAAGGCGTGCAGCGTGGCGAGCGGCGTCTGGAAGGCGGCGATGCCATCATCGCTGCCCAGCTCCTCGTAGCCGCCCTTGATGCCGAAGCCCGCGACCGAGCCGCCCAGTTCGCCCCAAAAGTAATCGGCTGAGTAATCGACCGGGTTGGCCTTGTAGTCGGACTGGCGGGCATACGTCGCGCTGACGTCGATCTTGGTCTTGCCGCCGAGCGGGATCGACGTGCTGGCAAGAATGCCGAAAGTCTGGCTCGAGAACGCGACGCGGTCATCGTAGTCGAGCAGATACGTGAACGCCTTCAGCTTCACGCCGTGCGTATCGATGCCGGCCTGGGCGAGAATGAAGTCGCCGTCGAAATGCTCGTTCGGGCTGTCGATGCCGAAGACGGTGCGCTGCGAGATCGCATAGGTCGCGTCGATCGCGACGGGCCCCAGCTTGGCGGTGCCGCGCACGGCGTCGAAGGTCTGTTCGTTCTGCCGCCAGATGACGTCGCCGACGAAGCGCGCGTTGTCGTAGACGATGCGCTGGCGGCCGACGGTCAGGCCCAGGTCCTTGCCCTTGTAGGCCACCTGCAACCGGTTGAGCTCGACGGTCTGGGGGTCGGCGACGACCGAATAGGGCTCGGCCCCGAGGTACCCGTTATTGCCGGGGATCGTGTCGTTGTAACGATCGCCGATCGCGAGATTGGCTTCGGCCTCGGCGAGGAAGGCGAGACCGCTGTCGTGCTGCAGTTCGAAGCCGCCGCGCATGCGCAGCGTCACCGCGTCCGCATCCTTCAGGGCATTGTCCTGCTCGACATGTTCCCAGCGCAGCCGGCCATCGATGATCGGGTCGAACGTCAGGCCATCGCCGACCGGGATCGGATCCCCGGCCTTGGCCTGACACGGTGCGGCGATCGCAAGCCCGGCAGCCAGCGCGGAAACAGAAAGAAACGACTTCATAGGTGCGTACCTCCGAGCGGGCTCCCCAGCGGGGGGCCCGGTTGATTCGAAGGCAGACGCCGTTGTCCGCCGGGATTGTGCGCGGAGCCTCCCAACTCCGACCTTGGATTTGGCGTCCCGGCGACGGCCACCCTTGCCCGCCGCCGCCCCCTCACAGGGACGCGCCTCGTTCCGGGACCTCAGGCCGCTTTCGCGCCCGGGCCGTGATCGTATTCGGCCAGGAAGTGCAGCACTTCCTGCCGGTATTGATAGAACTTGGGATCATCGAGCAGCGCCTTGCGATCGCGCGGGCGCGGCAGATCGACTTCGAGAACCTTGCCGATCGTGGCATTGGGGCCGTTGGTCATCATCACCACCCGATCGGCGAGCAGGATCGCCTCGTCGACATCGTGCGTCACCATGATCGCGGTGACCTTGGTCCGGTTCCAGGTTTCGACCAGAACGTCTTGCAAGTCCCAGCGCGTCAGACTGTCGAGCATGCCGAAAGGCTCGTCGAGCAGTAGCAGGCGCGGCGAAAGCGCAAAGGCGCGGGCGATGCCGACACGCTGGCGCATGCCGTTCGACATTTCGGCGGCAAGCTTGTCCTTGGCGTCGCCCAGGCCGACCCGGTCGAGATAGTAATCGACGATGTCGCATCGCTCGGCCTTGCCCGCATGGGGATAGACGCGTTCGACGCCGAGCGACACGTTCTGGCGCGCGGTGAGCCAGGGCATCAGGCTCGGGGCCTGGAAGACCACCGCCTTGTCCGGCCCGGCCGCGGTGATCTCGCGATTGTCGAGAACGATGCCGCCCTTGCTGATTGCGTTGAGCCCCGCGGCCATCGTCAGCACCGTGGACTTGCCACAGCCCGAGTGCCCGATGAGCGAGACGAATTCGCCCTTGTCCATCAGCAGGTTGAAATCCTCGACGACGGTCAGCGGCCCCTTCGGGGTCGGGTAGACCTTGTCGAGCTTGTAGAATTCCAGATAGCGCGTGTGCACCGCGGACTTGCCGGCTTCGACATAGGCATCGGGCAGCGCGGCCTCCGGCTTGGCGGGGTGCAAGTCGATCGGCACGACATTGGGCAGGTCGACCGCGCTTTCGCCGACCGTCCCCGCCGCGTTCAGCTCGCCGAGGTAGCTCACGATCTCCCGACGCAGCGCCTGGAAGTGCGCATCGTCGTTCACTGCCTCGCGATCGCGCGGACGCGGCACGTCGACAGTGAAGATCCGCCCGATCCTGGCGGCCGGTGCCGGAGTCAGGATCGCGACGCGATCGGCGAGCAGCAGGGCTTCGTCGACATCGTTGGTGACGAGCAGGATCGTGCGCTTCTCTTCCTTGCGGATGCGCTCGATCTCGTCCTGCAGCTTGGCGCGAGTAAGCGCGTCGAGCGCGGAAAGCGGCTCGTCGAGCAGCAGGATCTCGGGCTCCATCGCCAGGGCGCGCGCGACCGACACGCGCTGGCGCATGCCGCCCGAAAGCTGCGACGGCTTGCGGTCCATCGCATGGCCGAGGCCGACGAGCTCCACCTTCTGCCTGACCAGCGCGGCACGCTCGGCGGCGGTGCGATCCTTGTGCACCGCGTCCACCGCCATCGCGACGTTCTTCTCGACCGTGAGCCAGGGAAACAGCGAATAGGACTGGAAGACCAGGCCGCGATCCTTGCCCGGGCCATCGATCGGCTGACCCTTGAGCAGGATCTGCCCCGCATCAGGCTCGATCAGTCCCGCGATCGCGGAAATCAGCGTCGTCTTGCCGGCGCCCGAGAAGCCGAGGATGGCAATGAATTCGCCTTCCTCGACGTCGAGATCGATGTGGTCGAGCACGTGGGTGACGTCGCCCGCCTTGCTCTTGTAGGCCTTGGTCACGCCCTTGAGTGTCAGGATGCTGGCCATGTCCGGTCTCCTTGCGCGATTGTCAGACGGTGCGGTTGCGGCTGACGAAGGTCTGCAGCGCCATCATGATCCGGTCGAGCGCGAAGCCGATCAGGCCGATGACGATCACCGCGAACATGATCCGGGCGAGCGACTGCGAGCTGCCGTTCTGGAATTCGTCCCACACGAACTTGCCGAGGCCCGGGTTCTGCGCGAGCATTTCCGCCGCGATCAGCACCATCCAGCCCACGCCCAGCGACAGCCGCATGCCGGTGAAGATGTACGGCAGCGAGGAGGGCAGCACGAGCTTGGTCAGCTTCTGGAACGTGCCGAGCTTGAGCACGCGGCCGACATTGAGCAAGTCCTTGTCGATCGACGCGGTGCCGACCGCGGTGTTGATCAGCGTCGGCCACAGCGAGCACAGCATCACTACCAGCGCCGAGATCACGAAGGCCTTGGGCAGCAGCGGATCGGCACTGGTGATCATCGCCGAGATCACCATCGTCACGATCGGCAGCCAGGCGAGCGGGCTGACCGGCTTCATGATCTGCACGATCGGATTGATCGCGGCGTTGAACACCGGCGAAAGGCCCGCGGCGAGCCCCAGCGGCACTGCGACCAGCGTCGCCAGGACGAAGCCGAGCGCCACCGTCTCGAGCGAGGTGATGACCTGGTCGAGGAATGTCGGCGGCCCGGCATAGTCGAAGGCCATCGCCTGCGTGCCTGCAGCGATGCGCGCATCCTGTTCGGCATAGAACTGCGCCTTGGCTTCGTTCGACGCCTGCCATTCCGCGAACAGCGAGCCGCCCTGTTCGGCGACTTCCAGCGGCCCCGGCAGAGCGCCGAGCGACGTATCGACGCTGGGCGCGAGCATGGCCCAGGCCCCGAGGAAGATCAGGATCCCGGCGATCGGGGCGATCAGGCCCTTGCCGAACACGGCCTGCATGTTCCAGGCCGGCGCGACCGGCGAGGATCGGACCGCGCCTTCGGCCGGCGCGGCATTCGTGGCCGGCGCGGCCGTCGCGGCTCCCGGTTCGGCAATGTCGGCGTATGCGGTAGCCATGGTGGAACTCCCTTTGATGCTGGAGGTCATCGAACGTCGATCAGCCGCCGGTCACGCCCGAGGCGGTGACCTTCTGGCCCTGCTTCAGGCCGATCTTGAGCGACTGGATGTAGGCGTTGGGCTTGCGACCGTCGTAAGGGATCTTGTCCATGAACCCGTTGTCGACCGGCTTGAAGCCGTCGGTCTCGGGGATCGCTCCGGCCGGGATCACCTTGTCGTCGACCAGCTTCTTGGCAGCGGCGAGATAGAGATCCGGACGGTAGACCGCCTTGGCCTGGGCCACGTACCAGGCATCGTCATGGTCTTCGGGGATCTGCCCCCAGCGGCGCATCTGGGTCATGTACCAGATCGCGTCGGAATAGAACGGGTAGCCCGCGTTCTTGTCGAAGAAGATATTGAAGCCCGGTGCGGGGCGGGTATCGCCCGGCTCGAACGTGAACTTGCCGGTCATCGAGGCCGCGATCACTTGCGGATCGGCGCCGACATAATTGGGCTGCGAAAGAATCTTCACCGCCTCGGCGCGGTTCTTGCCGCCATCGGCATCGAGCCACTGTTGCGCTTTGATGATGGCGCGCAGCATTGCCGCCGTCGTGCCCGGATACTTTTCGGCGAAGTCCTTGCGGATCGAGAAGACCTTCTCGGGATTGTCGTGCCAGATCTCGTCGTCGGTGATTACCGGCACGCCGATCTTCTTCTGCACGGCCGCCTGGTTCCAAGGCTCGCCCACGCAATAGCCCTCGATCGTGCCGGCTTCGAGAGTGGCGGGCATTTGCGGCGGCGGCGTGACCGAAAGCTGGACATCGGCATCGACCGTCCCGCCGACGTCGCCCGGCGTATAATACCCCGGATTGAGGCCGCCCGCAGCGAGCCAATAGCGCAGTTCGTAATTGTGCGTCGAAACGGGGAAGACCATGCCCATCTTGAACGTTTTGCCCTGCTGCTTGAAGCTGGCGACAACCGGCTTCAGCGCCGAGGCGGAGATCGGATGCGCGGGTTTGCCGCCGTCCACCGGCAGGCTCGGCTTGATCTGCTCCCACACCTTGTTCGACACGGTGATCGCGTTGCCGTTGAGATCGAGGCTGAGCGGCGCGATCAGATCGGCCTTGGTGCCATAGCCCAGCGTCGCTGCGATCGGCTGCCCTGCGAGCATGTGCGCACCGTCGAGCTGGCCACCGATCACGCCGTCGAGCAGGACTTTCCAGTTCGCTTGCGGCTCCAGCGTCACGTTGAGCCCTTCCTCCTGGAAGAAGCCCTTTTCCTTGGCGATCGCGAGCGGTGCCATGTCGGTCAGCTTGATGAAACCGAGCTTGAGCACGGGCTTCTCGACTGCCCCCGGTGCGGCAGCGGCCTTGACCGCATCGCCTTCCGGCGCGCCACCCTTGCTGCCGCAGCCGGCGAGCGCGACGCTCACGAAGAGTGCGGCAATCACTCCGCGCCGTTTGAAACCGATGCCCCGCTCAAAGCCCATTATTTCGATCCCGTTTGCCGGTGACGAACGCAAAAAAGCCGCCTCGATGCCGGTTCAAAAGAACCAGTTCGGGCGGCGACGTTGCCACATGATTTCTGAAGTTCGCGGCTCGGTTTCCAAAGCGTCCGTCCTTGGACGCCGATCGAGCTGCGATGGAGTCGTAATAGGTGATTCGGTACGGCTGCGTAAAGCTCTTTTTGCGATGCAGCAGAACTGGCCCCTCAATCGAGCGCGTTTACATAGCCTTCGATATCCAGCGGATCGAAGATCCTCCCATCGAAAAATCGGTTCGGTTCCAATACGATAGCACCTTGCTGGGTGCCCACCGCAGTGCGCTGTGCAAGGCTGCCCTCGATTTTCGAACTCGCGCCCGGCAGCGGCTCGTCCGTGCCGGAAAGCGCCTCGCGGTAGACGTCGGGCCGGAACACCGCGGCTGCCTTGGCCGCCTCTTGCGCATCGAAGGGAGTCCCGTCCCAGCGCACCATCTGGGTGTAGAGCCATTCCGCCTGGCTGACCCATGGAAAGGTCGCCGCCTCGCGGTACTGAAACATGAAATCGGGATAGTGCGCCAGCTCTCCGCCCCGCGCGACGAGAATCCGGTCGGAGATCGCTCGCCGGATCAGTTCGGGGCTGCCGTCGATATATTCGGGCCGCGCCAGCACTCTGGAATTGATCTCGAAGTTGGCCGGGTCGACGAAATGCGCCGCCGCCTTGCACAGCGCTCGGATGAGACGATGGATCTGGTCGCGCTTCTCCTCTAGCACGGCCTCGCGCATCGCCAGGACCTTCTCCACCCCGCGCCGCCAGATCTGCGCCGTGGCGAGGACGATCTCGCCCGCCCCCTGTTCCACCGCGACCGAGTTCCACGGTTCGCCCACGCAGATGCCGTCGACCTCGCCCTGCGCCAGCGCATCGGCGCAGAACGGGGGTGCCACGGTCGTGATCTCGACGTCCTGGTCGGGCCGGATACCGCAAGCGGCCAGCCAATAGCGCAGCATGTAGTTGTGGCTGGAGTAGCGATGCACCACGCCGAACCTGAGCGGATGTCCTGCAGCCTTGCGTTCGAGCGCGATCGTCCGCAGCGCTGCCCCCAGCGCCTTGGGATCGCCGATCCCGCGCTCGGGCCGGATGGCTTGCGCGATTTCGGGCCGCAGCGTCACTGCATTGCCGTTGAGCCCGAGCACGAACGGCACCGACAAGGGCTGTGCGGGACGGCCTCTTCCCAGCGTCGTCGCGATCGCAAGCGGCGCCACCATGTGCGCCGCATCGGAATGTCCATAGAGCAGGCGATCGAGCACGGTGGCCCAACTCATGTCCCTGACCAGCCGGAGCGACAGCCCTTCTGCCTCGGCGAACCCGTGTTCGGCTGCGAGGATCGGCAGGCAGGCATCCACGAGCGGCAAGAAGCCGATGGCCAGTTCGTTCGTCATGCCCGTCCCATCATCTTGTGCGCCGTGACGATCGCCTCGGCGATTTCGGCAATGCGCTTGCCTTGGTTCATCGCCGTACTGCGCAATTCCGCGTAGGCCTGGGGTTCCGCAAGCCCGCGCGAGTCCATCAAGATGCGCTTTGCCCGGTCCACCGTCTCGCGATCGGCGAGCTTGCCCTTCGCCGTCTCGAGATCGCGCTGCAGCCGGGAAAAGGCATTGAACCGTGTCACCGCCAGATCGACGATCGCCCGGATACGCTGCGGTGCAAGACCGTTCACGACATAGGACGAAACCCCGGCCTCGACCGAGGCGACGATCGATTCGTCATCGGACTGGTCCACGAACATCGCGATCGGGCGGGCCAGCACGCGGCTGACGGTAAAGTATTCCTCGAGCACATCGCGCGAGGGATTTCCCAAGTCCATCAGCACGATATCCGGGTCGATCTCGGCAATGCGCGCAATCAGGCCGCGCCGTTCGGTCAGCACGAAGACTTCACAGTCCGTCAGCGCGGCCAGACCCTCGCGGATCACGGCAGCGCGCGAGGGACTTTCATCAATGACGGCGACACGCATGCCGTATATTGCATTGCAACATCGCAGTGAGCAATGCCCTTGGGATAGCGCCATTAACCCCGTCGATGCGACCATCAGTAACATCGCTCCCAGGGGTTGATGATCGAGCAATCACCTCCGCATCGGCGCGTGGCCCCTCGATGGGGCCACGCCTCTGCTCAGAGTTCGACAACTTCCCAGAATGGCCCCCGCTCAGCGCGGATGGTGATGGAAATTTGTAGACAGCTCTGGACAGACGAAGCGCAAAAAGCGCCCGTTTCCCAGGGGTTTTATACACTTTATGGGATGTCCGCGGAAGTGGCGGCTGGAGGGTAGCGGGAACCGCAAAGTGCCTTGATATTGGCTGATTTTCGATAATCATCCAGCGGCACACTATCAGCATACCCCCAATAGTACCCCCAGACCGAGTGGGTAGAATGGTACAGTAGTTGAAACGATCCGGATGGAGATCGACATTTTCAGAACGTCTCCAGATCCTCTCGGTGCTCGGGCAAAACCCAATCGGCATAGCTTACCCATCTAGCCGCTGCGCGAAGCCTCTTCTGTGGGCCGCCGGTCATGCGCGGAAAAATCTCGCAGTGATTGAGATTGCCGACCAGCGGTGCTCGCGAGATAATGACGTTGTGCTCGCGAAAGGCGGAAGCTGGCACGCAAACGACGCTGAAATCTTCGTGACGGCGAAGGATGTCCTCCAGGTCGCCAGGAGCTTCCCAGATCGTTACGGACAAGCCACAGCCCGGCGCTCGCTCGTCGAAGACGCTCTTTTCGATCCGGCCGGAATGAACCAGCAATTCCGGTACGCGCCGAAGGAGCCTGATTGGCCCGGCGATCTCCGCATCGTCGACAACCCAGGCAGGCAAATCCTCCACCGGGCGGCCAACCTCAAAGCGATGCTTCGAAAATCAACTCCGCTTCCTCTGGAGTGTTCACGGGATATTCGTGAATCTCGCCAGAGGCGACATCCTCGACGGTAAACTCGAAAGTCCCGCCTGGTTGTATGTCTAAGTCGATTTCCTTTTCCGGGGTTTCCCAGCGCAAGCCGATCCCACCACTACTAAGCGGCGTGAGTCTCGGGCACGGGCTACCTCGATGATGGCTGAGTAATAGGAATTTCAGGACCGGAGCAACGATGGTCTTATCGAGGGTCTGGCCGCCATAGCTATCCCAGCCGCCCTCCAGTCCTTGGATCGTATAAAGGCGCTCGATCGCCGCGAGAATCATAGGCGGAAACTCTCGGCCGTCTGGCGTCCACGTGATCTCAACGCCAAGCACGTCCAATGTCACCGGCGTCAGCACCGGCTGGCGCTTGCGTGCTGCAGGCGAGCGAAACTTCAGATCGGCTTGCATATACCCATGGGCATTATTGGCCTGGGCAGGTTGGTCCCAGACCCCGTCCACCTGTGCAGCATTAGACGCCATGTTGCTCTCCCCACCGCTCTTTCATGGCATCTGTGACCGATGCCATGAATGCGCCATTTATCGCGTTCCGCGCTATTTCAAAGAATTGTTCAGCATCCTCAAGCGATCGAATGTTCGGTGCGCTTCGAGCAGTCAGCTCATATCGGATGCCCTGAGAGTTATCGATATTTGAGACGACGGGTGCCAGCACTGTATGGAGCCGGCCTATGGGCTGGCCGTCATCGCCAAGGATCTTGTGCTGGCGAGATCGCTCGAAAATCTCTGACTGAACATTAGGCAGACCTAAGTCCAGGGCGTCAACGCGCAGAGCGTTGGGCACGTCCGAAAAACCGGTCCCAAAATCGGAAACTGGGATGACGTTCAGATTTGTCAGTTCGCACTGTTTTAGGACAAACTCGCCTAAATCCTGCTTGCGTGCGTAGGCGGCAAATCGCGCGAACAACGCCTTGAATCGTGCCATCAGAGGTTCTGACCTCGGATATGACTGGTCCCCCACCTTTGCCCAGTTGAACCCAAAGCGATTGTTCTGAAGCTGAACCAGTTCGCCGTTATTCGGATTCCGGAACATCGCGCGAGGGATGGGCGGCACCTTGAGCAACTGGAATGACATTTCCGTCGGACGAAAATTATCGAACTGCTCGACAGGTGCCTCTAGTGGAACATCGGTCGTGACTTCGGGAAACTCGCCTGCCACCTCGGCCCAAAACAGGCCGTAGTCGACGATCCGAAATTTATCGAGAGGCTGAAAAACAATTGAAATCGCCTGCTCCTGCAGGGGTGGGCGCTCAAAGTTTGGCCTGATCGGCGTCACATGCGATCCTAACTAAATTCGTGCCGTCAGAATCGACAGACGGCGCAGGATTGCTCCTGACGCCGCCTGGTCTGGCGGCTTGTTGACTCGTTAATATGGGGTCTGTCAACTGAGTCTCAAATACCACAGTGCAGCGGGAGAAAAGTAAACGTACAAAAGGCCCTGAGACTTCCGGCCAGAACCGGGTCAGCTCGGCTGGCTCGCTGGCGTTGTGGGATTGCTCTCCAAATGCCGGGAACAGCGGGAAACTGGGAACATGCCCGGCAAAAGCCCGATTTTACGAGTGAAAGCGTGTTCCCGAAAATGAGAAAGGCTGTCCCCAGTCAAAGCACTTGGGAACAGCCTTACGCCCTCGGTGGGGGCCAGCGGCCAACACCCCTACGCAAGGGCGGCATTCAAGATCTTGTAGACCGCGCTGCGTGAACAACTCAGGCGGCGGGCGATCTCCGTCACACCAAGCCCGCTGGCTTTCATGTTCTGGATTGCAGCAGCGTCCAACGTTGCCGGTCGGCCATTGTAGCGCCCCTCAGCTTTCGCCTTCTCTATACCGTCCTTCTGCCGCTCGCGAATGAAGCCGAGCTCCATTTCGGAGACCATACCGAGGACCGTGAGCACAACCTTACCCATGGGGCCCTTAGTATCGATATCCGGTTCCAGCACGCGCAACGCGGCTCCTCGCTCCTCCAGATCGTGCACCAAGTTGAGCACGTCCCGAGTTGAGCGTCCAAGGCGGTCAAGCTTCGCAACAACCAGCGTGTCGCCGGCTTGGATGAAGTCCATCACCGTTTCCAACTCGGTTCGACCCTCTCGGCTGCGACCAGAAACCTTCTCCATACGGATCACGCTGCAACCGGCCTCTTTCAGCTTTTCAACCTGAATCTCGGTCGACTGGCTGGCGGTCGATACGCGGGCATATCCGATCATGCTCATTCGAGTGCATCCCTGCTTGCGGTGTGCACTAAGGTCTAAGACCCTTACCCGAGATTGTCAACTAACTTCGATATAGACCCTAAGTGAACACTTTTCGCAATCGACGTGCACGTACTCTATGGGTGCACCTTAGTGAACACGGGAGGCCTACCCCAGCATCTCATCCCGGTAGTGCAACCGAAGCGTCGGCACCGTGATGCCGAGCAGCCGAGCAACCTGCGCTTGCGTCAGGCCAATGCGGATCGCGCGCCGGACAACGTCCCGCCTCGCTGGGGTCGGCGCATGCCTACGCCTGCCCATGGGAGGATTAGAGACGACACTGGGAAAGTAGTACTTTGCCAGAGTGCTGGTCCCAATCCCGAGGGCGCGAGCTATGGCCTCCTGAGTTTCTCCAGCCGCTTGCATCTCTCTGACCTTCAGCTTGCTTTCAGCGGTCGGCACGTGGCGGGGAATACCGCCTCGCTGGCGGGGAGGTGGTGGCGGAGCTGGCTCGAACAGATCAAACTGCGGCTGGCCATTGCGTTTTGTCATCGTTGGCTCCTCAGTCAGCCAGCGGATCGATGCCATCGGCATCACTGTCGAAATCGTCCCAGCCGGGAGGCAAGTTATCGACTCTGGAACGCCACGGCTGCGGTTCGGCTGGCAGACTTTCGGGCGAGGAACTGTCGCCGGCACCATCCAGGTCGCCAGCATCCCAATCAAGGATGGCGGCGCGCACCGTGTAGAAACGGCGGCTTTGCTCTCCCACGCGCTGCTTTCGTTTCGGCCGGCCGCCATCGCCCGCGACGAGATAGCCACGCTCCAGAAGCACTCCGGCAGCTTCCTTCTGATCGAAACCCGCGAGGATCTCTGCCCAGCCGCTATCGTGGAACAGATAACAGGGCTTTCCCGGTTCAATGTCATGGTAGAAGCCCAGCGTTGTCAGCGACCGCGCCTCGCCTTCGCGATTACTGGCCCCAGCGCTTTCGTCGGGATCTTCCCCATAGAACGACGACAATCGCGCCTTGGGGATCGCTGCGAAACGGGACTGCCCGGTCTGGATCGCGTTGCGCACCCGCTCCAATATCTGCCGATGCTCTCGGAGCCCGGTGCGTCCGAATCCCACTGCCCAGGCATTGAAACATGCCAGCGCCGCTGCCTCAGCGTCTCCCGCCCGCCAGGGAACAATGCCCAGCGCTGAGGCCATCTCTCCAGCCGCAGAGACGGCGGCGAAGCGAAACGCCCCGCGATGCACTTGCCCGCTATCCCCCTCCAAGGCCGCCTTCGCGACAAACGATGCTGCCAGCCGCTTAGCCTCTCGCTCCCAATGCTCGGGATCAGCAACAAGGCCGCGCACGAAGGCGGGCCCAGCATGCCCATAGTGGGCCGCACAAGTTGATTTGATCGCGTCGGACAGGGCGGCTGGGCTGGCCACATTGTGCAGGCTCTCCCATGCGCCCATACCCGCTCCGGCATCGGCTGGGATGTCCAACAGCCGCAATTCCTGCCCTGCCATTGTGCGTTCAGCTCGCTTCGCGGCGCGCATATGATCAGCAAGGCCGATTTCCCCTGTGCTGCACACCATGACTCGCCATTCGGCGCGACGGCGCAAGGCCCCGCTCTGTTGCGCCCTCGCCTTGCCTTGCCCACTTGCAAGCGCATAGGCGGCGCTGCCAGCCTCCTGCGGATCGACAAGCGCCAGCTCGTCCAGGCAGAGCAGAGTTTCGGTATGCCCATGGGCAACGCCCTCAAGAGCATTGCCGGTCGCTCGCCAACTCGATGCAAAACCGAGCTGTCCGCCACCTCCCCACACACTGCCAGCCGCCATGGCCAGCGAGGTCTTGCCAGTGCTGGAGGAACCTCGAAAATGGAACCCGCCGCCTTCCATTTCGAGCCAACGCATAATCGGCCCCGCGAAGGCCAGCGAGATCGCAAATGCCAATCGACTGTTGCCCGGCGCGATCGTCGCCAAATGGCGCCGCCAGCCATCGAGACTTCCATTTTGCCGATAATTGAGGGCGGAGGCCGCCCCGTCGAAATGCACGGCTTCCGCTCCGGGCGGCGCAATGACCGCGTTGGGAAGGACAAAGCGGTCTCGGCCATTCCAGCCAGTCCGCTCCGCCAAGGTCAGGCGGGCGCTATGCGTCACGTGGCGGAGGTATCGAATGAACCGGTCGCTCTGGCCCGTAGCGGAAAGGATGAGCAGCCCGCCCGCCGCCAGCATGGCACGCACAGCACCCGCGTCAGACGCCAGAGCAGCCCGCTTCACGGTCATAGACTTTGCCACGCCATCGCGGTCGCGAAACCGGACCAGCAATCCCCAATCATCACCCTCGGCATTGCGCACTTCGCCCGCGATTTCGAAGGGATCTGACAACCGAATAGCGCGCGGATCGGCACCATCCTTTCCAGGTTCGTGCCAATAGAGGCCGTCGGGCTCCAGCGAATAGCCGGGAACGTCCGCAATCTGCCCAGCGCTGGCGGTATCGAGCGCCGACCCGATCAGACCCAGCAGGTCGGCGAAGGTAAAGCCCGGCGGGAACGGATCGGCACAATCCCACCTGTCAGGCAGCGTGGCTGGGAGCCGGACGATTGCGGCACCCTCCGCCCCAGCCGCCAGGACTGCCTTGAAAACGGCCTGCGCGGCTTCCCGGCCCGGCATGTCGGCATCGGGGACAATGACCACCCTGCGGCCCGCCAGCGGCCCCCAATCAGCCTTGCCGACTGCCTTTGACCCACCGGACCAGGTGACAACCGCAAAGTCCGGAAACAGCTCTGCCGCCGCGTCCGCTGTCTTTTCCCCTTCGACAAGCAGCACGGGCGCGGCTGGAGCCACCGCGAGCCGATCCAGCCCATAGAACGGGCGAGGGACTGGCGGCGCAGCCCAACGCCAGGACAGCCGCCCGCCTTCACGCCACAGGGTCTGCGGCGGCGTCTCCTTACCCCCGTCCGGGAGTTCGAACCGGCAAACCCATTGCATCACCCGCCCCTCGGCGTCGCGATAGGCCCATGAGGCCGAAGGCTTGCCAAGCCGATTGTGCGAGGTGCGCGCTGGCGGCGCATCGGCTGGCACCGGGCAGACCCATTCGCCTTTGGGCTTGGGCACGCCCCTACCCTTGCTCTTGCGTTCGGGCACCTCTCCGGCTGGCACATCGCCCCCAGCCGCAATAGATTTGGAGACGTTGGCGAATGGATCGTCCGATTTCTCACCTACGCCCACGGGGACACCCCCATGGATTCGGCAAGCCGGATGGCCGCCTCGCGCTGGGGCAAGCCCGCCACGAAAGCAGCAAGGCTCACCAGATCGCCTCCCCCGTCACCGGTCGCGAAATCCGCCCACCGGCCCGTTGAGACATTGACCTTGAAGCTCCCCAGCCGCCTGTCCGGGCGCAGTGGGTTGCGGGCAACCCATTCGTGCCCTTCCAGCCGCCCTTCGGGCAGCAGGCCCCGCACAATCGCGTTGGCATTGGACAGCGCCGCCCGATTGACCCGCCCGAAGTCAATCCGCCCGGACCGCACGGCCCCGCTTTCTCCGATCATTGGTCGCCCTCCAGCAGCTTATGGAGGGCATGTGCAGGGATCAGCGTGCGATTGCCGATCTTGACGACTTCCAGCCGCCCAGTGGCAATCAGTTGATAGAGCCGGGTACGGCCCAGCGAGGTGGCGCGGCTAGCCTCTTTGATCGAATAGGCGAGAGGTCCGGCCTGTGATGTATCGTTCATTCTCGAACTCCCTTGTTCATGGGAGTTCGGATCAGTACGCGCCGCTACGACGCAGGGGTGATGTCAAAAACTGTCCCGATGGAACCGGTAAAAGTCTGAAAGGCGGAATGCGCCGAATCGCGAGCTGTGCCTCGCCGTCTGCTCCGCTAGCTCAATCGTCTCAGAAACCCAGTTGGGCCAGAAGACCATGCGCTCCAAGTCAAAGCCGCGGCGATCCTCACCGGCATAATGTGAGCACAACACTTCAACAGTTGCCGATGCAAGGTGCAAAACCGGCTTGCGCTTTGACCAAATGGCCCGGATTGCATTCCCCTGTTCGACGCCATGCCGAGCCGCATACGACCTCGCCAACGCCCGCGTCGATGCGCCCATGCTGCGTATTGCAGTGAGGATCGGGCCTTGATTGGCAGGCAGTGCGGCGTTGCACCGCCGATCAAACCACAAACCTGCGTGAAAGCCCTCTAGCACCCGTCTATTGAACTGTGCGAGCTGAACAGTGATCCGGCTTTGCTTGCTCAGGTTGTATGGCAGGATCGGAACGCTTTCACCACGGTAGCGCCGTCGCGCCCAGCACCATTGCTCCAACAGATGCACGCCAGATTGGGGACGGTGCGGCATGGCTATCCAGGCCAGTATCTGCGCGCCAGCTATCAGGTCGTCGGTGTCGAGCCTGATCTCACGCCTTGGCGCAAGCGGGGCAGCACAAGGCATCAACCTCGGTCGCCGGATCGAGGGGGCAGGGGGGAGCCACATGCGCGCGGATTTTCAGCCATCGGCATCGGGCATTTCTGTTCCCATGTTCCCAAAGCGTCCTGACGGCTTGGGAACATGATCGTTTCATCCGAGAGCCCGACATTCTGCCTGTTTGACATACCTTGTTCCCATGTTCCCAAGGTTCCCGCCATAAATATAGCTTCCCGAATGCCACTCGCATAATGGGAAAAAATCGGCCCTTTTCCGGCCTCTCTCGTAGGATCTCAAAACCATATTGCGAATGCGCCCAGTTCGGGCGGAGATGTCAGCAGCGGCGGCGCGGCGACTGAATTGGATTGGCGAAAGCCCCACCTGCTTGGCTGACCTCACCCGGCCCGCCTGTCCGCCACTTCTCCAGGTCGCTGTCCGGAAATTGCAGCGAGCGAAAAATAAATCTGCCGATGAGGGGGACAGCGGTCAGACCAAAGGGATGGCTCAGGACTTTTGGCCTCCCCCCCTTTTGCCTCCAGCTCGCCCGGCCAGGCCTCGAATTGCCATGGAATGCCGCGCGCTTGTGGCATCCCCACACCCCCACCGCCGAGCGCACTCTCGCCTTGCGGCTGGCTTATTCTGGGTCCGAACGCCATAACCGCCGCCTCGCATCCCATAGCGCTTCCCATGCCCGGAGGTGGGCCGGGTTGCTAGGATCGAACGGCGGTACGTCCGCCCGAAGCTCAGGCGACTGAGCCTCTCGTTCTGCCGCGCGCCAGAACGGTAGCTGATATGGGAATTCAACGGGCTGGCTTGCGATCATCGCGCGCTTTGCAGCGACGTACTTCCGACCATAGTAATGTTGAACTTTCCTCTCCGCCGCAGTCGGAAGGATGACGACATTCGCAGGGCATTTGCGCCGCAGCGACCGGAGACCGGGGATGCGCTTCTCAGTCATTGCGCGAACCTCCGCAGATCGGACAGGACAGCCGTCCACCATGTGTCCGGCCAATCCTCGAAATCGACCCATCGCTCGCGCGCATATTCAATTTTCCAGATCGCGGTGGACAAATCTGGCGAGGGGACCGCGATCAAGACATCTTCGGCCACACAGCGCAGCTCGCTGCGCCGCTCAGCTTCGGCCTCGAACGCATCAGGTATCGCCGGACCGCCGGACGTCTGGGCCTGATAGTGAAGCAACCATTCCCCTTGGCTATACGCCTCCTCGAAATCGCGGGCGATCTCCAATGCCACCTGCGCTGCATCCCACTTGCTCATATCCCGGAACCTTTCGCTCGATTGATTGGCACGATGCGTGCTCTTGTTTGCGTGTGCGATGCGGCAATCATTCGACGAGCATCGCCAGCACCAGCGCCTGGGAAAGCACACCCAGGGGAACAGGAACACTTGTCGAGACGAATCCAACATTCTGCGCCCTGCGTTGCCCGTAGATTTCGATCCAACGCCTGCCGTTCATTCGCCAAGCGCGCTGGAGAAGAGGCACCGGCAAGAGATATGCTCGACGTGAAGGTGCGAATGCGTAGGCTATGAAGTCACACGCCAGCGGCTTCTGGACCCAGCCGGGCTTGCGGCGATCTTCATCGCTCCACTGTTCCAGCAGAATGTCCCGCCACTCGTTGGCCCTCACCTTTTCATCGACCGTATAAGTGCGGCCGCAAGCGAGCGTTATGACGCGATCGATGCCGCCGCGCTGAGCCCAACCATCGTTGCGCACCGACACGGCAGAAATCATCGTCGGGAATGCCTTTCTGTAGAGATCCAGCCACCAACCCGCCTCAGAGTGCACGGTGGACATCGCCAAGCTGGCGGCGAATTTATGAACCGGCGGTCGGTCGAATGGTCGCAATGGCAAACGGCCGCCCTGCGCGACCGGCGTCATGAGCGGCCAGCGCCAATCTTGCCGAAATAGCTGCTCATCCCGTGCGAGCGCATATGGGCTTCGATCGCCTGATATCCGCAAGGCAGTGCCTGAATTGCAGCAAGAAGCCCGCGCATCTTGCCATGATAGTGCGCGTCTCGCCAGACGTGCTGCTCCGCCGAAAGATTGGCAGAAGCCTCAACATAGGCAGGACTGCTGTAATAATCTGGGAAGCCAAGCGATGCCGTGTAGTCGGCTGCAAGCAGGACTGACCCACCAGCTTCAACCCATTGTTGGAGCCAAGCCGCCGCGAACAGATCAAGACCGGGCGCTATCGCATCAGGAATTGCATGCGGTTGGGGATCGCAAGGGCTATGATTTGCCTTAGCCATAATCTCGACTCCTTTTCAGTCGGGTTGTTGGTGAGGGACAGCCGGGAGATTAGGCCCTCCCTGCTGTCCCGGTTCCAATCGGGCCGCCTGCCCGATCGGAAGCTATCCGGCCTCTCTGCCGGGGAAGTGCACAACGTCCGCGCCCTTGCGCAGCGTATCGAGATGATCGCTCCACCATTGGGCCATTTCCACCCGCTCGTTCCAGTAAGCGCCTCGCGTGTAGGCGGCCCGCACCTTGTCGGCATCGCCATGGGCAAGCGCCCGCTCGATCGCGTCTGGATGCCACTTGCCGCTTTCATTCAGCAGCGTTGCGGCCATGGCCCGGAACCCATGAGCGGTCATTTCATCGCTGGCATATCCCAGCCGCCTCAGCCCGGCATTCAACGTGTTCTCGCTCATGGGGCGGGCACGGGTGCGGACAGAGGGAAAGACGTAGCCAGCCGGGCCGGTGAGGGCGTGAATCTCTCGCAGGATCGCCACGGCCTGCCGGGACAGAGGGACGCGGTGATCCTTCCGCATCTTGGTTTTCTCGGCTGGGATGGTCCACAGCGCCACGTCCAGCTCGATTTCATCCCAGCGGGCATGGCGCAGCTCGCCGGGCCGCACGAACACGTGGGGGGCCAGTTGCAGCGCCAGCCGGGTAATCCCAAGGCTCTCATAGCCGTCTATCGCCCGCAGCAGCTCGCCGACCTTCACCGGCTCAAGAATGGCTGCGTAGTGCGTCACCTTGGGCGTTGCCAGCGCCCCGCGCAGATCGCGCGTAGGATCGGAAGCCAGCCGCGCCGTGGCCACCGCATAGCGGAACACCATGCCCGCGAGCTGCAGTGTCCGGCGGGCGCTCTCCAGCGTTCCCTTGGCTTCGATCTTGCGGACGGCAGTCAGAATGTCGGCTGGTTCAATTTCGCCGATCGGCAAGCTGCCGAGGGCGGCATTCAGGCGGGACAGCAGGTATTCGCTGCGCTTGGCTGTGGCTGGCGACCAGCCGGCCTGCCCGTCCGCCTTTCGCTTGGCACAATATTCGGCAGAAATGATCGCGAAGGTGTTCATCGCCTCTGCCCGCTGCCGAACCTTCGCGCGGCGCTTCTCCCGCGACGGATCCTTGCTGGCGGCGATTTGTTCGCGAGCTTCATCCCGCCGCTTTCGGGCATCGGCCAGGCTGATCTCGGGATAGGCCCCAAAGGCCATCAGCTTCTCTTTACCAGCAAGGCGATACTTGAGACGCCAGAGCTTTCCGCCGGCTGGGGTCACCAGGAGGTAAAGGCCAGCCCCATCCGCAAGTTTATATTGTTTTGCCGCCGGTTTTGCCTGTCGAACCGCGATGTCGGTTAGCGCCATGGTTCGCCTCACGTACCCCCAGGGTGGCGCATCGTACCCCCTGCATCTCTTGGCTTCCCCCAATCATACCCCCATCAGCGGGTGGCTAGATCTGAACGCGGGCGAACGAATGCGGCCTGATAGGCCCTAAATACCGCCGATTTCGGCGGGATGTCCAGACAGATACGGACGTGGCTGAACTGGAAAGTGGAGCGGGTAGCGGGAATCGAACCCGCATAGCCAGCTTGGAAGGCTGGAGCTTTACCACTAAGCTATACCCGCGCAGTGCCCGAGGCGGACTGCGCTTGCCATGCTGATGGGCCTTGCGTCAATCACAGATTGACCTGAGGCGCCGCACCACCGGATCGCCCGGCCCGAATGGATCCTCGCTCGGGCGATCCGTGGCCCGCGTGGGGTGCGTGGGTCTGTGACTGGCGCCAACTCGTGATAGAATGGCGATCGAGGAATCTGTTCCGGAACCACGAAGAGGGGAAGCACGCGCATATGAATGCCACGACCAAGGGCAAACCGAAGACTGCGAGTCCAGCGGGAGCGCGGCGGCGCAATCCGCTCGATCTGCTGATGAATTCCGGCCTTGGCAAGCTGCTGCGCGGGATCGGGATCGCCCCGCGCCCGGAAAGCGGCGAGAGCCTGCTCGACCTGGCCGATGCGCTGCTGTCGCTGCGCGGTCGCGCCTCCGGCCCGGCGCTGGCGTCGGCGTTCTTCGATCTCTATGAGGCCAGCGATGCCAGCGCCCGGCAGGAATTCCTGGGCAAGATCCACGATTCGCATCCCGCCGATACGGTGGCGATCGAGTCGGCCATCGCGCTGTGGCACGAGAATCGCGACGAGAATTCGGCCCGCGCCCTCCACAGTGCGACCGAATCGCCGAGCCAGAAGCTGATCCGGCTCCTCAATCTGGCGCCGCAGGGCACCCAGCGGCTGATCGGGATGCGCGAAGATCTGCTCGCCGTGCCCGGCAAGGCACCCGGCCTCAAGGCGTTCGATCGCGAACTGGAAAGCGCCTTCACGACTTGGTTCAACGCGGGCTTCCTCGAGCTGCGCCGGATCCATTGGGATTCGCCTGCCGCCCTCCTCGAACGCATCATCCGCTATGAGGCAGTGCACGAGATCCATGGCTGGGAGGACTTGCGCCGCCGCGTCGAGCCGGTCGATCGGCGCTGCTACGGCTTCTTTCATCCGCAAATGATGGACGATCCGCTGATCTTCATCGAAGTGGCGCTCACCACCAGCTTGCCCAGCGGCATTCACCAGATCATCGCCGAGGAGCGCGATCCGATCGAACCGCGCGATGCCTCCTGCGCGATCTTCTATTCGATCAACAATTGTCGCGAAGGTCTGCGCGGCATCCCTTTCGGCAATTACCTCATCAAGCGCGTCGTCGGACTGCTGCGCGAGGAATTGCCGCACCTCAAGACCTTTGCGACGCTCTCTCCCGTCCCGGGTTTCGCCAAGTGGCTGTCGAAGGAGCGGGGAGACGCGAAGAGCGTGCCGGGGGCCAAGGATCTGCGCGCCCTGACCGCGCAATACCTCGTGACCGCCAAGGGCCGCGGCGGCCAGCCGAAGGATCCGGTCGCGCGCTTCCATCTGGGCAACGGCGCCCGACTCGAGGCGATTCACGCCAATGCCGATTTGTCCGAGAACGGGCAGCGCCAGGCGCATGGCGTGATGGTGAACTACGTCTACGATCTCGGCGAGATTGAGGCCAATCACTTCGCGCTGACCGAGTTCGGAACCGTCGCAACGTCGAAGTCGGTGCAGGCGCTGGTCGACGAAGCCGACGAAGGCAAGGACGCAAAGAAGAAGGATAGTGCGGCAAAGGATACCGTGTCCGCCTGATCTCCCCCCACGCGCTGTTCCAGTTGCGGTGCGAGGGGGATCGAGTCCAACGAAAAAGGGCCCCGCCGTCTTGGTGACGGCGGGGCCCTTTTCGCATCTAGGATAGCGTTCCTAGAAAGCCTTGGTCAGACCTTCTTCTTCTTTTTCTTGTCGGCCCAGATCGTGCGGTAGGACATGTAGCCCAGCACGGTCGCGAAAAGCAGGAAGCCGATCACCGGCCAGCCGGTCTGCTTGCGCTTCTCGAGCTTGGGTTCCGCGGTCCAAGTGAGGAACGCAGCGATGTCCTTGGCCATCTGGTCGACGGTCGGCTTGGTGCCGTCTTCGTAGGACACCTGGCCTTCGCCCGAGAGCGGCGGCGCCATCGCGAGATTGAGATTCGCGAAGTACGGATTGTAGTGCAGGCCAGCGGGCGTCTTGGCGTCGGGAAATTCCTTCAGCAGCTCGGCCGGCTGAGCCTGATAACCCGTCAACAAAGAGTAGACGTAGCGACTGCCATCGTGACGCGCCTTGGTCATCAGCGAAAGATCAGGCGGAATCGCGTTGTTGTTGGCAGCGCGCGCGGCAACGTCGTTGGCGAACGGCTTGGGGAAGTAGTCGGTCGGCATGCCCGGTCGCAGCGCGTCCTCGCCCGTGACCGGATCGATCCCGGGAACCTGGAAGCCGGCGGCGATCGCCTTCACTTCGGGCTCCGAATAGCCGAGCGCCTGCAGATCGCGGAAGGCGACCAGTCGCAGCGAGTGGCAGGCCGAGCACACTTCCTTGTAGACCTGGAACCCGCGCTGGAGCTGCTGGCGGTCGAACTTGCCGAACGGGCCGTCGCTGGCGAAGGATACGTCCTTGGGGTGCTTGTGAAATTCCTCTTCGGCCGTCGCCGGTGCCGGCTCGGTGATCGCGAGGTAGGCACCGTTGCCGAACGACCAGAGCAGGGCGACCGTAAAGAACAGCCCGACGAGGATGGAGATGATACGTGCCATGGCTTCCGTCTTTCCGTCTTGCTGTAGCTTACGCGGCCGGAGCCGGCGTGTCGTGCGGGGAGCCTTCCGCGGTACCGAGCAAGGCGTTGTCGTCAGACCCTAGCACGGCCTCGGTGATCGAGAACGGCAGCGGATCGGGGCGCTCGATCGCGGAGACGATCGGCAGGATGATCAGGAAGTGCGCGAAGTAGTAGAACGCACCGATCTGGCTCAGCATCAGATAGGGTTCCGCCGCGTGGGCACCGCCGCAATAGCCGAGCAGCAGCACCGCCGGGATCAGGCCGAACCAGAAGAACTTGCGGTACAGCGGGCGATACGCGGACGAACGAACCGGCGACCGATCGAGCCAAGGCAGGAAGAACCACACGAGGATCGCGGAGAACATCGCGAGCACGCCCATCAGCTTCGCAGGGATGATGAAGAAGTCCGACGTGAACGCGCGCAGGATCGCGTAGAACGGCCAGAAATACCATTCGGGAACGATGAGCGCCGGCGTGCTCATGGAATTGGCCGGAATGTAGTTGTCCGGGTGGCCCAGCGCGTTCGGCATGAAGAACACGAACACGCAGTAGACCAGCGCGGCCGCGCCGATGAACCAGCCGTCCTTGGCGATGTAGTAGGGAAAGAACGGAACGGTGTCGCTCTCGCTCTTGACCTCGACCCCGGTCGGATTGTTCGAGCCCGGAATGTGCAGTGCCCAGATGTGCAGCACGACCACGCCGACGATCACGAACGGCAGCAGATAGTGCAGCGAGAAGAATCGATTGAGCGCGGCGTTATCGGGGGCGAAGCCACCGAGCAGCCACTGCTGGATCCCCTCGCCAACCACGGGAAACGCGCCGAACAGGCCGGTGATGACCTTGGCGCCCCAGAAGCTCATCTGGCCCCAAGGCAGCACGTAGCCCATGAACGCGGTCGCCATCATCAGCAAGAAGATCACCACGCCGAGCAGCCACACCATCTCGCGCGGGGCCTTGTACGATCCGTAGAACAGGCCGCGGAAGATGTGGATGTAGATCACCACGAAGAACGCGGAGGCGCCGTTGGCGTGCGCATAGCGCAGCATCCAGCCCCAGTTGACGTCGCGCATGATGTGCTCGACCGAAGTGAACGCCACCGCCTGGTTCGCAGCATAGTGCATGGCGAGCACGATGCCGGTCACGATCTGAAGCATCAGGCAGGCCATCGCCAGGAAGCCGAAATTCCAGAAATAGTTCAGGTTGCGCGGCACCGGATAGCCGGACCCGACCGAGTTGTAGACGAGGCGCGGCAACGGCAGCTTCTCGTCCATCCACTGCATGAAGGGATGGGTCGGGGTGTAGTGCTTGGCCCAGGGAAAGCTCATGATTTTCTACCTCAGCCGATCTTGACCACGGTTTCGGACGTGAAGGCGTACTCCGGAACCTCGAGGTTCTTGGGAGCAGGGCCTTTGCGGATGCGCGCGGCGGTGTCGTACGCAGAACCGTGGCAGGGGCAGAAATAACCGCCGAACTCGCCTTTGTTCTCGCCTTCGCCGGCGCCAAGCGGGACGCAGCCGAGATGGGTGCAGACGCCCATCGTGATCAGCCAGTTCTCCTTGCCCGCGAGAGTGCGCTCCTCGAGCGTCTGCGGATCGCGCAGCGAGGAGATGTCGACCGCGTTGGCTGCGGCAATTTCCTTGGGCGTCAGGTTGCGCACGAAGACAGGCTGGTTGCGGAACACCGCCTTGATCGCCTGCCCGGGCTGGATCGCCGAGATGTCGACCTCGGTCGAGCTCGCGGCGAGCACGTCCGCCGACGGCGCCATCTGGCTGATCAGCGGGACCAGCACCGCGACGCCGGCGACGCCGGCCGCGCTGACTGCCGCAATATTGATGAAGTCACGACGCCGCACGCCGTCTCCGGCCACCGTATCCGGAGATTCAGTGATCGCTTCTTCTGCCATGGTTCGACCTTGCCTTGCCTCAATGCCTGCCGACGACCCCGCGCGCAGGCTGGAAACTTAAACCGCGCTGCGCGTGGTAACCCCCGGATTTCAACAGGCGGTCGGACGTGAAAAGCCCGGACGCATGCCGACTTGGCGCGCTGATAGACGCGAAAAACGCACCTGCCAACCGCCTTTTTGGGTCATGGGGAAAGTGGCGTCAGCGAAGCGCAATCAGGGAAATCTGTCGGCCATACGACGGTTCGTCGCGATGAGTCGCGCGGCGGTAGGAGAAGAAGCAGTCTTCGTGGGCATAGGTATCGAGCCCCAGCCGCTCGACTTTGGCCAGACCGTGCGCTTCGAGACGGCGCGAAACATAGCCTTCGAGATCGAACTGGTAGTGCCCTGACTTGCCGGGTTCGAGCAGGTCCATGTTGGCAGCATCAAGCGCGACGAGGCGATCATGGAACGCGGTATCGACTTCGTAGCTGGGCTGCGCGATGCACGGGCCGACGGCTCCGACGATGCGCGCGGCTTTGGCGCCAAGCGATATCATCGCTTCGATGGTCCTATCCGTCACGCCCGCGACTGCGCCTTTCCAGCCCGCATGCGCGGCGCCGATCACGCCCGCCTCACAATCCGCGAGAAGCACGGGCGCGCAGTCCGCGGTCAGAATGCCGAGAAGCAGGCCCGGCCGATCGGTGACGAGCGCGTCGGCTTGGGGCCGCGCGTCGTCGTCCCACGGCTCGGTGACCACGACGCAATCGGGCGAATGCACCTGGTAGACCGTGACGAGCCTGGCATCGGGCTGCACCGCCGCGACCGCGAGCCGCCGATTCTCGGCGATCAGCGCCGGGTCGTCGCCCGAGCCGTGCCCGACGTTGAGACCCGCGACATCGCCGGTCGAGACCCCGCCCTTTCGGCCAAGAAACCCGTGCGCGATGCCTTCGAGCACCGCCGCGCGGGCGACATCGACCGACTCGGACGTCATCCGAGGCTCTTGGTCACCTGCTCGAGCACGTCGCGCGAGAGCTGCGGCACGGCCGCGATCTTCTCCAGCTCGGCGCGCATCATCGCCGAGCGACCCGGCTCGATCCGACGCCAGCGGCCCAGCGAGGGCACGAACCGCGCCGCCGTCTGCGGATTGACCGGGTCGAGGCGACGGATGAGATCGCCGATGATGCGATAGCCCTCGCCGCTGGCGGCATGAAACGCGTGCGGATTGGCCGCAAGCGCCATGTACAGCGCGCGCACCCGGTTCGGGTTGTTCATCGTGAAGTCGGGGTGATTCGCCAGCGCCTTCGCATGCTCAAGCACGTCGGGATGGAACGAGCTCGTCTGCAGCGAGAACCACTTGTCGACGACCAGCGCATTGCCCTGGTAGCGCTTGTAGAAGTCGCCCAGCGCTTCCTCGCGCTCGGGGCAATCGAGGCTCGCCAGCACCATCAGCGCGCCTTGGCGATCGGTCATGTTGTCGGCGGCCTGGTACTGCGCCAGCGCGCGGGTCGCGCCCTCTTCCGGATCGCCCGCGGCGATGTATTGCAGCGCGATCGACTTGACCTTGCGCGCGCCCCGCGCCTCGGCATCGCGCGAATAAGGCACGGCCAGCGCGCGATCGTGGAGGTCGAGGAAATCGTCCTGCAGTTCCTCGCCCAGCCACGCCTTGAGCGCCTCGCGCTCGGCATGGATCGCGGACGGATCGGCGACCAGCATCTGTTCGGCGAGGTAGCTCTCGGCAGGCAGGATCATCAGCTCGCCGCGCATCAGGTCCTCGAGCGAATCGGAATCGAGGATCGCTTCGAAGGCCTGGCTTACCGCATCGCGCTCGACATCGCGCGCGCGCTCCTCGAGCCCGCCGCCGACTGCCTTGACCAGATGCCGGACGACGAGGCTCTGCATCGCTTCGTACCGCGCGAACGGATCGTCGTCGCGCGCGGCAAGGAACACGAGGTCTTCGTCGGGGCGCTCGCTCTCGATCGCGACCGGCGCGGAGAAACCGCGATTGAGCGAGACGACGGGCGGGCGCAAGTAGCCCTTGAACGGGAAGTCCTGCGTCTCCTTGTCGAGCACGATCAACTGCTCGCCATGGTGCTTGCCAGTCTCGCGCTCGAACAGCGCGACTTTCAGCGGGATCGGCATCGGCTGCTTTTCGGGCTGGCCGGGCGTCGGCGGGACAGTCTGCGTCAGCCGCAGCGTCGCGAAGTTGTTCTCGTGGATCAGCTTTGCCGTGACTTGCGGCGTGCCGGCTTGCGAATACCACAGGCGGAACTGCTCGAGATCGATCTCGGCGCCGTCCTCGATCGCCTTGACGAAGTTCTCGCACGTCGCGGCCTCACCGTCATGGCGCTCGAAATAGAGATCGGTGCCCGCACGGAACCGCTCCTCGCCCACCATGGTGCGCATCATGCGGATCACTTCGGCGCCCTTGTTGTAGACCGTCGAGGTGTAGAAGTTCGAGATTTCCTGGTAGGAATCGGGGCGGATCGGATGCGCCAGCGGGCCGGAATCCTCCGGGTACTGCGCCGCGCGCAAGATGCGCACGTCTTCGATCCGCTTGACCGCCGCGCTGCCCATGTCGGCGCTGAACAGCTGATCGCGCAGCACGGTGAAGCCTTCCTTGAGGCTGAGCTGGAACCAGTCGCGGCAGGTCACGCGGTTGCCCGACCAGTTGTGGAAATATTCGTGGCCGATCACGCCTTCGATGCCATCGTAGTCGGCGTCGGTCGCGGTTTCGGGGTCGGCCAGCACGTAGCGCGTGTTGAAGACGTTGAGCCCCTTGTTCTCCATCGCGCCCATGTTGAAGTCGGAGACGGCGACGATGTTGAACAAGTCGAGATCGTATTCGCGGCCGAAGGTCTCCTCATCCCACTTCATCGAGGCCTTGAGCGAGGCCATCGCGTGCTCGGTGCGCGCCTCGTCGCCCGGGCGGACATAGATGTTGAGCGCGACTTCGCGGCCCGACATCGTGGTGAAGCTGTCCGAATTGGCGACCAGATCGCCGGCGACGAGCGCGAACAAGTACGAAGGCTTGGGCCAGGGATCGTGCCACTCGGCCCAGTGCGTGCCGTCCGCGCCGTCACCGCTGTCAGTGCAATTGCCGTTCGACAAGAGGATCGGGAACGTCTGCTTGTCGCCTTCCATCCGCACGGTGAACGTCGAAAGCACGTCGGGCCGATCGGGGAAGAAGGTGATGCGGCGGAAGCCTTCCGCCTCGCACTGCGTGCACAGCATGCCGCCCGAGGCATAGAGCCCCATCAGCTGACTGTTGGCAGCGGGATTGACCGCGGTTTCGATTTCGACCTCGTGCGCCTCGCCCGGCAGATCGATCAGGAGATCGGAGCCGTCGAGCCGCCAGTCGTTCACAGCGCTGCCATCGAGGCTGACCGAGACCGGCGTCAGATTGTCGCCATTGAGCCGCAAGGTCGTGCTGCCATTGCCATCGGGATTGCGGCGCACCGCAAGCTTCGAGCGAACGCGGGTGTCGTCGAGGCCGAGCGCGAAATCGAGCGCGATCTCTGGAACCAGCCACGCGGGCGGCAGGTAATCCTCGCGACGAATGACCGGCGGCGCCTGCGGCGGCGGCGCAGCATCGGCGAGTTGGGGGCTGGCGGCGGGCTCTGACGGTCTGCTGGCGATATCCATTGCGGCTAATTAGGCTCTCGCGCCGCGAATGAAAGGGACCTTTCGCGACGAGCGGCATTCGCGCTAGGACGGGCGACATGCCACGCATGTTCATCTTCGGCCTGGGATACACGGCCCAGAATATCAACCGCGAGCTGGTCGCGCGCGGGTGGGAGGTCGTGTCAACGGGCCGCGAGGGCACGCTCTCGTTCGACGATGGCGATACGGTGAGAATGGCGCTGGCCGATTCGGATCACGTGCTATCGTCAGTGCCGCCGGGCGGCGAAGGGCTGGACCCGGTGCTAGATCGCTATGGCGCAGCACTCGCGGGCAAGCCCCTTTCCTACCTCTCCTCGACGGGTGTCTACGGCGACGCCGGCGGGGCCTGGGTCGACGAGCATTCGCCAGTGGGCACGGGCCGCCGCAGCGCACGTAGCGACGCCGACGCGGCATGGCTCGCAATGGGGGCGCGGGTCTATCGCTTGCCGGGCATCTACGGACCGGGGCGCAGCGTCTTCGAGCGGATCGAAGAAGGCAAGGCGCATCGCATCGCCATGCCGGGTCAGGTTTTCAGCCGAGTCCATGTCGCCGACATCACCAGTGGCGTGATCGCGGGGCTGGAGGCGCCCGCGGGCGCGTACAACCTGGGCGACGACGAACCGTGCAGCCAGAACCGCCTGGTCGAAGAAGCATGCCGCCTACTCGGCGTGGCCCCGCCGCCGATGCAGTCGCTCGAGGAGGCCAACCTCTCGCCGATGGCCCGGGGCTTCTATGCCGAGAACCGCCGGGTCGCGAACGGCAAGGCCAAGCGCGTGCTGGGCTGGCGGCCCGCCTACCCCGACTTCAGAACCGGATTGCGCGCTCTCAGGGCCACGACCAGCCCCACCATCGCCAGCACCGCGCCCGCCACCGACAGCGCGCTCCAGCGATAGCCCTCGAACAGCGTGGAGAGCACCATCGCGATCACCACCACGACCACGCCGTTATAAGCGGCGCGTCCGGCGCCCAATTGCCGGATCAGCGTGTAATAGAGCGGAAAGGTCACCACCGAGCCGAACAGCGCCAGGAAAACCGTGCCCGCCCAATACTCGGCGCGGACCGGCAGCACCGGCGGCCCGGCCGTCATCCACGCAACCGCGAAGTCGATGATCGTGCCGTAAAGCATCGCCCAGGCCAGCAGGCTGACCATCGGCAGCGCCCGGCCCGTCTCGTTCGCCTGCATCACGTTGGACAGCGATGCGCAGAGCATCGCGATCACTCCGAACACGATCCCGAGCCAGACATCGCCGCCCAGCGGCGCCGTGCGCGCCTCGTGCACCAGCAGCAGCGCCAGTCCGCCGATCGCGATGGCGCTACCGAGTGCGAATCGGCGCGTAATAGGCTGGCCCAGCACGAAGCGGCCGAGAATAGCGTTGGGCACCAGCAGCAGCCCGATCATCAGCGCGACGATCCCCGAGGTGAGGTGCAGCTCGGCCCGATAGACGAAGTTGAAATTGCCGCAGAACTGCGTCGCGCCCATGAACAGCGCCAGCGCCTGTCCGTTTCTGCCCAATGCCAGCCGCTTACGAGTCAGGAGCGCGACCAGAAACATCGCCGGCGTCGCCAGCATGAAGCGGTAGGTGACCGACCAACTGGCGGGAACGTCGTCGATCTGGTCGGTGATGACGAGCCAGGTCGATCCCCAGATCAGGCAGACGAGGATGAACGGCAGCGCGATGCGCGGCTGCAGCAAGGTATGCGGCGCTTCGGCCGCGCCGCTTGCGGCGGTCATAGCGCCTCGATCGCGCGGGCGAGAGCGGAGACGTGAGCGTCATCGGCATCCCATGCGGTGACGAGACGCGCCGCATCGTTGCCCCAATCGTAGAATTCGAACCCTTCGTGACGCAGCGCGCCGCGCTCGGCCTCGCTCACCGCGAGAAAGATCTCGTTGGCTTCGACCGGATGCAGCAAGCGTCCGCCTGCCGCTTGCGCAATGGCTTGTGCGGCGGCGTTGGCGGCGCGCGCGTTCTCGAGCCAGAGGTCGTCCTCGAGCATGGCCAGGATCTGTGCCGCGAGGAACCGGCCCTTGGACTGGAGGTGCCCGGCACGCTTGCGTCGATAGCGTACGACCTGCGCCATGGCCGGATCGAAGAATACGATGGCTTCCGCCCCCAGCCCGCCGTTCTTGACGAAACCGAAGCTCAGCGCATCCGCGCCCGTCGCCGCTTCTGCGGGCGCACAGCCGAGATGCGCGACGGCATTGGCGAAGCGCGCCCCATCGATGTGCAGGCCCAATCCGCGCGACTTTGCCATCTGAGCGATCGCGGCCAGCTCATCCGGCCGATAGACGCAGCCGTATTCGCTCGCCTGCGTGATCGAAACCGCGTGGGGCTGAACCTGGTGCACGTCGTCGCGGATCGGATCGACCACGGCGGCGATGGCCTCGGGGGTCAGCTTGGCATGATCGCCTTCGGCCAAGAGCAACTTCGCGCCATGAAGATAGAAGCCGGGCGCCCCGCCCTCGTCCGCTTCGATATGCGCCTCGCGGTGACACACGACACCGCCATGCGGAGGACACATCGCGGTCAGCGCGAGGCAGTTCGCCGCCGTGCCGGTCGCGACCCAGAGCGCCGCGCACTCGCGCCCGAACAGCGCGCTGAAGGTGGCGTCGAGCTCCCGGCTGAGGTGATCGTTGTCGTACGGCGAATCCGCCAGGTCCGCGGCGCGCATGGCCTCCCACACGGCAGGGTGGACGGCGGCGGCATTGTCGGAGAGGAATTTCATGACCATATCGCCTGCGAGCGGATGACGCGCAGGTCAAGTGGCGCCACCGCAAGCGAATGCAAGGAGCCCAGCATATGGTCGCAGTCACGATCACCAAGCACGACCGCGGTGACGCGGGCGAATACCAGGCGCATGTCGCGGACAGCGATCACATCGGCCGTCTTACCTGGGTCGAGCAGGACGGTGTGCACATTGCCGACCACACGATCGTGCCCCCCGCCATCGGTGGACAAGGCGTGGCCGGGCAACTGGTCGAAGCGCTCGTCGCCGATGCGCGCGAGAACCAGTTCAAGATCAGGCCGATGTGCAGCTACGTCGTTGCGGCGTTCGACAAGCATCCCGAATGGAGCGACGTCAAGGCCTGAGCCGACCAGTCCCGTAGCCCCGCGCGTGTTCTGCGGGGCAGCGCAGCACGCCCCGCCGCGCCCCCGGATCGGGTCGCGCGCGGGTTCGCCTGCCCCTCAGGCAAAACCCCGCGCGAGATATTCTTCGGCGAGCCCGGCCAGATAGGCCGCGCCTTGCGGCATCACCGTCTCGTCCACCATCATCCGAGTCGAGTGAATGCCGCAGCAATGCTGCCAGTCCTCGCCTTCGTGGCTGACCCCGAGGAAGAACATCGCGCCGGGCACTTTCTCCAGCACATAGGCGAAGTCTTCCGCGCCCATGATCGGATCGGCGAGCCGCAGGAACGCCTGCTCGCCGAACATCGCGCGCGCCACGCCCTCCCCGAAATCGACCGCAGCCCCGTCGCAGATCGTTACCGGGAAGCCTTCCTGGATGCGGGTCTCTGCGGTCAGCCCATGCGCGCCCGCGACGCCGGCCGCCAGCGACCCAAGCTCCTCGCGCAGCCGCGCGCGGCTTTCTGGCGAGAGGCTGCGCATCGTGCCGATCATCCGCGCGCTATCGGGGATCACGTTGTGCGCAGTGCCGCTATCGATCTTTGAGACGGTGACGACGACGGGATCGAACACGCTGAACCGCCGCGCGACCATCGTCTGGACCGCGCCCACGATCTCGCAGGCGACAGGCACCGGATCGAGCGTCTGATGCGGCATCGAGGCATGACCGCCGCGCCCCGTGACGACGATCTCGAACTGATCCGCCGCCGCCAGCAAGGGCCCGGCGCGGCCGCCGACCAGGCCGTGCGGCGCATTGGGCATGACATGCAGCGCGAAGGCCGCGTCGGGCAGCGGATGGTCCGCATCCTCGCCGCCGAGCAGCCCGTCCTCGAGCATGAACCGCGCGCCGTGATGGCCTTCCTCGCCGGGCTGGAACATGAAGCGCACTTCACCGCGCAGGCTGTCCTTGCGGCGGCACAGGATCTCGGCCGCGCCCGCCAGCATCGCGGTATGCGCATCGTGCCCGCAGGCATGCATCACGCCGGGATTGCCCGAGGCGAAGTCGAGCCCGGTCTCCTCGGGCATCGGCAGCGCATCCATGTCGCCGCGCAGCAGCACCGAGCGGCCCTCTCCGGCATCGCCGCGCAAGGTCGCCACCAGTCCCGTGGTCGAGGATCCCTCGCGCCATTCGAGCGGGAGATGCGCCAGCGCCTCGCGCACTTTGTCGCGCGTGCGCGGTGTCATCAGGCCAAGCTCGGGGTCGGCATGGATCGCGCGCCGCAAGGCGGTGATCTGCGGGGCGATGGCGCCGGCTTCGGCCAGCAGCGTCTGGGTCGTCATCGCACGATGATGGACCCTGCTCAGCCCACTGTCGAGGCATCCGCTTCCGCGATCGTCTCGACCTCGCCGCGTTCCAGGCCGCGCAAGGTGCGCCACGCCAGAATGCCCATGACGAAGTACGCCGTCGCACTGCCCAGCGCGACGGCCCAGGCTGCCCCGCTGGGGCCGAGCGGGATGAACAGGATCATGCCCACGGCCAGGGCCGCGACCGAAGCCAGCCGCGCGAAGAGGCTCAAGTGCGCGCGCCCCGTGGAGTGCAGCACCGGCTCGAACGCGACCATGGCCAGCTGGAAGCTGGCGGCGACCGCGAGCGGCACGAGAATGCTGGCTCCGCCCTCGAACGCCTCGCCGCCGATCAGCCCCAGCAATTGCTCGCCGAGAGTCAGCGCGATGACGACCACGATCACCCCGGTTCCGGTCGCAAGCAAAGTGGTCTGCAACACCAGCTTGCGAAATTCGTCGGCCTGCGCCGCAACGCGGGCCCGCGCGACTTCGGCATAGACCGCACGCGTCAGCAGGGTGGAGAGCTTGCCGAGCGCCTGCGTCACTTGCGCGGCAAGGCGGTAAAGGCCTGCGGCGCGCGTCGAGATGAACGCGCCCACCGCGAGCAGCGGGCCGTTCTTCATCACCGCATCGAGCGATTCGCTGGCATAGGTAACGAGGAAGAAGCGCACGATGCCTTCGTTCTCGTCGAGCGCCTTGCGCCAGTCGCGCAAGTAGCGGAAGCGAATCGCCTGCGGAGCAAGACGCCTCGCGGTGAACCAGTAAAGCGCCGCCTCGGCGAGATCGATCGCGGCCCAGGCGAACAGGAATCGCCCGACGGTGGGGCCCATGTGCCAGATCCACAAGGCGGCGAGCAACCGCCCCAGCGGCACGATCGCCTCGACATAGACCGCGCTGTCGAACCGATGCAGCGCGCGCACGATCCCGGTCGGCGCCGAAACCAGCGACCACAACGAGGCCACCGCGAACCAGAAGGCGATGTCGATGTAGTTCGGGTTGAGCGAGAGGGCATCGGCGAACCCGTAGATCGCGATACCGGCAATCGCGCAGCCCAGGATCGCGCCGATCAAGTCGAGGATGCCCGCCAGCATCGCCAGGCGCCCGAACTGGTCCCACTGCTGCGCATGGACGTGTTCGCTGCCGTAACGCACCACCACGCGCCAAGTCTGGAAGCCCGCCAGCGCGACCAGCGCCTGCGCGGTTCCGAAGATCAGCGAAAAGTGGCCGAAGTCCTTGAGGCCCAGCGTGCGGGTGAGGATCGCCAGATAGACGATGCTGCACAGCGCGCCGAAGCCCTTCCCGCCCAGCAGCCACGTGGTGTTCTGCAGGATCCGCCTGAGGGGATTCGTCGTGTCGTCTACGCTCTTGGCGGCCATACTGGCGAGGCATTTGGACGAGCCCGCGACGTCTGGCAAGCGCGGTCGCTGCACCGCCGCTTCCCCTGCAACCCAACAGCGGCTAGAGCGCCCGGCTATTCCGCCATTCCAAGATGACGAAGCGCACCATGATCGAACACGCCATACTCCTGAGCGCCGGCCAAGGCTCGCGCATGCTGCCGCTGACGGCGGAGCGCCCGAAGTGCCTGATCGACTTTTCCGGGCGCTCGCTGCTCGAATGGCAAGTCGAGATGCTGGCGCGCGGCGGCGTGAAGCGGATCGACGTGGTCACCGGCTTCATGACCGACATGGTCGATGCCGTGATCGACCGGATCGACGATCCGCGGGTCACCATCACCACGCGGTTCAATCCATTCTACAAAGTCGCCGACAACCTCGGTTCGTGCTGGATCGCGCGCGACACGATGGACGGCGATTTCCTGATCCTCAACGGCGACACGCTGGTCTCCGAGCAGATCGTCGCGAAGGTTCAGGCAGGCTCCGACTGGCCCATCGCGGTGACGGTCGACGTCAAGGACGCCTACGACAGCGACGACATGAAAGTCACGCGCGGCCCCGACGGCCGCCTCGCCCGCATCGGCAAGACGCTCACCGCCGAGGAAAGCAACGCCGAATCGATCGGCTTCCTCGCCTTCCGCGGCGAAGGCGCCGAGCTGTTCCGCGAAGCCGTGCGCACCGCGATGCGCACCCCCGAAGGCGTGCAGCACTGGTACCTCAAGGTCATCGACAGCCTCGCGCCGAGCGGCAAGGTCGGCACCACGTCGATCGAAGGGCTCGACTGGGCCGAAGTCGATTTCCTGAACGACATCGAGATCGCCACGGCCCTGACCGATCGCTGGGCCTAGCACCGCAAGCGCTGCGCGGAACTTCACGAAGTTCGCCCAGATAGCGCATGGTAAGTTTGGGCGGAGTCCCTAAGTCTCAGGCGTGCGCCGCAACGCGCGCGGCGGTGGCGATCCGGTTATCCGACGATGAAAAAGAGCGGACTTGCGCTGCTGGCGAAGCCGGCACACTTTTGACAGACCGCGCCACCGTAGGAAAGAAGGCGCTGTTTGGGCGTGCCAAAGCGGCTGCGGCGCGCCAGATCGCCCCAGTTCCCGCCCCCGCGTCATCCCGGCCCTGAGCCGGGATCCCGCTCCTTTCAAAGACCGAGACAAATATAAGCGAGACCCCGGATCAAGTCCGGGGTAACGGCGGCTTTCGGGGATGCGTTTAACGATCGCGAATGTCGCGAAAGTCGTGGCAAGCGGACATTCCTAACTTTAACGATATCTCGCAAAGGCAGTGATTCGCATTTCAAACTTAGTCAGTCCATGCGCGCAGATGATCCGTTGAACCATTTTCATGATCCCTATTGCTACGAATATCGTTTTCTCTGGCAATCCGAGTTTTCTAAGCGGCGCAGGGCGCTCGGGCCTTATGCTGCGATTAGAGCACAGAATTATGTTTCAGAATTGCGGGCAATGCGACGGTCATTGAGCATTGGTGGCAAGCCGTCATTACTTAATTTCAAATCTTTCGGGGCCGCTCATCATGAACATTTCATTCAGGATCGAAAAAATCAACGCTTAAGGCGTGCAATCGATAGAGGTGAAACGCGGCGATCAATCGCACGTCGCGGCTTATTTGGTTCATTGAAGAACTACTACACTTTTCACCGCAGCTAACGTTAGGCTCACGGAGATATCAAGATCAGGGTAGTCGGGTGGCGATGTCGGCTTTGGGGCGAAAAATGCGATAAGCTGCCAAGTCCGCTTTTGGGGAGGCCGACGCGGGCTTCGAACGACAGGAAAATCATTGGAAGCGGACATTAGGGATAGTCCACCAAGAGCCATTCGATGGCTGCGATGATCAATGCGAATAGGCCAATCGCTGCCGCACAACCAATGAATCCTCGCACCCACTGATTTTCGAATGCGGGTTCGCCATTGGGTTCTTCGTAGCTCACCCAATCCAACATCGCAGATTTTCTGATGGCAGCAATGTTGTCGTGTCCCGACAGTCCGCTTTTGGGGAGGCCGCCGTGAGCGGCAAACGGCGGGAACGTCGTGGGAAGCGGACGTTAGTCTCCCACTGGGTGACGCTCCAACCAAATGTCGTTCTGCCAGTCCTCATAGCCGAGCAAACTGCCAAAACGTCGCTCATGTTCATCTTGCCAATTGCCGTAATGCTCGATCAGCTGAAGCATCGCGTCCACCCGCCAATCTTCGCCGGGCAGAGTGTAGAAAACTCGGCGTGATAGCCAGTCTGGTCGATTAGGAACCCCTGAATCAACAATGCGTCGATTTATTCGGCGACTGGTGACATGTCGGTCGAACAACCGATGATACCGCATCACGCAATCAGGCTCATACCCCACTATATCGTTGAACATCGCCATGGGTTTAATACCACGTAGCATTAGTCCAAGTTCTCGGTTCGTGTGTACAAGGTAGGGCAAATCGCGAAGAGCATCAGGCAGCATCAAACAATATTACACTCGCCCGCTTCTGTCCGCTATGTTGTTGTGTCCGGAAAGTCCGCTTTTGCGGCTTGAAATTCGATAGCCTGTCATGTCGGCTCTTGGAGACACCGACGCGAAATGCGTGCGGCAGGATAGGATCTGCGAACCAGCGCCGCTGTGGGATCATCCCGCCGGGTATAGGCGTTGTCGTTAACATGCATTCCCTGAGCGTCGACCGACGCATCATTCCCGAAAGGAACTCCCGCCATGCTGACCGTCCATCATTTGCGCATGTCGCAATCCGAACGCATCGTCTGGCTGTGCGAGGAGCTTGGCATCGCATACGATCTCAAGCTCTATGACCGGCGCAGCGACAACCGGATGGCGCCCGACGAATACAAGGCGCTGCATCCCATGGGCATGGCGCCGGTCATCACCGACGGCGACATAGTGCTGGGCGAAAGCGCGGCGATTTGCGATTACATCAATGCGCGCCACGGCGGCGGCAAGCTTGCACCCGGAGCGCAGAGCCCGGACTTCGCCGAGCATCTGTTCTGGTTCCATTTCGCGAACGGATCGATGATGCCGATCGCCTTTGTCGAAATTTCCGCTTCGGTGACCGGAGCCGAGACCGTTCCCGACTTCATCCAGGACAGAAAGCAGCGCGCCTGGGGGATGATCGAACAGCGCTTGAGCGACGCTCCGTTCTTCGGCGGCGAAGCGCTGAGCACGGCCGACGTCATGATGATCTGGACGCTGACCACTGGCCGCCTATTCGACAAGTTTTCGCTCGAGAACTATCCCGCGGTCCGCGCCTATCTGCAGCGCATCGGTGAGCGTCCAGCCTACCGCTCGGCTCGCGCCAAGGCCGAACCGGGCGTTGAACCGATGCTGAGCTGAAAGGGGGCTGAGCTGAAGCGGCGCGCGCGCTTTAGGCGCGCGCTTCGCTGACCCCGGCGCTGTTGTGGCGCAGCGCTTTCAGCACGGTTTCGACGATCTGCGGGGCGTTCAGGCCCGCCGTGTCGTACTGCAGCTCGGGCTTGTCCTGATCCTGGAACACGTCGGGCAGGCGCATGGTGCGGATGCGCAGGCCATTGTCGGTCAGGCCCTCGTCGCTCGCCATGGTCAGGACGTGGGCGCCGAGGCCGCCGATCGCGCCTTCCTCGATCGTCACCACGACTTCGTGGCTGAGCATCAGCTTGCGGATCAGGTCGGTGTCGAGCGGCTTGGCGAAGCGCAAGTCGGCCACCGTAGTCGAGAGCCCCTTGGCTTCGAGCGCATCGGCGGCCTTGCGCGCTTCGGCGAGGCGCGTGCCGAGCGACAGCAGCGCCACCTTCGAGCCTTCGCGCACGATCCGGCCCTTGCCGATTTCGAGCCGCTCGGGAACCGCCGGCAGTTCGACGCCGACGCCTTCGCCGCGCGGATAGCGGAACGCGATCGGGCCATCGTCATGCATGACGGCGGTGTGGACCATGTGCACGAGCTCGGCCTCGTCGGCGGCGGCCATCACTACGAAGTTGGGCAGCGTCGAAAGATAGGTGACGTCGAACGAGCCGGCATGCGTCGCGCCGTCCGCACCGACCAGGCCGGCGCGGTCGATCGCGAAGCGTACCGGCAGGTTCTGGATCGCGACATCGTGCACGACCTGATCGAAAGCGCGCTGCAGGAAGGTGGAATAGATCGCACAGAACGGGCGCATGCCTTGCGCCGCGAGCCCCGCGGCAAACGTCACCGCATGCTGTTCGGCGATGCCGACGTCGAAGCTGCGATCGGGGAACTTCTGCGCGAACTTGTCGAGCCCCGTGCCCGAGGGCATCGCGGCGGTGATCGCGCAGATCCGCGAATCCTGTTCCGCCTCGGCGATCAGCGCCTTGGCGAAGATGCCGGTGTAGCTGGGCGGTCCGCCCGCGCTTTTGACCTGCTCGCCCGTGACGACGTTGAACTTCTGCACGCCATGGTACTTGTCGGCGCTTTGCTCGGCCGGGCCGTAGCCCTTGCCCTTCTGCGTCACGACGTGGACCAAGCACGGGCCACTGGTGGCATCGCGCACGTTTTCGAGAACGGGAACGAGCTGATCGAGATTGTGACCATCGATCGGGCCGACGTAGTAGAACCCCAGTTCCTCGAACAGCGTGCCGCCCATCGCCATGCCGCGCGCATACTCGTCGGTCTTTTTGGCGGCACGGTGCAGCGGTTCGGGCAGGCGGCGCGAAACCTTGCGGGCCAGCTCGCGCATCGAAAGGAATTGCTGCGAGGACACCAGCTTGGCGAGATAGGCCGAAAGCCCGCCCACCGGCGGCGCGATCGACATGTCGTTGTCGTTGAGGATCACGACGAGGCGATTGCCCGCCGCGCGCGCGTTGTTCATCGCCTCGTAGGCCATGCCCGCGCTCATCGCGCCGTCGCCGATCACGGCAATGCCGCGCCCCGGCGCGCCGCTCAGCTTGTTGGCGATCGCGAAACCGAGTGCCGCCGAGATCGAGGTCGAACTGTGCGCCGCGCCGAAGGGATCGTATTCGCTTTCGCTGCGCTTGGTGAAGCCGGAAAGACCGCCGCCCTGGCGCAGCGTGCGGATGCGATCGCGCCGTCCGGTCAGGATCTTGTGCGGATAGGCCTGATGGCCGACGTCCCACACCACGCGGTCATCGGGCGTGGCAAAAACATAGTGCAAGGCGATCGTCAGCTCGACGACACCGAGCCCCGAACCGAGGTGACCGCCCGTTTCGCCGACGGCAGCGATCGTTTCCGCGCGCAATTCCTGGGCGAGCTGTTCGAGCGCCTCAGGTTTCAGCTTACGAAGATCATCCGGAATGCGAATGGTATCGAGAAGGGGAGTGGCGGGTTCGCCTGTCATGTTATGGTTGTACACGAGCCTGTTTGCACTGTCGAACACCCCCCATATGACGGCCGGGGCCCGTTGCGAACCCCTCAAATGCGAGGAAGAACCCATGGGCATACGCTGAGGTGCTGGGCGGCAGCGGATGGCTCGTGGCGATTACGAGGCTTCGCTCGAAGGTGCTTCGGAGCTGAATCGGTCGGTCAGTTGCACTGCGAGCACGTCCCGCGCACTTCGACAACGGGGCGGACATCGGCGAAACCGGAGGCGCGGGCCGCGTTGGCGATAGCGCCGGTCAGCGCGTCATCGTCGATGTGGATGGCTTGGCCGCACGAATCGCAGATCAGGAAAATACAATCGTGGCGACAGCCGGGATGGCTGTTGGCGAGGTAGGCGTTCGCGCTCTCGACCCGCCGCGCCAGGTTGGTGCGCACGAACAAATCGAGGATGCGGTAGACGGTGTTGGGCGCGACCCGCTTGCCGCGTGCCGCAGAAACGCCTTCGGCAAGATCGTAGGCCGACGCCGGGCAATCCTGCGCCGCGAGCACTTCGAACACGTCGGCGCGCATGTCGGTCCATTGCTCGCCGGCGTCCACGAAAGCGGCTTGGGCGGCATTGCGCAGCTTTTCGCCGCTATGTTCCTGGTGACTGTGTTTGCTGGCCATGCTGCGCAATATGGCAATCCCTCGGCGCCTGTACAATCCGGCGCTCTGCGGCGCTCAATTGCGCGTGAAGTCGGCCTTGTAGACCACCGGGTACAGCGTCTTGAGCCCTTTGACCTTGGGCGCATCCCAACGCACGATATACGCAGCATCGGGGTTCTTGAGCATGTAGTCCTGATGGTAGGTCTCAGCCGGATAAAAGCCGCTGTATGCCTCGACCTTGGTGACGATCGGATCCTTCCAGATCCCCGCCTTGCCGATCTGCGCGAGGTAGGCGCGCGCGACCTTGGCCTGCTCCGGCGTCGTGGGCACGAGGGCGGAGCGATACTGCGTCCCGCGATCGGGACCCTGGCGATTGAGCTGCGTCGGATCGGCGCCGACCGAGAAGAAGATGCGCAGCAACTGGTCGTAGCGGATGACGGACGGATCGTACTTGATCCGAACCGCTTCGGCATGGCCGGTGCCGCCGCCGCTGACCGCGCTGTAGTCCGCATCGCGGCGCGAACCGCCGTGATAGCCCGCAACCGCGCTCTTCACGCCTTTGACGTGGCTGTAGACCCCCTCGATGCCCCAGAAGCAGCCGCCGGCGAAGATCGCGGTCTGCAGGCCCTTCTCGGAGGCCTGAACCTTCGCGATCGGCGCGCGAACGATGCTCTCGGCGGCAACCGGCGACTGGCACGCGGCCAGCATCGCCAGGCTCGCCGCCAGCGTCAGCGCGGAATGTTTGGGGCCGAAGGACTTCACTCGGCGGACGCAGCGACGGCGGCCGGTGCAATGCCGTTGGCCATCGAACTGGCCGGCTCGCCCGAGATCGTCGCGAAGACGAGCGCGGTGCCGCCGGCGAAGCCGAGCGCGAAGAGCCGGGTAAAGTCGGACTTGATGAGCTTTTTGAACATATCGATCACTGTGTCTCGTTGAAGTGCCCGACCCGTTTGTCAGATCGCGCCTTTAGGCGATGTGAACATTGCCACAGGGAACTTGTGAGATCGACGAACTGCGTTTCAGGAAGGACGGCCCGAGCCTGAACGCCCCGAATCAGTGACGGAAGTGGCGCATCCCCGTGAAGACCATGGCCAGGCCCGACTCGTCGGCGGCGGCGATCACCTCGTCGTCGCGGATCGATCCGCCCGGCTGGATCACGGCCGTCGCGCCCGCTTCGGCGGCAGCGAGCAAGCCATCGGCGAACGGGAAAAAGGCGTCGGAGGCGACGGCGCTGCCCACGGTGCGCGGTTCGCTCCAGCCGAACTTCTCGGCGGCTTCCTTCGCCTTCATCGCGGCGATGCGCGAGGAATCGCGGCGGTTCATCTGCCCCGCGCCGATACCGGCGGTGACGCCGTCCTTCGCATAGACGATCGCGTTCGACTTGACGTGGCGCGCCACGGTCCAGGCGAACAGGCAGTCGCGGATTTCCTGCTCGCTCGGCGCGCGCTTGGTGACGACCTTGAGATCGTCTCGCGAGATCGCGCCATTGTCGCGGTCCTGCACGAGAATGCCGCCGGCGATGATCGCCATGGTCTGCCCCGCGCGGCGCGGATCGGGCAAGTCGCCCGTCAGCAGCAGGCGCAGGTTCTTCTTCTTGGCGAAGAACGCCTTGGCCTCTTCGTCGGCATCGGGCGCGACGACGACTTCGGTGAAGATCTTGCAGATCGCCTCGGCCGTCGCGCCGTCGAGCGGGCGGTTCGCGGCGACGATGCCGCCAAAGGCCGAGACGTCATCGCATGCCAGCGCGCCTTCCCAGGCCTCCAGCAGGCTTCCCGCCTGCGCGACGCCGCAAGGATTGGCATGCTTGACGATGACGATCGCCGGGTCCTGTCCGCGGAACTCGGCGGCGAGCTCCAGCGCGGCATTGGTGTCGTTGTAATTGTTGTAGGACAATTCCTTGCCCTGCACTTGCTCGGCCTGCGGCAAGCCCCGCGTGTGCGGACCGCCCGGCAGATAGAGCGCCGCATCCTGATGCGGGTTCTCGCCGTAGCGCAGCGTGCCAGCAAGCACGCGCGACATGCTGACTTGGGCGGGGAACTTCTCGCCCTGGTCGGCATAGGCGAACCACTGCGAAATCATGGCGTCATAGGCTGCCGTCGCGGCGAAGGCGCGTGCAGCCATGCGCTTGCGGAAGTCGAGCGTCGTGCCGCCCGCGTCGTCGAGCTGGGCAAGCAATTCGGCATAGTCGGCGGGGTCGGTGACGATCGTGACGTAAGCGTGGTTCTTCGCCGCCGAGCGGACCATCGAGGGGCCGCCGATATCGATGTTCTCGATCACCGTGTCGCGGTCCGCACCCGAAGCGACGGTCGCCTCGAAAGGATAGAGGTTGACGACCACGAGATCGATCGCGCCGATCGCATGCTCGGCCATCGCCGCCGCGTGCTCGGGATTGTCCCGCACCGCGAGCAGGCCGCCGTGCACTTTCGGATGAAGCGTCTTGACGCGCCCGTCCATCATTTCGGGAAAGTCCGTCAGGTCCGAGACGTCCTTGACCGTCAGCCCCGCCTCGCGCAGCGCCTTGGCCGTGCCGCCGGTCGAAACCAGTTCGACGCCGCGTGCGGCAAGGGCCTTGCCGAGATCGACCACCCCGGTCTTGTCGGACACCGAGAGAAGAGCGCGTTGGAGAGGGATCGAATCTGGCATGAGCTCGGCTTTCGCTAACGGGCGGATCGCGCGCCTGTTAGGAGGGCGAATCGCGATTGTAAAACCGCGCGGCCGCGCCAATCCACGACGCTCAGCTCATCTTCTTGAACAGCCACCCGAAATTGCCGCCGCCGCGCGAGACGAGCCCTTGCACGACCAGTTGCTGCGTCGCCACGGGCCGGCCGCCGCCATCGACCCACAGACTGTCCTCGATCTCGAGTTCGACTCCGGTGCTGCGGAACTGCCAGTAGCTGCCGTCGGGCAAGGCCAGGCCCGCCCCCATGCGATCCTCGCCGAGACGCACTTCGACGCCTGCCCCGAGATGGAACCGGATCGCGAAAGCGACTTTGCCGCGCTTGCCCTTGCGGCCCGAAGGCACCAGCAGATCCTCGCCGCGCAGTTCGGTGCCGTCGTCGCGCATAATGAGGATGCGGCGGTGTTCGAGCCCGTAGCGCGTCGCATAGCCGTTATGGCTCGCTTCGATCCGAGTGGCGGTGCCGCCCCCCTCGAGCTCGAGCGAGCGACGGTCTACATCGACTTGCGACACGCCCGAACCGATCGCGCCATTGATCAGCACGGCGGTGGAATTGGCATCGTCGAGCGTCATCGTCGAATGCGCCGCGGTGGCACGCAGACCCTGCTCGAGCCGGACCGGGACCAGCCCGCCGGCACACGCGGCGCCGCCGCAATTGGCGACAATCCGCTGGCCGGCATGCGACAGCTCGAACGCCAAGGTCGAGGCGCAGCCGTAGCGGGCATGGCGCGCCAGCGGCGGCGGCGCGACGTCGACCATCAGGATCGATTTGCGCGCGGCAATTCGCTGATAGCCCCATTGCCGCACGTCGCGCAGCGGCCGCGCGCGCACTTTGCTTGCGTCGACGAGGCGGGCGAGCTCTTCGGCAGGCACTGCCCAGGCGCCCTGCCAGCTGCCGAGCGAACCGTTGCCGTGCGTCAGCGCCAGCAGCGGCGGCACCATGAAGGCCAGCATCTGCTCGAAGGGCTCGGGAAATTCGTGGCGCATCGCGGCGTAGCAGGCGCGCAGCTTCACCAGCAGCGCGATCGCGTCCATCTGCATCAGCGGACTGCGCGAGAGCAGCCCTCCGTCTTCACCGACCAGCTCGCCCAGCGCTTTGGCCAGCCCGGCTTCGCCGAAAAGGCGGCGCGGGCGTCCCTCGGGCAGCAACAGGCCGGCGGCGACGATGCCGCACCAGCCCGCCACTTCGGCCAGGCCATCTTCGGCCTTGGTGACGTTGTGATCGAGCCAGCGCGCGGCATCTTCCATCGCGCGCAGCATCCGCCCGCGAAACTCGGCTTCGCCGCCCAGCAGGAGCGGCGCATGCACCAGCCAGTTGATCAGGCGCGTCCCGGTGTTGCCGACGGTCCATGCCGGCCCCTTGCCCGGGCGGGTCGGCGCCTTGACGTTGGCATCGAGCCATTCGCCGGCGATCCGCTCGGCGACGGGGCCGGTCTGTTCCCGCGGAGCACTTGCCTCGAGATCGGCGAGCCAGGTGAAGCCGTGGACCACGCGCTCCAACGGCGGGGTCGCGCGTGCCGCGCCCTGATAATCGACTTGCGCGATCGGCAGCTTGGCGCCGTGGACGAAGAAATGCCCGGCGCGCAGGGCCGTGCCGGTCACGCGGTTGCCGGGCAGCGGGTTCTCGACCGTCGCCAGCAGCCGGAGCCGGACCTTGCGGCCCATCCGCGAGGTCAGCATCGAGGCGGGCATGCCCATCTTGTAAGCCAGCCGAATCAGCTTCTCGCCCGCACTGGCGCGCGGCGGCACGAAATCGGTCAGGGCAAGCGCCCGCCCGGGGCGAATGACCTGATCGGGCGCATGCGACGCCTCGCCCCCGTCCACGCTAGCAGCAGCATTGGCCGAAGGCTGGTCCGTGCTGTCCTGCGTAATGCCCTCCTCGGCACGATCGATTAGCGGCATGGCAACGGGTCCGTCCGAGCGCGGTTCGCGGCGTCGGACGCGGACCGCCTCAGCCATGGGGCACGAGCCCCTTCAAAGCGGCAATGTTGTCCGCATAGTAGGAGGAACCACCCTTGAACGTCGCGGTTCCCGCCACGAGCACATCGGCGCCCGCATCGACGCACATCGGCGCGGTGCGTCGGTCCACGCCGCCATCGACTTCCAGCCGGATGTCCTTGCCGGTCTTGTCGATCATCTTGCGCACCGCTTCGATCTTGCGCAGCTGGCTGTCGATGAAGCTCTGGCCACCGAAGCCGGGATTGACGCTCATGATCAGGACCAGATCGATCTCCTCGATCAGGTAGTCGAGCATCTTGGCCGGGGTCGCCGGATTGAGCGAGATGCCGGCCTTCTTGCCCAGCGCGCTGATCGCCTGGACCGTGCGATGCGCGTGCGGGCCCGCCTCCGGGTGGATCGTGATGATGTCCGCGCCCGCCTCGGCGAAGGCCTCGAGGTAGGAATCGACCGGCGAGATCATCAGGTGGACGTCGAACGGCTTGGTGGTGTGCGGCCGCAGCGCCTTCACCACCATCGGGCCGATAGTGATGTTCGGCACGAAGTGACCATCCATCACATCGACGTGAATCCAGTCTGCTCCGGCGGCGTCGATCGCACGGACTTCCTCGCCGAGACGCGAGAAATCGGCAGACAGAATCGATGGGGAAATGAGCGGGGGGGCCATGAGGCGGATCGAAGCTCCTTTCACAGGCGATTAAATCACCCCGACTCCGCCTAACAATACGATCATGCCCGGTTTTCCACACGCAATCGCGAATTCGGCAATTCTCTTTGCCCGCCGAGCACCGCCAGGGACCAATTGGAGACGACGAACCGAGCGCCCTGCGCCATGAACCGACAATTCAGTCCTTATTCACTGGGATTTGTCTAGAACCGGGATGTTGAAACACTCGCCGGGACGAGCCAGCTCTCCTCCCGCACGGCCTGTGATCGGCGCGACCGCCGATCAAGGCGCGATGGACGATTTGAGAATTACGGGGTCTAGCTTTGATGAACAAGTACCTTGCCGCTTGCGTGACCGGTATCGCCGCCGTGGCGCTGACCAGCCCCGCCCCTGCGGCGGCGCAATACGGGCAGAAGATCGGAAACGACCTGTCGAAATGCTACAAGGGATCATCGTCGGCAGTGATGGTCACCGTGGACGGCGTCAAGAATTCGGTCGGCGAAGTGCGCGTGCAGGCGTATCGCGCGACGTCTGGCGACTGGCTCAAGAAGGGCCGCTGGCTCAACCGGATCGAGACGCGGGCCAAGAGCGGCTCGATGACCTTCTGCGTCCCGGTTCCGGGCCCCGGCAGCTATGCCATCGCCGTGCGACACGATGCCAACAACAACCACGAAACCGATATCACCGTCGATGGCGGCGGCATGTCGAACGATCCCAGCATCAACGTGTTCAACCTCGGCAAGCCGAGCGTGTCCAAGACCGCCTTCACGGTCGGCAATGGCGTCAAGTCGATCCGGATCCAGATGAAGTACATGTGATCGCGCGACGCGCGGCGGCGATCCTCCGCGCGTCGTCGAGATCCTTGGGCCGATCGACATCGACGGCCGCGAGGCCATCGCGCGCGGCGACGGCCGCGGCCCTGAAGCCCAGCCGATCGCCCAGCCGCTGCACGGTATCGGCCAGCGTCAGCCGTCCGCGCCAATAGGCCCAGAGCGTCGCCGGACCCAGCCGGGCGGCGATCCGCCAGGGCCGCTTGCGGTCCGCTTCCACCATCGACCAGGTCGCGATCCCGTCGCGCGCGCCCTCGGTTGCCAGCAGGAACAGATTGCAGCCCGACCATTCACCGTCGGCAAAGCGCAAATACGTGCGGCGCGAGCCCGGCACGGCGCGCTCGATCGCTGCGCGATGCGCCAGCAGGATGGCGACGTCGGTACCGACGGGCGTGTCCGCAACGAAATCGGTGATCCAATCGGACTGCAACAGCGCATGGTCCGCCGTCGTCACCAGCAGCGGCGCGCCGAGCAATTCGAACCCCGCCGCGACGCTCGCGCTCGGTCCTGCGCGCGCGGGCACCCATTCGCATTCCAGACGACGCGCCAGCGCTTCGACTTCGGGATGGTTCCCGGCCACCGCGCAGCGCGCGATCCCCGCCGCACGGATCGCCTCGACCACGCGTTGCAGCATCGGCTTGCCGTCGATCTCGGCCAGCGCCTTGTGCGCCACCCCTGCCGCCTCGGCCACGGGATCGGGCGCGCCCGGACGGGCGCCCGCGAGGACCAGCGCGGACAGGCTCATAGCGGCTGGCTCATGCCCGGCTGCGCTTTGCCCGCCACAGCTTCCACAAGACCCCCGGTGCCGCGAGCATCGGATGGCGTTCGCGCCACGGCGTCAGCGGCACCGCCACGCCGGTGTGGCGCTCGATCTTCCACGCCGCATAGCGCGCCGCGCCTTCGAACGTGGTGGAGGCCTTGACCAGGCGGGCGAGGTTGTAGGGCCGGCCCGCCCGCCGCCGCCGGTGCCACCAGCGCAGCAGGCGTTGCCGTCGCTCCGGATCGAGGCGCGGCGTCAAGGTGCCCTGCGCGCCGCGCGCGAAATCGATGCCTTGCGCGATCAGCGCCAGCGGCAGCAGCCCGTCGAAATGCTCGCGATTGACCGCCAGGATCGAATCCTCGCGCCCCGCCTTCTCGACGCGGAATTCCGCAGCGTACGTCGCGCGAAACAAGGTTCGCCAGTATTCCTCGGGCGAAGCGCTCGGCGCGCCCAGCGCCACGGCGACGCGCGCACCGGTCTGCGCCGCGGCGCACACGGCGGCGGTCACGGCCTGGCGCGCAGACGGGGTGCGCGCGTAGACCAGGGCCGAGGGCTGCACGAAGCGCGTCCAGATCGTCGTGTCGATCGTCTCGCCCGCGGCAGCGGCGGCGAAGGTCTGCAGCGTCATCGTCGCGACTTTCGCGCGCAGCGTCACGCCGTCGATATCATGCTCGTGGTAGCTGACGCGCGGCCAGATGCCGCGCTCCACCGGCCCGGGCAGCAGCACATAGAAGTCGAGCACCCCCTCGAGCGATCCAGTGCGGAGATTCGATCCGTAGAACACGGTGGCCAGGGCATCCTGCGCGACACCGAGCTGCGTGGCGAATGCGGCGACTTTCGGATCGACCGGTCGCGCCAGCGCGGTGGCGATCCGCGCTTCCAGACCGTCGGTCACGGAACGACGAAGGCGAGCCGCGGCCCTTCCTCGACCAGATACCGGCCCGCGGGGAACGCTTCGCCATCGAGAATGAAGGCAGCGCCCAGGTCGAAAGTATAAGGACCGCCCTCGAGGCGATGGCCGGCATTGCCGCCCCATCCTTCCATCGAGGACCCGAAGATGATCGCCGGCAGTCGGGCAAGGAAGCGCCGCACCGGATAATCGATGAGGCCCAGCTTGAGGCCCGCGCCGGCATTGCGTCCGAACGGCTTCGCGCCGAGCGGGAATTGCTCGAAGGTGGTCGCCACCGCGATGAAGCGCTCGTCCGGATTGCCGGTGTCGCCGTGCGGGACTTCCTGTCCGGTAGACCGGTCGACGATCCGCATCGGGGTGCACGAGCGCCAGATATTGCCGCGCCGACCGAAAAAGGACTGCACGATTACCCAGATCACTGCCAAGGCGACGGCGAAACTGCGGAAGGCACCATGGCGATGCGCCGCCTGCGCGGTATCGGTCGCGCGCGTGAAGACGCCCGCGCCCATGAAGAAGCCCATCGCGCTGCCGCCTTGCCCGGCGGCGCCGGAGATCCGCAGCGGGCTGCGATGGGCGATGCGTCCACCCCGGGCCGCCGCGAGCGCTTCCGCCAGCGACCAGTGATCGGGGAGGCCCAGATCGATGGTGAGCGCGTTGGTCTTGCCTTTGGGCAGGATGATCAGGCGCGGCCAAATTCTGCCGAAGATCGCCTCGCCCGTGCTCAGCACGTCGCGCACTGTCCCGTCGCCGCCGTCGACCACCAGGAAATCGATACCGCGCTCGGCAAACCCGGCGAGGCAAGCGTGCAGCGCCTCGCGCGTCCGCGGCGTTTCGATCAGGATGTTGGAGCAATCGGCAAGTTCGGGATCGCGGCCCTTGTTGCGATGGCTGCGCGGATTGCGCACGATCCCGACCAGCGGAACCGCGCGCCCACGCGGCGCATAGCGACCGGCACGCGCCAAAGGCACGGCGGGCTGCTCGAAGAGGCGCAGGGTGTCGATTTCGTAAGCGGATCCGTGCACAGCGGGCCATGTAGACACGGAACTATCAAAAATCATCCATAAAACTGTACTCTATTGTAATCGCCGCCCTCCGCCCGTCGCAAAGCGCAGCGCGATTGCGTCGTCGCCATCGCCCTCTTAGGGGCTGGACAGATGAACGAGCGCAGCGAGACACTTCAGGTCGAATTCGTCGGCACCAATCCGACGAAGCTTTGGGGCCTCACCCTGGCGGAGCGAACGCGCCGGCTATCCGCGGCCGCCGGATTCGACTGGGTCGAACGCGTCTCGGCGAGCCATGGGCTCCTCGTCAACGCGACGTTTGCCTGCGATCCGGCGTGGTTTCGCCATGTCGCGCAGCATCCGGGCACGATGCTCGCGTTCGAGGGGGTTCCCGCGCTAGCGCACGTCCGCTCCGAGTCCGAAGCGGCCGAAGTGCGCGAGGCGATGCGGACGGATCGGCCATGCGCCGCGACCGCCCTCGAGACGCTGGAGTATACCGAGGGCCCGACCATCGAGGACAAGGCGCTGCGCAAGCGCGAGACTCCGTTCCTGATGCCGCTGCGCCCCGACACGGTCCGCCCGATCGAGCGCGCCAGCTACTTCGGCGCCTACAAGGGCGTCACCGACATCCTGACGAAGTACCTGTGGCCCGAGTGGGCGCTGGTGCTGACCCGGATTGCCGCGCGCATCGGCATGACGCCCAACATGGTCACCGCGATCGGGGCCACGCTTTGCGTCGTTGCCACTGTGTGCTTCGCTTACGGCTGGTACTGGACCGGGATGGCGACGGGTCTCGGATTCATGGTGCTCGACACCGTGGACGGCAAGCTGGCGCGCTGCACGGTCACGTCCTCGTGGTGGGGCAATATCTTCGATCATGGCATCGATCTGGTCCATCCGCCCTTCTGGTGGTGGTTCTGGGCAACGGGGCTTGCCGCGTGGGGCCTCGCCTACGACACCGCGACGTTCTGGTGGGTCCAGGGCGCGATCCAGATCGGCTATGTCGTGCAGCGCGTGATCGAAGGCATCTTCATCCGCCGCCACAAGATGCACATCCACATCTGGCGCCGGTTCGACAGCCGGTTCCGCCTCATCACCGCGCGACGCAATCCGAACATGGTGATATTGTTCGTCAGCACGCTGGTGCTGCGCCCCGATCTGGGCCTGATCGCGGTGGCGTGGTGGACGGTGCTGTCCTGCCTCGTCCATGCCGTCCGCCTGGTGCAGGCCGAAGCGGCCATGCGGCGCAACGGGCCGCTCACATCCTGGCTCGCCGAAACCTGAAGGAGACGAGACCGATGAACCCCACGATCGAGAAATTCGGCTTTCCGCAATCGCTGGTGGCCGAATTCGACCACTGGGTCGTCCTCGCCCGTCCCGCGCAGCCGACGCTGGGCTCGCTGGTGCTGGCGGCGCGATCCGCCGCGACTGCGTTCGGCGAATTGCCGGCAGAAGCGCATGCCGAGCTGAAGACGGTCACCGCCGCGATCGAGGCGGCGCTGTCCGAGGCGGTCGATTACGCCAAGATCAACTACCTGATGCTGATGATGGTCGACCACGAAGTGCACTTCCACGTCATCCCGCGCTACGACGGCGCGCGCGAGTGGGAGAGCCGCGAATTCGTCGATGTCGGCTGGCCCAAAGTGCCCGACCTCGGTCACGCCGTCGCGCTGGAACGCGAGGATCTGATGAAGCTGGTCGAGTGGCTGAAGGGCTACTTCTGAGCGTGGATTGAGTCTTTTGTTTGGTGCGCTCGTCACATCCGTGACGAGCTTTGCGGCACCGGCCCACGCCCCCACCCGACCTCCCACGAGTGTATCCTGATGGGAGGTCGGGTGGGGGCGTGAGCCGGGGCCGCCAAAGGTCCGGACATCCGTCCGGACCTTCCAAACCTAGAAGCTACCAGTCGTAGGCCTTGGGCAAGTCGCTCTCGTCGAGATCGCGATAGCGCTGCTTGAGGCGGCTTTGATGGCTGTCGAGCGGCTGCACGACGCCGTCGATGACGACTTGTACCGGCGCCGAGGTTACTTCCAGCGGATCGCCGTCCCAGACCACGACATCGCCCACCGCGCCCGGCTTGAGCACGCCGGCCCTGCCGCCCATTCCGGCGATTTCGGCGGGAATCGAAGTGATCGCGGCCAATGCCTCGCCCCAGGTCAGTCCGGCGGCCCCCGGAATTTTGGTGAGCGCGACGAGATTGCCCGCGTACTGCGGCGCATAGCGCGGGTGGTTGTCTCCATCGAAGGGCCCGATCGCGACCTTGACGCCTGCCTGCTTCATCCGGCCCACGTTCGATTGAGTCGAGGCGAGCTCTTCGAAGCCGACGGGCAGGTCCATCAGCGCCTGCGCGATCACGGGCACGCCTGCCGCCGCGATCTGATTGGCAACCTGCCAGCCCTCGCTTGCGCCGACGATCACGAGGTCGAGCTTGGGAAACTCGCGGCTCAGATCGAGCACCGAGAGAATGTCCGACGCGCGCTCGACATGGACGTAGAGCGGCTGGCGGCCCTCGACCACCGGAACCAGCGCGGCTGCATCGAAGCGCGTCAGCAGGACGTCGCCGCCGCGTTCGGCCCGGTCGTCACCCGCCAGACGCGGGTCGATCGGCAGATCGTCGCCGCTGCGCATCGGATCGGGGCTGGAGGACTGCCCCGGGATCGATGCGCGGGTGCCATAGGCCTTGGCTTCGCGCAGCGCGTTGCGGAACAGCGCGTGCGCCGAGGTGCGGCTGCCGCCGGCGCGGCGGGCACCGTATTCGCCGAGCTCGACGAACTGGAAGGCGCGCGGCCGCGTGACCGCATTGCGATCCGCGCCGAGGTCGATCACCGCGCCTTGTCCAGCGAAGATCGAGGATTCGGCGTCCGGCGCGACCGTGGCGCGCGTGACGCCGCCTTCGCGGCTGACCACGACATCCTGCGAGGCCGGATTGATCGCCGGCGCCACGTCGAGCGCGGCATTGAACGGCGAATTGCCCGCGCCGATGTCGTTGCTCTCGTCGACCGCGAGGACATCGTAGAGGCCAAGGTCGGTAATCGCGGCGAAAAGCCCCGGCGTCACCCACATCCCCGTGCCGTCGACCGCCTGCACCCCGGCGGGAACGGCGATTCCCGTGCCGACGGCGGCGATCCGGCCGCCGCGCACGACGACGGTGGCGTTCTCCATCGGCGCGCTGCCATCGCCGGTCGCGACCGTGGCGCCGGTGACGGCGTAGTCCTGTGCCTGTGCGAGACCGGGGACGGCCATGGTCAAGGCGACGAGCGCCGTGCGGATCAGGCGCTTCACTTCACGTCTCCTTCGCCGGGCTGGCCAAGCTCGAAATCGCTCACCGGCCGCCGCTTGCGATCCATCGCATCGTACATCAGCGCGCCGTCGACCCAGACCTTCTCGGGCCGCGAATAGACCGAGAGCGGATCGCCGTTCCACAAAACGACATCGGCCATCTTGCCGCTTTCGAGGCTGCCGGTCTTGTCACCGATTCCCATCGCCTTTGCCGGGTTGAGCGTGAACCAGCCGACCACGGTGGCGTCGGGAATTTCGATGCCCATGCGCCGCCCGTCGGCCTGCGCCTTGGCGGCTTCCTGGTTGAGGCGCTGGATGCCGTTCTCGTCATCCGAGTGAATGATGACGCAAGCGCCTTCGCGCGAGAGCAGCGCGGCGTTTTCGGGAATGGCGTCGTAAGCTTCCATCTTGAAGCCGTACCAGTCCGCCCAGACCGCCGAACACACGCCCGCCTCGCGCAGCAGATCGCCGATCTTGTAGCTTTCGACCGCGTGGTGGAAAGCCGTGACCTTGTAGCCGAACTCCTTGGCCATATCGAGCACCAGCGCCATCTCGTCGGCGCGATAGCAGTGGTTCTGGATCAGGATCTCGCCCTTGAGCACGCCTTCGAGCGTCTCGTTGGCGAGGTCGCGCTTGGCGTGATCGCCGTTCATGTAGTTCTGCGCGTCGATCCAGGTCTGGCGATTGACCGCGAAGTTGCCCATCCGGGTCGAAGGCTTGGTGCCACGGCTGCCGTAGACGCGCTTGGGGTTTTCACCGCAGGCCATCTTCAGCGAATAAGGCGCGCCGGGAAACTTCATGCCCTGCACCGTGCGGCTCGGCACATTCTTGAGCGTGACCGAGCGGCCGCCCATGAGGTTGGCCGAGCCCGGCAGGATCTGCAGCGACGTGACGCCGCCATTGGCGAGCGCGCGGGTGAAGCCGGGATCCTGCGGCCAGACCGAATGCTCCGCCCAGACATCGGGGGTCGTGGGCGAGGTCGCCTCGTTGCCGTCCGAGTGCGCATCGACCGACGGCGTGGGATAGTCGCCGAGGTGCGAGTGGATGTCGATCACGCCCGGCGTCACGAACTTGCCGCTGCCGTCGATCTGCGTGAAGCCTGCCGGGATCGCGAGATCGGGGCCGCCGATGCCGGTGATCTTGCCGTTCTCGAACAACACCGTGCCGCCCTCGATCACGCCGCCCGCGCCATCGTAGACGGTGGCGCCGACCAATGCGGTCGGCGTGCCGGGATAGGCCTTATAGGTCGATGGGTAAGGCGTTTCGGTCGAAGCGGTCGACTTGGCGCCGCCCGATCCGCCGGTCGTGGCGCAAGCGCTCAGAGCGAGGGCAGCGGCAAGCGCGCTACCAAGTTTCCCGATCCCGGGACGTACCATCATGATTTTGTCTTCCCTGTTAATCAACATACTGCCGCGCCGAAGCGCCGACAGAATCTGTGTTCACTTTGGTTTGACAGCCGGGTGAATGCCCGCTTCCTGCGCCTCGAGGCCTGCCCCCGCCTGGCCTTCCAGATCGTCCGAAACGTTCCGGTCGCCGAGCGTATCGAGATGCATCCAGCGCTTTACGATCGGTGACAAAAGCAGAACCACCACGGCGATGCCGATCGTGGTCCAGCCGATCGTGCTGTAGATCGACAGCGTCAGCTCCTTCGACATCTCGCCGCTTTCGCCGCCGGTCGCCTCACCGATCTTGCCCGCCACGAAATTGCCGACGGCGGTCATGTAGAACCACGCGCCCATGATGAAACTGCCGAGATGCAGCGGCGCAAGACGTGTCATGGCCGAAAGGCCGACGGGCGACAGGCAGAGCTCGCCGGTGGTGTGCAAAAGGTAGATGAGAAACACGAAGATGACCGGCGTCATGATCGCCGGATCGCCTGTGCTTGCCCCCCAGACGAAGACGAGGAAGCCGAGGCCCACTTGCACCAATGCCAGACCGAACTTGGCAGGCGCGCTCGGCTCCAGCCCCTTGGCGCCAAGAAACTGCCATAGTGCGGCGAAGACCGGCGCGAAGATCACGATGTAGATCGGGTTGATGGACTGGAACAGGCTGGTCGGCACCCCGCCCCGGTCGACGAATTTGTCGGTATAGAGCGACAGCGAGCCGCCCGCCTGCTCGAACAGCCCCCAGAAGACCGGATTGAGTGCGATGAGGAACAGGATCGCGAAGATCCGCTCGCGCGCATCCTTGGGCAGCTTGAACGCCTCGTAGAGCGTATAGCCCAGCATCGCGACGCCGGTGATGATCAGCATCGTCTGGATCACGTCGACGTATTGAATCAGCAACCAGATTACCGCGACGGCGGCAATGCCGGTGGCATAGAGCAGCATTTCCTTGCGCTTCACCAAAGGCATGGGCGGCTCGCCCTGGCCCCTGAGCGCGGGCTTGCCGAGCATGAAAATGATGAGCCCCAGGAGCATCCCGATGCCCGCGATGCCGAAGCCCCAGGACCAACCGATCGTCTCCCCAAGGTATCCGACCAGAATGGTCCCGAGCGCCGCGCCGACGTTCACGCCCATGTAGAAGATCGTATAAGCCGCGTCTCGGCGGGTATCGGTCATGCGGTAGAGCTGCCCGACGATGACCGAAATATTCGCCTTCAGGAAGCCCGAGCCGACGATGATCAGTGCGAGCGCGAGCCAGAAGATATTGATCGCGGGATCCGCCTGCTTGACCAGGGGATCGGTTGCGCCCTGCACGCCCTCGACCGCCATGAACAAGTGGCCGAGCGCGAGCACCAGCCCCCCGAAGAGCACCGCCTTGCGCTGCCCAAGCCAGCGATCGGCCAGATAACCGCCCAGCACCGGCGTGATATAGACGAGGCTGGTGTAGCCGCCATAAACAAGCGCCGCATCGCCATCGCTGAACAGCCAGAACTTGGTGAGATACAGAATCAGCAGCGCGCGCATGCCGTAGAAGGAGAACCGTTCCCACATCTCTGCATAGAACAGAACGAAGAGGCCACGCGGATGGCCAACGAATTCGTCGGACTTTCGCGTGGCGATGACACCGCCGATGGCCAGAACCGCGAAAAGAGCGAGGGCGGCAATCGCCGCGATCCAATCGCCCTCATTCCACATGGAAATGTTCTTCATGCGCCCCCGAATGCCTTTGAACCCCGTTGCGGGGCTTATCAGCGGGTTAGCGTAGCGAGCAAAATGCCCAAGCGAAAGGCTTTAGGCTCGCTTCGGGCAAAAGCGCGCGGGTATTGCGCAGGCACGATCCCGGTGGCAATTTTCTGTTGGGTTTGCAGAAAGGTAAGAGCCTGTTTATTGCGGCACACTTGCAAAGGGGGAACTTCGCATGATCCGATCGGAACTCGTTCAAGAGCTTGGCAAGATGAACCCGGAGTTGCGGGGGGAAGACATCGAACGTGCCGTCGATGCCTTCTTCGAGGAAATTGCCCAGCGCCTGAGCGAGGGCGGCCGCGTCGAGCTGCGAGGCTTCGGCGCATTCTCCACTCGCCATCGCGAAAGCCGCAAGGGCCGCAACCCGCGCACCGGCGAATCCGTGGACGTCCCCGAAAAGCGCGTTCCCTACTTCAAGCCGGGCAAGGAAATGCGCCAGCGGCTCAACGTCGAGTAGGCGCGCAAGGAACCTCGCGCGCCTCGCCATCGGCCAGGGACGCGCGTCGGGTCCGAAGGACGGCGTGTCGGATCCGACATGATTGCTTCGACTTGCCGCCGGGGAACCGATCTGCCAGACGTCGCGCCGCACCGACTGCGCGGACGTGGCGGAATGGTAGACGCAGGGGACTTAAAATCCCTTGAGCCTTGCTCGTGCGGGTTCGAGTCCCGCCGTCCGCACCACGCCTGCACGGTGTCGGCAAGCCTTACATCCGGACTGGTCCAAAGCGCAGTTTTGATCAGATCGATCGCGCCCTGGACCCGGCAACGTGTTCCGTCCCGCACCCGACCGTCGGGATAATTTACGAAACCGCAATATGTCAGGATGTAACATCATTCGTGAATTCCAGGGTCGCTCCTCGGGGTTCGACACTTTCGCGATGGAATTTGGCCCGCATGGTGACGATGAAAACCCAGGAGACGGCAACGATGCCTCTCGCATCCAGTGATGAGCCCGGCGCCGAACAGCGCCAGGAGCCGCGTTTAGCCCTGCTGCTGCGAACCGCGAAAGTGGTCTCGCCGCAGGGCGAATTCCTCTGCATCATCCGGGACGTGTCCGAAGGCGGCGTCCGCCTGCGCCTGTTCCACTTGCTGCCCGAAAGCTTCGACGGCGGTCTGGTCGAACTCGGCAACGGCGCCCAGTTCGGTGTCGAGAGGGTGTGGGAGAGCAATGGGGAAGCGGGCTTCCGCTTTACCCAGCCGATCGATCTTGAGGCCTTCATGGGCGAGGCGAGCCCGTACCCCAAACGCGCCATTCGCCTGTGCATGGACGTTCCCGCCGAGATCGCCTTCGCCGGGCAGCAGATCCCGGTGAGGATCCATGATCTGTCGCGCCAGGGTGCCTGCATCGAAAGCGAGGAATTGCTCGCGCGGGGCCAGGTCCTGCGAATCAAGGGACCGCATCTGCCCGAGATCGAAGCCACGGTCTGCTGGCGGCGCGCGCCCAATTACGGTCTGGTGTTCGATCGCATCATGACCATGAGCGACCTCGCCGAACGGGCCGCGGCCATGCAAGGCGCGCTCGCGGCGCGTTCGTCCGATCCGGTTCAGGCCGGGCGGAACTTCATCGCATCGCCATTCATGCAGTAGCGTTTGCCGGTGGGCTTGGGCCCGTCGTCGAACACGTGCCCGAGGTGGCCGCCGCACTTGGCGCAGTGCACTTCGGTGCGCGGATAGCCCAGCTTGAAATCTCGCGACGTGCCGATCGCGCCCGGTAGCGGCTTCCAGAAGCTGGGCCAGCCGGTGCCGCTTTCGAACTTCGTGGCCGAAGAGAAGAGCGCATTGCCGTCGGCCGCACAGACGAACGTGCCCTTGCGCTTTTCCTCGTTGAGCGGCGAGCTGTAGGGCCGCTCGGTGCCTTCCTTGCGCAGGATCTGAAACTGCGCGGGAGTGAGCCGCTTGCGCCACTCGGCTTCGCTGTAGCTGACGGGAAAGCCCTTCGCCTCGGCATCGCGCGATCCGCACGCGGCAATCACCGGCATGGCGACGCCCAGGCCGAGCCATGCCAGCATCCGGCGCCGGTCTGTCTGCTCGATCGTGATCATCGCCTAGTCTCCCTCTGGAACAGCGCGTGATAGCACGCCGCGCCTGAACCGGGGATGTCGGGATCAACCCCGCGCGGTGCGAAGCCGAGACAGGAGCTTGCGGCGCTGGCGCACCGGGGCCGGGCCCGACTGCATCACCCGCTTGCGGAACAGCCGCGAGCCCAGCTTCACGAACACGACCACGCAGACCAATTGCCACGCGATCGCCAGCACGTGCGGCACGAGTCCGGGATCGAGCGCGGCCCGCGCCAGCATCGCGAAAGGCGAGCTGAACGGGATCACGATCGCGGCGATCTCCAGCCCGCTGCCCGCCTCGGTCATCGCGAAGCTGGCGAAGAAGAAGTTGATGAGCTGCAGCATCGTCACCGGCATCGACATCGTCTGCACTTCGCGCACGGTGGTGGCGAGCGAGCCGATCGCGAGAAACAGCGAGCCGACCAGCAGATAGGCCATCGCGAAGTAGACCACGCCCAGCGCGAACAGCAGCGGCCAGCCCACGGCGGGCGCGGGCAGGCTCGGCAGCGCGGACCCGGCAGCCAGCACCAGCGCGCCGACCATCGATCCCCACACGGCGATGCCGACGAACGACACCCCGAGCATCGCGAACAGCTTGCCGAAGAACACTGCATCCATCGGGATCGCGGCGGCGAGGATCTCGATGATCTTGTTGCCCTTCTCCTCGACGAGGTTCGAGAGCACCATGCCGGCGAGGATCATCATCAGCAGGAACAGCAGCGTCTGCGCGCCCTGCGCGGTCTTGAGCCGGCCCGAGCGGCTTTCGCCACGCTTCGCGACGACGACCTGCGTCTCGACCTTGGCGTAGTCGCGCGGGCCGTTGCCTTCCGCCTGCGCCGCGATCAGCGAGACCGGTCCGCGCCATTCCTCCACCCAGCGCTGCGGGCCGGTGAGAACCGGGCTCGCGGGCGTGCCGGACAGAATCGCGGTGGTATCCGCTTTGGCAAGGCGGGCACGGGCGTCAAAGGCCTCGCCTGGCCGCACCTCGGCAATGACGCGCATGTCGGGAAGCGGGATCCCGGCGGACCCGGCCAGCGAATCGCGCGCGGTCGTCATCCGCAGCGCATCTTCGCCGGACATGGCGATGCCGATGCGCGGGGTCTCGGCGCTGGTCTGCACGCGCTGGCCGACGCCGCCCGCCATGACTGCGACCACTACCGGAAACAGCGGGCCGAGCAGGAAAAACAGGAAGCTGCGGCTGAACAGGATCGCGGTGAAATCGCGCCGCGCGACGACCATCGCGGCGGCGAAAGTGGACAGACGGCCTGTCTCGACGGACTTGCTCATCGCTTCTGCTCCACGGGGCTTTCCGCTTCGAGCGCACGCGCCGCCGCCTCGCCGGCGATCGCGACGAAGGCATCGTGCAGCCCCGCGCGCTCGATCGAGAGCGAGAGAATTCCGGCCTCGCCTTCGATCAGCGCGCGCAACAGCGGCTCGATCCCGGTTTCGGGCAGCGAGAAATACCAGAACTGGCCTTCGTTGCGGGCATCGGCGGGCAGCGCGGCCCGCCAGGCTCCGTCGATGGCGCGAGTCTCCAGCCGCACTTGCGCGGGGATCCGGTCGCGCGCGACGTCGACGGACCCGGCAAACGGCACTTTGCCGCCGGCGATGATCGCGACTTCGTCGCACAGCCGCTCGGCATGGGCGATGACGTGAGTGGAAAAGATCACGGTGGTGCCGGTCGCGGCGAGATCGCGCATCATCCGCTCCAGCCGCCCCTGGTTGAGCGCATCGAGGCCGGAAAACGGTTCGTCGAATACCACCAGCCGGGGCCGGTGCACCAGCGTGCCGATGATCTGCACTTGCTGCGCCATGCCCTTCGAGAGCTGGCGGATCTGCCGGTCTGCCGCATAGCCAAGGCCATGCTCCTCGAGCAACTCGCGCGCGCGCGCACGACCCGTCTTGAGCGGCAGCCCGCGCAGCGCGCCGACGAACGCGATCGCGTCCACCGCCTTCATCGCCGGGTAGAGCCCGCGTTCCTCGGGCAAGTAGCCGATCCGGGTGGCGACATCGTGCGGCCGGTCGGCGCCGAGAATGCGGCGCGTACCCGAATCGGGATCGATGATGCCCAGCAGCATGCGCAGCGTCGTCGTCTTGCCCGCACCATTGGGGCCGAGAATGCCGTAGATCGCGCCTTCGGGGACGGAAATGTCGACCCCGTCGACCGCGGCGAAGCCGTCGAAGCGCTTGACCAGGCCGCGCGCTTCGATCGCGAGCGGCACCGTGTCGGTCCCGGTGTCCGGTGCGTCCGCGTTGCCCGCCACCGGCCATTCTCCTACAGCGATGTTCATTCCTGCGCCCCTAGGCCCTGCACATAAAGTCGAGCATCCGCAAGTTTGGTTAAGACCGTCCTAAATCCCGATCTTTCGGACGCGCTCGCCGCCGAAGCGGAGCGGCTGGGCTTCTGCGCTTGCGGGATCGCGTCCGCCGAGCGCGACGACACGCGCGCCCGGTTGCTGGAGACCTGGCTGGCGGAGGGCATGCACGGCTCGATGGGCTGGATGGCCGAACGCGCGCACCAGCGCCGCTCGCCACAGGATTTGTGGCCCGAAGCGCGCTCGGTGATCGTGCTGGGAATGAGCTATGCACCCGGCGCCGATCCGCTGGCGCTGGCCGAACATGGCGGGATCGCGCGGATTTCGGCTTATGCGCAAGGCGCGGACTATCACGACACGGTCAAGAAGGCGCTGAAAGCACTGGCCCGCTGGCTGATCGCGGAAGCGGAGCGGCGCGGCCTACCCGATGCCGGCGTGAAAGTGTTCACCGACACCGCGCCGGTGATGGAAAAGCCGCTGGCCGCCGCCGCCGGGCTCGGCTGGCAAGGCAAGCACACCAATCTGGTCAGCCGCGAACACGGATCGTGGTTGTTCCTCGGCGAGATCTACACGACGCTGGAGTTCGAGACCGACAAACCCGCGCAAGACCGCTGCGGCTCGTGCCACGCCTGCCAGGACGCCTGCCCGACGAACGCCTTTCCCGAACCCTACCGCCTCGATGCGCGCCGCTGCATCAGCTACCTCACGATCGAGCACAAAGGCGCGATCCCGGAAGAATTCCGCGATGCTCTCGGCAACCGCATCTATGGTTGCGACGATTGCCTTGCGGTTTGCCCCTGGAACAAGTTCGCCAGCACCGCGCATACCATGCGTGCCTTCCTGCCCCGCGCCGAACTCGCCGCCCCGCCGCTCGACGCGCTGCTGGCACTCGACGATGCGGGCTTCCGCAAGCTGTTCGCCGGCTCCCCGATCAAGCGAATCGGCCGCGACCGCTTCGTCCGCAACTGCCTCTACGCGGCGGGCAACAGCGGCGATCCCGGACTGCTGCGCGCGATCGAGCCCTTGCTGACGGATCCTGATCCGGCAGTAGCAGACGCGGCGGCGTGGGCGAAGAGCCGACTTGAATGCGAGCGGGTGCGGTCCGCCCATCCGGGCGAACCTTAGCGGCACCGGCCCACGCCCCCACCCGACCTCCCATCAGGATACACTAGTGGGAGGTCGGGTGGGGGCGTGGGCCGGTGCCGTGCCAAACCGCGAATGCGGTTTGGCAATCACAAAGACTCGCGGGGGACGGGGGCGGGGGCAACCTGGCGATGCAGGTTGCCACTCGGAAAAGACTCCCGAACCCTCTTACAACAATTCCTTGAGCGGCGTGTCTTTGTCGGCAAGCGCGTCGAGGCTTGGCGTGGCCTTGGCTTCGACCAGCTTGCGGCCCTGGACGTAGTCCTTGACCATGTTGACGCAATCGAGCGCCACCACCCGGCCTTCGCGCAGATAGACGACCGAGAAGGCGCGGTCCTCGGGATCGCCGCGCAGCACGGTGTTGTCGAAGCCTGCGTTGATCCCGGCGGTCTGCAGCCGCAAGTCGTACTGATTGGACCAGAACCACGGGAAGGAGCGATACTCCTGCTCGTCGCCGCAGATCTGCTTGGCGACGCAAGTGGCCATGTCGTTGGCGTTCTGCACCGATTCGACCCGCATGACGACGCCGCCCGCGTAGTCGCAAGCGAACGCGGCGCAATCGCCGACCGCGAAGACATCGGGCAGCGAGGTTTTGCAATATTCGTCGACGTCGACGCCATTGGCGCCGGCCGCGCCCGCCAGGATCAGCGGGCCGACGGCGGGAACGATGCCGATGCCGACGATCACCGCCTCGCAGGCAAGCTCCTCGCCATCGGCAAGCTTGACCGCCGAGACCTTGCCGTTTTCGCCGAGAATGCAATCGACCGCGACACCGGTGCGCAAGTCGACCCCGTGATCGCGGTGCTCTTTCTCGTAGAACGCGGAAAGCTCCTCGCCGGCGACGCGCGCGAGCACACGGTCGAGCGCTTCGAGCAGCGTGACTTTGCAGCCCAGCTTGGTCAGCACCGCCGCCGCCTCGAGCCCGATGTAGCCGCCGCCGATCACGACGACATTGCGCGTGCCGTCGTCGATCTCGGCCATCAGCGTGTCGCAATCCTGCCGCGTGCGCACGGTGTGCACGCCGGCCAGATCCGCGCCGCTGCAGGACAGTCGCCGCGCATCGCCTCCGGTCGCCCAGACGAGATGGCCGTATTCGAGCGTGTCGCCGTTGGAGAGCGTGACCGTGTGTGCCGCCGGATCGACCTTGGAAACTTCGACGCCAAGCTCGAAATGGATCTGCTTTTCGGCCCAGAACGTCGGCGGGCGGATGTAGAGGCGGTCAAAGGTCTTGTCGCGCGCGAAGTATTCCTTGGAGAGCGGCGGCCGCTCGTAGGGATACTCGGGCTCGCGTCCGACAACGGTGATCGTCCCTTCGAACCCGTTCTGGCGCAGCGCGATCGCGCATTGCGCGCCCGCATGGCCTGCCCCGACAATGATGACGTCTGCCTTATCCATATCCCGTCCGTTGTTCATTTCCGTTCGCTTGCCTGCCCTTCCCGGCAATCTTCATGCCGCGGGCAAGCCAATCACGCGTTGATACAAAGCCGCAACGCACTTAACCCGCCTGACCGTCAGCGCAAGGCCTCCATCGTCATGGCAAGTGAGCGGCGCCAGGCCTCGGGGTCGTAGGTCGAGCCCGAAACGATCAGCTCGTCGGCTTGCGTGCGCGCGACGAAGTCTTCGATCCCGGCTCGCACGGTGCTGGGCGAGCCGATTGCGCTGACCGAGCGCATCTGTTCGAGCAAAGCCATCCCGCTGCGGTCCAGCGTGTCGCGATAGCCGCGCACGGGCGGCGGCAGGCGCCCCGGATTGCCGCTGCGCAGCGAAACGAAGCTCTGATCGTTGCTCGATGCGAGATACCAGGCTTCCTCATCGGTATCGCCGCACATCACGTTGATCGCGGCCATGAAGTGCGGCTTGTCGAGCGTGGCGGACGGCTCGAACCGCTCGCGATAGACCTGCGCGGCCTGGTCGAGCAGGGCCGGCGCGAAGTGCGAGGCGAAGGCGTAAGGCAGCCCGAGCATCCCGGCGAGCTGCGCGCCGAACAGCGAGGAGCCGAGGATCCACATCTCGACATCCGCGCCCACCGCCTGCGTCGCGGGAAACGGCAGCGCCGGATCGCCCGCGAAACGCGCCCGCAATTCAACCACGTCCTGCGGGAAATTCTCGGCGGCCTGGCGCGGATCCTTGCGCAAGGCGTAGGCAAGCCGCCCGTCCGCACCCGGCGCACGGCCCAAGCCAAGGTCGACCCGGCCGGGAAACAGCGCCGCCAGCGTGCCGAACTGCTCGGCGATCACGTAAGGCGTATGGTTGGGCAGCATGATCCCGCCCGCGCCGATGCGGATGGTGCTGGTGGCATTGCCGATATGCGCCAGCACGACCGAGGCCGCGCCGCCGGCGATGCCTTCCATGCCGTGATGCTCGGCGACCCAGTACCGCCGATAGCCCGCCTTTTCCGCCGCACGAGCCGTCAGCGCGGTCTCGTGGAACGCGGAAGCGAGGGTCTCCCCTTGGCGTACGGGCACGAGGTCGAGTAGCGAAATGGGGATCAACGTCCGGTCTCCGGTTGGGGTGCGAGCTGGTTGATGTAGCCTTGGGCCGTCGCCGCTGCGGGACTGCCGGGCGCGGTCGCCATGACCGATCGCCAGCTTCTGCGAGCCGCTTCCTCGCGTCCGCCGAGCATCGCGATCACGCCGGCCTCGAGGCCCACTTCGGGGTTCGCCGGATCGATCCGCGCGGCTTCCTCGATCTGCTGCTGGGCCTCGTCGAGGCGGTTCTCGCGGCGAGCCAGCGTGGCGGACAACAGCCAGGCCTGCGCGTCGCCCGGCGCGAGCAGGCGGGCGTCGGCCAGCGCGCTGCCAGCCTCGGCCGGACGGTCGAGCGCCACCAGGGCACGCGCCCGGTCGAGTTCGACTTCGGCCGCCAGCGCCTTGTCCGAGACCGCCTTGGCATCGGCGAGCGCGGCGTCGAGCGCACCCATGGCGGCGCCCGGGCGGCCACCGGCAAGCGCGGCGTTGCCGGCCATGGCGCCAAGCCTAGCGCGGCTGGCGCGATCCTCGTCAGCGGCGGCCTCGCGCGCGTCGGCAAAGGCCCGCTGCGCCTCGTCGAAGCGCTCGAGATCGACCAGCGCCATGCCGAGGCACAGCCCGGCGCGCACGCGCTCCTCGCCTGCCGCGCGCCACATCGCTTGTTGCGCCGCCTCGACGCCGCGAACCGGATCGGCCTCGATCTCGGCAATGCAGCCCGCGCTCCCGACCGGCGCGGCAACCGCAGTGACCGGTGCCGTCGGCTGAGCCACGCGCCGCTGCTCGCGGATTTCGGGCGGGGTTTCGAGCGGGCTGGTGCCGATGGCGGGCGCGGCGCCGACCTGGGCAAGCAGAAAGAAGAAGAACAGAGGGGACATGGCGATGGGCTCCGAAGCTCAGCCGCGCTCGGGGAAGTGCGCCAGAGTGCGCAGCAGCAGCGCGACGTCCGCGTCGCGCGAGAGGCGGTGGTCGCCGTCCTTGATCAGCGTGACCTGCACTTGCGGTGAACGCAGCGCCGCCGCCAACCTGAGGGAGATGTCCCAGGGCACATCAGGGTCCTGCTGGCCGTGCAGCAAGTGCACCGGGCAATCGAGCGCGATCTCTCCATCGAGCAACCGGTTCGCTTGCCCGTCGGCCCAGAAGCCGGGATGGGTCGGCGTCGGCTCGGGGCCGTACGGGTTCTCTTCCAGCACGGTTTCGCCGGCCGCGAGCCGCGCTTGATCCTCGGGCGACGTGCCCCAGTCGGTGAAGTCCGGCGCCGGCGCGACACCGATCAGTCCCGCGCGCCGCTCGGGCGGCAGCGCCAGCGCGGCGAGCAGCATCAGCCAGCCGCCCATCGACGATCCGATGAGCAGCACCGGCTCGCCCGGCAATTGGGCTTCGATGAGCGCCAGCACTTCCTCGCGCCAGCGCGACAGGGTGCCATCGGCGAAGTCGCCGGAACTCTCGCCGCAACCCGAATAATCGAGCAGCAGGCAGGCGCGGCCGTTCGCGCGCGCCCAGTCGAACACGGCGGTCGCCTTGCCGCCCGCCATGTCGGACATATAGCCGGGCAGAAAGACGATCGCGGGGCCGGTGCCGGCGGTGAAGCGATGGGCAATGCGGCGCCCGTCGGGCATGTCGTGGAAGCGGGTATCGCTCATGCATCCTTAGTGGGGACGGCGACGGCGGGCGGCAACCGCATCACTCCCGCAGGAAAATATCCTCGATGGCCATCCCGAACACATCGGCGATGCGGAAGGCCAGCGGCAGCGAAGGATCGTACTTGCCCGTCTCGATCGCATTGACGCTTTGTCGGCTGACTTCGAGCCGCGATGCCAGTTCCTGCTGGCTCCAGTTCCGTTCGGCGCGCAGCACCTTGAGGCGATTGTTCACCGGCCGCGCGCCAGGATCGCGCAGTTGCCGATCCCCATGCCAATCCCGAAGACCGGCACCACCCACCAGGCCCAGACATGCGGCACCACCCCGAAGGTCTCGAGAAAGCCCCAGAACGAGCCGAGCGCGAGCACGAAGCCCAGCCCGATGACCGAGGCGAGCAGCGTGCGATAGCGCAAATACTCGTCGGTCTCGTCGAGCAGATAGCGGGCCATCGCCCAGATCATGGCCAGCGTCGGGATCGCGGGCAGTAGCGCGAGAACGGCTAGCAGCGGCGTCGCCAGCCGGATCTGCTCGTAGACCAGCGTCGCCACGCCGAGCCCGGCGACATAGCCGAGCGAGGCGAACAGCATCCGTTTGTTGTACGCCTGCAGCGCCGAGCTGGAATTGCCCGAGCGGCGGGCCGCAGCCATGGCCGTGCGGAAGATCTGCGGCAGGCAGGCCGCCGAAACGACCGCGAGCAGCAGGAACCCCGTCGGCGGATTGATCATGTCGAGGATGCGGGCGGCCGCGATCAACGCCATCGCGATGCCGAATAGCGTGCCCCAAAAGGCCGGGCCGCGAGTTCGGGCCATACCGTCGGTCATTGCGCTGCGCCTTGGCGACGGCAGGCGGCGCGAGACATCACGGCGACCGCCGGAAGGACGAGCAACATCAGCGCGCCGACATCGCGGGCGACGACGTCGAAGCGCACGGCGATGGCGGCGATCAGGAGCGCCGCTGCGCATACGGCTGCGAATCTGGTCGATGGCATGGTCAAGCTCCCTTAGCTTTGTGATAGGTTTCCTTTACATCGCGTCGCCATATAGTCAAGTGTCCTTGGCAGACCGACAAGCGTCCTTGTCACTTTCGGAATTGCGACGTGACAGCGCCGCCCCTGCGCCCTACATCGACCGCCATGGCGACGCAGCGCACCACGACCACGACTACCACCCGGTTCGCCCGGGCCCGGTCGGTCGCGCGTTAAGCGTACCTGCCGCCGCCCGGGCATCCGGGCAGGACGGCGCCGCCTTCCCGGATCGATCACATCACGGCGCCAGCCTTTGCGGTCCGCGCGCACCTGTGCCATGGCGCGCTCCGGTTGAAAGAAGAGACGCCAGCGATGTCCGAGATGTTCAAGATCAGCCTTCCCGACGGGTCCGTGCGCGAGATGCCCGAGGGCTCGACCCCGGCGGACGTCGCCGCCGCGATCGGCCCGGGCCTTGCCAAGGCCGCGCTGGCCGCCAAAGTGGACGGCGAGCTTGTCGATCTGACGCGTCCCTTCGCGGGCGACGCCGAACTGGCGCTGGTCACTGGCCGCGACGAGGCCGATGCGCTGGAACTGGCGCGGCACGATTATGCGCACGTCCTCGCCGAGGCGGTGCAGGCGCTGTGGCCCGGCACGCAGATCACGTTCGGCCCCGCGACCGATGACGGCTTCTACTACGACGTCATGGCGCCCGCTTCGCGCGATCCGTTCTCGATGGACGATCTGCCCGCGATCGAGGAAAAGATGCGCGAGATCATCAAGGCCGACAAGCCGCTGGTCCGCGAAGTCTGGTCGCGCCAGCAGCTGATCGACCGCTGGCAGGCACAAGGCGAGACCTTCAAGGCCGAATGGGCCGCAGAACTCCCCGAAGGCGAGGATCTGACCGTCTACTGGTCGGGCGATCCCGATCACGAGAAGGGCTGGCTCGACATGTGCCGCGGGCCGCATTTGCCTTCCACCGGCAAGCTCGACCCCGCCGCGTTCAAGCTGATGCGCGTCGCGGGCGCCTATTGGCGCGGCGACCAGAAGAACGCGCAGCTCACCCGCATCTACGGCACCGGCTGGCTCAACAAGAAGCAGCTGAACGAGCACCTCACCCGCCTGGAAGAGGCCGCCAAGCGCGATCACCGCAAGCTCGGCGCGGAGATGGACTTGTTCCACCTCCAGGCCGAAGCGCACGGATCGGTGTTCTGGCACCCCAAGGGCTACGTCATCTGGCGCGAGCTGGAGGCCTACATGCGGCGCGCGATCGACGGTGCCGGCTACCGCGAGGTCAAGACCCCGCAAGTCATGGACGCGCGCCAGTGGGAGCAGTCCGGCCACTGGGGCAAGTATCGCGAGAACATGTTCGTCATCCCAGACGAGGTCCCCAACGTGGAGGACGAGGGCCCGATCATTTCGGGCGAGGCGGACTGGATGGCGCTCAAGCCGATGAACTGCCCCGCGCACGTCCTGATCTTCCGGCAGGGCATCAAGTCGTACCGCGACTTACCTCTGCGCATCTACGAGAACGGCTGCTGCCACCGCAACGAGCCGCACGGCGCGCTCCACGGGCTGATGCGCGTGCGCCAGTTCACGCAGGACGATGCACACATCTTCTGCCGCGAGGACCAGATCGTCGACGAAGTGCAGGCCTTCTGCGAGCTCGCCGACCGGGTCTACAAGCACTTCGGGTTCACCTATGCGATCAAGCTCGCCCTGCGCCCGGAAAACCGCTTCGGCACCGAGGAGCAGTGGGACCAGGCCGAGCAGGAACTGCGCGACGCGGTCCACCGCGCCGGCCTCGCCACTGAGGCTTATGGCTGGGAGGAGCTGCCCGGCGAAGGCGCGTTCTATGCGCCCAAGCTCGAATGGCATCTCACCGACGCGATCGGGCGGACCTGGCAGGTCGGCACGATCCAGTCGGACCGCGTGCTTCCCGATCGGCTCGATGCGAGCTACGTCGGCGAAGATGGCGAGCGGCATCGTCCGGTCATGCTGCACCGCGCGATCTTCGGTTCGTACGAACGCTTCATCGGCATCCTGATCGAGCACTTCGCTGGCAAGCTGCCCGTCTGGCTCGCGCCGGTGCAGGCGGTGGTAGCGACGATCGTCTCCGACGCGGACGATTATGCGGACGATGTGCTGGCCAAGCTCAAGGCGGCGGGGATCCGCGCCGAAAGCGACCTGCGCAACGAGAAGATCAACTACAAAGTGCGCGATCACTCGCTCAAGAAGGTCCCGCACTTGCTGGTCGTCGGCAAGCGCGAGGCCGAGGAAGGCACGGTCGCGATCCGGACGCTGGGCGAGCAGCAGCAGAAGGTCGTGTCGCTCGACGAGGCGATCGCGATGCTGAAGGGCGAAACGACGCCGCCGGACTTGCGATGACCGGCACATGATCCGCCGCGAACTGCTCGGAACCGCGCGAGTGCCCGGCGGCGAAACGCTCGAGCTCTATCGCCACGATCGCGATTTCATGATCGTGATGGGCAACAACGAGCTGATGAGCACGCGCAAGCAAGGCTCGGAAGAAGCGCTGGCGACGATGAGCTTCGAGCGGCTGGGCCCCGCCGGCGGGCAGCGGCACTTCCTGATCGGCGGCTACGGCATGGGCTTCACCTTGCGCGCCGCGCTGCGGGTCCTGCCCGCCGATGCGCTGGTGACGGTGGTCGAACTGGTGCCCGAAGTGATCGAGTGGGCGCGCGGGCCGATGGCGGACGTCATGGCCGGCTGTCTCGACGATCCGCGCGTGACGCTGATCGAAGCCGACGTGGGGCAGTTCATTTCAGGCGCCGAAGGCGAGTACGATGCGATCCTGCTCGATGTCGACAACGGCCCCGACGGGCTGGTCCGCGCGGAAAACGACGGTCTCTATTCGAAGCACGGCCTGCGCGAAGCAAGGCGGGCGCTAGTGGATGGGGGCATCCTCGCGATCTGGTCGGCCGCGCCCGATCCAGCCTTTACTCGCCGATTGGAGCGCGCGCGCTTTTCCGTCGAGGAAAGGCGTGTCGCGGCGCGCAGCAATGGCAAGGGCGCCAAGCACGTGATCTGGTTCGCGCAGCGTTGAGCGCGCCGCGCGCTGCGCAGTGCTCGGCTGACGGTTTTTAGAGAGGCAGGTAGGCCAGCGCTTCGCTGGCGCAGATCAACGCGATGGCGCAGCCCGCGACGATCGCGGTGCGCGCGATCTCTTCGACGGCTGGGCGGCGCGAGGCGTCGATGCGGGCGATGATCCGGTTCATGCTCCACATGATGCCCGGTCCCGGTTGCGAAACTGTTAATGCGCCTATGCCGACGGCATCTGCTGGCTGGCGCAGTGGAACGAGCCACCGCCCGCGAGCACGGCATCGGCGCGCAGGCCGATCGTTTCGCGATCGGGGAACAACGCGGCGACCGCAGCGACACCCGCCTCGTCGTGCGGCGTGCCATACGTCGGCACTACCACAAGGCGCGAGGTGATCGCGAAGTTCATGTAACTGGCGGGTTCGATCCGGCCGTCGGTCTCGACTCGTCCGGGCGACGGGATCTCGCGCACGTCCAGCCCGAAAGCCAGCGCCCGCGCCTTCGCATCGGCATAGATCGCGGCGTTGGGATCGTCTTCGCCAGTAGCGCGAGGCAAGGCGAGCACACCCGGCGCGACGAAGCGCGCGAGGTTATCGACATGGCCGTCGGTGTGATCGTTGATGAGCCCCTCGCCCAGCCACAGCACGCGCTCGAAGCCGAGATCGCGCGCCAACCGCGTTTCGATCTCGCCGCGCGTCAGCGAGGGATTGCGATTGGGATGGAGCAGGCATTGCTCGGTGGTGACGACGAGACCGGTCCCGTCCCCGTCGATCGCGCCGCCTTCGAGGATCCAGTCGGCGGTTCTGCAATCCAAGTCGGCGCTGGCGGCAAGCTCGACGCCGATCTCCTGGTCGCCCTCCATCTCGAACTGCCCGCCCCAGCCGTTGAACCCGAAGCGCTGCGCGTAGCGGCGCCCGCCCTCGCCGGTCAGCACCAGCGGCCCGGTGTCGCGCAGCCAGACGTCGCCGTAGCGCCGCTGTTCGAGCGTGACGCCCGGCCCGATCAGCGCAGCAGCGCGCGCCGCGTTGGCCGCGTCGCGCACGATCAGCCGCACTGGCTGACCGCTTGCGGCGACGGCGCTGGCGAAGGCGGCGATTTGCGCCTGCGCGGGTTCAAGAAAGCCGGGCCACTCGACCGGATCGTGCGGAAACCCGATCCAGATCCAGTCTTGCGGCGCCCATTCAGGCGGAAAGTACGCCATGCGCGGCTGGGATCAGCAGCCGTTCGGCGAAGCCGCGCAGGCCTTGTCGCGAATGGCGCGGAATTCGTCGCCCTCGTTCCAGTTCGGCCATTGGTCGCTATCGGCCAGCAGACGGCCGAGCGTGTAGTACATCTCGACGTCCTGCACGATGCCGTCCCAATTCCAGTCGTCGGAGTATTCGTCCGAGGGCTGGTGGTAGCGGTTCACGGTGTAATCCTCGGCCACCGCATCGCCCGCCGCGGTGCCGCCTTCGACCAAGTCACGCCCACGGCTCACGTCGAACATCGGCACGCCCTTCTTGGCGAAGCTGAAGTGATCCGAACGGTAGTAATGCCCCTTTTCCGACGACGCCTCGGGCGTCTCGACGAGGCCCTTGGCGGCGATCGTCTGGCGGACCAGCGCGGTCAGGTCCGACTTGTCGCCGCCGGTGATCGCATAATCGCGCGTGCGACCGCTCGGCGCCAACGCGTCCATGTTGACGCCGCCGACCGTCTGGTCGAGCGGGAAGACCGGGTTCTGCGCATAGTATTCGGAACCGAGCAGTCCCGATTCCTCCAGCGTCACCGCCAGGAACACCTGGCTGCGCTCGGCCCCGCCGGCGGCCTTTTCGGCCTTGGCGATGGCGGCGAGCGCGGCGATGCCGGTCGCGTTGTCGACCGCGCCGTTGCAGATATCGTCGCCAGTGGCATCGGGCGTGCAGCGGCCGAGGTGATCCCAGTGGCCCGAGTAGAGCACGTATTCGTTGGGCCGGGTCTTGCCGGGAAGCAGGCCGACGACGTTGTGCGACATCGACTTCTTCAAGGCGTTGTCGAACCCGAAGCTGGCCTTGAGGTTCAGCGGCACCGGCTTGAAGCCCTTCTGCTTGGCGGCGGCGGTGAGGGTGGCGAGGTCCTTGCCGGCGGCGGCGAGAATTTTTTCGGCGACGTCCTTCTGCATCCAGCCGTTGGCCGCGGTCTGGTCCGCGCCATCATTGGCGGTCTGGACGTAATACTGCTCGCCGGTCCAGCTCGAATTGACGACGTTCCAGCCATAGGCGGCGGGGAACGTGTCATGAATAATCAGCGCGGCGGTGGCGCCTTGGCGGGCGGCTTCCTCGAACTTGTAGGTCCAGCGGCCGTAGTAGGTCATTCGCCGGCCCTTGAAGAGCCCGTCCTCGGTGGCGGTTTCGTAGTCGGGATCGTTGACCAGGATGACCGCGGTCTTCCCCTTCATGTCGAGCCCGGCATAGTCGTTCCAGCCCAGCTCGGGCGCGTTGATGCCGTAGCCGACGAAGACCAGCGGGCTGTCGGTGATCTGCGTCTTGGGCGTAACGCGATAGCTCGCCGCGACGTACTGATCGCCGAACGAGAACGACATCGGCGAAGCGCCGCCGGTCACCTTGAGCGGCGTCTGCGCGCTGGCGGTGATGCCGACCATCGGCACGTCCTGCAGCCAAGAGCCCTTGTTGCCCGGTTGCAGCCCGGCTTCCTTGAACTTGGCGACGATGTAATCGAGCGTCTTGGGCTCGGCAGCGGTGCTGGGGCCGCGGCCTTCGAATTCATCGGAAGACAGCGTGCGGACCATGTCCTTCATCAGCGCGAGGTCGATATCGGGCTCTGCGGCGGCTGCGGGCGCCGGTGCGGAGGCGGTGGTCGTCGGCGTGGTGGCGCAAGCGGATACCAGCGCGGATGCGGCCAGCACGGCAAGCGTGGGCAGGGATTTGCGATTCAAGGTGGCGGCCCCTTCGAAAAGAATTGTTGCTGGCCAGGAGCCTAGGCGGCCCACTCGGGCGGGGCAAGGGCGCGGTCGGAGCCATGGCATGCCTTGTCCTCAGCCGCGAGCAGCGTAAGTCAGCGCCATGCAGCAATTGCCATCCCCGGACTGGACCGACGCGATCGAGCGCGCTCGCGCCCATGCGCCGTATCTCGCCGGCCTGCTCGACCGGCACCCCGAGCTGACCGACAAGCTCGCCGCGGGCGACGCCGAGGCGGCCTTGGCGCAGGCACTGGCCGCCGGGGAAGGCGCGCCCGACGTCGCCTCGGCACTGCGGCGCGAGAAGCAGGCGCTGGCGCTGGCGCTGGGCATCGGCGATCTCGCGGGCGCGTTTCCGCTGCTGCAAGTCACCGGTGCGCTTTCGGACTTCGCAGACCGGGCGCTCGATGCCGCCATTGCCGAAGCGATCCGCCGCCGCGCGCCGGGGGCGGACCCCGCCGGCTTCTTCGCCCTGGCATTGGGCAAGCATGGCGCGCGAGAGCTCAACTACAGCTCGGACATCGATCCGATCCTGCTTTACGATCCGGACACCCTTCCCCGGCGCGAGCGCGACGATCCCGGCGAGGCGGCGCAGCGCGTCGCCCGGTCGCTGGTCGAAATCCTCGCGACGCCGAACGCCGAGGGCTACGTCTTCCGCGTCGACCTGCGGCTACGCCCGGCCTCGGAAGTCAGCCCGCTCGCGATCTCGATCGATGCCGCGCTGACGCATTACGAATCCTCCGCGCTCGCCTGGGAACGCGCGGCTTTCATCCGCGCCCGCGCCGCCGCCGGAGATATCGCCGAGGGCGAGGCGTTCCTCGCCGCGATCCGGCCCTTCATCTGGCGCAAGAGCCTCGACTTCGGCGCGATTACCGAAATCGGGCGCCTCACCGCGCAGATCCGCCGCAGCGCCAGGGGCGGCGATGTCGTCGGCCCCGGGTTCGATCTCAAGAAAAGCCGCGGCGGCATCCGCGAGGTCGAGTTCTACGCGCAGACGCATCAGTTGATCCACGGCGGCCGCGATCCCTCGCTGCGGCTGCGCGGCACGCGCGCGACGCTCGATGCCCTGGCCGCGGCAGGGCTGATTCCGGCGGACGAAGCGACGCTTTTGGGCGAAAGCTACGACCGCTTGCGCCAGATCGAGCACCGCCTGCAGATGGTGCAGGACCAGCAGACGCACGCGCTGCCGCAGACCGAGGCGCTGATCGACGGCGTGGCGAAGCTCGACGGCCTGCCCGATGGAGGCGCGCTGATCGAGGAGCTGACCGCGATCACGTCTGCCGTGGGCGAGCGCTATGATGCGCTGCTCGCAGCGACGTCGCCCGACACCCCGTCCAAGGCGCCCTCGCCCGAACGGCTGGCGGGTCAACTGGAGGATCTCGGCTTTGCCGACCCGGACGTGCTGGGCGCGCGCATCGCCTCCTGGGGCTCGGGCAAGACCCGCGCCTTGCGGACCGATGCGGCGCGCGCCGCCTTCGAGGCCATCCGCGACCAGCTCCTCGCCGCGATTGCCGAATCGCCAGAGCCCGAGCGCGCGCTGGCCCGCTGGGAACAGCTGCTCAACAACCTGCCGACCGCGATCAACTTGTTCCGCCTGCTCGAAGCGCGTCCCGGCCTGCTCGAGCGGCTGGCCCGCATCCTCTCGCTGGCACCGCCGCTGGCCGATGCGCTGTCGCGCCGGGCGGACCTGCTCGATCCGCTGATCGATGCGAGTGCGTTCGAATTGCCGGGGTCGATCGACCACCTCGCCGCCGATTTCGCCCGCGTCTATGCCGACGACGACTACGAACAGAAGCTCGACCGCGTCCGCCGCAAGGTGGGCGAGGAGCGGTTCGCGCTGGGCGTGCAGTTGATCGAAGGCGTCAACGATCCGATCGCGATCGGCCAAGGCCTGGCCCGGATCGCGCAGGCCGCGGTGCGCACGGGCGCCGACGCCGCCATCGAGGAGTTCCGCGAGACCCACGGCGTCGTCCCGGACAGCGAACTGGTGATCCTCGGGCTGGGGCGGCTGGGGGGCGGCGTCCTCACCCACGCCTCCGACCTCGATCTCGTCTATCTGTTTACCGGAGACAGCAATCGGGAGTCAGACGGGCGCCGGCCCTTGGGCGCCACGCTCTATTACAACCGGCTCAGTCAGCGCGTGACCGCCGCGCTCTCAGTGCCGACTGCCGAGGGCGCGCTCTACGAGATCGACACAAGGCTGCGGCCCTCGGGCGAGCAAGGGCCGCCCGCGGCCAGCTTCGACAGCTTCGCGCGCTACCAGTGCGAGCAGGCCTGGACCTGGGAGCACATGGCGCTGTGCCGGGCGCGGCCGCTCTATGGCTCGCCTGGCGCGCGCGAGACCCTCGAGGCGCTGATCCGCGAGGCGCTGCTCGCCCCGCGCGATCCGGACACGCTGCGCGCCGACGTGCTGGACATGCGCGCGACGATGGCGACGCACAAGCCGGGCAAGGGGCCGCTCGACGTCAAGCTGTCGCGCGGCGGGCTGGTCGATCTCGAATTCCTGGTGCATTTCACGCAGCTGAGGACCGGACGCGGGCTCGATGCCGATCTCGGCAGCGCGATCGCGGAGCTGGTCGAAAGCGGCGATTTGCCGGCCGATCTGCTGCCCGCGCACGATCGCCTCACCCGCTTCCTCGTCGCCGCGCGGCTACTCGCGCCCGATGCTATGGAACCGCTGCCCGGCCCGCGCGCCGCGCTTGCCAAGGCTTGCGGATGCCGCGATTGGGACGCATGCCTGGGGCAGCTGGCCGAGGCCCGCCGCGCCGTCGCGCGGGGCTGGGCGGCGGCGTTCGGCGAAGAACTGGAGATCGAGACATGAGCAATCCCGGCGTCGGCGACGCCTTTCCCGACATCGCACTGGAAACGCCCGATGGCGGCACCGTCAAAGCATCCGACTTTCGCGGGCAGAAGCTGGTCGTGTTCTTCTATCCCAAGGACAACACGCCGGGCTGCACCACCGAGAACCAGGATTTCTCGGCGATGAAAGCCGACTTCGACGCGGCGAACACGGCGCTGCTTGGCGTCAGCAAGGATTCGGCGAAGAAGCACCAGAACTTCATCGCCAAACACGATCTCAAGGCGCCGCTGGCGACCGATGCGGAAGCCGGCGGCCTATCCGACGCGCTCGGCATCTGGACCGAGAAGCAGAACTACGGCCGCACCTACATGGGCATGGTCCGCACGACCTACCTCGTCGACGCCGAGGGCAAGATCGCGCAAGTGTGGAACAAGGTGAAAGTCAAAGGCCACGCCGAAGCCGTGCTGGAGGCCGCCAAGGCGCTCTGAACGATGGACGATGTCGGGACCGCGATCCGCGCCGCACTCGAAGCGCGCGCACCCCGGGACAAGGTGATGCTGACGCGGCGCGTCGCGCGCGACTGGCGGCTCGGGCGGCTGGCCTTCGCGTTCGAGGCGGCGATGCCCGAGGTTCCCGGCCGCCCGGACCGGCCCGAACTGCTGCCGCCCGGGCGCATGCCCAAGCGCGGCAAGGCGCAAAGCGAACGCGGCCGGATCGCGCTGTTCCATGCGCTCGCGCACATCGAATTCGTCGCGATCGATCTGGCGCTCGACATGGCGGGGCGGTTCGGTGCGGAGATGGGACCGGCCTTCGTCGGCGATTTCCTGGCGACGGCGGCAGACGAGGCGATGCATTTCGCGCTGCTCGATCGGCACCTGGCGACGATGGGCGCGCGCTATGGCGATCTTCCCGCGCATGGCGGCTTGTGGACCGCCGCGCACGACACCCGCGACGACGTCGCCGCAAGGCTCGCGGTGGTGCCGATGGTGCTCGAAGCGCGCGGCCTCGATGTCACGCCCGGAACCATCGATCGCGTCCTGGCGAGCGGCGACGCGCGCGGCGCTCGCATTCTCGAAAGAATTCTTGTCGACGAAATTCGGCACGTCGGATTAGGCACAAGCCACTTCGTCGCGCTTGCGAAAACCCGCGGAATTCCGCCCGAATCCTTATGGAGAGATTTAGTATCTGTTCATTTTCGGGGACGGCTCAAACCACCGTTCAACGACTCAGCGCGGCGACGAGCCGGTTTATCGCGCGATTTCTATGCCGGCCTTGCTTGTTAACCAGCGCCAAGTTTAAGTCCAACTCGCGAGACGGCGGGGGGTTCCGACCATCTCTAAAAATTGAACGCGGGTTCCGGCGCAGCGGAGCCACAACGCACTTGAACAGGCCGTGCGGGCTAACACGCATGGCCGTAAGACAAGGGATTGCGAGTGGTCGTTAAAAAGTTTCTTGGTCGCATTCGTGAAATTTCCGCTTCCGTTATAGTGGTTTCCGCCTTTTTCTCCGTGACGCCGGCGCAAGCCAACAGCAGCGCCAACGCCGATATCGCAGCGCCGCTCCGCGCCGCGCAGGCCGCGAACCAGTCGGCCACCGGCGCCGAGGACGAGCAGTTCCGCAAACTCTTCAATTCCTGGCAGTCTTACGAGAAGACCGGTGTTCCGGCGCTCGCCGCGGTCGCTTCCGCCGTCGGCCAGAAGGGCAACCTTGGGACCGGCATCACCGGCGGTGTCTCGATCCCCTCGCGTACCCCCATCGAAGGCTTCACGCTCACCAGCTCGTTCGGCATGCGCGTCCACCCGGTCACCGGCGGACTGCGCGGCCACAAGGGCCTCGACCTCGCCGCAGCGATCGGCACTCCGATTTACGCCACGGCGGATGGCATCATCAGCAAGGCAGCGTGGTTCGGTGGCTATGGCCTGTTCGTCTCGATCGAGCACGGCGGCGACCTGCAGACGCGCTACGGCCACATGTCGCGCCTCAACGTCGCGGACGGGCAGCGCGTGAAGAAGGGTGAGATCATCGGTTTCGTCGGATCGACGGGGCGTTCGACCGGCCCGCACCTGCACTACGAAGTCCGCGTGAAGGGTGAAGCGGTCAATCCCATCCCGTACATGCAGAATGCCGTGGTCGCGTCGTCGGGCGCGGGCGCCAAGGGCGGCTGACTCTAAAGAGTTTCAAGTTTAAGGCCGGGCCGAGGCTCGGTCTTTTCGATTGGAGAGAGGGGAAAGGCGGTCGCAAGGCCGCCTTTTCTATTGTGCGGGGCGCGTTCTCTTGTGCGGCGCGCGCAGGAAGCGGAGCCGGGCCAGGCCGGCTCGAACGCGTGGGCCCCACTTCGGTGTTGTCGAAGCTCGTCCTGAAGGGCCATGGTGACGCCATGCTCGATCTTTTCCCCCAAGCCCAGCCGGTCCAAGGCCTCATCGGCGGCGTGCTCATCGGTCTGGCCGGCGCGATCATGTTGCTCGGTGTCGGGCGAATCGCCGGCGTCAGCGGACTCGCCGCCAGAGCGCTCGGCCTCTCGTCCAGCCCGCCCTGGCCCACCGCCGCGCTGTTCATCGCCGGACTGCCTCTCGGCGCGCTGTTGGTCGCGGGTCTGACGGACGGCATCCCAGCGCGCTTCCCGCAGTCCAACGCAATCCTGATCGTCGCGGGGCTCGTCACAGGCCTCGGGACGCGCATGGGCAGCGGCTGCACCAGTGGCCACGGCGTGTGCGGAGTGTCGCGCTTGTCGCGCCGTTCGATCGTCGCGACCGTAAGCTTCATGGCCAGCGGCATGGTGACGGTCGCACTGGTGAATGCCTTCGGTGGCGGCTGGTAGCATGCGCGCGGTTCTCGCCTTGGTGTCCGGACTGGTCTTCGGCGCCGGCCTCGCGATCTCGGGCATGATGGATCCGGCGCGCGTGCGCGGTTTCCTCGATGTCGCGGGGGCCTGGGATCCGACGCTCGGCTTCGTCATGGGCGGCGCGCTTCTGGTCATGGCCCTGGCCTGGTTCGTCCAGCGGCGCATGGTGCGGCCCGTCGCGGACGACGCCTTCGCCCTACCCGGCACGCACAATCTCGATGTCCGACTGGTGGGCGGCGCCGCGCTGTTCGGAATCGGCTGGGGGCTCGCCGGGCTCTGCCCCGGTCCCGCCATCGCCTCGCTCGCCGTGCATCCGGAGCCTGCCGCGATCTTCGTCGCCGCCATGGTCGCGGGGATGGGCTTGTTCCGCTTCCTGGAGGAACGCCGCTAGAGGCTCGCGTTCGCCGGTTGCATGGTCCGGCAGCGCGCGTGCGCGATTCGCCCTTGGGTCGACCGTCTCAAGAGAGTATCGCGGCCACCATGTTCGATGCCGCCGACGCCCTGCTCCTCGCGAGGTTGCAGTTCGCCTTCACGGTGAGCTTCCACTTCATCTTCCCCGCGTTCTCGATCGGGCTCGCGAGTTACCTCGCGGTGCTTGAAGGGCTGTGGCTGAAGACCGGCAAGGCGCTCTATCTCGATCTCTTCCGCTACTGGCTGAAGATCTTCGCGGTCGCCTTCGCGATGGGCGTCGTCTCGGGCATCGTCATGAGTTACCAGTTCGGCACCAACTGGTCGGTCTTTTCCGACCGCGCCGGGCCCGTCATCGGCCCGCTGATGGCCTACGAAGTGCTGACCGCCTTCTTCCTCGAGGCCGGGTTCCTGGGCGTCATGCTGTTCGGGATGGAGCGCGTCGGGCGCAAGCTGCATTTCGCGGCCACTTTCATGGTGGCGCTGGGCACGTTCGTTTCGGCGTTCTGGATTCTGTCGGTCAATTCCTGGATGCACACCCCGCAGGGTTTCGAGATGGGCGCCAACGGCCAGTTCCTGCCGGGTCCGTCCTGGATCGAGATCATCTTCAATCCCAGCTTCCCCTTCCGCCTGATGCACACGGTGACCGCGGCCTACCTCACCACCGCCTTCGTCGTCGGTGCGGCGGGCGCCTGGCACCTACTCAAGGCGCACGACAATGCGCATGCCCGCAAGATGTTCTCGATGGCGATGTGGATGGCCGCGCTCGTCGCGCCGGTGCAGATCTTCCTCGGCGATGCGCACGGGCTCAACACGCTCGAGCACCAGCCGGCGAAAGTCATGGCGATGGAGGGCCATTTCGAAAGCCATCCCGACGGCGCGCCGCTGATCCTGTTCGGCATTCCGGATCAGGACGCGCAGAAAATGCATCTCGCGATCGAGATTCCCAAGCTCTCCTCGCTGATCCTCAAGCACGCGCTCGATGCGCCGCTCAAGGGGCTGGACACGGTCGCGCGCGAAGACCAGCCGCCCGTCGCGGTCGTCTTCTGGTCGTTCCGGATCATGGTCGCGATCGGCTTTGCCATGCTGGGTATCGGCGCCTGGAGCCTGCTCGCGCGGCTGCGCGGCAAGCTCTACCACTGGTCCTGGCTGCATCGGGCGGCGCTGGTGATGGGGCCTGCCGGTTTCATCGCCGTGATCGCCGGCTGGGTGACGACGGAAGTCGGCCGCCAGCCCTGGACGATCTACGGATTGCTGCGCACCGCCGATTCGGCCAGCCCGCTCGACGCCCCCGCCGTCGGCGCCTCGCTGCTGGCGTTCGTGGTGGTCTATTTTCTCTGCTTCTCGGTCGGCACCTGGTACATTCTGCGGCTGATGAAGAAGCCTCCGCAGCCGCACGAAGGCGGCATCGAGCAGACCGAAAGCGGCCCGATCCGCACTGCCGGCATCACTCCCGGGCCGCCCCAGGGCGATGAACGCCAAGGCAGGGAGGACGCGACGTGAGCGTGAACGTCGATCTCACCACCGTGTGGGCTTTCATCATCGCCTTCGGCGTCTTCGCCTATGTCGTGATGGACGGCTTCGACCTCGGCATCGGCATCCTCTTCCCGACCTTCCGCGTCGGCGAGGGCCGCAATCGCGCGATGAACGCGATCGCGCCGGTGTGGGACGGCAACGAAACCTGGCTGGTGCTGGGCGGCGGCGGCCTGTTCGCCGCCTTCCCGCTCGCTTATGCGATCATCCTGCCGGCGACCTACCCGCTGATCATCGCGATGCTGCTCGGCCTCGTCTTCCGCGGCGTTGCCTTCGAGTTCCGCTGGCGCGACCCCGGCCATCGCAAATACTGGGACGCTGCGTTCTTCGGCGGATCGCTGGTCGCGGCGCTTACGCAAGGCATGATCCTCGGGGCGGTCCTGCAAGGCATCGAAGTCACCGATCGGGCCTACGCCGGCTCGTGGTGGGACTGGCTGACGCCTTACACCCTGCTGACCGGCCTCGGCGTCGTCACCGGCTATGCACTGCTCGGCGCTTGCTGGCTGATCTGGAAACTCGACGGCAGCGCGCAAGACCACGCCTATGCGGTGGCGAAGAAGGCGCTGCTCGCCACCCTGATCATGCTCGGCGCAGTCAGCCTCTACACGCCCTTGCTCGACGGCGAATACTGGCGCCGCTGGTTCGAGGCGCCTGGGATCTACTTTGCCAGCCAGGTCCCGCTGCTCACCGCGATCATCGCCGTGCTGCTCTATCGGAGCCTCGCCAAGCGACGCGAAGTCGCGCCGTTCTGGCTGTCGCTGGGCCTGTTCCTGCTGGGCATGGCGGGGCTGGGCGTCAGCATCTGGCCTTACGTGGTGCCCGATGCCGTGACCATCTGGGACGCGGCTGCGCCCGAGCGAAGCCAGGTCTTCATGCTGGTCGGCGTTGCCATCACGATGCCGCTGATCATCGCCTATACGGGCTGGGCCTACTGGGTGTTCCGCGGCAAGGTCGGCACCGAAGGCTATCACTGAGGCGCAGTGGCGATGAAAGGTCCGCCTCTCGATGCCGACCGCGCGCCCTTGTGGCGGCGGCTCGGCTGGATGGCCGCGATCTGGGCCGCAAGCGTCGCGGTGCTGGGCGCCGTCGCCTGGCTCCTGCGCACCTGGATCGCGAGCTGACGCAAATCGTCGCGGGGGACTGCCAGTCTTCCGCAACCCCGCCCTGCGCTGCGCGCGGCCGGCGCATCCGCGCCTCGCTCGGCACCCACGCTTCGGACATCGGAAGCGCTTGCTCAACGCCACCAAGGAGCCCTTACTCCGTCACCAGCGCAAGCCCTTAACGCGTCCTCAGCCTAAGCCTCCAGCGCGGCGCCTTCGAGCCCCGACACCGCGATCGTGCGACCGCCGCCGAATTCTTCGCGCACCACGATCAGGCCCTGGCGTTCGAGATGATCGAGCAGGCGGCGGATGCGGCTTGGCGAGGAACTGCCGTAGACGCGTGCCAGTTCCTCTTCGTCGGGTTCGGTCTGCCCTCGGGCGGCGGCAATCGCGATGACGAGCCAGGGTGCCAGCACGTCGTCTTCCACGGTTTCGGCAAGTCCTGCGATGACGGCCCGCAGCTCCGGCTCGACGCGATCGAGGCCGGCGCTCGCGGCAGCGAACATGCGGCGGAAGCGTGCCAGATCGACATGCGCGCTGCGCACGCCTTCCTGGCGGCAGCGCATGGCGAAGCTGCGGAACAGCGCGGTCGTCGACTGGTAGGTGGCACCCTCCTCGGCAGCCAGTTCGCGCACGATGCGAGTCACCTCGCCATCATCGGCCACGTCCGCAAGCACTGCGCTCGGCCTATCCTGACCGGGATCGGCTTGCCCGGCTGCTTGGGAATGTCCCGCCTCCGCGATCTCCGGCTTTCCCCGTGACGCGCTTTCGTCGCCTGGCACCTCCGATCCGACCGAGACGTCCGCGTGCGTGAGGGGTTCGCGCTCGCTCCGTTTGGCGGCCCGGCTCGCGAGTTCGTGTTCGATCTGGGCCGACTGCTGGACGGGCGGCACGGGGCGCGGCGGGGCGGGCATCGCGGCGTCCTGCGCCAATTCGTCGAGCAGCAGCGCCTCGCGCTCGTCGGCATTGGCGACGGGCAGCGGCATCAGGCCTTCGGCGGCGTTCTTCCCCCCGGTCCGCACCGCACCGATGCGGACCGCCAGCGGACGGCGGCTGATCGCCGGACCGAGACCGAGGAAATGGCCCCGCTGCAAGTCGCGGATACGCTCGGCCTGACGGCGATCCATGCCGAGCAGATCGGCGGCGCGCTGCATGTCGATGTCGAGGAACGTGCGCCCCATCAGGAAGTTCGAAGCTTCGGCCGCAACGTTCTTGGCGAGCTTGGCCAGGCGCTGGGTGGCGACGATGCCGGCAAGCCCGCGCTTGCGGCCCCGGCACATCAGGTTGGTCATCGCCGAGAGCGTCTGGCGACGAGTGTCCTCGGCCAGTTCGCCCGCGGCGGCGGGTGCGAACATCTGCGCCTCATCGACCACCACCAGCGCAGGAAACCAATGCTCGCGCGGGGCATCGAACAGAGCGGCGAGAAACAACGCGGCACAGCGGATCTGCTGTTCGACTTCCAGTTCCTCGAGCGCGAGGACCACCGAAACGCGGTGCTGGCGGACCCGGCCCGCGAGCGCCGCGATCTCCCGCGCGGAATGGGCCGCGCCGTCGATCACGACATGATCGAAGGCATCGGCAAGGCTGACGAAATCGCCTTCAGGGTCGATCACGACCTGCTGGACCATGGCGGCGCTTTGTTCGAGCAGGCGGCGCAGCAAATGCGACTTGCCCGATCCGGAATTCCCCTGGACGAGCAGCCGCGTGCCGAGCAGTTCCGCCACGTCGACGAAAATGCCCTGCCCGGACGAATCCGTACCGATTTCGATCTGAGCCGTCATGGTTCGCGCAACTATAGGCAAACCGTCGCGACCGCAAAGCGGCGCAGGTCGGTTATCCCGGACGCTTCGCCTTCACACTTCGCCGCAGTGCCGCCTCACCCGTCCGACTGCTCGAGCACGACATTACGTCAGTGCGCGGGGTCGAGCGCGGGGTAGTCTGTGTAACCCTCGCGATCGCCACCGTAGAACGTCTCCTCGTCTGGCGTGTTGAGCGGCGCGCCGATCCGATACCGTTCCGGCAGGTCCGGGTTGGCGATGAAGGGGCGCCCGAACGTGACGGCGTCGACACCGCCCTCGGCAATCGCCTTGCGCGCCGCTTCGGCGTCATAGGATCCATTGGCGATGTACGTCCCTTCGAACAGGCCGCGCAGCCGTTTCAGCATCGCGCGGTCGTCGTCTTCGGTCTCCTGCCCGTAGAACTGTTCGATGACGTGGAGATAGGCAAGGCCGCGGCCATTCAGCAGACGATAGGCCGCGCTGAAGGTCGTTTCCGGATCACTGTCATGCATGTCGTTGGCCTGGCCGAGCGGCGAAAGGCGCACACCCACGCGATCGGGCGAGAAGACGTCGCACACCCGCTCCATCACCTCGCGCAGCAACCTGCTGCGGTTGTCGACCGAGCCGCCGTATTCGTCTTCGCGCTGATTGACCCCGTCCTGCAGAAACTGGTCGAGCAGATAGCCATTCGCCGCATGAACCTCGACCCCGTCGAACCCCGCCGCCTTCGCGCATCTTGCGGCCGTGGTGTAATCGTCGAGTGTGCGGGCGATACCTTCGGCATCAAGCGCAACGGGCTCGGAAACGTCTTCGAAACCGTTCGCGGTAAAGGTCTGGCCCTTGGCGCGCACGGCGCTGGCGGAAACGGGCTGGCGTCCCTGGGGCAGCAGGGAAACGTGGCTGATACGGCCCACGTGCCACAACTGACAAAAGATCCGACCTCCGCCGGCGTGAACGGCTTCGATCACAGGTTTCCATCCCTCGACATGGGCATCGGTGTAGATGCCCGGCGTGTCCTTGTAGCCCTTGCCCATGGCGGAAATCTGCGTCGCCTCGGAAACGATGAGCCCCGCCGAGGCACGTTGGCGATAGTAAGTCGCGGCCAAATCGCGCGGCGTGCCGTCGGCATGGGCCCGGTTGCGAGTCAGCGGCGCCATCAGCACGCGGTTGGGCAACGCGAATGTGCCCGCTTGGAGAGGGCGGAAAAGAACGTCATCGGTCATCGATATATCTTTCGGGAAAGAGGGGGCGCCCCCGTGGGCGGAGAGATCCTCGGATGTGAAGCCAGGAATCGTGGAAGGCTTTATGGGTTGCCTTCATGACCGCCCGGATTCTTCGTCGCTCATGTGTCGCGGAGGGGGATGACCACTCCGGTGAGGGAGGTAACGGTGACGATTGGCATGGCGGGCAAGGCTGGGGTCTCCAGGATCATCGTCGATGCGAAGGGCGCTGCCAATGCAATCCCGCGAGTTCGGCGATGGTTCCGAAAGTTCTTTCGGCGAAATCTTCGTGCTGAGCCTGCCAGGCCTTCTTGACGGTGGTCGGCCCTCAGAGGGCAATGACGGCAAGGCAATATCTACGCCATTTTCAGCCAAGGCCCGACCATCGTGGGGATGGGTTTCCTGCGCGAACGGGTTGAGGGGAGACGTGGCGATGCCGCGCTCGACAAGAGCCGTCCGGAAGCGGATACTTCGCTCCGGTGTATCAGCACCACAATAGCACGGCGTACTATCGAACCTGGTCGTTTGGCGACGAGATGAGACGGCCGAGGAGTTCCGACATCAAGGTGCGCTCCCCGAGCGACAGAACCGTACTGGTAGGCAACAGGGCTTGCAATGTAGATGCGGCGGCTCGTGCGACGTCTGTTTCCTCGCTCACTTCGCTTTTTCCGGCGATGGCACTGACGACCAGTTCGCGCGCGGTCGCGGACAGGTCTTTCAGGTCTTCCGGATGGGCGCTTCCGATCAAAGTCATTACGGTGCCGTTAGCGCATGCACGTACGAGAGCAGTCGCGATCGGGACCGGGATCGCGAGCTTACCCTTGGCCGCGATATCCACGATGAGTTCCTGCAGGTTTTCGATGCCGGCAGCAGTGGCGGGGGAGTGTTCAGCCTCCTTCTTCCGCGTGAGAACGGCGAAGATTGCGGGATTCGCAAGACAGAACTCGACGTGCCGATCCCAGCTTGCTCGCAATTGCTCGATCGGATCGGGCCGGCGAACGCTTCGCTTCTTAGAGTCCACATAGAGTTGCAAGCCGTATTCGGCCGTGGCTTCCACCAGGCCCGCCTTGTCCACGAACAAGCGATAGATCGTGGGCGCCTGCACACTCGCACGCTCGGCGACGGCTCGTATGGTCAGCGCGTTTTCGCCGCCTTCCGAGAGAAGGTCGTGCGCGGCGCCGAGGATTTTTTGGCGTGGATCGATCATCGTAACACTCTAATTCTAAAGGGGAATGCGTGGCGGCAAGTCGCTCCATAACGCTGTTAACATAGTTCTTGTAACATCGATACGATCATCTTATCTTCTCACAGAAAGCTGCGGCAACTCGATACTCACCTGATGTCGCGAGATAGCCGAACGGAAGGAGGTCGCATGTCGGACGATAGAGACGAGCCAACGACGAGCGAAAGCTTATTCGCGGTAAACCGTCGCGAAGCCCTGGCAACGGGGGCGATAGCAGCTACGGCAGCGACTGTGCCGTCCGCAGCGACAGCGCAAGACGTTCTCGACCGCACGGGGATCGTTGCCCCTCCGCCATCGATCGACACTCTCGAGATCGCTCCGAAGATCAACGGCACGCGCCTGCAGATCAGGGTCGATCCGCGCTCTTCGCTGCTCGATGTGTTGCGTGAACAGGTTGGGCTCACAGGGGCCAAGAAGGGTTGCGACCACGGGCAATGCGGCGCCTGTTCAGTGCATGTCGATGGCCGCCGTGTCGCTTCGTGCCTCACCCTCGCTGCGAAAGTTGACGGGCGCGAGGTCACAACGATCGAAGGTATTGCCGATGGCGATGATCTCCACCCGATGCAGCAGGCCTTCATCGATCACGACGCGCTCCAGTGCGGCTATTGCACGCCCGGACAGATCATGTCGGCCATCGCCTGCGTTCGCGAGGGCAACGCGACATCCAAGGCGCAAATACGCGAGTACATGAGCGGAAACATTTGCCGCTGCGGCGCCTACCCCGGTATCGTCGCGGCTATCGCGGATGCGGCCCCGAAGATGGGGAGAGGCTGATGCGCCGTTTCACATACATAGCGCCGACGTCCCGTGAAGACGCGTTCTCGGCTTTCGCCGCCGCTGGCGAAGGCGCGCGCTGGGTCGCCGGCGGAACCAACATCTACGACCTGATGAAGCTCGATATCGAGCGGCCGGCACATCTGATCGACGTGACGGCGATCGAGGGGCTCGATGCCATCGAGACCGGCGGCGAAATGCTGCGCTTCGGCACGAATGCCCGCATGGCGGATGTTGCGGCGAATGAAACGATCCTTCGCGACTACCCCGTACTGTCGGAATCGCTTTGGAAGGCGGCGAGCCAGCAATTGCGCAACATGGCGACCGTCGGCGCCAACCTGCTGCAGCGAACGCGGTGCCTGTATTTCCGCAACGGTGCGGGCGGCGCGAGTGGCGGGGCGGTTATCTATCCGTGCAACAGGCGCGAGCCGGGGAGCGGTTGTGCGGCCATCGGCGGGATCGATCGGGGTCAGGCGGTCCTGGGCGCAAGCGCGAACTGCACGGCGGTCTCGCCCGGCGACTGGCCGGTCGCGCTCACCGCGATGGATGCGCAGGTAGAGCTTGCCGGTCCGCAAGGCGCACGGGCCATTCCCATAGCAGAGTTGTACCGCTTGCCGGGCGAAACGCCGCAAATCGAATTCACGCTCGGCGATGGCGAAATGATTACCGGGATTTCCGTGCCGAAGACCCGCGCGGGTCGCCGATCCACTTACCACAAGGTTCGCGATCGCGAGAGCTATGCATTCGCGCTTGCCTCCGCTGCGGTCGCCCTCGACATGGACGGAGACACCATACGCAAGGCGCATGTCGCGCTGGGGGGTGTGGCGACGGTTCCGTGGCGGTCGCCTGAGGCGGAAGCGGTTCTGGCTGGTAAGCCACTTACGGAGGGCCTGGCAGAAAAGGCCGCGCGCGCCGCATTTGCGGAGGCGAAGGCGGGCAAGCTCAATGGATACAAGATCGATCTCGGAATTCGCACGTTGGTCGATGCCCTGTCGATCGCTGCCGAAAGGAATTCGTGATGCCCCCAGCACCATTCCCCGAAATCGCCCGGGTGGACGCCTACGACAAGGTGCGCGGCGTGACCAGATACGCCGCAGACCACCGCTACGGCGGTATGGCGGTATGGCGCACGCCATGCTGGTGCCGGCGCGTATCGCCAAGGGCCGGGTAACCTCTGTCGACACCGGCGCAGCTTCAGCCGTGCCCGGTGTCTTGCGCGTACTGACGGCGAAGGATTATCCGGCTCCGCCCGAAACCGACGAGAACGGCCCGCCACCGCCGCCGCCGACAATCCTCGATGCGATTGCCTATCGTGGTCAGCCCATCGCTCTGGTCGTTGCCGAAACTATCGAGGCGGCCATCGAGGGGGCCGAAGCCGTTACCGCGCGTTACGCGGAAGAAGCCTTCGCTTCCAAGATCGATTCGAAAGGGGCCGTTCGGGAGGAAACCGAACCTCGCGAGGCCGGAGATGGCACTCGCGCGCTGGCGGACGCGGCAACCAGGATAGACCAGCGCTACGTTACGCCGACACAGCATCATAATCCCATCGAACTCATCGCCACGAGCGCTCGCTTGACGGACGGAAAGCTGCGAATCCACGAGAGTTCGCAATACAGCTCAGGGGTCCGCGGCGCTGTGGCGCGTTCGCTTGGATATGATCCCGCGACGATCGAGGCGGACAGCTCGTATATTGGCGGCGGCTTCGGCCAGAAAGGCTCGCTCTATGGTTATAGCGCCATCGTGGCCCATGCCGCGCGCCTGATACGACGGCCGGTCAAGCTGGTCGTACCGCGCAGCCAGATTTTCCATCAGGCGACGTTCCGGCCCGAGGCGCATCATCATGTTCAATTGGGCGCCGACACGGGAGGAAAGATGGTCGCTGCGGTCTATCATGCCGAGCATGAGCAGTCGCGCGCGGGGCAGTTTCCGCCCAGCGATTATCACGAAGCGACCAGCCGGCTATACGACATCCCCAATTACCAGGGCACCGCGGCGAATATCCGCCTCGACCGGAACGATCCGGGCTACATGCGCTGCCCCCATCCGCATCCCTCGTGCTTCGCTTTCGAAAGCGCCGTGGATGAACTGGCGATCGAGCTGGGCCGCGATCCGGTCGAGTTCCGGCTGGCCAACGACGGGATGACCGACGTCCTGACCGGCAAGCCCTATTCTTCCAAATTTATGGCCGAGTGCCTGCGCGAAGGTGCTCGCCGCTTCGGCTGGGACCGGCGAACAGCCGAGCCCGGCTCCATGCGATCGCCATCCGGCGGTTCGATCGGTTGGGGGGTGGCGGTAGCCGCCTATCCATCGATGATGGTGCCGTCGATCGGCACGCTGCGCGTCTACGCGAACGGGCGCACGACGTATTCGATCTCCGGCCATGAAATGGGACAGGGCATCCGGACATCGATCGCCAATGTGCTGGTTCAGGGATTGGGAATCGATCCGGACAAGCTGGAAATTTCCGTCGGCAATACCGCAACCGCGCCCCAGCATATCACCGCCGGATCGTGGGGCAGCGCGGGCGCGATTCCGACGACGGCGCAAGCTGTCTCGCGGATGCAGTCCGCGCTGAAGCAACTTCTGGGAGGGCGCACACCGCGCGGCGATATTCATCGCCGGCTCGCGTCGACCAAGCGCCCTTATCTCGAAGTGCAGGCGAGCGCGCTCGGTCCGGGGCAGGATGCGAGCGCACTGGAGAGCCTTCGCCAGGGCGGCTATGCTGTCGCGGGGCCGGAATATCCCGCGTTCACGACGATGAGCTATATCGCGCACTTCGTCGAAGTCGAGGTCGAGCCGCGTCTGCGACGTGTGCGCATGCCGCGCGTCGTCAGCGTGGCGGATTGCGGACGCGTGATCAGTCCACGCACCGCGCGCAGCCAGATCATCGGCGGCGTGGTGTGGGCGTTCGGTTCGGCCCTGCGCGAAGGAACCGAGATCGACCCCCGCTATGCCGGTTACCTCAATTGCGATCTGGCCGACTATGTCGTGCCGGTAAATGCGGACATCGGCGAGATCGAAGTGGATCTCATCAACGAACCCGATCCACTCGCCAATTCCATGGGCCTGAAAGGACTAGGCGAGGTCGTGATGGCCGGCGCGTCCGCCGCGATCGCCAACGCCATTCACCACGCGACCGGCAAACGCATTCGTCACATGCCGATCAGGATCGAAGACATGCTCTGAACCCGGCGTCTGGACTTCCCAATCGCATCGAGGATTTCGCGACGCGAATTCTCTACCAAGACGCGTGGAAAAACCGAGGCCGTATCAAATACGGTGAGGGTCACCGCGTAGTCGCGCCTTGTCCTCGTCATCGAGCCGCCGCCACTGCAGATATTCGAGGATTGCGAGTAAAGTTACGATAAGGGCGATCGATAGGCTTGTCGCCAAGGCCGACGTGGGGAGTGGGACAAGAGCCACCATGGTCAGCGCGGCAGCGATCCTCAACGGCTTCCACTTGCCGAAGATCAGGCGCGCAACGATCACCGCTGCAATGAGGAACAGCGCGGGCCCCGCGATGAGCACGGCTTTCTCCAGCCCATGTGGAATGACGGCAGGATCCTCGAGGACCAGCTCGCTGCCTACCGCGGTCAGTACCGCGCCGCTCACGAACAGGACCGGAAGATAAGTGTAGGCGGTAAGGGCCAGCAGAACCGATCTCGGATGCGAAGCAACGCGATGCTGGGCAATGCCGCCGGGCTCGCCGAAGTAGATCCACCACATCGCCACGATCACCGCGACGCACGCCAGAAAGCAGACTTCAAGCTCTACGGTCCAGACATTCTCTGCGAAGCCGCCCCCGATCAACAGCACGGCCTCGCCCAATACGATGATCATGAAAAGGCCGCACCGGTGGGCGATGTGCCCCCCCTCGATATCCCAGTGAGAGAACGGGGTCGCGCCCAAGACCGGAAGCCAGAACCGCACGGCCGCTGCGAGCAAGTCGAGCATCATTGCCAGTCCCCATATCCAGATGCGATCTTCGGGGGCGGCGATCCCTCCCGCGATCCAGACTATGCCGACGGTCGCGAACCAGGTGCCTGCGCGGATGAAATTCGCTCTGAGTTCGGCATGTCCCTTCGAAGCCCAGAACACGAATGCCGTCCTGCCGAGTTGGAACCCGACATAGGCCATCGCGAAATACAGCCCGCGCTCGGCAAAGGCATCCGGGACGGCGCTGGCAAGTAGAAGCCCCAGGGCCATCAGGCCGAATAGCAAAAGGCGCACCGTAGCCTTTTCGGCATCAAGCCAGTTGGTCACCCACGTCGTGCAGATCCACGACCACCAAAGCGCGAGAAGGACGATGAAAGACTGGACGAGGCCGAGTACGCTGAAGTGCTCCAGAATCGTGTGAGACACTTGCGTGATCGCGAACACGAAGACGAGGTCGAAAAACAGTTCGGAGAAACCCACCGGGACTTCATCGCCATCACGCTCATGCAGCAATTCATTGGATGCGGCGCTCATTGTGTTCCTCGAGTCATAGGGACGCGTCGCAAGACGGGTTTCGAAGGAAGACCCATCATAAATGTGCCACCTTCGAGTGTGTGAAAGCGAACCAGTGACATATCCGCTGACCCACGGGATTTCATCGCAATTTCGTCCGCCCTGTGGGGAGCAAAGGTCCCCCTTCCTAAATCACGCACTGATCAGTGAACTAAAATTGGAGCGCAATTTAAATAGATAAAACAGAAGGCACCAAATCGTTTTGGTTCTCGATCGCGTAAGGCGCATTTGATGTGCGGAACAATCATCGTAGGTCGGGCGTCCTTTAGGACAGTGGCGGATGACATCCGATTTACGGGACAATAGCTTCCATCAAAGTCCGCTTGACGAGGATTCGAGAGGAAAAATTGCCGATGCGTACACTTACAGCTTCAGTCGCCATTCTGGCGCTCGTCGCCTGTTCCGAAACACCGGAGTCTCAAGTCGATCCAGCGACTGCGGAGCAGACGGCTTCCGGCCCTGCGGGAGGCGATATGACGCCCGCAAGCGTCGATGTTGTGGAGGCAGCCAGCGCTGCGGGCAATCTCGACGTGTTTCTCAAGGCCGCGACGGATGCCGGGTTGGGGGAGACGCTGGCACAAGCCGACCAGATAACGATCTTCGCGCCGATCGACGAGGCCTTCGGGGCAGTCGAAGGCCTCGATCAGATCAAGCAGGACAAGCAGCAGCTCGCCCAGCTTCTCAAGCGCCATGCTGTCGCGAAAACACTCATGGCTGACGAGATACCCGCAGGCGAAACCGAGCTGCAAACCTTGAGTGGCGAGACCATCACGGTTGTGAACAATGGCGGCACAATCTCTGTGCAAACGCCCGGAGGGACGCGTGCGATGGTGGTTCAGGCTGATATTTCAGGCGGCAAGGGCGTGGTCCACGCGATCGATACGGTTCTGGTCAAATAAGTACATAGCGGAGCCCACCAGGCTCGATCCTACCGCCCTGCGATGAGCCATTTTTTGCTCCCTATCTCGGATAAGGAGCGGCCTTTCGCGGCGTGATCTGCGCGAGGATCATCCGGCTCTGGCGTCCCGGTCATCCGCAGGAGCCATCGCCCCTCCTGCGCTTGCCGCGTTGCCGCGCGTGGTCCTGATGTATCCCGACAAACCGAAATAGGCGTCGACGATCCGCTGGCGGCCTATGGTCGCCCGGTCGCCGAATGCTGTAATGAACGCACCATGCCCGATGAGACGCCTCCCGCCCCCAAGCCCCGCCGCCGTGACCGTGCCAAGACAGAAGCGGCGCTTCTCGAGGCCGCCCAGGCCGAATTCAGCGTCCACGGGTTCAAAGCCACGACAACGCGCGCGATCGCGGCGCGGGCGGGCTGTTCCGAAGCGCTGATCCAGAACTATTTCGGCGGCAAGGAAGGCCTGCTCATGGCGGTGATGCGCGCCGGTGCCGCCGACCAGGGCGACATGCTCGACAGCGGCTTCTTCGAACGTCCCAGGGCAGCGTCGGCGGAAGCCGAGATGGACGAATTGCTGGTTTTCGTCACCGGCGTCATGCGCCGGGTCGCCCCGCGGCTGCGCATCCTGTTCGATCGCATGCTGCTCGACGCCGAGTTCGCGCGACGCTTCGCCGACATGACGCCGCGGCACTTGCTCGTCGACGCGGTCGCCGCCCGCCTTCGCCGCGAATGGCCGGCCACCCCCGATCCCGAACGGACCGCCGATGCGATCGTCTCGTTCGGGTTCGAACTCGGCTTCATCTACCCCGAACTGCTGGGCCGCGACCCGGACACGGTGGCTGCCTTCACCGCTCATTATGCCAGCTTGCTGGCACCGGCCCTGCGCCTCTGACTTGACTAACTGAGTGCACACTCAGATATCAGCTGCGTCTTATTCGACGGAGTGGTATCATGACCGAAGTGGAAGCGATCGCGTGCGAGGTGCTGGTGATCGGCGCCGGCCCGACAGGGCTGATGGCGGCTTACCTGCTCAAGCGTTGTGGCGTCGACGTACGCGTCATCGACAAGCGTGCCGAGCCTTCCGCTGAATCACGCGCCGGGGTGATGTCGTCGCGATCGGTGGAATTGTTCGCCTCGCTGGGGCTTGCCGACAAGGTGTTCGCGCACGGCGTGCCCAACAGCGACTTCGACATCTTCGTCGCCGGACGCCATGTCGGCGGATTCCACTTCGACGACGCGCATGCCGACGACACGCCGTTCCGGTTCCTCACCATGATCCCGCAGTCGGGAACGGAGGCCCTGCTGATCGAGGCGCTCGGCGAGGTGGGGCTTGCGGTCGACCGCAGCGTGGAGGGGAAGGCATTCGTCGATACCGGCGAAGCGGTGACCGTCGAGGCGACCCACGCCGATGGCACTCCGCTGACCTTTCACGCGCAATATGTGCTCGGCGCCGATGGCGCTCACAGCCTGGTCCGCCATGGGCTCGGCTTGTCGTTCGAGGGTGCCCGATACCCTCAAAGCTTCCTGCTTGGCGACGTGCAGGTGGACTGGGACCTGCCCGGCGAGCGGTTCCGCGTGTTTCTCAACGGCGACCGTCTCGGCCTTTACGTGCCGTTTCAGGGTCACGGCGTGGCGCGGGTGATGACCACCGATCTCGCGCCCCCGACCACGCAGGACCAGACCTGGTCGCATCTCGATGTCGCCGAGCTTCAGGCCGGGTTCGAAGCGGCGGCAGGCCGGCCCGTGGGCCTGCACGACCCGGTGTGGCTGACACGTTTCTCCTCGCAGCACCGTGTCGTCGACCGCTACCGCGTCGGCCGCGTGTTCGTCGCCGGCGATGCCGCGCACATCCACTCGCCCGCCGGCGGCCAGGGGATGAACACCGGGCTGCAGGACGCCGCCAACATCGCCTGGAAGCTCGCGGCCGTGCTCCGACGCGGTGCTGGCGACGCGCTGCTCGACAGCTACGAAGCGGAACGGCTGCCCGTCGCGCATCACGTGCTCGAGCTTTCCGATCGCATGTTCGACGTCAGCGCATCGCAGACCGGCTGGCGCGCCAAGATGCGCGACGCGTTGGCGCGGATCGTTGTCGGCCCCGCCTCCCAACTCGACCGGGTGCAGACAGCCGCTTTTCGCGCCTTGTCGCAGATCGACGTCGGCTATGCCGAACCCCGTGCACCGCGCGGACCCAAGGGGCCGGTGGCGGGGGAGCGAGTGCCCGACGCGCCAATCCGCCGCGGGCGCGACGTGTTCGACCTCATTGCCGGCTACCGCTTCACCGCGCTCGCGCTGTCGCGCAAGCGGCTCGACGCGGACGAGGCGGACCGGCTCGCAGCGGCGCTCGACGCGTTGCCCGGCGTGACGGCCCGCATCGCCGCGCGGCTCAACCTGCCCGCGCACGAGCGGGTCGAGCGGGTCGAACACGCCGAGCTGTTCGCTCGTTACGGCCTCACGCAGGACGACGCGCAGGCGCTGCTGCTCGTCCGCCCAGACGGCTATGTGGCCTGGCGCGGGGACGGGCTCGACATTGAAGGCTGCCGCACCGCGCTCGCCGCGCTGATGGGGCAAATGACCGATATTTCGGGTCAGGCCCGATCGATGGCGGAGCCGGCATTGTAAAAGTCGATAAAGGCACGCAGCGGCTCGATCCCTTATCGATCATCCCCGGATCAGCGGTGGCCGGAAGGTCTCGCACCGATGGGCCAGGCGGCAGCTTGCCCCCACAATGCGTGCGCGATGGCTCAGTTATTCCGGCAAGGGTTGGCCTAGCGCAGACAAGTCCCGCTCGCCCCCGTCGGCTGCGATAATCGCGTCCAGGCGGGCTGCGATGAGCTCTGCCAGCGGCAGTCGCTCGCCTTCGCCTGCAGCAAGCGCGAGGCCGACATCCTTGCGTCCGAGACGCATGGGGAAGCCCGCCGGTTCGAATTGCTGCTCCGCGATCATCGGGGCATAGCTGCGGATGATCCGGTTGCCGAAATCGAACCCGATCAGCAAGTCCGCCATCTGCGCCGGCTCTACGCCATGCACACCGGCAATGCGGAATTGTTCGCTCAGCATTTCGATGATCGCGGAGATCCCGAAGTTCGTGGCAAGCTTCACGGCGACCGCCATCACCGGGTCCTCCCCGATGCGGAACGTACCCGATCCGATCGCATCGAACAGCGGCTGTGCGGTATCGAGATCTGAGGGCGCACCGGCGGCCAGGACCGAGAGCTTGCCTGCGGCACTCACGTCGGGACGGCCCAGCACCTGCGCCGAGACGAAGCGCTGGCCGGCGCGATCGTGTGCCTGCGCCAGACGCTTCGTCAGCTCGACGCTTACGGTGCTGCATGAGATATGAAGCACACCCGCGCCGGCCGACAGGATCCCGTCCTCGCCGAATACGACCGCCTCGACTGCATCGTCATTGGCCAGCATCGTCATCGCAATGCCGGTGCGCGCTGCATCTTCAGGGCTCTGCGCGATCTTTGCGCTCTGCTCCGCGAACGGCTGCGCCTTGGCGCGATCGCGGTTCCAGACCGTGACTTGATGACCCGCGCCGATCAACTGATTCGCCATGCCGGAACCCATCTGGCCCAGTCCGAGAAATGCGACATTCATCCTTGCGTCTTTCATTCTAATGAGTCGGTGCCAACCGGGTTGGACCGCCTGTCGTCCATTGTCAGCACGCGAGGGGTAAGGCGGGTTGCGCCCACGGTGTTCCGAGAGGCGCCACCCGAACCCTGATCAGAAGTGACGCTTGAGGAACTCGGCAGTCCCATCGAGCGCCTGACCCGATGCTTTCAGCATTCCGACATTAGCCGGGAAGACATGGACCATGCCCTTCCAGACATGCGTCTCGACCTGCCGGCCGGCTTCGCCCGCGAGCGCTTCGAAGCGCAGCGCATCGTCGAGCAGGATCTCATCGTCACCGACATCGATCCGCACCGGCGGCAGCTTGGCAAAATCACCCTTGAGCGCGTTGACGCGCGGATCGCTGGGATCGGCGCCGGCGAGGTACTGGCGCGCGCCGGCAGAAAGCGCATCTTCGGTGAGGATCGGATCGACATCGCCCCGACTCCGAACGCTCTCACCTTCGAGCGCAGGATCGACCCAAGGCGAGTAGGCCACCACGGCGACCGGTGCGGGAGCTCCTTGGGAGACGTGCATCGCGACCGAAAGCACCGCACCGCCGCCTGCGGAATCGCCCATCAGGGCGACTTTGCCGCTCGCCATCTCGGCCAGCGCGACATAGGCCCTGCTGACATCGTCATAGGCGGCGGGGAAAGGATTTTCCGGCGCGAGCGCGTAATCCACCACGAAGACAGGGCGACTCACGCGCGTGGCGATCTGGCTGGCGAGCCCGCGATAGGCCGCGGCGCTGCCCAGAACATAGCCGCCGCCATGGACGTAGAGGATGGCGCCGTGATCGGCATGTGTGCCGACAGGCGTGACCCACCACCCGCTCACACCGCCGACCTGACCTCGGGCGGTCTCGACACCGTCAGCGATCTTGGTGCGGGCGATCAGCTGATCATAGGCCTCGCGGGCACCCGGCTCGATCGAGAAGCGGCCTGATACGGCGATCATCGCGCGCATCGCCAGCATGGCGGCGCGGTCGCGGAAAGCCTCGTCGTGGGTGATGATGCTCATGATTCAATTCCTTGGCTTGATGACTGCCAGGGATTTAACGTCTCGCCGTACTGCGCGGCAGAGCATCATTGTGAACGCATTGTCCCATCAGCGAGACGAAGCAAGGAGCCGTTCGCTACCGAACGAAGGCCGCCAACTCGTGCGCCGATCCGGTCGGAAAGGTCGCCTTGAGGTGATCGAGGAACGCCGAGACGCGGGAACTCAAGAGACGCCGCGAGGGATAGAGCGCCCACAGTTCCGTGCCTGGCATATCCAGCTCGCCCCACATCACCAGGTTGCCACGTTCGACCTCGTTGTTGACCAACGAAAAAGGTAACACCGCCGCCGCTTGCGCATCTCGCAGCGCGTCGCGGATCATAATCAGCGAGGAGAGCGACAATATCGGTTCGATCGCCACTGTCTCAATCCCTCCTCCGTCATGGCGCAGGCGCCAGTTCGTCTGCTTCCAGTCGGTGCTGCGCACGATCGCGGGAACGCTCTTGCGGCCGGACGGTCGATTGAGCCCCGGAGGCGCAACGACGACCTGGTAATCGCGCAGGAATACGCGCCCGATCAGGTTGTCGTCCGCACCGGGGTTGATCCGAATGACAAGATCGATCCCCTCCTCGACCATATTGACCGCACGGTCCTCACTGACGATCTCGAGCTGGACCTCGGGATAGGCGGCGGCAAAGCGCGCGGCGACCTCGCCCATCGCGATCTGGCAGAAGAGGAGCGGCGCGCTGATCTTCATGTGTCCGCGCGGGGTTTCACCGCCTGACGCGATGGCAGTGACGGTCTCGTCGAGATCGGTCAGCAGCTTCGCGCTACGCTCATGAAGCGCGCGACCTTCCTCGGTCAGCTTCAGATCACGGCCGCCGCGCTCGAACAGCCGAAGGCCCAGCGCTGCCTCGAACTCCGCGACCCGGCGCGAAAGGGTCGCCTTGGGCCGGTTGGCCTCACGCGCGGCCTTGCTGAAGCCGCCATGGCGAGCGACGAGGTTAAAATCGGCGAGCGCAACAAGATCCATGTTTCACCTAAGAGACGATAAACCAGCAGCGGTCACCATCCGCCTCAGGAACGAAACAGTCAACGCTGGGCACTCTATCGCGGGCTACAGCATTACGGCGTCGAAACCCAGCTGGTGGTTTACGACAACGCCGGTCACGGCTTCGGCACGCCGCGGGACAAGCTGGCGGCAATGGAGCACAACCGCCGGTGGTTCGACGCCTATCTCTTCGCTGAAGGCGACAGGCCTGATCTCTCATTGGTAGAGCCTGGAAGGTAGCGGGCAGGCGTCGGCGGTGGTTCGCTGCGGCGCCAGAAGAGCAAGGCTCCTTGTCAAAGATACTTGGGGGCTGCTTCCGCCGGTGCCTACAGCGAGAAACACTGCAGCCCGCACAAGCGTCTGTGTGGACGCGAACTATCGCCTCGCGGCGACGCTTCCGTTTTCAAACCTGCTTTTGCAAGGAACCCGAGGCAAACAGCGCGCCGAGAGCATATCCGTACATGCGGATTTATATGGCTTATTTGAACCTCTCGAATCCCGTACACCCGTCTTAATTGTGAAATGCGCCCGCTGTAGGAGGCCCCATCAAGCAGCCTCAAAGGGGGGATCATGCATTTTCGTTCGTACAGCCGTTGGCGCACCACAGTGTCCTGCGGAGGCATTGCCGTTTTGACCGCATCGGGCGCGGCTGCGCAAACAGCAGACCAGACCGTGGGCGCAGCGGCCCTGCCCGAGATCGTAGTGACCGCGCAGCGCCGCACCGAGAACAGCCAGGACGTACCGCTCGCCATTCAGACCGTCAGCGGCCGGGCCATCGCCAATGCCGGCTATACCGACGTTACGGACCTGCAGTATCTGGCGCCGGGCGTGCAGTACGACCCTACGCAGGGAGCGGCATTCCAGATTCGCGGAGTCGGAACGACGTCCTTCGACTTTTCCAACGCGAAGTCGGTCAACGTGGTCGTCGACGACGTGGTGATGGACGGGCAGCGCGCCAACGGGCTGATCGGCCTGGTCGATATCGACCATGTCGACGTGCTCATGGGGCCGCAGGGCACACTGTTCGGCAAGAACTCCACATCCGGGGTGATTTCCGTCACCACAAACTCGCCGCGCCTCGATGTCACGTCGTTTCGCGGCAGCGTCTCTCTGGGTGAGCACGACGAACGCATCCTGAACGCCACGGTGAACCTTCCGGTCGCGGAGAACGCTGCACTGCGTGTCTCGGGCTTCGATCAGGCGGAGGACGGCTTCGGGCGGAATGTCACGCTCGATCGGAAGGTCGGCTCGGTCCACGAATATGGCGGGCGCGCAAAGCTCTATTTCGAATTCGACAGCCGCTTCAATCTCACCCTCTCGGGTGATTACGGCCATCACTGGGACAGTTCGGTGCGCACGCCGGTGGGCGATCAGCCCCCGCAGGTGACACAGATGCTCGAGGAACTTGGCATCGTTCCGGGTCCCGAAAGTGCCGATACGGCCGATTCCCAGTTCGGCGAAATCGAAACCGAGGAATGGGGTTTTTCGGGCAAGATGGAACTCGGCCTGGGCGATCATACGCTGACCTCCATCACCGCTTATCGCCGCACCGCTTATGACAATGCGACGCCGGCCAATCTCCTGCCGATCGACCAATATGCGTTCGTGCCCTTCAATCAGGGCTATCTCGATACCGAGAAGTTCAGCCAGGAAGTCCATTTGGCGTCGCCCGCCGACCGCCCGATCAGCTACCTGATCGGCTTTTTCTACAATGATTTGCGAGCAGTTCAGACCCAGTATCAATGGGCCACGCTGGGCGCGCCCGTTCTTGCGGACGGTGGCAAGTCGACGGTATTGTACGCCTTGACCGGCGCGATTGGCGAGGCCGGCAACACCTCGCTGTTCGATGCGAAGAACGAGACGGTGGCCGGATTCGGCCAGCTGCAATTCAACCTCACGCCGCGTCTGCGCCTCACGCTTGGCGGCCGCTACACGCATGACGAAAACTGGCAGGAACTGTCCTATATTCAGACCGATCCGGTGCCGATCGTGGGCTATGATCCCACATTCGTCGCCACCAGTGCGCCTCCGGCATTCCGCGAAGGCACGGCGAAGGGAGACAATTTCTCCTGGCGCGTCGCACCCGAATACCAGATCGGCGAGAACGCGATGATCTATGCGTCCTTCTCGACCGGCTACAAGCCAGCGGGCATCGCATTTGTCGGAAACAAATATGCGCCCTACGCGGACGAGACGGTCGAAGCCTGGGAGGTCGGGCTCAAATCCGAATGGCTGGACCGGCGGCTGAGGTTCAACCTCGACTTCTTCCGGTCCGACTTCACCGACTTCCAGGCGACGATCCTGACCCGCGTCCCCGATGGCGCCGGGGGAACGCTGCTGGTGTCCGCGATCGGCAATGCCGGCGGCTTGCGCAGCCAGGGCGTCGAGATGTCTATCGCCGTGCGGCCCGCGCGCTCGTTCTCGCTAACGGCGTCGGGCAGTTACACGGACGCGAAGTTCACCGATTACGTCTACGACGCCACAACCGACTATACCGGCACTCGCCTGCCAAACGCGCCGGAATGGGCGGCGACGCTGGCGGCCGACCTCGACCAACCGGTTGCCGATAGCTGGCGCCTGCGCGCGCATGCCGATTATGCCTGGCGCAGCGAATATTGGACGGTGGTCGGGCAGCCGGATTATTCCCGCGTCCCCTCCTTCGGCCTGGTCAATGCTCGGCTGAGCCTCGCGAACGAGAACGGCACGATCGAGGCCGGCATTTACGCGCGCAATCTGTTCGACACCTATTTCTCCACCGGGTGGCAGATCTACAGCAGCCTCGGGCTGCTCCATTATACTTCCCCCCGCGCGCGGCGAACGGCCGGGGCGTTCGTGAACTTCAATTTATGATCGGGGGGAGTGAGATGATGCGCAGCCAAACTATTGGCGCAGCCTTGCTGTGCCTTGCCGCCATCGGCCCCTGGGCGCAGGTCCATGCGCAGGCGAGCCACCCGGCCGATGCCGATGCGCAGCCCGAAGCCGCGAACTTGCCGGACGACCTGCCGATCAACCGCATTCAAGTGCTGGGAACCCACAACAGCTACTCGCTGGGGACGGATCCACGCGTGCGAGCCATGCTCGACGAGCGGATCCCCTCCATGCACGAGATCATCGCGAGCATGCCCGCGGAAGCCCTGGAGGAATTCCGGACCGCGCATCCCAACGACATGACGATCGGCGAGGCGCTGGCCTATCGCTACACCTCGCTCACCGACCAACTGGAGCGGGGGGTACGCAGCCTGGAGATCGATCTCAACGCCGATCCGCAGGGCGGAGCCTATGCCGATCCGGCAGCCTACAGAGTGCTGCGCGCCCAGGGCGTCAGCGATCTGTTGCCGTTCGACCCGGCGCCCCTGGCAGAGCCCGGACTCAAAGTGCTCCACATGCCCGACATTGATTTCCGCAGTTCCTGTCCAACCTTCCACAAGTGCCTGGCGGAAATGAAAGCGTGGTCGGACGACAATCCGGGCCATGTGCCGATCTTCGTGATGCTCGAAGCGAAGGTTCAGGCTCTGGGTATCCTTCCGGGCTCAACGCAAGTGCCGCCGTTTACGCCTGAAACTTACGATCTGATCGACCGCGATATCCTGGACATCATCGGGCGCGAAAATGTGATCACGCCCGACGACGTGCGCGGCGATCGCTCCCGGCTCGAAGACGCAGTGCTGGCCGACGAATGGCCGGACCTCGCCAAAGCGCGCGGCAAGTTCGTTTTCATGCTGATTACGGCAACGGGCAAGGACGGGGCGTCCGACTACCTGATCGGTCATCCGGGGCTGAGAGAGCGTGTAGCGTTCCTCGACTCCATTCCCGGGCAGGATTTCGCCGCTTTCATCCTCAACGACAACGCCATCGACCGCGGCGACCAGATCCGGGATCAAGTGGCGAAAGGGTATCTGGTGCGCACCCGGGCCGATATCGAGACCTGGGAAGCCAAGGCCGATGACATGACGCGGGCGCACGCCGCGTTCGCATCCGGCGCGCAGATCGTGTCCACCGACTTCATAGAGCCGGGGAACGCATACGGAACGCCCTACATTGTCGAACTACCCGGTGGCGGGCCCGCCCGGATCGCTCCGCGTCCTGGCGATTGACCGAGGAAGGGGGCTTCCCGCGAATGTCATCTCCGCGCCCTATGAGGCGCCAGGTGAGCCCTTGCCCGCCGCCCCGCCTTCCATGGCAAACCGGCCTTACGGCCTATGGCAGCGTGCACTTCGGCAAGAGCCTGCTGTGGGCCGGAGAGGACGCGCTCACGCTCTACATCCTCGTCCGCTTCCTGCAGATCGAGCCGGCCCTGGCAGGGTCGATGTTCCTCGCCAGCGCCCTGTGGAACGCAGGGTGCGACGGGGTGTTCGGTGTTGCACTTCTTCGCTGGCCGTTACTGCAGCGCATTTTGCCGGCGCTTTCGATGGCGGCGATACTCGCGGCCGGCGGTGGCTTCGCCGCGCTGCCAATGCTGCCAGAGGGTAACCCGCTGGCAGCCGGGGCCCTGCTGGTTTTGTTTCGCACGGGCTTCAGTCTGGCTGACTTGCCGCATAACGGCCTGACGCGTCGGCTGGCACTCGAGCACGGCGATCTCGGCGTTGCGCGGCTGCGCGCGATCTATTCGGCGGCTGCCGCGCTGGTCGTGGGATGTGCGTCGCTTCCGGTGCTGTTGGCGGAGGGCGTCCGGTCGAGTTCGGTCATCCTGTTGATCGGCGCGGTCGGCCTGGTCGCGGTGGTATGCATGCTGCCGCTTCCGTCGATGTTGGCGCGCGAGGCTGTCAGGGAGCGTCGCGAGAGGGCGGCGGGCGAAGGATCGTTCATCGACCCCGCGCTGGTGGTTTTTTGCGCCGCTTCCGCTGTCGGACTGGCCGGACTGGCCGCTGCGGGCAAGGCCATGCTGCATCTGGATCTCGGCGGCCCGGAACTGACCGCCGCCGTCCTGCTGTTGCTCACCTGCGGCCGCCTGGCGGCCGTGTGGTTCTGGTCGCCGGTCGCTCGCAGCATCGGCAGCCGCAGCGCCCTCGCACTCGCCTATGGCCTGAGCGCGACGTTCATTCCGCTGGTTGCGCTCCTCCCGCAAGCGACGCCCCTGCCGGCGCTCGTGGCACTCGGCGTCATGAGCCTCCTGGGCGGAGGTGTCGCCATGCTGAGCTGGGCCGTTCTGTCCGAAACGATCGGCGGAAAGGGCGGCCAGACCCCGGCACGTTATGCGGCCGCGTTCGGATTGTTCACCATGAGCATAAAGATCGCGCTCGGGCTGTCCGGCTTCGCTGTCGGCGGCTGGCTTGCGTCGGTCGGGCAATCGGCCGACATCGAGCCCGCAGCGTTCTGGCCGCTCGGTGTTGCCATCATGGCCGGCTGCGGCCTTGCAGCGGTGCTCACACGCTACATGCCCGGTAGCGCCGCGCCCTCCGCTATCTCTCCGGCCTAGCGCCGCGCGCCGCGAGAGAGTTACTGCCGATCAAGCAGGCCGCGCGCAAATGCATCAAATCTTTCGGCCGGATGACCTTGTCACCGCCCGCACCGCCGCGGGCCATGGCGGCGAGGCCGGAGCCGATCAGGATCATCGTGGCAGTCTGCGCGGCCGCCCGATCGAGCCCCTCGCTGCCGCCGATCGTCTTGCTCACGTCCCCATGCACGTTTTCGGCCCGACGGCGCCGCATATCCAGGGCAAATACGACCAGGGCCGGATCGCGCGTTGCTGCGAGCGCGACTGAATGCGTCGCGCGGATCAGCGTGAGCCCGTAAGAGCCGTCGGTGTCGTCAAGGCTAGTCCCGCGCACCTCGTGCCGCGTCCGTAGGATCAGCGAACCGATCGCCGCATGCATGAGATCTTCACGAGTGGGAAAATAGTGAGCAACGCTGGTGTGCGGGATGCCGCCTTCCGAAGCGACCTGGCGGTGCGTGATCCCCGCTGCCCCCATTTGCATCATCACGTTGGCTGCATAGCCGGCCACTTCCACCCGCTTGGAGCCTTCCGGCAGATCGAACGGGAACTGCACCGCAGCGTTCCCTTCCCCGCACGCCGAAACCAGGGCGGCAAAGCCTCGGCTCAGCCCGCTTGCCTGCCCGACCATGCCCTCGGCCAGGCGCTGGATGGTGGCGGTGCGCAGCAGACGGAAGTCGGTGTGGCCCGGCGCGGCGATGAAAAAGGGCAGCTCATCGCGACAATAGGCCGCGATCGCGCGCCCTAGAGCGTCGGCACTGTGTCCATGATCGCGTTCCAGCAGGACGGCCCAGAAGTGATCTTCGTCATCAAGCAAGCCGGGCAGTGTCGGAAAACCATGCGGATCGACGATCGCCTCCACCAGGAACTCGCAGATGGTGACGGAAGCCTCGCGCCGCGCGACCGCGGCTTCCTCCAGATACGCCGCAATCACAGACGCTAGCACTTGCGGATCGGCCAGGGCGAGCTGCGCGGTGCGCTTCCGCCATCGATCGAGGAGGTCGCGCCGCTCCTTTCGCTCCTCCTCGATCAGTCTGCCGATAAGGGCCGCCTTGTCCCCGATATGATGATTGAGCGAACCGACCGAACTGCCCGCGCCCTGTGCAACGGTGCGCATGCTGAGGCCGCGAATGCCATGATCGGCGATGCGCGATCGAGCCACCGGTATGAAGGGCAAAGCGACAGGCTTGGACATTCCGATCTTTTGAGCGTGTCGATTGCACTTCTCAATGCATTAATCTGGCAGATAAGCGCTTCGTTATTGGGCAGCTCTGGGTGCAGGAGACGGGCGCGCTCAAAAAACCCACATTAGCGCGCGGCTGCCCACACCCAATTGCTCTCAAGCGTCTCCTTCGGGAAATTTATCTCGCGAGCACGACCGGCTTCACGGCTTCCGGCATGGACCGCCTGACTGCTGCGGCCGACGTGTCCAGTCGTACGCTCTACAAGCATCTGGGCGGTAAGACCGCGCTAATCATGGCGACGCTCGACCATCGCCGCGACCGCTTCTTTCAGGCCCTGGATGTAGATAGCGTAGATGGCCTCTTTTTCGCCCTGTCCGAGTGGAGCCGGAGCGAAGGGGCACGCGGATGCTACTTCTTGCGAGCAATCGCAGATGCCGGCAGCGAACGGCGCGCCAAGTCATCACCGTGAAAAAGGAGCTGCACCAGCATGTGCACTATCACCGGGGGGCGGAAGAAGCCGGCGGGCAACCCCATGAACGGGGAGCCCCCGCTTCTGACGACTGCTCCACTTTGCCAAGCACGCAATCGAACGGGGAAGCCCTGCCGATGCCCAGCTATCAAAGGGAAGTTGCGCTGCCGACTACACGGCGGAGCTAATAGATCTGGTGCACCGAATGGTGTGAGATGGTGCCGGTTTTCTGGACAGGGTGTTAAGCTACTCCCGACCTGATGGATTGGTACGGGAATGAAGACGACGAGGAAGCGCTACAGCGCCGATTTTAAGGCCAAGGTCGCACTGGAAG
>NZ_WRPO01000007.1 GCF_009746585.1 Novosphingobium aquimarinum
ATCAAGCGTGGGAATCCTTCTCAACTCATAAACTATGGGGGCGAGCTTGATTATCTCAGGTCTAGTACCTGCGATGACCATCACTGTTTTTTTCATGAGCCCCCCTTGCTCGCAGTATATTAGCAGTCATCAAGAAATGAAGCAACTTGACACATATTCGGGCGTTGATAATCTCGAATATGAAAACATATCTTTTGATTATTGGTGATTATGGGGGGTGAGTGTGGATCGCGGAGAGCAGGTGAGGGATGAGTTTATTTATGTTTTGGAGGAAGTCGGAAGATCTAAGGAGGTTTTTTTAGAAGCCACTAAGATGTATAGAAATTCTAGCGTCGAGGAATTAAAGAATAAATTCTCGTTATCTGAATATAATGGAGATATTCTAGAAATATTTGATTTTCAGACTATTAAAAAGATTTTCAATGGTGAGCACTCGTCGACGACGCCTCCTAGTTTGAAGAAACTTCGTACAACGTTATACTTCATGAAATATGTTTTTCCAAAACTATATGAAAAAGGTTCCGTACTGCATGTATCGATAGATGATGTTGATAATTGTGATGATATAGAAGTTGTTATCAGTCGTCTTAGTTCTCTAAAACCTATCGCCAGAGTAGACGGCAGCTCTGATGAAAATAATCAAAATTATTTTAGTGGTAAGACTCTGGTCTATGCATTGACGATGAACGGAATTGATCGAGAGGTTAATCTGGCGGGGCGATCGCCAGTTGGCGTCGTAGGAAATTTTGCTTTTCCGAGGGGTAAAAGCATTCATCTGCACGACGTTGTGGCGTACTACGTACTTGATGATGGTAATTTAATAGAAAATGGCCGCTGGCATACGCGAGATGCCGTATACTTTGACAATGAAGTTGGATTCCTATTGAAATTTGCACTTTCACCCGTTGATTTGAAAGAGGGCGTTCGGCGGGTTAGCCACAATTCGGTACATGGAATCCTGGGAATGGCGGTTAGGGATCGACCAAGCGGAGGATTTGCATTTCAAAATGCCATCTGCGCTTTGCAAGGAGAACTCATCGATCTTTTGCCTGAACGAGTTTCGCGCCCTGGACGGATGTATGGTGAGCTTTTCACTACGCCGGAAGATGAAATATTTGATGAGTTAGCATCATGTGCGGGGGAATTGCTAAAAAGAGTTAGATAGTATCATTAACAGTGACTTTGATATTGGTTAAATTTATTGGTCATGGGTGCTCGGTTTCATAAATTATTGCATTTATCGCCTTTTGTTCAACATGATCTTATCGCGTAATGTCCATCGAGTGACTATCTGATGACTTGAACTTTTCTGTGATGTGATTTTGATTTCCAAGTCTAAGTCGTCCCTCTGTAGGAAGCGTGCTTGTGCGCGCCGCTGGATCCTGCTGCGTCTTCGGTTTGATTTGTTTATCACTGATTGGAAGCGACTTATAATTACTTGTCTTTGTGCCGGCCATCCCCGGCGGGGCGAGCCGGAGATGGTCTATCTGAAACGGCGGCTTGGGCACCGGCTTCGCGTTATCCTGATCTCGAACAGGCAGGTCTTTCATCGTGAAACTTGTTCGCTGGTTTTGAGCGTCATCAAGCGCGAAGCGCTTCCTGGCTTTCTCGTCATGCATGGTCTGTCTCCTCGAATGGAAGCATGAGTTGGCCCGCGCGCAGATTTCGACCGAGAGATTTCAGGCCTTCGGTTTCAAACCAGGGCTGGCGGATACCGGCGATCGCATGGTGGTTATCGATGAACACAAGTTGCCGGTAGCTGGGCAGACGCATTAGTTCGTCCGGGAACGCGAGTGGGCGCTGGGCAAGGGCATAGTTCTGGCTATTCGTTACTGAACTTCCTGAGCTGCTGCCTTGGGCGCTGCTTGAGCTGGAAACAGCCCGGCTCACCGCGCTGGAGAGATTCCACACGGTGGTGACGCCGCACAGGCTGGAAAAATACTCCGCCGTTTGCTTGTCGCGCGAGCCGAAGTACTGAATGGCGCCGGAATTGCTGATCAGGGTCTCGTAGCCGCCTTCGCCGTAGACATCCCGGATCTGGCTGAGATCTTGCGCAATCCCCCAGAGCTGCATGCCAAACCCGGCCATGAGGCTGAAGGCCTGACGCACCATGGTGAGTTTACCCAGAGAGGGCAACTCATCGAGCAGGAAGAGTACCGGCTTGTCTGGTTGCTGATCGATGTTGCGAGCGTTCACAGTGAGTGCTTGTTGGATCAGAAGGCGCAGCCAACGCGAAAACGCTTCCAGCCGGTCAGCGGGCAGCACCAGATAGATGCTCATGCGCTTGGTCTTCAGATCTTCGAAGCGGAAGTCCGAGCTGGTCAGGTTTTCCCGGACACGTGCCGAGTCCAAAAAGCGTGTTTCGGCCTGTGCGGAGGCAATGACATTGGACATGAGCCGCGCTTCTTTCTGAAGACAACGCGCGCCCGTGCTGGCCACAACGTGATGCGGCGAATCCAGCATCCGGTGCCAGAGCAGTTTCAGATCGTCCCCATCCATAAGGAGCAGATCGCGTACGCGGCCGAGATGACGCCGGTCTGCTTCATTCGGATCGGTGGCGACGTACAAGATGTTGCCTTGCAGAACGCCTTTGCTTTCTTCGATCCAGAAGGGATCGGCTTTCTCGCTTTTCGGCATGACGAGTGCGTCAGCCAGCATCATCGCGTTTTCTGTGATGTCAGGATCTTCAGGGTTGAGCCAATCAAGCGGGTTAAACTTGGAAGACTGGCCGTTTGAGGCGATGTTCCACGGATCGACGATATGCACTTCATGGCCCATGGCGCGGCGGCGCTCCGCCGTGATCATCGCATTTTCGCCCTTGGGATCAATGACCAAAACGCTGCCCTCATAGGTGAGCAGATTGGGAATAATCGCCGCCGTGCCCTTACCGGCGCGGGTGGGGGCGATGGTGAGCAAATGACGATCACCCGTATAGTGAACAGGCTGCGGCGCGTCCGCGCCGGGGAAATAGCCAAGCCGAAGACCACTCTCGCCGATCAGCCCGTTCTCTTCGAGATAAGGAAGCGTTGCCCATTCCGCCGAGCCGAAGGTGGTGGGCTTTTCGAAAAAGGCTTTTGCCGCGCCGCCAAGCCAAAGACCAAAAGCAAGGCAAAATCCGGTAAGGGCGGCGATGTAGGTCGCGCTCGTGCCAAAGGCGCCGGTATCTCCAAGAGCGACATACATCACGATCAACGCCAGCACAGCCATGATGATCCGGCGAACCTGGGCGGCGCTCGGCGACAGAAACCAGCCAAGGGCATAACCCGCACCGGTCGAGACGATGATGATCATAATCTGCATGATCGCCGTGCGAGATGTTGTCCTGCCTTCGGCTGATTTGAGAAAGAAAATGATGGCAGCGATTACGAAGAACCATGTGCGCGGCGACCAACGGGTCATGGTCTCGACGAGCTTTTCCGCCTTCATTCTCAGGGCGAGAAGAAGGAGCTTCCAGTCTTGCTTATGCATGGGTGATGTCTCCGCTACGAGTTAGCGATCAAGGGAAAAGCCGCGCGGCTTGCGCAGCGGTGTCTGGTCATGTTCGGGGATGGTCATGCGCCGCATGATCTCGGCATGCAGATCGGCGCGCTCTTGAATATGCCGCCTTCGCAGTTTCTCGATCCGGTGTTGGACGTTGCGCCGGACGTCCATCTGAGTGCGGATCAAGGAATCGCGCTCGGCGGCATCGCGTTTGGCGCAGCGCCAGGCTTCGAGTTGGTTTTGCTGGGAGATGGCTTTCGCCTTACCCGTCAGCCTGTCCCAGAAACCGGCAAGACCCGTGCGAACCCTTCTGGCGCGAATGGCGATCTCTTCGCGTTGCCGCTCTTCCTGTTTGGTCTTCAGCCTTGTGCGATCCGCTTTATGCTCGTCAGTGAGTTGGTCGGCTCTGCGTTTGAGTGGGCGCAATTCGTCCTGCTGGCGGGCGCGCTCTTCCGCCATCTAGGATTTGAGCTTGGCGGTGGCTTTTTGATTGATGTTAGCTGTCACCATGGCGACGGAAGGAAGTCCGTCGCCGTTCCCAAACCGGGCGCGCAGCTCTTTGGTCTTGATCCCGGTGTAGCGGGAAAGGCTGTAGACATTGCAGTCAACATCGAGAGCCACCAGTCCGCGCCAGTCACCCTTGGCGATGAAATATCCGCGCTCTTCCAGCGCAGCAGCAAAGGCTTTCAGCCCGTCTGCCTGCTGATAGGCTTGCTGGAATGCTTGTTTGATCTCGCGTGGATCAAGACCCACCCGTTTGGCCTGCTGCCATTCTGCCAACGTAAAATTGAGCGGGGATTTGCCGCCCATATGCTTGAGGCCGTCCGGCAGATCCCAGCCATGTTTAAGGTAGAGTTCCTTGGACAGCGACATGAGCTTGTTCTTGAAATGCGAAATGTTGATCGCACGCATCTCTTCGCCATCGATCCGTGACCACACGACATGCGCGTGACGCCGTCCTTCTTTTTCGTGAATGATGATGGCGCGCGGCTGGCCGGTGAGGCCGAGGCGTTCTTCGCAAGCGTTGGCGGCGCACTCGAACGCCTCTTCGCCCAGCACCGCATTCTTGGGCGGGTTCAAACTCAGTGAAAACAGATGCTGTTTGCACTTCGTGCCCTGGCTGATCGCATAGCTCTCATGCAAAGCGCCGTGCAGATCACCCGCCACAAACCCGCGCAGCTCGTGCACGGTGACATGATCATTGTCGCGGTCATTGAGTAGATGCGCGGCGAGTTGCAAACCGCCTGCGCGCTGCGAGCCTTTGAGGATCATAGCCCATACCTCTTCGAAGGGGAGGGCGCCGGATCAGCGGCAGGAGCTGGTGCGGCTTTCCGCGCGAAGGTCTGCGCCACGCTCTCATTGGCAGGCGGCTCGGTGATTTTGAGGCCAAGCGCTGTCATGAGCATCTGGCGCATTGCCTTGATGTCATCGCAGGCGCGCGCGATCAGCCGCTTGGTCTCGTCATCGAAATACAGATCGCCAATGTTGGCGGCTTTGGCGAGCTGGCTCAGATTGGTCGCGAGATGGGAACGACCTAGCGCCGCCAGCACGTCGGCGAGACTCTGGTGATCTTTGACTGGGCCTTTGCGACGCTTGCGGTAGGTCGGCGCGTCTTCGGCAAAGATCAGGGATTTGATGTAGGAGGCAAGCGGCATGGTGCCCGCCCGCTCTTCAAGTTTCCGCCGCTCATCCTTCGTCAGGCGAAGTGAAAAGGGCGGGGCGCGGTCAGGCTTGTCGCCCTCGCGCATATAATAAGTTCTGGTCATCGACAGCTCTCCGGCCATCGACCTGAGCTCGACATGCGAGCCGCCAGTTCAAATCCCGTTTAGGGATTTGGACGCGGTGGCCTGCTTTTGCGGGTATTGCTCAGGTCATAGGCATTGAAGAGCAGATCAAATTGGCTGACAGGTTCGCAGGAATGAGCGGTTTTGCTGGGTTTCCGGTCAGGTAGGCAACGTCGGTTGCGAGCCCCCGCAACCATCTTTACCTTGCCACGGCTCCAAAGCCCACGATCCACCTTCAGTTCTCCGAACGCCATGTCATGGGCCGCTCGCGCAGCGGGGCCCAGGCTCAGCAAGCAATTTCCGTTTTGCTAGGATCGGGCGTGGCGTTTTTGTGCGCTATCACGCGTCATCGTGCTTTGCCGGATGCGTCACCTAGCCGTGGCCGGGATATCTGCATTCAAGCAGCTTACTGTCTTGGGGCTGCGTTTGACCGCCTTTGGCAGCTTGCGTGAAGATCTGCGAGAACGGCTTGGTCAAAGTTGGCCATGCGCTTGCGCTTCGATCCGCAGTTTCGGCGCGAGTCCGTTTGAACCGCGTTTCAACGCAGCTGGCTGTCCTTGCTGCCACGCCGATTGATGCGGGAATGCGATACGGTTTTATCCAATTGCGACTGACAGGTGACACATGTGCGCACCCCCGGCAGCGCTTCGCGCCGCCGCAAGGGGATGGTTTCTCCGCACTCTTCGCAATGTTCTAGCCCTTCGCCCGCAGGCATCCGGGCGCGAGCCCCACGCACGGCGTCGTTCACGGTATCGTCTATCTGATCCTGTACCGCGCCATCGCGTGACCAACCGCCGGCCATGTCACTTTCCTTGCGTTTCTATCGTCAAGGAAAGGTGGGGGTTCGGGAGCGATCAATCAATCCCCGAGGCTGCTGGCTGCTGCGGCTTCGTATCGAGAGCTTGCAGCGATTCCCATGAAGCGTGCTTGTCATGAGTCTGGCGCAGGCTTCCGAGCGCAGTTGTACTAGCGATTTGACCGTCGTCAGCAGGCCGGCATCGCGCCAGCGATGTTACACTGCGCGCCGCCGGCCCGCTGGTGCGTCAGCCGAGTTCCTCGATCTTCGCTTTGGCTTCGTTGAGGGCCGCCTCGGCGACGTCTGGACCGAACGCGATACCTTCCGCGGTCACGACCTCGATGTCGGTAATGCCCATGAAATTCAGCAATGCCTTGGTGTGCGGGATCGCAAACGGAAAGCCCTCTTCGTCCTCGTATTTGCCACCGCGAGCATGAAGGAGGACAGCGCGCTTGCCTTTGACGAGACCCTCGGATCCGCTCTCGGTATATTGAAACGTCGTCCCCGATCTGGCGATGTAATCGAACCATGCCTTGAGCGTCGAAGGCATCCCGAAATTGTAGAGCGGCAGCCCGATCACGATCACATCGGCATCGAAGACTTCGCCGATCAGCTTGTCCTGCAGCGCCCGTGTTTCGGCGAATTCGTCGCCTTCCGGTGCTTCGCGACCGATTCCGGCCAGGCTCTCGGAGTTGATGTGCGGAACAGGCGAAGAATCGAGATCGCGCTCTACTACCGCGGTGTCCGGATGCGCTGCCAGGTAGGCGTCGATCATGGCGTTGCTGGCGGACGCGGCGCCCGTCGCGGCGCTGCGGATCACGAGAGTGGTGGTCATAAGTCTTTTTCCTGTCTGGCTTTGGGGAGAGGCACTCAGGTCAACTCGCAGATCGGGTCTGTGTGGCAGTTGCACAAGCGTCGAAACCCGAAATAGCCAAGTTGGTCGTTGCTTGATTGGACCAGGGGGACATGATCCGAAAAGGACCTGAATTTATGCATTCGCCTGCTTGCGGCGCGAGCGGGCGTGTCTATTCTGACCCGATCTGCCGCTCGAGTTTGCGCAGGGGGCCCGTGATCGATGCTTCGCAAGACTGAACGAGCCCGCCGCAAGTGCGACGAGCCTTGAAGCGCTCCGTCCCCTTCGTAGAGTCGAATCCACTTGCCCCACCTCGCAGTACGATGCCGTTGATGGCCGGGCGCTACCTCCTAGGCGTGGCCTGCCTGTTGCCGCTGGTCACCGGATGCGCCTCGCTGCCGACTTCGGGCCCGACCACGGGGCAGGTCCTCAAAGGAAGCGAGTCCGGCGAAAGTACGCTGACTTACCAAGTGATCGATATCACGGCGCAGTCGTTGCCGTCCGTCGCGGCGCAAGTCACTGACGACGCGGGGCGAATGGGCAATCTCGCCGCATCGCCGCTACCCCCGAGAGTCGACACGATCCGCAAGGGCGACGTATTGGAGATCCGGATCTTCGAAGTTGGCATTGGCTTGTTCGAGCCCGTTGCCCAAGCCGTCAGCAGCGCGGGCGGCACTCCGGAAGCCAGCGGACAGACCATTACCTCACGTGTGCGCGAAGACGGCACGATCGACATTCCCTATGTCGGGTCCGTCGAAGCTGCGGGCACATATCCCGAACAGCTGGCCGCGGCCATTCGCACCAGACTCCAGCGGTTTTCGCAAAGTCCGGAGGTCCTCGTCACGATCAGCGAGAGCGTCGAGAATGCGGTCTATGTATCGGGCGCGGTGGAGAATCCGGGACGTTACTCGCTGAGCGAGGCGCGCGAACGCGTGCTGGACGCGATCGCTCTGGCTGGCGGCGCCACTAGCGATATCACCGATGTAATCCTGCGGATTTCGCGCGGCGACCGAATCGAGACCGCGCGGCTTTCGGATGTCGATCTCGACAGTCTTGCCAACCTGGTCCTGCTTCCCGGCGACCGCATCCAGCTGCTCAATCAGCCGATGACCTACACTGTGTTCGGGGCGAGCGAGAAAGTCTCGCAAGTGCCGTTCCAAACACGTCGGCTGACGCTCGCCGAAGCGATTGCGCGGGCTGCGGGGCCATCCGATGCCCGCGCCAACCCGCGCGGGGTCTTTTTGTTTCGCCTGACACCGGCCGAATCCCCCGAGGAGCCGGCGACGCCTGTCGCCTACCGCATCAACATGATGCGTCCCGAATCCTATTTCCTCGCGCAGATGGTCGAGATGCAGGACAAGGACGTGCTGCTGTTCGCCAATGCTCCGGCCAATCTCTCCTCGAAGCTGATCAGCATGATCAACCAATTGCTCAGCCCGGCCATCACCGCTGCCACCATTTCCAACGCGACTCGCTAGCGGGGTGCGCGTCGCGATTGACGGATACAACATCGCGATGCCGGAGGGGACGGGTGTCGCCACGTATGGCGCGACGCTGGCCGACACGCTGAAACGCGCGGGCTATGGCGTGGAGGGGGTGTTCGGACTGGCGGCCGGCAACAAGCCGAGAATGCGCGAGATGCTGTTTTTCGAGCAGCTTGGGCGCGGGCATCAGCTCAGCAGCATGAAGCTCGTGCGGGACGTCGCCTTGTCGGTGTCCCTCAATCACCTTCCCCGGCGGCTGACCAGAATCGCGGCGATTGGCGACGTCGAACGTCGCGCGTTTGCCTCGCGAGTTCCGGCGTTCGACGCTTTCTGGACCAGCCCGCTGCTGTTCGAGATCGCTTATGCCCGGTTCCGTCATCTCGGCCGATTCCTGACCATAACGATGCCCGATCCGCCCGAGGTCATGCACTGGACCTACCCGCTGCCTCTGCGGATGCGGGGCGCGCGCAACATCTACACGATCCACGATCTCGTACCGATCAAGCTGCCGCACACGACACGCGACGACAAGGTGTATTACCGAAGGTTGGTCACGCGCTGCGTCGAGACTGCCGATCGGATCGTGACCGTGTCCGAAGCGAGCCGTCGGGATACGATCGAGTTGCTCGATGCCGATCCGGCGAACGTCGTGAACACCTATCAGGCGAGTCTCGTCCCGCAATCGATTCACACAACTTCGTTCGAAGAGGACGCCGCCGTCGTCGAAAGCGTGTTCGGGGTTCGGGCGCGGGATTTCTACCTCTTTTTCGGCGCTCTCGATCCCAAGAAGAACATCGGCCGCATCGTCGAAGCCTATCTCGCTTCGCAAAGCCAGCGCCCGCTCGTTATCGTCAGTTCGCGCGATTGGGGGATGGCGAGTGAGGCCCGCATGTTCGGGGACAAAGGAACGATCTACGGTCAGGAGATGCGCGACCGGATCATCCGGCTGAAGTATCTGCCACGCCCGATGCTGTTCCGGCTGATCCGTTCGGCCCGCGCGGTGCTGTTCCCTTCCCTTTATGAAGGCTTCGGGCTTCCGGTGCTGGAGGCGCAGCAAATGGGCACGCCCGTCATCACTGCGAACACCAGCTCGTTGCCCGAAGTCGCGGGCGATGCGGCGCTGCTCGTCGATCCTTATGCCAGCGAAGAGATTGCTGCAGCGATCAAGCGGATCGATGCGGACGATGCCCTCGTCGAAGACATCTCGCGCCGGGGCCTTGCGCAGGCAGCGTTCTTTTCTGAGCAACGCTATCGCGAGCGGCTCGACGCACTTTACCAAGGCCTCGCGCGCTAATCGGCCTCGTCGCGCTTTGCGACAGTGAAGCGCAGGCCCTTGGTAAAGAAACGGTTCAAGCGTTCCGGCGACAGGATCGAGAACAGGGCGGCAGGCCAGAGCGGAGCCGGAAAGCCCGTCAGCCGGCGGTTGTTGGCGGCGCTGGCGAGGATCTTGCGCGCCGCGGTATCGGCATCGACTTGATAAGGCCGCTCGCCCAAGTGCTCGTCCGCCATCGGGCTTTCGACGTAGCCCGGGCATACCACCGAGATCCCGACTCCGCTCGACCGCAACGCTTCGCGAAGCGACAAGCCGTAAGCGATCAGACCCGCCTTGCTGGCCGAGTACGCCGCGGCATCAGGCAGCGGGGAAAGCCCGGCGAGCGAGGAAACCAGTACCACTTGCCCGCTGCCACGCTGCTGCATCCGCGGCAGCACCAGTTGCAGTGCCTCGACACTGGACACGAGATTGATTTCGATCACGCGGCGATCCGCGGCCCCGCTATCGACCGGGGCTTCCGCGCGGCGGCCATCGAGCACGCCATGGTTCGAAACGTACAGATCGGGTACGCCGATTTCGTCCATGAGCGCCGTCAGCGGCGCGGGCTCGCGCATGTCGAAGCAGCGCAGGGCAGTGCGGTGCGCTCCCAGCGCGTCGCACTGCCTGGCGACGGCTTCGAGCCGGTCGCGGTTCCGCCCGGTCAGGGCCAGGCTCCAGTTCTGCGCTGCCAGACGGCGGGCGATTGCCGCGCCGATCCCGCTCGATGCGCCCGTGACCAGCGCGGTGCGAGGTGGCTTAGCCATCGCTATCCTGCGAGCGGGCCCGGATAGCATCGGTCGCGACACGAGAGACCGAAAGGCCGGATTGGGCGACCGCGCGTTGCTCTTCGGCCATGGTCGCGACCACGGCGTCGATGTGCGCGTCGCAATGGCTGGCCGAAAGGAAGAAGCGTATGCGCGCCTGGCCTTCGGGCACGCCCGGCGCGAATACCGGAACGGTCGCGAAGCCGCGTTCCATCATCCGTTCCGAAAGCAGCACCGTCTGCAAGCTGTCCCCGATGAAGACCGGCGCCACGGCAAGCCCCCAGGACGAGCCCGGATCGAAGCCGGCCGCCCGCACCGCGCCGATGAACCGCTGGCCATTGGCGCGCAGTCGCGCGACCCGCTCGGGCTCCGCCAGCATCAGGTCGAGCGCCTCGGTCGCGGCGACCGCAGCCGTAGGGGGCAGTCCCACCGAATAGACCATGCCGGGGGCCTGGAACTTGAGAAATTCGATCAGCGCCGCCGGACCCGCGACGTAGCCGCCGCAGCTCACCAGCGTCTTGGAAAGCGTCCCCATCCAGATGTCGACTTCCTGCGGATCGACGCCTTGTTCTTCGAAGATGCCGCGCCCCGTTCGGCCGAGAACGCCCAGCGAATGCGCTTCGTCGATCATCAGCCAGGCGCGGTGGCGGGCCTTGATCTCGACCAACCGGGCTAGGTCGGGGCCGTCGCCGTCCATCGAGAACAGGCCTTCGCTCACGATCAGGCAATGCCGGTACCGCGCGCGATGCTGGACGAGCAGGCGCTCGAGCGAATCCGGATCGTTGTGCGCAAAAGCCATGCGCTGCGCACCCGACATTTGCGCGCCTACGAAGATGCTGTTGTGCGCGAGCTCGTCGTAGAGAACGAGGTCTCTCTGCCCCATCACCGTATCGATCACGGCGAGATTCGTCGCATGCCCGCTGACAAATGCCAGCGCGTCTTCCGCGCCCTATACCGACGCCACGGGCCGACACCTCGTCAGCACCGGGGGTGACGGCGGTGCGCTGCTGACGAACTTCGAAGTTCTCGCTTTCCAAGGCGAGGCGCTTCCCGGCAGCTTTCTTTCGGCTGACTTGAGCGGGCTCGGAACGCGGATTGACTGGTTTTCCAGCGATGCCCCGTCTCAAACGGGCGAAATCGAAGTCATCGGCACCGCCTTCGACGATACCTTTCAGTTCGGATCGGAGCGAGACACTTTTACGGGGTCGGGCGGATACAATACGTACCGCGCCTATACGCTTTGGGACGACATCAATCTGCAGGGCGCGCTGTTCGATGGGGACGTGATCACCGACTTCAGCACGTCGGACGCAATCGACCTCAGCTATACCCACTACGGAAATCTGCCGGCAGCATTCATCGGAACCGATCGCTTCAGCGGCGTAGCCGGCGAAGTGCGCTATGAAAAGCAGGCCGGACGAACCTTGCTGATGAGCGATGGCGACGGCGACGGGATCGCCGATGCCACGCTGACCTTCACCAACGGCGCTTTCGACCTGGCGGAAGAAGAGCCGGGCATTCTCATTCGCGAAGGAGGCAGCGAAGCGCCGCAGCGGGCCGTCGTCTCGGATATCGACGGCAACGGCACGTCGGACATCGTCCTCCGCTCGGCGTCGGGCGAGCTTTCGTATTGGTTGACTACCGGCACTACGATCACGGGCAGCGGCGCGATTACGACCGACCCGACGGAGTTTCTCGTTGCGAAGGGCAATTTTCGCGGAGACGGCAAGATCGAACCGCTGCTTCGCGATAAAGCCGGCCTTATCGGTACCGCATTCGGGGCGATTGGCAATCCAGGTCCCGGCAACGTTCCGGTCGGGGCGGGGGATCTCGATCGCGACGGCAGAGCCGACATCGTCTTTCGCAATGGCGTGGATGGCGCCTATGCGGCATGGCTGATCGACGGCACCACGATCAAGGCGAGCGGAGATATCGGCAATCCCGGCCCGGGCTTTGCTTTCGTCGCACTCGCCGACTTCGATGGCGATGGGCGCGACGACATGCTCTTTCGCGGTGCGGACGGGTCTTATGCCGCCTGGCGCATGGACGGCGCCGGTATCGCGGGCGGCGGTGCGATCGGCGATCCGGGCGCCAGCTGGTTCTTTGCCGGCACTGGCGACTTCGATGGCGACGGGAAGGACGATATCCTGTTCCGCAACATCGACGGTAACGTCGGCACTTGGCAAATCGACGGGACCGTCATCACCGGCGGCGGCATCGTCGCCGATCCGGGCAAATGGGTGATCGCGGGGACCGGCGATTACGACGGCGACGGTCGGGACGACATCCTGTTCCGGGACGCGGAAGGCACGCTGGCGCTGTGGCAGCTTGACGGAACCAGGCTGGTCGGCGGCGGCACCATCGGCAATCCGGGACCGGGCGTCGATCTGGCTTTCAGCCCTTCGCATCCCGGATTCGCGCCGCTGGTGTTCGTCGCGACCGACGGGACGGTCGCGACCTGGCTGGTCTCGGGCACGACTATCGTGGCCGGCGGCACCCTGGGTAGTCCCGGCCCCTTCTGGACCGCGCTCGCCAACGGCGATACGACCGGGCTGGGGACGACCAGCGTGCTGTTTCAGGGCCAGGACGGTCGCCTCGCGGTATGGCAGAGCGATGCAAAGCAGTTGCTCGAAGCCGGCGGCGAGATCGGCAATCCGGGGCCGGATTGGTCTTTCCGCGCTTTGGACGACTTCAACGGCGATGGGCGCGACGACATCTTGTTTCAGCACTCCGACGGACGATACTTCGTGTGGAATCTGGCGGATGACGAGATCGTCGGTGGGGGAGATCTGGGCAAAGCACCGGGCTTCGCGTTCGTCGCGGCGGGCGATCTCGACGGCGACGGCAAGGCCGACATGTTGTTCCGTGATCAGGCCACCGGGGAGTTCGCAGCCGGGCTAGCTTCCGGCACGACGATCAGGGACGCGGGCTCGATCGGTCAGGCGCCGGGCCTGAGCTTTGCGGGGATGGGTGACTTCGACGGCGACGGCGCCGAGGACATTCTCTTCCGCAGCGATGCCACGGGCGATTTCGTCCGCTGGGACATGACCGATGCCGGTGTCGAAGCCGGCGCCATCGGCAATCCCGGCGTTTCCCTCGAATTGGCCGGTATCCAGGACATCAATCAGGACGGCCGCGACGATCTGATCTTCAAGGATGCCAATGGCCTGCACACGGCCTGGATCCTCGCCGACACGCAGATCCTTGCTTCAGGTATCATCGGCGGCGAGCTTCAGGGGTGGGGGATGCTCTGACGTCCGCAGAGGGCACCCCTTAAGAAGCTTGCGCCGGGGGTTTGACGAACGGGCCGGGAGGCGGGTCGCGACCTCCCGGCAACGTGTCCCTAGAAGCTCAAGCGTGCGCTGACACGAAAGTCGCGGCCGGCAAGCGGAACGAAGTCCTTGGTGAAGCTGGCATGACGGCGGGCGTCGACATCGAAGATGTTGTTGGCCGACAGGATCAGTACCGTTTCATCGCGTTCGCCGAACGGGTGCCACTGGACGGCGGCGTTCACCAGCGTGAAGCTGTCCGTCGGGGTTTCGAAGGCCGCGACGTCGTTCTGTTCGAACACGTGCTCGACTTCGACTCGTCCGCCGAATGGCCCCTGGTCGGCTGCCAGAGAGCCTTTGACGCGCAGCGGCGGGATGCGCGGAACGTCTCCGCCGCCATCGAGGATCTTGGCATTGACGTAATCGGCAACGAGATTGCCAGTCAGATTGAAGGCCTCGCTTTCAACCAGCTTCGCCTCGAGTTCGCCTTCAAGGCCATAGTAGCGGGCCTTGGCTTGCTGGAATTGATAGACAGGCAGGCCATCCTCCTCCTCGCCGGTCGCGACTTCGTAGATGTAATCCTTGAACCACTGCGCGTAAGCGCTGAGACTGAAGCGAACCGGGCCGGACCGACCGCGCACATACGTTTCCGCGCCCCAGCTCTTCTCCAGATTGAATTCCGGATTGCCCAATTCGAAGGCCTGCGTCGCGATATGCGGTCCGTTGGGGAAGAGTTCTTCCGCGGATGGGGCACGCGTGGCGCGCGAGCCCGTCACGCCGATCTGCACGTCGGGCGCGACATCGTAGGACAAGCCGATCGCCCCGGAGAAAGCATCGAAAGAGCGGTCTACGGCTACGACCGGCGCATCCTCGCCGAGCGCCAACTTGACCGCATTCGAACTCACGTTGGTATGTTCGTAGCGGCCGGCCACTTCGAGCCCCACTGGCCCGAACTTGAACTCCTGGAGTGTGAAAACGCCGATTTGCGAGGTCTGGTTGGGCGGCACGAAGGCTTCGGCGCCAATGGCTTCGAAATCCCGCACGAAGGCTTGCACGCCAGTGACGCCGCGCCAGCCGTCGCGATTGGCCTGGACCAGCTCCAGACGTCCTTCCAGCGCATCGGACAGGAACACGGTGCCGACCTCGTCCCCTTCGAACTCGGTGTGCTTGTAATCGGCATAGCCCGCCCGCATGCGCACCGCCTCGAGCCAGGGCCCATCGACATTGATCTGACCGCGGATGTCCGCGCGCCATTGCTTCATGCCGATGGTGACCGGGCCTTCGCCTTCCTCCATGCCGTCGTCTTGGCCCTCTTCGTCCTCACCGTGCGCATGATCCGCACCCGGGCGAGCCGGCACGCCATAGTCGCTGTTGTAATAGCCAACCGAAACGCCGAGACTACCGCCATCGTTGATCAGCGCGACGCCCCCACCGAGTGTGTAAGTCTCCACTCCGGTATTGGGGATGCGTCCCTTCAGACCCGCCAGATTGCGCGCATCGGCGGCCTCGTCGAGGTGGCCTTCTTCCTCTTCTTCCGCAGCGATCGCGAGTTGCTCGGCGCGCAGTTCGGGCGACAGCACGAAACCGCCGACCTTCAAGTCATTCGAATGGCGATAGCTACCGTCGACATGCGCGACGATGTTGGACGCCAGCGCGACGTCGGCCGAAGCTCCGGCGCTGACGTCGTCTGCCGCCGAGCCGAAACCGCCCAGGGCATCGAGGTGAAAGCCGTTCTCGGGGACCTCGCGAGGGATCCTTCGGTCGATCACGTTGACGGCGCCGCCGATCGCCTGGCTGCCGAACAGCAGGACGGCGGGGCCGCGCAGGATCTCGATGCGTTCCGCCGTCAGCGGATCGATCGTGACGCCGTGGTCGGTGGAGGTGTTGGACACATCGAGCGAGCCGAGCCCGTCGGTCAACACGCGGATGCGTTCGCCCTGAAAGCCGCGCAGCACCGGTCGCGAGGCGCCGGGGGAGAAGGAGGTCGCGGAAACGCCCGGCTGGGACGTCAGCGCGTCGCCGATCTGGCCGCGAACCTCTCTCACCAGATCATCGCCGGAGACGACGGATACCCCGCCGATGACATCGATACGGTCGACGAAGTCTGCCGTGACGACGATGTCGCGCGAAGTTTCGCCATGGACGGCGGAGGTGTCGTGATCGTGCTGGCTCGAAGCGTCCTGCGCCATTGCGGGAGTGGCCAGGACAGTGCCGGCGAGAATGAGGTATTTGAGTCGGAACACGGGTTTCTCCATTGAGGCCCGGCTCGCTTATCGAGCATGATATAACATATCAATAGAGATGCGATGAAATTCGTGTGGATGCGCCCCCACAGGGCATCGAGGCGCCTGTTCAGTTCTACGGCACTCGATCTGAGCAGCCCAAATTGTTGCAATTTGTTATGCGAATCATTTGCAATTAGGATTATCGGTGCTATCCGCTCTCCCTGCTAATGCGAGCTATTCGCGATAAGGGGTTGGCAAGATGAGTAAGAAGCGCGGTACCGTTATGGCATTTATGGCGGCAGGCCTCGCTGTCGCTGCCTCGCCTTTGCCCGCCACAGCCATGCCCACCGGCCTTCCCACGCAGCTTTCCGTGCCAGGAATGTTTCTGCAAGCCGACTGGATTGTGAAGCTCGTGATCATCGGGCTGGCGATCGCCTCGATCGCGACCTGGACGATCTTCATCGCCAAAACGCTCGAACTGCGCCGCGCCGTGGCGCAGCAACGCGACATGCGCGAGCAGCTGCGCGCGGCTCGGACGCTCGAAGCCGCCCAGGCGCAGACCGAACTGAAGAGCCCGTTCCTCAACGCCGCCGTGTCCGAGCTGCGCTTGTCCAGTGATGCGCTGCACGATGCGGATGGGGTCAAGGAGCGCGTCGCCACCCAGTTCTCGCGGCTCGAAGCCGATTCCGCCCGCGCCATGACCAAAGGCGTGAACGTGCTGGCGACGATCGGGGCCACGGCTCCCTTCGTCGGCCTGTTCGGTACCGTCTGGGGCATCATGAACAGCTTCATCGGTATTGCCGAGAAGCAGACGACCAACCTCGCGGTCGTGGCGCCCGGCATTGCCGAAGCGCTTCTCGCCACCGCGATCGGCCTCGTCGCCGCGATCCCCGCCGTGGTCATCTACAATCATTTCTCGCGCCAGGTCGCAGCCTACCGCGCGCTGGTCTCGGACTGTTCGGCGGCGATCATCAACCTCGTCTCACGCGATCTTTCGCGCGGCATGGCGAAGCCGTCGCAGCGCCAGCTGAACGACTGAGCCGGAGCGAGGAGCGGGGCCATGGCATTCCATTTCACGTCCGGCGACGACGCCGAACTGCCGGTCAATCACGACATCAACGTCACGCCGTTCATCGATGTCATGCTGGTGCTGCTGATCATCTTCATGGTCGCCGCGCCCCTGGCGACGGTCGATACCAAGGTCGATCTGCCCGTCTCGAACGCGGCGCCGTCGACGAAGCCGGAACAGCCGGTGTTCCTGACGGTCAAGGCCGATGGCGGTTTGCTGGTGAACGAGGATCCGGTGGCTCGATCCGGCATCGGGCCGGCCGTGGAAGCCGCGACCGGCGGGGATCGTGAGCAGCGCGTGTACCTGAGCGCCGATCGCACGGTCGCTTACGAAGACCTCATGGACGCCATGAACGGGCTGCGTTCGGCAGGCTATCTTCACGTCGCACTGGTCGGTGCCGAGGGCGGCAACCGGTGATGAACGCGGCTCATCCCCACGATCAGGCCGAGCGGCGGCGTTGGCTGCTGGCGCTGGGAACGGCTGGTGTCGCGCATCTTGCAGCAGTCGCGTTTCTCATGCCCTTCGGAAGGGCACCCGAGCCACCGGTGCCCGAACCCGTGGTCCTTCTCGAACTGCCGCCAGAGGCAGCGGCGGCCCCTTCGGTGCAGCAGCAAGCCACGCAACCGCAGCCCGAAACGCCGCTGCCCCAAGTCGTTACGCCACGCCTCGACGTGCCTGACGTGCGAGCGCCGCTGCCCAGAGACGCGGTCGCGCTCCCACCACCGCCGCCGCCGCTTCCGGCCCGCGCGCCGCGCGCCGCGCCGGTTGTCGCGACGAACCCGGCCCCCACTCCGATCGCGGTTGCGCCGGCGGGAGCTGGCACGGGCACGAGCCAGACCGCGGGGAACGATCCCAAGGCCAAGGCGCAGGAGGCCGATTACTTCGCGCTCGTCAGCGCGCATCTCAATCGCAAGAAGCGCTATCCGACCGAGGCCAAGAAGGCCCGGCAGCAGGGCGTCGTGACCATTCGCTTCACGGTCGCGCGGGACGGCACGGTTTCCGGAATTTCGGTCAAGCGCAGCAGTGGCCACGAGCTGCTCGATGCCGCAACCATGGACTTGCTGCAGCGGGTTTCGCCGCTGCCAAAGTTTCCGTCGTCGATGAAGCGCGACAGCGTCACGCTGTCATTGCCGATCGATTACTCGCTTAAAACCAGCTGAAAAGGAACAGAAATGTCGAATACCAGGGGGGAACTGCGCCCATTGAGCCTGCGCCGGGGTGGCGTGGCCATGGCCGCCGGCATCGTCGCATCGACGATCGCCATGCCGGCGGTCGCGCAGGACTCGGGAGAGATCGAGCTCGATACGCTGCGGATCGAAGACCGCGCCGCCGACGTCAATCCGAACGCCGAGCCGGGGGCTCCTTACAAGGCGCGGACTTCGGGCGACATGCGTCTGACCCGGCCGATCGCCGAATTGCCGCAAGTCATCACGGTCCTGACGGAATCGCAGATCGACGATTCCGGGTACTATGATCTTGCACGCATCCTCGATGCGCAGCCGGGCATCACGGTGGGCACCGGTGAGAACGGCAATGCCTTCGGTGATCGCTACATCATTCGCGGCCAGGAAGCGCGCAGCGACGTGTTCGTCGATGGTCTGCGAGATCCCGGCATGACCACGCGCGAAAGCTTCGCGGTCGATCAGATCGAGATTTCCAAGGGGCCGAACTCCACCTTCGCCGGGCGCGGCACTGCGGGCGGTGCAGTCAACCTCATCACCAAGCAGGCGACGACCGACTACGATTTCACCAAGGCCAGCATCGGCCTGGGCGAAGACCGGTTCGTGCGCGCGACTCTGGATGCCAATTTCGTGGTGAGCGATCAGCTCGCCGTGCGGGCCAACGTGCTCTACGGCTACACCAAGATCCCGGATCGCGGCCCCGCGGATCGTGATCGCAAGGGGCTGGCCGTGTCTGCCACTTATACCCCCACCGACGCGATCGACCTGACGGTGGACTATTACGGCCTGCGCGCCGAGGATAACGCCGATCTGGGCGATTACCTCAGCGGCGATGCCGGCACCGGTGATCGCCGCCCGGTCCGCACGCCGGTCTACGCGCAGAAGCAGGATTTCCAGAAGTCCGACGTCGACGTCTTCACCGGACGTCTCAACTGGCAGCTTTCGGACAACATCCGGCTGAGCAATCGCATTCGTTACGGCATGTCGGACAACGGATACGTCGTCACCGGTGCGCGGGGGACGACGACCGACGAGAGTGACCCCAATGGGGCGTACGAGACGATCTCCCTCTCGACGCATCAGGGCTGGCAGGACGTGGATTATTTCGCGAACCAGGCGAACCTGCATATTGAAAGCGAGACCGGAGGTGGCCGCAACGACCTGATCGTCGGCGTGGAGTACACCGACCACAAGGTCCGCAATGGCGTCTACGATATCGACAATACCGGCGCGACGAATTGCATTGTGCCCGGTCGGCGCGGCACTTCCGCCGGCTATTGCGCGATCACTCCCGATGGCGAGGTGGTTGGCGGGCTGCGTACCTTGTTCGGCCGTGAAATCACGCGTGGCCGGTTCGACCAGAAATGGCACATGGAAACCATCTCGGCCTACGTCATGGACACCTTCGACCTGACCGAAGCCTTGACCGTGTTCGGCGGCGTCCGGTTCGATCATTTCAGCTTTGATCTGGGCCTGCAGGGAGGTGATCTCTCGATCAGGAACTACGACTATTCCGACGAATTCTGGAACGGCCACCTGGGCGTGACGTACGAATTCGCCGAAGGCGCGATGGTCTACGCCTCGGCTGCTACTTCGGCGGACGTGAATTGCGGCGAATCCGATGTCGGCACCAATTCCGGCTATGGCGGCTGCCTCGTGATCGATGAACAGATCGGCGGCGGCAAGCCGGAACGGTCGGTCAATCTCGAGCTGGGCACCAAGCTCAACCTGTTCGACGAGAAGTTCCTGCTGACCGCGGCAGTCTTCCAGATCACCAAGGACGACGTGCTGGAATCGGTGGGCAGCGGCTACGATCCGAGCGGTACCGGCAATTCCGGCAAGAACCGCGTGCGGGGCTTCGAGCTGGGCCTTGCCGGCAATATCACGCAACAGTGGTCGGTGTTCGGCGGGATTACGGTCATGGATGCCGAGATCCTCAAGTCTGCCTCGAACCCCGAAAACGTCGGCAAGACGCTTTCGAACTTCGCCGACTTCCAGGCGCAGTTCCAGACCCGCCTTCAGGCGACGGAACAGTTCGCGCTCGGCTTCGCGGTCAAGCACAAGAGCAAGCGCTACGGCGGACAGCCCGATACCGCGCCGGGCTTCAACACCCGCGATGACGGCAGCTACTACTATAGCCAGCCGGTGCCCGCCTACACGGTCGGGGACATCTTCGCCGAATACCGGTTCAATCGGAACATCGATTTCCGGCTCAACGTGAACAACATCACCAATGAGACCTACTATCTGGCGGGTTACCGCAGCGGCTCGTTCCTGTATCTGGGCGACGCGCGGCAGATCGTGGGAACCTTGAACCTTCGGTTCTGATCAGAAATGTGCGGCACGGAGAGCCTCCGTGCCGCACTTCGGGTGAATGACATCATGATGATCGTGATCGACAATCTGCTGACCAAGGGCGAGGTCGCGCAATTTCGCCAAAGCCTCGCTCCGGATGGCTGGGCAGATGGCGCAGCGTCAGCGGGGACGCGCTCGATCGCGGTGAAGCAGAACCTGCAGCTCGGCCGGGACAATCCGGTGGCGAAGGACTTTGGCAACCGGATCCTCGGCAAGCTCGGGCGTCATCCCTTGTTCGTCTCGGCATCGCTTGCGGAGAAGATCTGGCCGCCGGTGTTCAACTGCTACCGCGACGGCGGCCACTACGGCACCCACAGCGACGCGGCGCTGATGCGCCTGCCGGAAGCCGGCCTCACCATCCGTAGCGACCTTTCGGCCACCCTCTTTCTGTCGGAGCCGGACGAATACGAGGGCGGCGAACTGGTGGTCGAGGAACAGTTCGGTGCTCAGCAGGTCAAGCTCGCGGCGGGAAGTATGGTACTTTACCCCTCTTCGAGCCTGCACCAGGTCGCGCCGGTGACGCGGGGCGAACGCATTTGCGCGATTACCTGGATCCAGAGTGCAGTCGCCGATACCACGGCGCGCAGTCTGCTGTTCGATCTCGACCAGTCGATCCAGTCGCTCACGGCCGGACGTGCCAAGGACGATGCCGATGTCGATCGGCTGATCCACGTCTATCACAACCTGCTCAGACGCTGGGCGCAGGTATGACGAGCCGGGCGGGCCCGATCTCGCTCAAGCCGCTGGTCTGGCTTGCTCTGGCCTTGCCCGCGCTCGATATCGCCCGGCAGTTCTGGTTCGACGATGCCCTGCTCATGGATTTGCTCGCGCCGTCGGGGGAGTGGTCCGTCCGGCTGCTGATCCTTGCCCTGCTGCCCGGGCCGCTCGCGATAGTGTTGAACCCCGGGCCCGTATTGCGCGCCTGGATCGCGTTGCGCCGCAACATCGGGGTAGCGGCGTTCTGCTATGGGCTGCTCCATCTCGCGATCTATTGCGCCGACATGCGGTTTCTGGCCGCGATCATTGACGAGCTGTCGCTCACCGCGATCTGGACCGGCTGGCTCGCGCTGCTGCTTCTCGCGATCCCGGCGGCGATCAGCTTCGATAGGGCTATGCGTGTGTTAGGTGCTCGCTGGAAGACGCTGCAGCGGTCCGCGTATGGCGCTTTCGCATTGGGCCTCGTCCACTGGCTGCTGCTCGAATGGTCCTGGCTGCCAGTGCTAGTTCAGGTGGGGCCGCTACTTGCGGTCTGGTGCCTGCGTCTGTCTCGTTCGTCGCGCTTCAAAGGAGTTTCCCATGTTTCGTTTCCGTAAGTCCGCCATGGTTCTGGCCGCGATCGGTTCCTGTGCCGCGTTCTCGGCCCCCGCTTACGCCGATGGCGATGTCGTTTGCGGCGCGGGTCCCAAGGAAAGCTGGAAGCCGGTCAAGGCGCTGAAGAAGCAAGCCTGGCTCGAAGGCTGGGAACTGCTCAAGACGCAGGTCGAGGGCGATTGCTACGAAGTCTATGCGCGGACCGAGCAGGGCCAGGCGATCGAGGCCTTCTTCCACCCGGTGACCTTGAAGAAGCTCGTCGTCTTCCGCCGCGGCCAGGAAATTTATAGAGCGCCCGGCTTCAAGGGCTGACGCAGACAGGCAAAAAAGGCCGGGATCGCGTAAGCGAGCCCGGCCCTTTTTATCAGACGCTGCGATCGATCAGAGGCCGATAACCCCGCCATCGTCCTTGGTGATGATCGCCACCGCCGAGCGCGGGCGGCCCGAGTTGGTGCCGCTCTGGCTCTGCGGCCAGTGGCTGGACGGCGCATTCGCTTCGCCGTCCTCACCGGGGTGCTGAATGCCGACGAACAGCGTGCGGCCATCGGGCGTCGTATCCACGCCGGTGATTTCGCACTCGCTCGGACCGGTCAGGAACCGCCGCAGATTGGTGCCCGTGGCCGCAGTCCCGACGATCGTGGCCTGCTGCGCCGTCGCACCATCGGCATTTTTGTTGGTGATCGTCTTCGCGCCGCCGTCGCCGACTTGGCCCGGCATGGCCGCGAGCATCTGGTTGTGCGTCCGGTCGGTGAAGGCGCCGTCGTCGGTCTGGATCCACAGCAGCGGCGAAGCCGCGCCCGCGGCGTTGGACTTGCGCGAGAACCACAGGCCGTCCGGGCTCGAGAAGTCGTTGCTGGCATCGAGACCCGAGAGGTTGACGTTGGCCGGATCGGCATCGGCGGAATCGGCCCCGAACAGGTAGATGTCCCAGGCGAAGGCGGTCGCGGCGTTGCTGTCGCCATTCTCGCGCAGACGGATGATGTGGCCGTTGGGGTTGCCGAAGCTGGTCGAGCCCCCGTTGATCTTGGGATCGCCGTAGTGGCGCGGGTTGGCCGCATCGGTCCCGCCCAGCGGACGGTTGGAGGCGTTGTTGTTGGTGAGCGTGAGATAGACTTCGCCATTGGCCGGATTGACCGCGGTCCATTCGGGCCGGTCCATGGGGGTCGCTCCCATGGCATCTGCGGCAAGGCGCGTGTTGACGAGAATGTCCGCCTGGCTGGCAAACTGGTATTCGGGAGCGTCGCCTACGGCCGGACGGTTCGGCACTTGTCCGAAGACCAGCGGCAGCCAGCGGCCGGTGCCGTTCGCATCGAACCGCGCGACATAGAGCGTGCCGTTGTCGAGATACTTGTCGCCCATCGCCAGCCGGTCGGCCGACTGCGCGTCGGCCGCGCTCCACGAAGCGTTAGAGACGTACTTGTAGAGGTATTCGCGGCGCGAATCGTCGCCCATGTAGACCACGACCTTCTGGCCCTCGATCAAGCGGCCGACCCAGGCACCTTCGTGGCCGAAACGACCAAGCGCGGTGCGCTTGCGCGGAGTCGAGCCCGGATCATAAGGATCGATCTCCAGCACCCAGCCGAACTTGTTGGGCTCGTTGCGGTAATCCTGGAGGGCCGACGTGCCGACCGCGCGCGCGTCCCAACGGCGGAAGATCGGATCGTTACCCGCGCTTGACCAGGCGTAGTTGCCCGAGCCGCTGTTGACGCCGTAGCGACGCAGCGCCGTCAGCTCGCGTTCGGTGCGGTTGGCATTGTCGGTGCCGTCGCCCGAGTTGTCGCGCCGGAAATAGCCGGCCCAGTTCTCTTCGCAAGTGAGCAGCGTGGCCCAGCCGGTCACGCCGTTGGCGCAGTTGTTGATCGTGCCGGTGCCGGTGTTGCCTTGCGGCGCGGCGACCGTCTTGAGGAAATCGGAGCCGGCGACGGGGCCCTTGAAGGCGACCGGGGTATTGGGCGTGATGCGGCGATTGAAGGCGCTGTCCTGCTTGTAGCTCCAATTGCGATCGCCCGCGTCCGCATATTCGGTGACGCTGACACCGTGCGCCTCGATTTCCTTGATCGCTTCGCTGACCGGGCGCGGCACGGGGGAGGGGCCGTTGGGGTGCAGATACTGGACGTTGAGGTTTTCGTGGTTTTGCACCAGCAGCCCGCGGTTCGAGCTCGTGTCGTCGCGCGCGGCGCTGGCGTTGAGGCCGAAGTAATGCAGCGCATCGCCGTGATCGCCGATCCGCTGGGCGAAGTTGGTGTCGGTGCCGTCGTTGGCATAGGCCGGGACGCCGGCCGCGATCGGATCGCCCAGGCGCGTGCCGATCGCCACGCTATAGCCGGCGGGCACGGTCACCACGTCGGCCATGTTCTTGGCGACGGCCGTAAAGCCGAGCGCGGCAGGCGAAACCGTGACCTTGGTGGTCGCCGAGGTGGTTTCGCTATCCGAATCGGTGGCGGAGAACTCGAACGTGAGGTCGGTCGCCGCCGTCACGCTGGGCGCGATGAAGGTCACGGCATTGCCGTTGGTCCCGCTCAGTTCGACATCGGGGCCGCCGGTCTGCTTCCATCCCGACGTGACGATCTCATCGTCGTCGGTCGCGGTACCCGTAAGCGTGACAACTTTGCCCGAAGTGGTCGCGGCGGCCTCGCCGGCGGAGACCACCGGGGCATCGTTGTCGTCGCCGCAGGCGGCGAGCAGCGACGTGCCGAAGAACGCCATCGCGCTGGCGGCGACGCCACCGAACAGGGTCTGTCGGCGCGAATAACGCTCATCCACGATGCTCGAAAGATCGCGGTTTTGCGTCAGGTTGGTATCGATATCGCCGTCGCTATAGCCGGCTTCGTATGTCAATTCGCCCACAGTAAGGCCCCCGGGTTTTGTCAAACTCGGAGGCCTCATATGATGCGTGTGTGACGTTCCTTGGGAGGAACGATGACGGTTGTCGGACAATGCCCCAATTCAGGGGCTCGGCGGTCAGGCGACCGCGGGCATTTCCGACAAGTACTTTTCGAGCGTCAGCGGATAGTCCCGGATGCGAATACCCGTGGCGTTGTAGATGGCGTTGGCGATCGCGGAGCCAGGACCGCAAATGCCAAGCTCGCCGACGCCCTTCGCCTTCATCGGTGTCACGATGTCGTCGAGGGTATCGAGGAACACGACGTCCTGAGTCGGAATATCGGCGTGAACCGGCACTTCGTATCCGGCGAGGTCGTGGTTGACGAAGAAGCCGAAGCGCGGGTCGACCGCCAGTTCCTCCATCAGCGCCGCGCCGGCCGACATGACCATCGCACCGATGACCTGGCTACGCGCCGACAGCGGATTGAGAATCCGGCCCGCATCGCACACCGACAGCATCCGCCGGATGCGCGTGACGCCGGTATAGGCATCCACTCCGACTTCGACGAAGTGGCCCGCATAAGTGCCGACGTCGTAATCGTCCTTGAAATCGCCGTAGGTCATCTCGCCATCGGCGGACAGCGCGCCGGCTTCGGTCAGCTTGTAGGACCGGTTGCCGCTGCGGATGCTGCCGTCTTCGAACGTGGCGGCGTCGGCATCGAAGCCCAGCTTCTCACCGATCGCGCGGCGCAAGTTGACGCAGGCGGCATAGACACCCGCCGTCGAACTCGCCGCGCCCCACTGGCCGCCGGATCCGGACGACTTGGGATACCGCGAATCGCCCAGTTCGACCTTCACCTGATCGAGCGAAACGCCCATCGTCTCGGCCGCGGTTTGGGCGATGATGGTGTAGCTGCCGGTGCCGATGTCGGTCATGTCAGTCTCGACCGTGATCCGGCCATCCGCATCCAGCTTGACATGCGCCCCGGACGCTTCGGTCGGACCCGCGCGGTAACCAGCGGCGACACCCATGCCGATCAACCAGCGGCCGTCGCGCATGCTTCCCGGCGTCTTCGAGCGACGCGACCAGCCGAACCGTTCGGCCCCTTCGCGCAGGCAGCGCACGAGATTGCGGTCAGAGAATTTCTTCTCGGGCGAACCCGGCACCATCTTCGGCTCGTTGACGATGCGCAGTTCGACCGGGTCCATGCCGAGCTTTTCGGCCAGTTCGTCCATCGCCACTTCGAGCGCCAGATGGCCCACCGCTTCGCCCGGCGCGCGCATGGCATTGCCTTCGGGCAGATCGAGCGTCGCGACGTAGTTCGCGGTCAGGCGATTGGCCCCGGCATAGAGCTTGGGCGTCTGCAGCGTTGCGTCCTCGCCGTTCTTGCCGTTCTGGTTGCCCGACCAGTTCTCGTGCGAGATCGCGGTGATCTTTCCGTCCTTCTCGGCGCCGATGCGAATGTGCTGGATCGTGGCGTGGCGGTGCGTCGTGTTGTTGGCGATGAGCGGGCGCTGCAGCGCGATCTTGACGGGCCGCCCCGCCTTCTTCGCCGCGAGCGCAGCCATCACCGCATCGGCGCGAATGAACAGCTTTCCGCCGAAGCCGCCGCCGATGAACGGGGAATCGATACGCACGTTGGCGGGGTCGATGCCGAGGATCTTGCCCATGCTCTGCTTGGCCCAGGCGACCATCTGGTTCGATGTCAGCAGAGTGAGCTTGTCGCCCTCCCAGGCCGCGATCGTCGCATGCGGTTCCATCATCGCATGGCTCTCGTCCGGCGTGGTATAGCGCGCATCCAGCTTCACCGGCGCTGCGGCGAAGGCGGCATCGAAATCGCCCAGCGTCGACTTACTGTCGTCTCCTTTCGCGAGCGGCGCGTCGGGCGCGACTTTTGCCAGATCGAACGCGCCTTGCGACCGATCGTAGGTCGTTCGGATAAGGCTGGCGGCGTAGCGGGCCTGCTCGAAGGTCTCGGCGACCACGCAGGCGATTGCCTGATGATAATGTGCGATCTCCGGCCCACCGAACAGTGGCGCATTGTTAGCGATACCCTTGCCGACCGGCTTGGTGTCCGGGGCGGAGACGATCGCGATTACGCCGGGCGCGCTCTGCGCGTCAGAAACGTCCATCGAGGCGATCAGCCCCTTTGCGATCGCCGATCCGACGACCCAGCCATAAGCCTGGTTCGCCATGTCATGCCGTTCGTAGGCATAGGGCGCTTGCCCCGTCGTCTTGAGCGGACCGTCGATGCGCGGCGTCGACTTGCCGACGATCTGCGAACGGTCAAACAGGTTCGAACCTGCGGGTGCTTCGAACTTCATGGTTATGCGTTCCTCGCTTCGGCCAGGACGCCGGCGAGCGCGCGCTCCGCCAGAGCGATCTTGAACCGGTTCTCTTCGGTGGGGCGGGCATCGGCGAAGGCGCGCGCAATCACGGCCTTGGCACCTTGGCCCAGCGCCGCATCGGCGGCTTCGACACGCCACGGCTTGGGCGCGACGCCGCCGAAGGCGACACGTCCGCTGCCATCGTCCTGGATCACCGCCGCGACTGAAACCAGCGCGAATGCATAGGACGCGCGGTCGCGCACCTTGTGATAGAAATGGCGACCGCCGGGCGGCTTGGGCAGCCAGACCGCCGTGATCAGCTCACCGGTTTCGAGCACGTTGTCCTGTTCCGGATGATCCCCGGGCAAACGGTGGAAGTCTGCCAGCGCGATCGATCGGGTCGAGCCATCGGCCTTCATCGTCTCGACCACGGCATCGAGCACGCGCATGCCCACCGCCATGTCGCCGGGATAGGTCGCGATGCACTTGTCGGACGAACCGATCACGGCAAGCTGACGCGAATAGCCCTGCAGCGCGGCGCAGCCCGAACCCGGATCGCGCTTGTTGCACGCCATGTTGGTGTCGTAGAAATACGAGCACCGGGTACGCTGCAGCAGGTTCCCGCCTGTCGTCGCCTTGTTGCGAAGCTGGCCGGACGCACCCGCCTGGATTGCACGCGTCAGCACCGGATAGTCCTTGCGGACGCGCTCGTCCGCGGACAGCGCCGTATTGCTGACGAGCGCGCCGATCCTGAGGCCGCCGTCCTTCGTCTTCTCGATCTTGTCGAGGCCGGTGTCCTGAATGTCGACGATGTGCGCCGGGGTTTCGATCTGCAGCTTCATCAGGTCGAGCAGGTTGGTGCCGCCCGCCAGGAACATCGCATCGTCGCGGCTGCCGACGGCTTTTACGGCCTCGGCAACGCTTCCGGCGCGCTGATACGTGAAAGGTCTCATGCCTTGCCTCCCGCCACTTCGGCCATCGCATCGGCGATGTTCGAATAGGCTCCGCAGCGGCAGATGTTGCCGCTCATGCGTTCGCGCATCTCCATGTTGGTGGGGCGCATGCGCGAAGTGAGATCGCCGGTGACGTGGCTTGGAATGTTGGCCTCAATTTCCTTCAGCACCGAAACGGCCGAGCAGATCTGGCCCGGCGTGCAATAGCCGCACTGATAGCCGTCGTGCTTGACGAAGGCGGCCTGCATCGGATGCAGATCGTCAGGCATGCCCAGGCCTTCGATCGTGGTGACCTCATCGCCCTGGTGCTGCATCGCCAGGCTGAGGCACGAGTTGATCCGCTCCCCATTGACGATGACGGTGCACGCGCCGCACTGGCCGTGATCGCAGCCTTTCTTCGTGCCCGTCAGCTTCAAATGCTCGCGCAGGGCATCGAGCAGCGTGGTACGGGTATCGAGCTTCAGGTCGGCTTTCTTGCCGTTGACGGTGAAACTAACCGGCATGGTCGGCGGGGGAGAGGCTTTGGCGGGCGTCTGAGCTCGGCTCGACATCGGTACTCCAGTGTAGGCGGCGGAAGCGGCGCCGGCAATCAGCATGCCGCGGCGAGAAATTGGCAGTTTGCCAGTGGTTTGCATGATCCGGCGATAGTCCCTGTTAGCAAATGGAAGGCAGAGCAAGCTGAGCGTACTTAGTGAGTGAGCCCCGAAGTCAGCAATTGCCTTATGTGCCATGTGGGGGCGCGCCTTTCCAAGATCAATCGGGTGCAGGATCGATCGCGCAAAGGCCGTTGCCGCGAATGTTCGGGAATGGGGCGCGGATGGTCGTATCCGCCTGGCGCCCGGCCAGACGGCAAACGCCTGCCGCGCCCGTCTCGTCAGCCATTCACGACGATCCCGCCATTGGGGTGAAGCACCTGGCCCGACATGTAACTGGCGTCCTCGCACGCGAGGAACAGGAACGAAGGGGCCACTTCGTTGGGCTGGCCGGCCCGGCCGATCGGCGTGCCTTCGCCGAAGTGCTCGACCTTTTCCTGACTGGCGCCACCGCAGGGGTTGAGCGGGCTCCAGATCGGCCCCGGTGCCACCGCGTTCACGCGGATTCCGTCGCTGATCAGGTTCTCGGACAGCGACCGCGTGAAAGCGGTGATGGCGCCCTTGGTCGCACTGTAATCGAGCAAGTTCTTGCTGCCCTTGTACATCGTGACGCTGGTGCAATTGATGATCGCGGAGCCTTCCTCGAGATGAGGGCGTACGGCCTGCACGAGATAGAACATGCCGAAGATATTGGTCTGAAAGGTGCGCTCGAGCTGCTCTTCGGTGATGTCCGTGATGTCTTCGTCCGGATGCTGTTCCCCTGCGTTGTTGACGAGGATATCGATCCGCCCGAACGCCTCGAGGGTCTGCTCGGCGATGCGCTCGCACATCTTCTTCGATCCGACGTCGGCCTTGATCAGAATGGCCGCGCTGCCTTCCCCTTCGACGATGCGCTTGGTCTCGTTCGCGTCGTCATCCTCGAGCAAGTAGACGATCGCGACCTTAGCGCCTTCGCGCGCGTAAAGCGCGGCGACGGCTCTGCCGATGCCGCTGTCCGCGCCGGTTATGATGGCGACTTTGCCCTTGAGCCGATCCGAGCCCGGATAACGCGGTTGCCATTCGGGCTTCGGCTCCAGGGCGCTCTCGTGTCCGGGCAGCGAATCCTCATGGATCATTTCGGCGGTGTCGGTCATCTGAAGGTCTCCTTTTGAAGATCCAACGACAAAGCCGGTCAAAAGGTTCGCCAAAAGTTCGCATCAAGCGTCCCGCGAGCCAGCGAACTTGACCTGCGTTAATCCGTTCCGAAGCCGTTCTCAGTTGAGCGCGCATGCGGCACTGTTGAGCCCAAAGAGCTGAAGGCCGGCAAACAATTCCGCCTCGGCGAGACTTTCGTCTGCATCCCTACCCGCGTTTCAAAGGATTGCGAATTGGCCGACTTCGAACTGTCGAAAGGTGGTGCCAACCACCAGAAGCCGAAAGGCAAAGACGACATCATGACGACGGCACAGGGAGCCCCTGTCGCCGATGACCAGAACTGGCTCAAGGCAGGCGCCCGCGGGCCGTCCCTGCTCGAAGACCACATTGCGCGCGAGAAGATCTTTCACTTCGATCACGAACGGATCCCCGAACGCGTGGTGCACGCGCGCGGCTATGGCGTCCACGGCACGTTCGAACTGACAGATCCGGTCCCCGAACTGACCTGTGCCGCCCCGCTCACGGGGGCCAAGGGGAAGAAGACGCCGGCATTCGTGCGGTTCTCGACCGTGGCCGGCAACAAGGGCTCGCCCGATCTGGCGCGCGACGTGCGTGGCTTCGCGGTCAAGCTCTACACCGAGGAAGGCAACTGGGACATCGTCGGCAACAACATCCCGGTGTTCTTCATCCAGGATGCCATCAAGTTTCCCGACCTGATCCACTCCGCAAAGGCCGCGCCCGATCGCGGTTTTCCGCAGGCGCAGACGGCTCACGACAACTTCTGGGATTTCGTCAGCCTTTCGCCGGAATCGATGAACATGATCATGTGGATCATGTCGGACCGCACCATTCCGCGCTCGCTGCGCTTCATGGAAGGCTTTGGTGTCCACACCTTTCGACTGATAAATGCCGAGGGTGAAGTGAAGTTCGTCAAGTTCCACTGGAAGCCGCGGCTAGGGATGCAGTCGGTCGTTTGGAACGAGGCGCTCAAAATCAACGGCATGGACCCCGACTTCCACCGCCGCGACATGTGGGACTCGATCGACGCCGGCGATTTCCCGCAGTGGGATCTGGGTCTGCAGGTGTTCGACGAAGAGTTTGCCGAAAAGTTCGAATTCGACGTGCTCGATGCCACCAAGATCATCCCCGAAGAGCAAGTGCCGATCCGTATCGTCGGCACGCTGACGCTCGATGCCAACGTCGAGAATTTCTTCGCCGAGACCGAGCAGGTGGCCTTCTGCACTTCGAACGTGGTTCCCGGAATCGATTTTTCCGAAGATCCGCTGCTTCAAGGGCGCAACTTCAGCTATCTCGATACCCAGCTGAAGCGCCTCGGCGGGCCGAACTTCACACATATCCCCATCAACGCGCCGAAATGTCCCGTCCGTCACTTCCAGCAGGACGGGCACATGGCGATGCAGAATCCCAAGGGTCGCGTGAACTACGAGCCCAATTCCTGGGGTTCGGGCGAGGGTGCGGAAGCGGATCGCGGACCGCGTGCATGCCCGATGAACGGGTTCTCGTCCGCTCCGGTTGCCGTCTCCGGCGAGAAGGTGCGCGTGCGCAGCGAGACCTTTGCCGATCACTACAGCCAGGCGCGGCAGTTCTACATTTCGCAGAACCTTGTCGAGCAGACGCACATGGCCAATGCGCTGACGTTCGAGTTGTCGAAGGTCCAGCGTATGGACATTCGCAAGCGGATGATCGGCCATCTGCGGCACATCGACGAAGGGCTCGCCCAGGAGGTGTGCGACGGCATCGGGCTTCCCAAACTGCCCGACAAGGTGCCGGCCGCTCGCGAACCGATCACCGATCTGCCGGAGAGCCCGGCGCTGTCGATCCTGCGCAACGGGCCCGGCACTTTCAAAGGCCGCAAGCTCGGGATCTACGTGGCGGAAGGGGCAGACGCGAAGATCGTGTCGCAGCTCAAGGACGCCGCGACCGAGGCCGGGGCGATGGTCGAGATCATCGCGCCGCACATTGCGGGAGCCAAGCTCTCCGACGGATCGATGCTCGAAGCCGACGAGAAGATTGATGGCGGACCTTCGGTGGTCTACGATGCGGTCGCCGTGGTCATGAGCGAGGCCTCGGCGAGCCGGTACAGCACTGACAAGCCCAGCACCGACTTCGTCAACGATGCCTTCGCGCATGCCAAGTTCATCGGCTACGTGCCCGAGGTCGAAGCCCTGTTCGACAATGCGGGTGTCTGGAGCCGGCGCGATGATGGCATGATCGACCTCTCCGGTTCGCAAGGTGCGAAGGGGTTCATCGAGAAGTGCGCCGATCTGCGCTTCTGGGACCGCGAAGAGGTCAAGCAGGACTGACGCTGCCAGCGCACGTGATCTGATGAGCAGGGCCTCGGTCGCATAACGCGATCGGGGCCCGGTTTCGCATTGGAGCCTTGCAATTCTCCCGCGGCGATCAGCGGCCGATCATGTCTTCCGGACGTACCAGAGCGTCAAACTGGTCCCCGTCGATTAGGCCGCTCTCGAGCGCGGCCTCGCGTAGAGTCGAGCCGGTCTCGCGGGCGCGCTTGGCGATCTTCGCCGCGGCGTCGTAGCCAATCTCGGGCGCCAGAGCCGTCACCAGCATGAGCGATCGTTCGAGGCCCGCCGCGATCATGTCGCGGCGCGGTTCGAGGCCGTCGAGCAGATTGGTGCAGAAGCTGTCGCAGGCATCGGTCAGCAAGGCGATCGACTGCAATACGTTGTACGCCATCACTGGGCGGTAGACGTTGAGCTCGAACTGGCCTTGGCTCGCCACGAAAGTGATGGTGGCGTGATTGCCGAAAACTTGGGCGCAGACCTGCGTCATCGCTTCGCACTGCGTCGGGTTGACCTTGCCCGGCATGATCGAGGAACCCGGCTCGTTGGCGGGAAGCGCGAGCTCGCCCAGCCCCGAACGGGGCCCCGAACCCAGAAACCGGATATCGTTGGCGATCTTGTAGAGCGAGGCCGCCAGGGTGTTCAGCGCGCCGTGACAGAACAGCAAAGCGTCCTGCGCTGCAAGAGCCTCGAACTTGTTCGGGGCGGTGACCAAGGGCAAACCGGTCGCTTCGGCCAAGGCCTCCGCCACGGCCTCCGCGAATCCCCCCGGAGCATTGAGGCCGGTGCCGACAGCTGTCCCGCCTTGCGCGATCTCGTGGAGACCGGGCAGGCTTGCTGCGATGCGCTCCAAGCCCTTTTCCACTTGCGCCGCGTAGCCTGAGAACTCCTGCCCGAGCGTCAGCGGCGTCGCATCCTGCGTATGAGTCCGGCCGATCTTCACGATATCGTCCCAGGCCTTGGACTTGTCGGCCAGCGCCTGCTGCAAGGCGGCAAGCGCCGGCGACAGACGGTCCCGCATCTCCAGCAAGGTCGCGATGTGGATTGCGGTGGGGACGGTGTCGTTCGACGACTGGCTGCGATTGACGTGATCGTTGGGATGGACCGGATCATACGTGCCAGCCTTCCCGCCCAGTGCGATGTTCGCCAGATTGGCAATCACCTCGTTGACGTTCATGTTGCTCTGGGTGCCGGACCCGGTCTGCCAGACGACCAGCGGGAATTGCGCGTCGTGGCGCCCGGCGATGATCTCGTCGGCGGCGGAGACGATCGCGTCGGCGATCCGGCCATCCAATGTGCCGATACGCCGGTTCACGCCCGCCGCGGCGCGCTTGATCTGCGCGATCGCGTGAACGACCGCGATCGGCATGCGTTCGCTGCCGATGCGGAAGTTCTCAAGCGAGCGTTGCGACTGTGCCCCCCAGAGCTTTTCGGACGGAACCTCGATTTCACCCATGGAGTCGCGTTCGGTGCGGGTCTCGGTCATCAAATGCTCCTCAATGAGATCAGCCAAGGCGGTAATCAGCCAGGCCTTCACCCGGGAACGTAAGCTGCGGTTCCGTCGTTGCTAGAGGAAGAACTGCACGGAGCGCTGCGACATGACGGATAAAGAAAATGCAAAGCTGGGCGAGGGTGGAGCATTGCAGAAGCGCTCCGTCGACGACAAGAGCGAGGATCCGGGCCTGCAGAAAGAAAGCCGGCAGGCGGTCAAGAATCAAAGCAAAGTGAAGCCCGGAGATTACCCGGACCGCGATCAGAATCCTGTTTGATCGGGGGCGGGAAGCGCGTAGGCTTCTTTGCGCTTAGGCTCTAGCTTTAGCGGTCAAAATTAGCCTCGACGCCGGCTCAACTCGTGCAGAGTCTTCTGCAAATCGCTGACATTGAAAGGCTTTTGCAGGCGCGGAACGTCGCTAGTGCCTTGTGCTTCCGCCCCGGTGGACAGGGCGTAGGGAATTCCCGACTTGTCCAGCGCTTCCAAAACCGGAGTTGCCGGTACGCCGCCCAGGTTCATATCAACCAGGGCGACATCGAAATTGGCCTGTTCACACGAGGCGAGCGCGGAAGCGAGATCGCCGCAGGGCCCAACCGGTAAACAGCCGAAGTCCTCGAGCATTTCTTCGAGCATCATCGCAATCAAGATCTCGTCCTCGACCACGAGGACCCGTAACTCATCCAAGGACACATTGCTTTCGCTCATGCGGCATCATCGCCAAGAATTGCGTGCGGTGCAATGGGATCAGTCCTCCAGAATGTCGCGGATGCGGTTGGCCAGCACGTCCATGGCGAACGGCTTGGTGATCATCGCCATGCCTTCCTCCAGAAATCCGGATGCGCGGGCGGCATTCTCGGCATAGCCGGTCATGAACAGCACTTTCAGGCCGGGCCGTTGTTCGAGGCCTGCTTCGGCCACCTGCTTTCCGTTGAGACCAGGCAAGCCGATATCGGTGACGAGAAGGTCGATGCGCGTCGGCGATTGCAGGATGGCGACTCCTTGCGGACCATCCTCCGCCTCGATGGCGCGGTAACCGAGCTCATCGAGCACTTCGAGGATCAGCCCGCGCACGACCGGCTCGTCTTCGACGACGAGGACGACTTCTCCATCTTCGGCGCCGCGCAGGTCCTCCCGCGCGGCAAGTCGAGTGCTCTCTTCACCGCCGCCGAGATAGCGCGGCAGGAAGAGCTTCACCGTGGTGCCCTGGCCCGGCTCGGAATAAATCCGCACGTAGCCTTCCGACTGCCGCGCGAAGCCGTAGATCATCGAGAGGCCCAGACCGGTCCCCTGGCCTGGTGGCTTGGTGGTGAAGAACGGCTCGATCGCGCGCGAAAGCGTCGTCTCGTCCATTCCCATCCCGGTATCGGTCACGCAGATGCACACGTATTGGCCCGGCGCGACCTCACGCGTCCTTGATGGGCTGCCATCGTCGAGGTGCGCGTTGCACGTCTCAACGGTCAGCCTGCCTCCATCGGGCATGGCATCGCGTGCATTGATCGCCAGGTTGATTACGGCGTTTTCGAGCTGGTTGGGATCGCACTTGGTGAGCCACAAGTCCTCGCACAGCACAAAGTCGATCGCGATCGTTTCACCCATCGTCCGGCGCAGCATGTCCTCGAGCGAGGAGACAAGGGGGTTGGCGCGCACCATGCGCGGATCGAGCGGCTGGCGCCGCGCGAAGGCGAGCAGCCGGTGCGTCAAGGCGGCTGCGCGCGCCGCGGACGTCTTCGCGCCTTCCAGCCAGCGTTCGATATCCTGCGCGCGACCCTGGCTGAGCCGCGTCTGCATCATGTCGAGGCTTCCCGAGATACCCTGAAGCAGATTGTTGAAGTCGTGGGCGATACCGCCAGTCAGTTGCCCGACCGCTTCCATCTTCTGGCTTTGTCGCAGCGCCTCCTCGATCGCTCGTTGATCGGTGATATCGCGGCCGACGGCATGGATGCGTTCGCTCGAGGGAACCGCGGTCCAGGACAGACGGCGGTACTCCCCGCTCTTCGTCCGGTATCGGTTTTCGAACGCGAGCGTGCGCGCGCCATCCGACAATTGCAAAACCTCGCGATCGGTACTGGTGCGATCGTCGGGATGCACGAAATTGCCGATCGGTTGCCCCAGCATTTCGCCTTCCGACCAGCCGAGCAGCCGCTGCGCCGAGGGATTGAGCGCGGTGATCCGACCATCGAAATCGCACACCAGCATCAGGTCCTGCGAGATCGACCAGAGCCGGTCGCGATCCTGCGCATAGCTCGCCTCGACCTGCTTCTGCGCTTCGATCTCGGTATTGGTACCGATCCATGCTGCGATCGAACCGCTTGCATCGATATGCGGAGTGGCGCGAGCCAAGTGCCAGCGATAGTTTCCTTCGCTATCGCGCAGACGCACTTCGGCCTCGAAAATCTCGCCCCCCGCGATGGCCTTTTGCCAGGACTGGGCCAGACGTTCGAGATCTTCGCGATGCACGAACCGCATCCAGGTCCTGCCGACCAGGCTGCCTAGCGGCATTCCGCAATAGTCGTGCGTGCTGTCGTTCAACCAGTCGATCGTACCATCGCCACGAGCGGTCCAGACATGGATCGGCATGTTGCGCGCCAGCATGCTGAATTGCGCTTCGCTCCGTTCCAGCGCACGCTGCGTGCGACGGCGCTCGGTAATGTCCTGAACGACGCCGATGAGCCTGATGGGGCGACCCTGCGCATCGTACTCGAACTCTGCCTTGCGCGAGAGGATACGCAGTTCGCCATCGTCGGCGCGGCGGATGCCAAATTCGACATCGAGTCCCGTTTCACCCCGCTCTCGCCGCTGTTGGTTCGAAACTTTGTCGCGATCACCGGGAATCACGAGTTGCTCGAGCCGTTCCACCGTCAGGGGCTCGCCAACCGTGACGCCGAAGATCCGGCACATCTCGTCGCTGGCTTTGATCGTGTTGTCCGCGATTTCGATCGAGAAAAGACCGACGCCGCCTGCTGCCTGTGCCCGACGCAGCTGGTCCTCGCTGCGCGCCAGCGCCTCACTGGCCTCGTGCTCCGCGGTGCGGTCTCGGATGACCTTGACGAAACCGATGGCCTTGCCGTCACCGTCGCGCAGCGGGGACATTTCGCTAAAGCCCCAAAAGCGGCGCCCGGATTTGCAGACGTGCCAGCGAGCATCCTGCGTGCGGCCCAGTTCGAGCGCTTCGCGACGCTTCGCGAGCGGGCGGCCCTCGTTCCTGTCCTCGTCGGTGAAAAACGTCGAGCTGGGTTGGCCAAGCATCTGGGCTTCGGTCCAGCCCAGAATCTGGGTGGCCCCGGCGTTCCATAACGTGATCCTGCCGTCGAGGTCCGTCGCGATGATGCCGAAATCCACCGCGCCGTCGAGGATCTGGCGGTGGTAGGCCTGTCGCTCGCTCAGGGTATTTTCGGCGGCGACGCGCTGGATGTGGGCCCAGGAGCGTTCGGTGACTTCGCTGATGACGGACAGTTCGTATTCGGACCATTGCCGCGGGACGCGGTCGTGAATGGCCATGAGCGCGACCAGCTTCCCCTGCCTGACGAGGGGCATGCAGATCGTCGCAGCGATGCCGATCGCCTGGAACGTCCGCGCTTCTTCCGGCGAGATCTCGATGCGATTGTCGTTGATGATGAGCGGGCGGCCCTCGTTCAGTTCGCGAATCGCGAGCGCGCCGAAATCCGCCAGCTGGTAATGGCCGACGATCGAGGGCGTGTACGGCCCGTGCCAGTTTCCTCGGATCGTGAAGCCTTGACCATCCTCGTCCATGTCCGCGTAAGCGCAGTTCGACACGTTGAGGTGCTCGGCGGTCAGCCGACACGTTGCCGCAAGAACGTCCTCGCCCTGGTTCAATCGCCCGACTTCGAGACTGATCGCATCGAGCAACCGCAATCGGCGCTCGCTGCGTTCGAGCGCTTCGCGCGCCTGCACCGCCTCAGTCGTCTCCACAACCAACGCAATTACACCGGCGGGCTTCCCATCATCGCCGAACACCGGCGAATAATCGAGGTTCATGCGAACCTGTTCGGGCTGGCCGTTGCGATGCAGGGTGAGCTCCTGGTCCCTGTAGCTCAGCGTTCCACCCGCCAGAACGACGCGCATCACATGGTCGTTGAAATCGGCAACCTCATCCCATCCCTCGCGGACAGCGGATCCCAACAGCCCGCTATCCCGCTCGCCTGCGACCAGGGAATAGCCGTCGTTGTAGATCATCGTGCCTTGTTCGCCCCACAGCAGCACCATCGGCATTGGACTGGCCAGCATGAACGCCACCGTATGAGTCAGGCTCGCGGGCCACTGGTCCATCGGTCCGACCGGGGTCGAAGCCCAGTCGAACTGCAGGATCCTTTTCGACATTTCGCTTTCGTGCCTGAAACAGGTGCTCAGGTTTTGCCCCATTTATCATCCCTGTCGGAGCGACGGTGCGACCGCGGCTGCTTCCCGCCGTGCAACGAGCGGTTGGGAACTTTGGTTCCCTTGCGATGTTTGCGTTAAAGTTTGTCCACGCGTACTGGCTCTCCGGGGTGTGACAGTCGCGCGAATAATCCGATTATCGTTGCAGCGCGGCGCAGGATCAGGTCCGCGCTCTGCACATACAAAGACAGGGGACGCAAGATGAGTGGCCGGCTCGTCGTTATTTCCAATCGTCTGCCGATGGGCGACAATCCCTCGGGCGGGCTCGTGGTCGCGCTCCACGATGCTTTGACCCAGTCGGGCGGATGCTGGATCGGCGCTCACCCCGAAACGGGGTCCGACAATGGCCAATTCGAACAGATCGAATCCGTCGGCTACAAGCGTCTCGCCTTCCGTCTGAGCGACCGCGAGTTCGAGCAGTACTATCTCGGCTATGCCAACTCGGTGCTCTGGCCGCTGTGCCATCGCCGGCCGGATCTCGTCTCGATCACTTCGGACGCATACCAATGCTATGAGGAGGTCAATCGCCGCGTCGCGCGAATGGTCGCGAGCGAGCTCGATCCGGACGACCTCGTCTGGGTGCACGACTATCATTTCATTCCGCTCGCGCGGGAATTGCGCGCGCTGGGCGTTGAGAATCGCATCGGGATGTTCCTGCACATTCCCTTCCCGGTTCTGGCGGACCTGTCGATCCTGCCCGATCCCGAGGAATTCGCCGACAACCTCGCGCATTACAATCTGATCGGTCTGCAGACACGGGGCGATGTCGCGCGCTGCCTGGAGATGTTTCGCGACGATCCCCGCGCGGAATTCATGACGGATGCCTCGATCAAGTTCCGCGATCGTCGCACCATGGTGCGCTCCTTCCCGATCGGCATCGACGTCGCGGGGTTCAAAGCCGATGCCGAGCAGGAGATGGAAGATCCGTTCGGCGCCAGCGGACCCGATCTGTTTGCCATCGGCGTCGACCGGCTCGACTACAGCAAGGGCCTGCCCAACCGGTTCCGCGCCTTCGGGCGTTATCTGGAGCTGCGACCGCCCGAGATGCGTCCCTGTCTGGTCCAGATCGCTCCGCCGACGAGACAGGAAGTGCGAGCCTATCAGGATATCACGGAGGAACTGCAGGGCCTGACCGGCCAGATCAACGGGCGCTTCGCTGAACTCGATTGGACGCCGATCCGGTTCATCAACCGCTCGGTGGATCGCTCGCGCCTCGCGCGGCTCTACCGCCAGGCGCGCAGCTGTCTCGTGACGTCTTTGGCGGACGGCATGAACCTTGTCGCCAAGGAATTCATTGCCGCGCAGGATCCGGCGGATCCCGGTGTGCTGATCCTGTCCCGCTTTGCCGGCGTGGCCGAGGACATGGTCGATGCGCTGCTGGTCAATCCTTACGATATCGACGACATGGCAAGGGCCATCGACCGCGCGTTCCAGATGCCGCTGGAGGAACGGCAGGAACGCCATCGCCGCTGTCTCGCCGTGGTCGAGAATAGCGATGTCGCGCATTGGTCCGCGAACTTCGTCCATGTCCTGCAGACCGAACCGCCTACGCGCGACTTTGTCTCTATCATGCAGTGGCACATCGCCAACTGATTTCGACCGGGGGAACCATTGCCCCCGGTCAGTCGTAGCTTCCACAAGGGTCGGGTGCCGTGGTCGCACCCTGACCGACGGGAGATTTTCTATGACTTTGCGCGCCATTCCCCTCAACTGCACGCTGAAGGCCGACCCTTCGCAAGCGTCTTCGACCGATGCAATGCTGGCGGTCCTCGGCAAATCCTTCGCCTCGAAAGGCGTCGAAGTATCGGAAGTCGTGCGCGTTGCCGCACTGCATATCCCGCCCGGAGTGACGTCGGATGAGGGAAAGGGCGACGAATGGCCGGCTCTGCGCAAGCGCATCCTCGATCACGACATCCTCATTCTCGGCGGTCCGATCTGGATGGGGCAAGTGGGCAGCGTCGCCAAGCGCGTGCTCGAGCGCATGGATGCGTTCCTGTCGGAAACCGACGATGCCGGCCGGATGCCGAGCTATGGCAAGGTCGCGGTGACCGCGATCGTCGGCAACGAGGATGGCGCGCACTTCAGCGCGGCGCAGATATTCCAGTCGCTGAACGATGTCGGCTGGACGATTCCGCCAGTGGCATCGTGCTACTGGGTCGGCGAAGCGATGGGATCGGTCGATTTCAAGGATCTCAAGAAGACACCCGACAAAGTGCAGCAGACCGCAGACATGGTGGCGAGCAATGCCGCGCACCTGGCGGAGTTACTGCAGACGTCGCCCTACCCCGGTTGAGGGCGGGAAGCAGCGGGGACGTTCTGTCCAAGCCTGAAAAAGGCGGCACCCAGCGGTGCCGCCTTTTTGCGTTCGGGCTTGCCGAAACGGCCTAACTTTCGGCCTTCAGCATAACCGCGCCTAGCGGCGGGATCACCACTTTCGCGCGGGCTCGTCCGTCCTCGCCGGCTTGCGCGTGCACCGAGCCGCCATTGCCGATGTTGGCGCCGCCGTAGATCTTGGCATCGCTGTTGAACAGTTCGCGCCAGGTCCCCGCATGCGGCAAGGGGACTTCGTATTCGAAATGCGGGTTGAGCGTCATATTGAGCACCACCGCAATCGGCGGGTCTCCGTCATTCCCGCGGCGGATATACGCAAAGACGCTGTTATCGCTGTCGTCACCGATCAGCCAGTCAAAACCGGCCGGATCGGTATCGCGCGCATGCAATGCCGGTTCCTCGGCGTAGAGGTGATTGAGATCGCGAACCAGGCGCTGCATCGCGGCGTGCTCGGGCTGGTCGAGCAGCTCCCACGAGATCTGCGTATCGTGGTTCCACTCTCGGTCCTGCGCGATCTCGCAGCCCATGAACAGCAGCTTCTTGCCGGGGTGGGTCCACATGAAAGAGAAGTAGGCACGCAAATTGGCGCAGGACTGCCAGCGATCACCCGGCATCTTTCCGATCATCGAGCCCTTGCCGTGCACCACTTCGTCGTGGCTGATCGGCAGCACGAAGCGTTCGGAATAGGCATAGACGAGGCCGAAGGTCAGCTCGCCATGGTGCCAGGACCGGTACATCGGATCACGCTCCACATATTGCAGCGTGTCGTGCATCCAGCCCATGTTCCACTTGTAGGAAAAGCCCAGGCCACCCTGATCAACGGGCGCGGTCACGCCCGGCCAGGCGGTGGATTCCTCCGCGATCGTGATCGCGCCGGGCGCGCGCTCGGCGACCAGCTGGTTCATGTGCTTGAGGAACGCGACCGATTCCAGATTCTCGCGCCCGCCATGGATGTTCGGCACCCACTCGTCGTGCTTGCGGCTGTAATCGCGGTAGAGCATCGAGGCGACGGCATCGACGCGCAGCGCGTCGATGTGGAAGGTCTCGGTCCACCACAGCGCCGAGGCGAGCAGGAAGCCCGAGACCTCGCGCCGACCGAGGTTGTAGATCAGCGTGTTCCAATCCTGATGGTAGCCTTCGCGCGGATCGGCATGCTCGTAGAGATGCGTACCGTCGAATTCGGCCAGGCCGTGCGCGTCGGTGGGAAAGTGCGCGGGCACCCAATCGAGAATCACGCCGATCCCTGCGCGATGGCAGGCATCGACGAAGGCGGCGAAGCCCTCGGGCGTTCCGTAACGCGCCGAAGGTGCGAACTGCGACAGCGGCTGATAGCCCCACGAGCCACCGAACGGATGCTCAGTGATGGGCAGCAATTCGATGTGCGTGAAGCCCATCTCGGCGACGTAGGGGATCAGCCGGTCGGCGAGCGCGCGCCAGCCGAAATGGCCTTCCGGATCGCCTTCGGGACGCAGCCAGGAACTGGCGTGCATCTCGTAGATGGACATCGGCGCATCGCTGGCCTGGCGGCGGCCGCGTTCGGCCATCCAGTCGGCATCGGTCCACGCAAAGTCCGGGGTGGCTGCCACGACCGAGGCGGTCGCCGGCGGTGCTTCGGTCTGCCGGGCGAGGGGATCGGCTTTTTCGACCACTCTGCCATCCGCCCCGAGGATCGCGAACTTGTAGCGCGCGCCATGTCCAAGCCGGGGAATGAAGATTTCCCAGATGCCAGAGCCGTGACGCACCCGCATCGGGTGGCGCCGGCCATCCCAATTGTTGAAGTCGCCGATCACCGAGACCCGCCGCGCATTGGGCGCCCACACGGAGAAGGCGACACCCGGCACGCCGTCGATCTCGCGCAGCTGCGCGCCCATCACACGGGCCAAATCCCAGTGCCGGCCTTCGCCGAACAGATAGAGATCGAGATCTCCCAGGACGGTGCCGAACGCGTACGGATCTTCGGCCTCGTGCTCGCCGCCCCCTGGCCACTGCGTGCGCAGGCGATAGGAACCCGAATTTGGCGCGGGTGCCGTATAAAGCCCCGGGGCGATCTCGGTCATGGCGACCGGCTTGCCCTTTTCGGGAACCAGCGTGACGGCCTCGGCACCTGACTGATAGGTCCGCACGACGGGCCCGTCACCGGTATCGTGGCGGCCAAGATAGCCGAAAGGATCGTCCAGTAGTCCTTGGTCGAGCGCGGCGGCAGCGGACTGGTCGCGTTCGGTCATGTCTTATCTCCGGCAAGAATTCGGTCGGCGCTGCGCGCCAGGCCGACGGCGGGTACCGCGAGCCAATCGGGTCGGTTCGCGGCCTCGTAAGCCACTTCGTAAGCGGCCTTTTCGAGCACGAAGAGGTCGAGCAGCGGGTCGACAGTGGCGCCTTCGCCGAAATACCCGGCAAGGAATGCGGTCACCGCGTTCTCGCGGAATTGGGCGCTGCCCAGTTCCGCGCGCTGCTCCTTCAATTCGCCGGCAGCCGGACGGCTGCGTTCGGCCACGGCGCCGGCATAGTCGAACGAGCGCAGCATGCCCGCGACGTCGCGCAGCGGCACGTCCTTGGCTCTTCGTTCGGCCAGCGGCCGGGTCGGTTCGCCCTCGAAGTCGATGATCATGACATCGCTGCCAGTGACCAGGACCTGCCCGAGGTGCAGGTCGCCGTGGATGCGCGTGAGACGACAGCCCTGCGCCGCCTCGGCGATCTCGGCGATCCGCGCGGACAGTGCCTGACGCATCGCGCCCAGTCGTTCGGCTTCGGCTTGCGCGGCCTCGTCGAGACCATGGCTCTTCGCAAGCAGGTCGATCGCCTTACCAACTTGGGCCGTGACGCGCTCGCCCAGGGCACGGGCCTGTTCGAGGCTCATCGCTTCCGGCGCAAAGGCCGGATCGCTGCTGGGCTGAGCGAGAACACCGTGCATTTCGGCCAGGCGCCGACCCAGATTTTCGGCGAAGTTGTTGTAGTTGGCAAAGCTCCAGTCGCCTTCGTGCTCGCTGCCGAGCCGGTCGAGCGCACCCAGCGTCCATTGCCAGCCATCGCCCTGGTTGAAGACGAAGCCCTGCATCAACATCAGCAGCACCGGGCCTTCGGGCGTATCCTGCGTGACAGTGGCGAGCACCGGCGGCACGTTGGCGAAACCGTTGTCGCTGAGATAGCCGGCCATTTCCGCGTCGGGATGGATGCCCGGCTGCAGCTTGCGCAGCAACTTGAGCACGGCGGTGTGCGAGAGGATCAGCGTGCTGTTCGATTGCTCCGCCGCGATCCATTCCGGCTCGGCATCGGGTTCGAGGTCGAATCCGGGGCGCGCTTCGAAGCGAATGGCCCCGCCGTCGGCTTCGACGACCGCACCGTCACGAAGTCCGGTGAGGACGGCCTGCGCGAAGGACGTGACCGCGAACCCATCCGTCAGCAGTCCGACGTTTCGGCCACGCCGGACCCGCGCCATCGCGAGGTTGGAGGCGAACTGGCCGTGCGACGTTCCCTCCCAGGCGATGCCGAGCGGCAGCGCGTAAGTTGCCGCACCCGATGTCGTCGTCACGTCGATGAGGACGAGCAGCAAGTCGTCGGCGCCAGGGAAGTGCGAGACGCTCTTGACCCGGACGGCCTCGATGGTCTCGTCCTTCGCCCCGAACCAGCGCCGCGAAGCGACGTAGGACGGCAAGATCTCGGTTTCGAGAACCCGCCGGTTGTCGCCGCCCAGAACATCCACAAGCTCTGGACGCAGCACGAAAGTGAATTGCTCGACTTGCATGCCCGGCGCGCTGCTCGACCATTCGGGCGGTTCGGCGGCTTCGGAGAGTTGGAAGGCGAGGAAGCCATAAGGCGGCAAGGTCAGCAGGTAGGGCAGTTGCCCGAGCTTGGGAAAGCTCGCGCCGCCCGACAGTTCGACCGGCGTGCGGCCTTCGAACTCGGATAGATCGAGCTCGACCGCTTGCGGCGTGCGCGACAAGTTGGCGACGCAGAGCAGCGTCTCGCCGTCGTGCTCGCGCAAATAGGCCAGGATTTTGCGGTTGGCGGGCCGCAGGAAGCGCTGCGTGCCACGCCCGAAGGCGCAATGCTGGCTGCGGACCGCGAGGAAGCCGCGCAGCCAGTTAAGCAGCGAATGCTGGTCGCGCTGCTGCGCTTCGACATTGACCGCCTGATAGCCGTAGAGCGGGTCCATAATTGGCGGCAGCGTGAGGCCGGCGGGATCGGCGCGGCTGAAACCACCGTTGCGGTCCGACGACCATTGCATCGGCGTACGCACCCCGTCGCGATCGCCGAGGAAGACGTTGTCGCCCATGCCGATCTCGTCGCCGTAATAGAGCACGGGTGTGCCCGGCATCGTCAGCAAGAGGGCATGCATCAGCTCGACCCGGCGGCGGTCGCGTTGCAGCAGCGGTGCGAGGCGGCGTCGAATGCCGAGATTGATGCGCGCGCGTTTGTCGGCGGCGTAGGTATCCCAAAGATAATCGCGCTCGGCATCGGTTACCATTTCGAGCGTCAGCTCGTCATGGTTGCGCAGGAAAATCGCCCATTGGCATTCCTCGGGAATGTCGGGGGTTTGGCGCATGATGTCGGTTATCGGGAAGCGATCTTCCTGCGCCACGGCCATGTACATGCGCGGCATCAACGGGAAGTGGAACGCCATGTGGCATTCGTCGCCATCGCCAAAATACTGCTGCGTATCTTCGGGCCACATGTTCGCTTCGGCAAGCAGCATCCTGCCGGGGTAATGCTGATCCAGATCGGCGCGGATTTTTTTCAAGAGGACGTGCGTTTCGGGAAGATTCTCGTTCGAAGTTCCGTCGCGCTCGATAAGGTAGGGGATCGCATCCAGACGCAGCCCGTCGATCCCGGCCTCGAGCCAGAAATGCATAACCGAAAGCACTTCTTCGAGAACCTTGGGATTGTCGAAATTAAGATCGGGCTGGTGCGAATAGAACCGATGCCAGTAATAGGCCTGCGCTTCCTCGTCCCAGGTCCAGTTCGACTTCTCGGTATCACAGAAGATGATCCGCGTGCCGGAGTAGAGCTTGTCGTCATCCGACCAGACGTAGAAATCGCGCTCCGGACTGCCTGCCGGCGCCTTGCGCGCGGCCTGGAACCAGGGATGCTGATCCGAGGTGTGATTGATGACCAGCTCCGTGATCACGCGAATGCCGCGCTCGTGAGCTGCCTCGACGAACGCGCGCGCTTCCTCGAGCGTGCCGTAGTCTTCGCTGACGTCGCGATATTCGGCGATGTCATAGCCGTCGTCGCGCCGGGGACTGGGATAGAACGGCAGCAGCCAGATCGTGTTGACGCCCAGTTCGGCGACATAGTCCAGTTTCTGCATCAGCCCGGCGAAATCACCGATTCCGTCATCGTTCGCGTCGAAGAACGATTTGACGTGCAGCTGATAAATGACCGCGTCCTTGTACCAGTCGGCGTCGCCGGCAAGAATCTCGCTCATGCGTCGGCTCCCGGGGCGATGCGCCAGATACGATAGGGTTCGCTCGGATCGAGCCCGATGTGCTGCCACTTGCCCCACCAGCGGAATTTGCCGCCGCTGGCGAGGTCCTCCACCCCGATCGAGCCATCGTCACCGATGCCGAACTCCCACAAGGGGATCTCGAAGCCGGCGGATTGCGCGTGATGCGGATCGAGGCTGACCATCACGAGAATGATGTCGCTGCCATCGGGACTGGGCTTGGCATAGTAGAGGATCGCTTCGTTGTGTGCGGTCAGGAACCGCGTGTTGAGGTGCGTCTGCAGCGCAGGGTGACTGCGACGCAGACGATTGAAGAGCGTGATGTCGGCGACGATGTTGCCGGGCTGGTCCCAGTCGCGCACGCGGATCTGGTACTTTTCGGAATCGAGGTACTCTTCCTTGCCGGGCACGGGCGCGGCCTCGCACAGCTCGAAACCCGAATAGACCCCCATCAGCCCCGATAGCGTCGCGGCCAGCGCGGTGCGGATGCGGAAGCCGGGGCGGCCCGAGGTCTGCAGGAACGGCGGATTGATGTCCGGCGTGTTGACGAAAAAGTGCGGGCGATAGAACTCGCGCGGCGCGGTCTGCGTCAGCCCGACGATGTAGTCGGTGAGCTCCGCCTTGTGATCGCGCCAGGTGAAATAGGTGTAGCTTTGCGAGAAGCCGATCTTGGCCAGGCGGTACATCATCGCCGGGCGGGTGAAGGCTTCGGCGAGGAAAATCGCGTCGGGATGCTTCGCGCGCACGTCGCCGATCATCCATTCCCAGAATGGCAACGGCTTGGTGTGCGGATTATCGACGCGGAAGGTCTTCACGCCATGATCGATCCAGAACAGCACGGCGTCGCGCAGCGCCAGCCATAGGCCGGGGATTGCGCCGTCCTGATAAAAGTCGACGTTGACGATGTCCTGATACTTCTTGGGCGGGTTCTCGGCGTATTTGATGCTGCCGTCGGGCCGCCAGTCGAACCAATCGGGATGCTCTTTCAGCCACGGGTGATCGGGCGAGCACTGGATCGCGAAATCGAGCGCGATCTCCAGCGCATGCTCATGCGCCGCATCGATGAGCGCCTTGAAGTCCTCAAAGCTGCCCAGTTCGGGGTGGATCGCGGTGTGCCCGCCATCCTTGCTGCCGATGGCATAGGGGCTGCCGGGGTCGGTCTCGCCCGCTTCGAGGCTGTTGTTCGGGCCCTTGCGGTTGGCGCGGCCAATGGGGTGGATCGGCGGGAAGTAGAGCGTATCGAAGCCCATCGCCTGGATTGCCGGCAAGCGCTCGATCACATCGCGGAACGTGCCGTGGCGCGCGGGATCGCGCGTTTCGGAGCGAGGGAACAGTTCGTACCAGCTCGAAAAGCCGGCCTGCAGTCGCTCGGCATCGACCAGTTGGACAGGCGATGAAAGGAGGTGGGGGCGGTCGTCCGCCTGATCCATCAAATCGCCGAGTTCGATCGAAAGCAGCGCTTCGCTGTCGGTATCGCTCGCCAGCCTCTTCGCCCAGCTTTCCAGCTTCTCGCGCAGGGGTTTGTCGCTGCGTTGCGCGGCGCGCTCGACAAGGCGACGGCCTTCGGCGTGATCGACCTTTTGCGCGACACCGGCCGCCAGCTTCTTTCGGAAATCACGCTGGAAACCGCCGAAGCGATCAAGCCAGGCGGTGACGCGAAATTCGTGGCGGCCCATGCGTTCGAGCGGGAAGGCGCCGGTCCAATCGTCGTTAGGGTGCTGCGCCATGCGCACGCGGTTCCAGGCTTCACCGTCGACGGCGCGCCATTCGATCTCGGCAGCGAGTTGTTCGTGCCCATCCGCAAACACCTTCGCGGTCACCGAGACGGTATCGCCGACCACGCGCTTGACCGGAAAGGCGCCGCCCTCGACGCGCGGATTGACCTCTTCGACCACGAGACGCGGCTCGCGTGCGCCCGCAGCCACGTCCCAATCGGCGCTGTCTAGGATCGGTGCGGCACTCTCCAGGACGCACGAGCGCACTTCGCAGCCGGTCAGCGATGCGAAGGCGTTTTCGGGCATGGCGAAGCGGCCGCCGAGACCGGGCAGCAGGACCTCGCGCGAGGGCGCGTCCTGCGTATCTTCGGCCGTGTTGATAAGCACCAGATGCGCGCTTTGGGCCGTGCGCAAGTCGCCGCCTTTCGCGCGAAGCCAGGCGACCACGGGCGAACCCGAGCCGGTGAGGCGGCGCATCTCGCCGCCATGCCGCGCGCCAAGCGCCGAGATTTCGCTGGCCCGCTTCGCAGCTTCAGGCGCGGCGCGGATGGCGCCCAGCGGTGCGATCATGCCGTCGGACAAGGCCGCTGCAGCCATCATGGAGCGACCGATCGCGGCGGGATTGTCGCCGCGGATCTGGCCGGCGCCCGTCTCCGCCACGATCGGGACAGTGCCGCGCAGCGCTTCGGTTTCCTCGGCGAACCAAGCCGCGCGATAATCCCACCAGGCATAGGATGAGACGAGGAAATCGAGGCCCGACCGGCCAAGGGCCACCGCGTCTTCGCGCTGCATGTTGGCGATGTCCGCAAACAGCTGGATGTCTGCGCGCGCCTCACGCAACAGTTGCAAGAGCTGCGTCAGAAGCTCGGGCCGCAGCCGGTCGACGCCCAGCAGACGCAAACCCGAGACGTCTTTCAGCGATGGGATCAGCGCCTTGGCGATCGCCTCCACCAGCACGCCGGCTTCCTTTTGCCGCATGCGCGCACGGGCAAGGCCGGTCGCGCGTTTGGTACGACGCGGATCGATCGGTGCGTCGCCGCTGCCCATGTGGCGGATGGCGAAGAGGGCTGGATGCGCCTCGACCAGGGCATGATCGATCGGAAAGTGCGTGACGTCGACTTCGGTCCAGACCGCCAGACCGGCATCGCCGGCCTGCGTGATCACGAAATCCGGAACCAGGCGTTCGCGAGCAAAGGGCGAACCTTTCTGTTTCCACAGCAATGCATCGAATCCGGCCTGAGCCGCGATGGGGAGTTGGGCGGCAAGCGTCTCGCCCAATTGTCCCGTTTCCTGTTCGATGCTGACGGCGCGAACCGCTTTCGCTTCGGGCTCTGGTGATAGCAAATCAAGTTCCCCGCATTTTGGCGCTGCTATTCTGCAACGCCTCCTTCGCCGCAGCGTTCCGACCGTTCGCGAATTTAGCGTTGGACACCGTAGAAACGACGATTCCGCCGACTGTGATGCATTGGCAATGGGCAACCATCAGCACCACTCGTACGTTGGTGGGGCTGGCTGCACTTACGGAGCACTTAGCACCTAAGCAGAGCTGCCGTATGGATGCCGAAGGGCAATCGATAGGGGATCGTCGATGACCGATATGACTGACCGTATTCGTAAGAAAGCGCACGAAATCTGGGAAAGCGAAGGTAAGCCCCATGGTCGTCACGACGATCACTGGGAAGAAGCACGCCGGCAGATCGAAAGCGAGGACGCCCCAGCTTCGAAGCCGAAGCGCGCATCCTCCGCCAAGGCCGCGGGATCGAGCAAGGCTGAGCCTGCCGCCAAGGCGAGCTATCCGGCCAAGCCCAAATCGGAGTCGGCAGCAACCACCAAGCCTAAGGCTCCCGCCAAGTCCAAGGCTGAGCCCGCGCCCAAAGCTCCCGCCAAGCCCAAAGCGGACGCGAAACCGAAGGCCGATGCCAAGCCTGCCGCGAAAACCCAGACCAAGCCCGCCGCCAAGGCCGAGCCGAAGTCGGAAGCCAAGCCCGGCGCGAAGCCTGCGCGCGGCCGTAAACCGAAAGCCTGACTGCTTATATGGATCTCATCGAGGGCAATCTGCCCGACCAACTCGAAAGCGGCTTGCCGTATCCTTTGGGGGCGCGCTTCGACGGCCTAGGCGTCAATTTCGCCGTCTTCTCCGCCAATGCCGACATGATCGAGGTCTGCCTCTTCGATCCTCGCGGCAAGCGGGAGATCAAACGCTATCGGCTTCCCGAATGCACCGATGAGGTCTGGCACGGCTATCTGCCCGATGCGCGACCCGGACTGGTCTATGGGCTGCGCGCGTATGGTCCTTACAAGCCTGCCGAGGGACACCGCTTCAATCCCAACAAGCTCCTGCTCGATCCCTATGCGCGCCGGATGGTGGGCACCTTGCGCCAGAGCGACGTGCTCCATGGTTATCCGCTCCGCGCGCGGCGTGCGGACCTCGCGTTCGACAAGCGTGACAGCGCGCCCGCCATGCCCAAGTGCGTCGTCACGCACGATCACTACGATTGGTCGCAGGACCGCAAGCCCAATACGCCGTGGTCGAAGACGGTCATCTACGAGGCGCACGCCAAGGGTCTGACCAAGCTGCTCGAGCACGCGCCGCCGCAGGAGCGCGGGACGTTCGCGGCGCTCGCGCATCCCAAGGTCATCGATCACTTGCACACGCTCGGGGTGACCGCAATCGAGTTGCTGCCGATCCACGCTTTCGTGCAGGACCGTTTCCTGCAGGAACGAGGCTTGCGCAATTACTGGGGCTACAACACGCTCAACTTCTTCACGCCCGAACCGTCGTACTTCGCGGGCGATACGCAGGACGAACTGCGCATCGCAGTGCGTCGCCTACATGCGGCGGGGATCGAGGTCATCCTCGATGTCGTCTACAATCATAGCTGCGAGGGCAGCGAATTGGGGCAGACGCTATGCTGGCGCGGGCTGGATAACGCGACCTACTACAGCCTGCTGCCCGACGATCCGCGCTATTGCCTCAACGAAACCGGCACCGGCAATACCTTCAATCTCAATCACGCGCGCGTCATCCAGATGGTGGCGGACTCGCTGCGTTATTGGGCGACCAGCTACGGCATCGACGGCTTCCGCTTCGATCTCGGGCTGACGCTGGGCCGCACTCCGCACGGCTTCGATCCCAATGCCGGTTTCTTCGACGTGCTGCGCCAGGATCCGGTCCTCGGGCGGCTGAAACTTCTCACGGAACCCTGGGACGTCGGCATGGGCGGGTATCAGCTCGGCAATTTCCCGCCCGGCTTTTCCGAGTGGAACGACAAGTATCGCGATACCGTGCGCAGCTACTGGCGCGGGGACGAAGGCAAGCGGGCGGATCTGGCCGCGCGGATGTCGGGTTCGGGCGACATTTTCGACCGCCGTTCGCGCCGCCCGTGGGCTTCGCTCAATTTCCTCACCAGCCATGATGGTTTCACCCTGGCCGATACGGTCGCTTACGAAGAGCGCCACAACGAAGCCAACAAGGAAGACAACCGCGACGGGCACGACAACAACTTGTCGCGCAACTGGGGCGCCGAAGGTCCGACCGACGATCCCGCGATCCTCGAAACCAGGGCGCGCGTCAGCCGTTCGATGTTGCTGACGCTGCTGGCCTCGCTGGGTACGCCGATGCTGGTCGCGGGAGACGAGTTCGGGCGCACGCAGCAAGGCAACAATAACGCCTACTGCCAGGACAGCGAGATCAGCTGGATCGACTGGTCGCTGCTCGAAACCGAAGCAGGCACATCGCTGTTCGCCTTTGCCTCGCGGCTGACGGCGCTGCGGCGTGAGTACGAAGTGTTGCGCGCTCCGGTGTTCCTCTACGGCGACGACTCGCCAGGAAACGGCGTCAACGACATCGAATGGTGGGACGAACGCGGCGAACCGCTCTCGGATGAAGACTGGGGCAATCCCCTTGGGCGGGCCTTGTCGATGCGGCGCACGATCGCTCTGGAGGATGGCACGATCGAGTCGGTCAACTTTCTGCTCAATGCCAGCGATGACGACATCGAGTTCCACTTCCCGAGAGATGTCGACGAGCGCACGCTGCTGATCGACAGTGCCGCACCGGATCTTGCCGACGTTTCTGTCGGGAACACCTATCTTCTCGCTGCGCATGGCGGCGCGCTGGTGAGGTCCCGGACGAAAGCTGCGCCGGCATGATGAATTGGGGCCCGCGGCATGTAACTGCGGACTGTTGGGAATTTCGACTCTGGGCGCCGGCCCTGAATTCGTTGGATTTGCTGGTCGAAGGCTGTGAGCCGGTAGCAATGGATAGCGTCGGCGACGGGTGGTACGCCATTAAGGCTCCGGCTGAGCCGGGAACGCGCTACCGTTTCATCCTGCCCGATGGGCTGCAAGTGCCCGATCCCGCGTCACGCGCGCAGTCGGGCGGCGTTCATGCGTGGAGCGTCGTAACCGAAACCGCCATCGCAGGCCGGATGCCTTGGAAAGGTCGCCCTTGGGAAGAAACGGTGATCATCGAAGTTCACGCCGGCGTGCTCGGAGGCTTCGCGGGCGTCGAAGCCCAGCTCGAGCGGCTGGCGGCGCTGGGTATCACAGCGATTGAATTGATGCCGATCGGTGCCTTTCCGGGCGCGCGGGGCTGGGGGTACGACGGCGTGCTGCCATTCGCGCCGCTCGAGGCTTATGGCACGCCAGCGGACCTCAGGCACCTCATCGATCGGGCGCACGCGCTTGGCGTGATGGTGTTCCTCGATGTGGTCTACAATCACTTCGGACCCGACGGTAACTATCTCGGGCTCTACGCGCCTCAGTTTTTCCTCGATCACGTCGACACGCCTTGGGGTGGGGCGGTCGCGGTGGAGCAACCGGCGGTCGCCGACTTCTACTTCGAGAACGCGCGGATGTGGATCGTCGACTATGGGTTCGACGGCCTTCGTCTCGATGCTGTCCACGCGATCCGCAATCCCGCGTTTCTCGACGATCTGGCGCGCCGTATCCGCGCAGCAGTGGAGCCCGGACGGCACGTGCATCTGGTTCTGGAAAACGAAGAGAACGATGCCGATCGCCTGCGCCCCGGAATCTACGATGCGCAGTGGAACGACGATTTTCATAACACCGTCCACGTCCTGCTGACTGGCGAACGCGAATCCTATTACGCGGACTTCAGCGACGCGACGACCGAGAAGCTGGCCCGCTGCCTTGCCGATGGCTTTGTCTATCAGGGCGAGCCGTCGCCCAATCATGTCGGCGTGCCGCGTGGGACCCAGAGCGGTCATTTGCCTCCCACCGCGTTCGTCAATTTCCTCCAGAATCACGATCAGACGGGCAACCGGGCTTTTGGGGGGCGGCTGACGACGCTGATCGTGCCCGAGCGTTTGCGCGCGGCAATGGCGCTGCTGCTGCTTACCCCTCAGATTCCTCTGCTGTTCATGGGCGAGGAGACCGGATCCGACAGTCCGTTCCTGTTCTTCACCGATTTCAGTGACGAGCTGGCCGATGTGGTGCGCGAAGGGCGTCGCCAGGAGTTCGCGGGCTTTGCCGCCTTCAGGGACGAAGCGACGCGCGAGCGCATTCCCGATCCCAACGCGCGCAAGACGTTCCTGGATTCCAGGCCCGAACCGGGGCCTCAGGCGGGCGCCTGGCAATCGCTCATCGCCCAGCTGCTGGCCTTGCGGTTCGAACATCTTGTTCCGCGTCTTACCGGCACGACGTCGCTCGGGACGCGCGTGCTGGGCGAGGGCGCGATCGAAGCCCGTTGGCGGCTTGGGGACGCGAGCCACTTGACGATTGCCGTCAATCTGGGCGACCAGTCGATCACGTTTCGCGACATTGCCGAAAAGCCGATCTTCACCCAGGGCTCGCCCGGTGAACCCGCCAGCATCGCGGTATGGAGACATCCGCTTGATCCTTCATGAGCTAGCCCGCGCCGCCGGGATCGCCACCGAGTGGCAGGATGTTTCCGGTCGTCCTCACGTCGTCGACGAAGATACGCTTGTCCATGTCCTGAGCGCGCTCGGCATTCCGGTGGCGTCGGAATCGCAGATGCGCGAAGGCCTGGAACGGATCGGGCAGTCGCGCGACGATCTGCCTGCCTTTCTCACGATCGATGCCGGTGCCCATCTGCCTTTGCCGTTTGCCGGCGGGGAAAGCCACGCATCGCTGATCGACGAAGCCGGCGAGGAAATCGCGATTCCGATCGTCGAAGGCGCCATCCACGCGCCGGAGCGGCCCGGCTACTATGGGCTGCACATTGCCGGTCGGACGATCTCGCTCGCGGTAGCCCCGGCGACTTGCTTGCCGATCGAGACGATGCTGGGTCAGCGGCGCGGCTGGGGGCCTGCCGTCCAGGTGCCAGCGCTGCGCGGCCCGCACAGCTTCTCGCACGGCCATCTTGGCGATGTGGCGGCGGCCGTGGAGCGCTTCGCCGGACACGGTGCGGACGCGCTTGCGCTGAGCCCTCTGCACGCGCTCTATCCCGGCGACGGCCATCGGTTTAGTCCCTACTCGCCCTCCAGCCGCCGCTTCTACAATATCGCCTTGGCCGACCCGACACTGGCCGGCTTGCCACCCCTGGAGGCGGCGGATTCTCCCCCGCTCATCGAATGGTCGAGCAGCCTGCCGGCGCACTACGCCGCTCTTCGCTCCGCTTTTGCGGCGCTGGATGATGCCGGTCTCGACAGAATGCGAGCATGGGCGCGCAACGAAGGCGAGGCTCTTTACCGCCATGCGCGGCACGATACGCTCTATCGGCATTTTCAAGGCGAGGGCCTGCACGGCTGGCGCCAGTGGCCGGAAGCGTGCCACGATCCCGCGAGCGAAGCCGTCGAAGCATTCGCGCAGGCACATTCGGACGACGTGGAATTCCATGTCTTCGCGCAGTGGCTCGTTCATCGTGGTCTGGAGCAAGTGCAGGAGCGCGCGCGGGCGGGCGGCATGGCGATCGGCGCGATCGCCGATCTCGCGGTGGGTGTCGATCCTTCGGGTAGCGATACCTGGTCCGCGCCCGAGACCTATCTTTCCGGGCTCACCGTAGGTGCGCCGCCCGATCCGCTCGGCCCCGACGGCCAGAACTGGGGGCTTGCGGCGATGAGCCCGCACGCGCTGAAGCAGACCGGTTTCTCGCCGTGGCTGGCGATGATCCGCGCGGCCTTGCACGGCTGCGGCGGGTTGCGGATCGATCATGCGTTCGGCCTGCAGCGGCTCTGGCTGGTCCCTGCGGGGGCGGATGCTTCTCAAGGTGCGTATCTTGCCTATCCGTTTCAGGACATGATGCGGTTGCTGGCCCTGGAATCGCACCGCGCCCGCGCGCTCATCATCGCCGAAGATCTTGGGACGATGCCGTATGGCTTTGCCGATACGATCGCGCAGAAGGCAATCTCCGGCATGCGCGTGCTGTGGTTCGAGCGGCGCGATCACGGTGAATTCCAGCCTCCCGGCGACTACCAGACCACTGCCGTCGCGATGACGGGCACGCATGACACGGCCACGATCGCCGGCTGGTGGAAGGGGCGCGACCTGGCCTGGAATCGGCAACTCGGGCGCGGCGCGAGCGACTCCTCGGGTTTCGATGCGATGGAGCTTTCGCGCGAGCACGAGCGAGCGTCTTTGTGGCGCGCGATCGGAGATGATGCGCCGCAGCCGCCCACCGATCAGCCCGAGCCCGTCGTCGATGCCGCCACCGCGTATATCGCTTCGACCCCGGCGCGGCTGGCGATCTTCCCGCTCGAGGATCTGCTGGGGGAACTCGAACAGCCCAACTTGCCCGGTACGGTCGATACGCACCCCAACTGGCGGCGGCGGCTGCCTGCACCCTTGGGTGATCTTCTGAATGACCCCAAAGTCGCGGCGCGTGTCGCGAAGATCGATGCGGAGCGCAAAGCGTGACCATCCGCGCGACCTATCGCGTGCAACTGCACGAGGAATTCACCTTCGCCGATGCCGGGGCGATCGTGCCCTATCTGGACGGGCTGGGTATCAGTCATCTCTATGCGTCGCCGATCACGACCGCGATCAAGGGCTCGCGTCACGGATACGACGTCGCCGATCCGACGCAAGTGAACCCCGAACTTGGCGGCGAGCCAGGCCTGCGTTCGCTCGTCGCCGCGTTGCGGGCGCGCGACATGGGCCTGATCGTCGACATCGTCCCCAACCACATGGGGATCGCGCTTGGGCAGAACCCCTGGTGGCAGGACGTGCTCGAGAATGGCGAAGCCAGCGAGTTCGCCCCGGTCTTCGACATCGACTGGCGCGCGCCGGTGCTCTTGCCGATCCTGGGCGATGTGCCGGATGAAGTCATCGCGCAAGGCCAGCTGCGCCTCGTGACGACGGAGAACGATCTCCGGCTTGAACTCTATGGCGAAACCCCGCTGCCGATCCGCCCGGACGATCCGATCCACAAAGGTCCGATCGCGGAAGCCGTCGCTGCGCACGATCCCGAGACCGAGGCAGGGCGTGCGGCGCTCGCGGCGCTGCTCGATCGCCAACATTACAGGCTCGCGCATTGGCGCAGGGCCAACGACGAGCTCAATTGGCGCCGGTTCTTCTCGATCAACGATCTTGCCGGCGTGCGGGCCGAGGACGAGGCGGTCTTCGCGCGAACCCACGACCTGATCCTGCGGCTCTACGGCGAAGGGCTGATCGATGGGTTGCGGATCGATCATATCGACGGGCTCAGCGATCCGGCGGGATACTGCCATCGCCTCAATGCCGCGATGCGACAGGCCGATCCCAACCGCGAGCCGTACATCGTCGTCGAGAAGATTTTGGCGGGGGAGGAGAGCCTGCCGCTCGACTGGTCGATTGCAGGTACCAGCGGATACGATTTCATGACGCAAGTCGGCGGCCTGCTGCACGATCCGGACGGGATCGCGCCCTTGCGCCGCTTTTGGCAGGATCTCAGCGGTCGCCCCGGCGACTTCACCGCCGAAGAGGAGCTGGCTCGACCGCAGCTGTTGGCCTGGCAATTCTCCGGGCAGCTCGGGGCCTGCGCCGAAAGCTTCGCCGATCTGGCGGCGAGCGTCCCCTCGCTGGGCTGGGTGACGCGCGGCATGCTGACTCGCGCGATCGAACGGCTTATCGCGGTGTGGCCGGCCTATCGCACTTACGGCACCGGCGGCGCTGCACCGCCCGAGGACGAGCGCATCCGAAATACGGCGCGCCAGGCTGCGCGCGAGGCGGCGCCGCCGGGCGAAGAGCCCGTCAGCGATCTCGTGCTCGACTGGCTGGCGGGGGTCGGTCCCGGCGATCCGGCGTTGGCGACCGAGGCGGCGCGCAAGTTCCAGCAGCTTTCCGCGCCGATCGCGGCAAAGGCGGTGGAGGACACCGCGTTTTACCGCCACGGCGTGCTGCTTTCGCTCAACGAGGTCGGCGCGAACCCGGCGCAACCGACGATGAGTCCGGCCGCGTTTCACGAGGTTATGGAGCGGCGCGCGCGGATCGAGCCGCAAGCGCTGCTGGCGCTGGCGACGCACGATCACAAGCGTGGCCCCGATGCGCGCGCGCGGCTCATGGTGCTCAGCTCAGTCCCTGAAATTTGGGCGCAGCGTTGCACGGAGTGGATCGGAAGCGTCGCCGGACCGGCCGAGGGTGTCGATCGCGGCGATCTGGCCATGCTGCTCCAGACGCTGGTCGGTGCTTGGGACGAAAGCGTTCAGGCAGAGCCGGAAGTCTTTCTCGAACGTATCGAGGCATGGCAGGAAAAGGCTTTGCGCGAAGCGAAACTGCGTTCGTCCTGGGTCGCCCCCGATACGGACTACGAGGCGCGCTGCATGGAGCTTGCCAGCGTCATCCTGACCGATCCAAGCTGCCAGCGATTGCGCGCCGACATCGCCGCGTTCGTTGCCCGGATCGCGGCCGCCGCACACGCCAACAGCATCGCGCAAGTCGCCTTGCAATGCACCGCGCCGGGCGTGCCCGATACCTATCAGGGCTGCGAGCTGTTCGATTACAGTCTCGTCGATCCGGACAATCGCCGCCCGGTCGATTACGAGCGCCGCCGCAAGCTGCTCGAAACGGGCGGAGAGGGTGATGGCGAAAAGCTGCAGCTGATCTCTCGATTGCTGGACTTGCGCCGAGATAATCCGGCGCCGTTCCTGACCGGAAGCTACTGTCCTCTGGAAATCACCGGGCAGCGGGCCGGGCGTATCCTCGCCTTCGAACGCGCACACGAAAATGGCACGCTGCGCGTGGCGATTGCGATCCGGCTCGGTCGTGTTCTCGTCGAGAGCGGGGCGGCCCAAGCGCCCGCGGACTGGTGGGGCGACACGGCGATCGTGCTTCCGGGCGGAGAGCCGCTTGCTGCTGCGGAGGCCTTTGCCCAATCCTGCGTCTGGATCGATCCGGGACGCTAGGCGCTCGCCTCGGCGAAGAGATCGGCGTAGCGTTCGCGCAGCAGCTTCTTCTGGATCTTGCCCATGGTGTTGCGCGGCAATTCGTCGAGCGCGATGATCGTCTTGGGCACCTTGAAGGCGGCCAGATCCTTGCGCATCGCGTCGCGCATGGCGTCTCCATCGAAGTGGCCGATCGGCTGCACGACCGCGACCACGGCCTCGCCGAAATCGGGATGCGGAACGCCAATCACGGCCGCTTCGGCCACGTCCGACCGGTCGTCCAGCAGCGCTTCGACTTCGGCCGGATAGACGTTGAGCCCGCCCGAGATGATCAGGTCCTTTTCGCGCCCGACCAGCTGCACGTAGCCATCCGCATCGATGAAGCCCATGTCGCCAGTGATGAAATAGCCGTCGGGCCGGAACTCGCTCGCCGTTTTCTCCGGCATTTGCCAGTAGCCCTTGAACACATTGGCGCCGCGCACTTCGACGATGCCGACTTCGCCCTGTGGCAGGACCGTGCCCGACTCCAGCTCGGCGACGCGCAACTCCACGCCCGGCAGCGGCGGCCCGACAAAGCCCGCGCGGCGCTCGCCGTCGTAAGGGTTTGAGGTCAGCATGCCCGTTTCCGTCATGCCGTAGCGTTCCAGCACGCGGTGCCCCGTACGCTGCTCGAAGGCGCGGTGGATGTCGGCCGAAAGCGGCGCGGAGCCGGAAACGAACAGCCGCATGTGCGACGCGACCTCGCGCGTGAAGGCCGGATCGGCGAGCAAGCGAATGTAGAACGTCGGCACGCCCATCATCACGGTCGATTGCGGCATCAGCGCAAGGACCTTGTCCGCCTCGAACTTGGGCAGGAACACTATCGAGGCGCCGGAAAAAAGGACGCAGTGCACGGCCACGAAAAGTCCGTGCACATGAAAGATCGGCAGCGCGTGGATCAGGCGATCCTCGGGCGAGAAGCGCCAGAAATCGATCAGCATCTCGCCGTTCGACGCCAGGTTGGCCTGGGTCAGCATCGCGCCTTTGGGCTTTCCGGTCGTACCCGAAGTGTAGAGGATCGCCGCGATGTCGTCGGGCGCGCGCGGCACGGGCGGCAGCTTTTCGACGGGCAGTTGCGCGAAGAGTTCGGCCACCGTCGTGACTTTGAGGCGGCCCCCGGCCACGCGGCCGAACAAGGTTCGGCTGGTTTCCCGACAGACGGCGAGGACGGGGGTCGCGTCGGTGGCGAAATATTCGATTTCGCTTTCGGTATAGTCGATGTTGAGCGGCAGGTAGATCGCGCCGCAGCGGATCGTCGCGAAATAGACGATCAGCGCTTCGACCGATTTGTCGGTCTGCGCCAGAACGCGCTCGCCTGCGAGAACTCCGAGCGCCGCAAGCCGGCTCGCCAGGCGGCCCGTGGCCGCTTCGACTTCGGCGTAGGTCCAGCGCCGTGCGTCCTCTTCCACGAAGATGCGATCCGCATGAGCCTCGAAGCTGGCGGCAAAGCGGGAGTAGAGATCGCCGGTCATCGCGTGTCCTTGTATCGCTGCGCAGGGGTGTCGACGGGGCTGCTTGTCATGGTCGAAGCGGCTGCGGCGTGCAAGGAGTCCGGCTGTGCGAAATGGCATCGGACCCATAGACCATTTCGTGCTGGACGATGGGCGTGGGCAGCGCTGGCAAGTGGAAGTGCGTCGGATTCCGCCATGCTTGGCTTCCGACAGGCTCGCGAAACATTTCGTTACGTGGCTGACGGACCCGCGAAATGTCTATGTCGCAATTCGTGGGGCAATCGAACACCAAAGCTGGAGAGATAGATGATCGCCGCCGCCTTGCTGGCCTTTGCCAGCGTTCCCGCCTTACCCGTGGCCGATACCGCCGCTTACGCGCGAGACGCAATCGCGCATCTCAAGGGCCACCCGGTCGCGCCCGCGCGGACCGAGGAGCGCAAGACCCGCGCCAGCGAATTCGGCTGCCATCCCGACATTCACAAGGGCCGCTCTTGCCGCCTGCGCGTCGCCAAGATCGAGCAGCGCGAAAACGAGGCGCTTGCAAGATCCGGACATGAAGAATCGCGGCTGCGCGAAGTCGCGCCCTGACAAAAACCGCGGCTTTCGCACGCCGTAGCGATCGCCGCTTCTGCCCAGGGTCAGTCCGAAGTCGAATGACTTCGTGGCTATCCCGCAGGCAATTCGACCGCGGCGGTTTGCAAACCGCCGCGGCCGACTTATTCTCAGGCTCTTGAAACCCATACGATGACAGTCGCTAAGTCACCTCACTTTTCGCTCGACGCGATGAGCGGACCCAAGACCATTCTTCTGGTCGAGGACGACGGGCCGCTACGTCTGCTGACTTCCCGGGCCTTGCGGCAGAGCGGTTACGGCGTGCTGACCGCGGCGACCGGCGCGGAAATGTGGGTGACTTTGCGCGAGAACACGGTTCATCTGATCGTGCTCGATATCATGCTTCCCGGCACCAACGGCTTCGATCTGTTTCGCAAGCTGCGGCGCGAGAGCGACGTTCCGATCATTTTCATCAGCGCGCGGGGCAGCGAGGAGGACCGGGTGCTCGGCATCGAACTGGGTGCCGACGACTATCTCGCCAAGCCCTTCAGCACGCGCGAACTTTCCGCGCGGGTGGGCGCCGTCCTGCGTCGCGCCGGCGGGGCCGAGATCGGGGGCGAAACCGGCGAGGATGGCCAGTCGCTCGACGAAGTGGGCTTCGATGGCTGGAAGGTCTCGCTCGTACGTCGCGAACTGCGCTCTCCGAGCGGCGCGATCGTGGATCTTACCGGCGCGGAATTCGATCTTCTGGCGACGTTTCTCAGCTATCCGCAACGAGTGCTGGGGCGTGAACGCCTGCTTGAGCTGTCGCGGTCGCGGATCGGAGAAAGTTCGGACAGGAGCATCGATGTTCTGGTAAGTCGCCTGCGCCGCAAGCTGCAAAGCGACGGTGCCGAGCCACCGATCATTACGGTCCGCGGGGTCGGCTACATGTTTCGATCGGAAGTGAAGCGCAAATAATGATCCGTATGACGGGATGATCGGGGCGGTAGGGGGCTGGCTGCGACGTCTCGGACTGCCCGAGCGTTTGCTGGCCGTTTTGTTGCTGGTGGTCGTCTTCGATTTTGCGGCCAATTCGCTGGTATTCCAGCGGATCAACAGTTTCGCTCTGCAACAGGACGATGCCGAGCGCATCGCCGAGAATCTCGTCCTCTCGGTACGTGCGATGGAACGCGCGGAACCAACGGACCGCGCCGAACTCGCGCGGTTTCTCAGCACCACCAGGTTCTGGCTCGAGTGGCGGCCGCAACGTGTTCCTCGGGCCGGATCGCTGAATCTCAATACTCTGCGTTCGCAGATCGTCGAGAACGAACCCGAACTCGCCTCGGGCGATTTGGAGCTGCATCTCGAGGAGATCCGGGGCAGGGGTGACATTGGCGGATCGCTGCTCCTATCCGATCGCAGCAGCCTGCACTTTCATACTCATGCCGAAGGCGCCTGGGGCCTGACGGCCGGCCGGATCGCTTCGCTGGTTCTGCCAACGCTGCTGCTGATCGCGCTGGCTTGGGTCTTGCTGCGCGCGATGCTCAAGCCGCTGCAGGATCTGATCGGCGCGACGCGCGAACTGGGCACGGGGCCGCCCGAACCCGTCCCCGAAAAGGGGCCCGACGAATTGCGCTCCCTGATCCGGGCGTTGAACGACATGCAGGAGCGCATCCATCAATCGCTGCTCGACCGGACACAGACCATGGTGGCGATCGGTCACGACCTCAAGACGCCGCTGTCTCGTCTCAATCTGCGGCTCGAGGACGAAACGCTCGAGCCAGAATTGCGGGAGGGTATCCGCCAAGACATAGACGAGATGAGGCTGCTGCTCGAATCGGTTCAGGCCTATGTCGACAGCGATGGCCGCAACATTCCCGTCGAGCGCATCGACATTTCGGCAATGGCGGAAACGCTGGTCGATACGGCCGCGGATCGAGGTGAGGAGGCCACGTTCTCGGGGGTCTACGGTCTTGAAGTCATGGCTCGGCCCGTGGCGATCCGTCGAGCCCTGTCCAATCTGATCGAAAACGCGATCCACTACGGCGGCAACGTGCGGGTGTTCACGCGCCGCGACGGCGGGGCGGCCGAGATCGTCGTGGAGGACGACGGGCCGGGCATTCCCGAAGATCGCATCACAGACGCATTGCAGCCGTTTGTCCGGCTCGACACTGCGCGCACGCGCGACACCGCCGGAATGGGGCTCGGCCTTGCCATCGTGCGCAAGTCCGTGCGCATGGACGGCGGCTCGTTCGACGTGCGCAACCGGCCCGAAGGGGGCCTTCGCGCGACCGTTCGTCTGCCGCTTTCGAAGGCGTGACGAACCCGATTTGCGACGTGTTGCAGCGCAGCAAGCTTTCGTAACATTTGGGCACGAAGTCGGAAAATCCCCGCACCTAACTCTGCAACACATACGCGCACGGGGCTGATCCTGTGCGGGATGGCGCAAGCAAAGAGGTGTCACACGTGAACGAACTCATCGGCCGCGTCTTCGATTTCGAGACGTCGATCTTCCCCTCCAAGGACGAGCTTTACATCAAGCTCGCAACGCACGGTCAGTCGCCCAAAACGCTCATGATTTCCTGTGCGGATTCGCGCATCGTCCCCGAGCAGATCGTCCAGGCCGAGCCGGGCGACTTGTTCGTCTGCCGCAATGCGGGAAATATCGTGCCGCCCTATGCCACGATGAACGGCGGCGTCACGTCGACGGTGGAATTCGCCGTCGCTGCGCTCGGCGTCACCGACATCATTGTCTGCGGTCACTCCGATTGCGGGGCGATGAAAGCGCTCAGCGATCCGACCGGTCTTGAATCGATGCCCAACGTTGCGGCTTGGCTGCGTCACGGCTCGGCTGCGGAGCATATCGTCACTCATTGCCATGATGGCCTCGAAGGCAACGACCGCGTGCGCGCGATCAGCCTCGAGAACATCATCGCCCAAATCAACCATCTTCGGACCCATCCTTCGGTGGCGTCTGCGATCGCCAAGGGCGAGATGACGCTCCACGGCTGGTTCGTCGACATTCATGCCGGCCAAGTCCTCGGCCTTGATGGCGAGACCGGTGCTTTCGAGCCCCTGCGTCAGGATCGCGCGCTTCCGGTCGCACTGGCCGCCAAGTCGCGGCTCGCCAGCGAGTATGCAGAGGCTGCCGAATGAGCGGCACGACCGTTGCCGCTACGCCGGAGCGCAGTGGCCCATTTGCGCACTTCGGACGGGACTTCACCGCGTCGATCGTCGTGTTCCTGGTCGCGATGCCGTTGTGCATGGGCATCGCGATCGCATCGGGCGTCCCGCCCGAAAAAGGCCTCGTCACGGGTATCATCGGCGGGATCGTCGTGGGGTTCGTCGCGGGTTCGCCGCTGCAGGTTTCGGGCCCGGCCGCGGGTCTCGCGGTCATCGTGTTCGAGTTCGTTCGCGAGAACGGGCTCGAGGCACTTGGCCCGGTCCTGCTGCTGGCCGGTGTCCTCCAACTGATCGCCGGCGTCTTCAAGATGGGCGGACTGTTCCGCGCGATCAGCCCGGCGGTGGTCCATGGCATGCTCGCCGGTATCGGCGCGCTGATCGTGATCGGTCAGTTCCACATCCTGTTCGACGAGAAACCGCTTTCGAGCGGGCTTGAGAACATCGCGATGATGCCGGCTCGGGTGCTGGGACTCGATTTCAGCAGTGTCGAAGCGACGGAATTGGCGCTGGGTCTCGGCGCTCTGACGATCGCGATCATGATTGGCTGGGAAAAGCTGCGGCCCAAGTCGTTGGGACTGCTGCCCGGCGCCTTGCTCGGGGTCGTCGCCGCGACGTTCGTCGCCTGGTTCTTCCAGCTTGGAGTCGACCGGATCGCCGTGCCGGAATCGTTCGGTTCGGCCTTTTCCCTGCCGACCAACACCGCGTGGTTCGCTCCTCTCGCGAGCCCGACTCTGATCATCGCGGCCGTTGCCATCGCCTTCATCGCGAGCGCCGAAACGCTGCTTTCGGCCGCTGCCGTCGACCGCATGCACGATGGCGTTCGCACGCAATACGACAAGGAATTGCGCGCTCAGGGCATCGGCAACTTCCTATGTGGTGTGGTCGGCGCGCTGCCGATGACGGGGGTTATCGTGCGCAGCTCGGCCAACGTGCAGGCCGGTGCCCGGACCCGCCTTTCGACGATCCTACACGGTATCTGGATCCTCGGCTTCGTCTCGCTGCTGCCCTGGCTACTGGCCGAGATTCCGATGGCGGCGCTGGGCGGCGTGCTGGTGATCACCGGCTGGCGCCTGGTGAGCCTGAAGCACGTGCGGCACTTGTTCAAAGCGCATGGTTTGCTTCCGGCGACGATCTGGGCGGTGACGTTCGTCCTGGTGGTCACGACCGACCTGCTGACCGGTGTGCTGGTCGGTCTGGCGCTCTCGGTGGTCGAACTTCTGCCGCACGTTCGCAATCTCCGGCTCAAGGTCGAAGAATCGGACGAGGGCGAACATCGCCGTGTCGCGCTTGGCGGCGCCGCGACCTTCGTGGGGCTGCCCCGGCTCAACAAGGTGCTCGAGCGTCAGCCTGCGGACCGCCCCGTCCATCTCGATCTCGATCACGTGAGTGCGATGGATCATACGACGGCGGAAACGCTCAGCGAATGGATCGGACGGCGCCGCAGGAGCGGCCAGAACGATCGGATCAGCGGTTCCGAAGAAGTCCTGCGGCCCCTGCCGACTCTCGGCTAAACAGGTGCAACCCAGGCGGCCGTTGCCCTCAACCGTGCCGCCTGAACTCTGGCGGTCCCGCTTGGCGGGGCCGCCTTATTCTTGGGAACTCCACTGTGACGCTCGCGAAGCTGCGATTGTCGCACTGCAAAAATTTGTTTTGCACCGCAGCACTGGCGAAACAGTTCGTTACATGCCGGAAAATGGGGCGACACAGTGGGGTCATAAACAGGGCATTCCTGAAAGGACCGTCGCGGCCACGTAGCGGCACGGCCTTCAGGACGCAGGGCGGAGCGCAAGCAACCGCAAAAAATGAGGGAAATTCTAGCATGAAGACGTTCTCTACGGCAGGCGCTACGGCGCTCGCGTTCATGTGCCTTGCGACCACGCCGGCGATGGCTCAGGAAGAAGCGACTGGTCCGATTACCGTTTCGGCCGAAGTGGCGCTGGTGACCGACTATCGTTTCCGCGGTGTCTCGTACACCGACAAGGAAATGGCGATCCAGGGCGGCATCGAAATCGGCCATGAGAGCGGCCTTTACGGCGGCGCCTGGGCTTCCAATCTCGCGGGCTGGGGAACCTTCGCCGGGTCGAACATGGAGCTCGATCTCTACGCCGGATATTCCGCGGATCTTTCCAGCGGTGTCGCGCTCGATGTCGGTGCCACGTATTTCATGTATCCCGGCGGTCTCGACACCACTGATTTCATCGAGTTCTACGCCAGTGTGAGCGGTACGCTCGGTCCGGCCGAATTGACGCTGGGTGCCGCCTACGCGCCGCCGCAGGAAGCGCTTGGCCGTTGGTACTTTGACGGCGCCGCCGCCGCTGCCGGCGTCTACGACGATCCGGGCGACAAGGAAGACAACACTTACGTCTACCTCGACGCCAGCACGGGCATCCCCCAGACACCGGTCTCGCTCAACGCGCATGTCGGCTACTCGTGGGGCAATCCGGGCCTTGGCCCGCAGGGAACCAGTGTCGCGCCGACCGGCGAATACCTCGACTGGAAGATCGGCGCCGACTACGCGATCGGCCCGGTCACGCTAAGCGCGGCGTATATCGACACCGACATTTCGCGTTCGGAATCGGCGTACCTGCTGCCGAATTTCGCTTCGACCAAGAACGGATCCTCGATCGCGGATTCGACGGTGGTGTTCTCGATCTCCGCTAGCTTCTGATCTGAGCAAAAAGAAAACCCGGCGTCGGACTGACCGTCTGACGCCGGGTTTTCTTTGAACGGTTGGTCGCGCGGCGATCAGCGCAGGATCGGATACGTCCGGCCATCGGCGAGCGTGAAGGCGCTGTCGGTCAACGTAGCATCCATCGTTACATTGGCTTTGACGTCCGCTTTCTGGCGAGTCGATTCCGCCCAGCGATCGGCGGTCAGGCGCAGCTTGTTGCCGGTACGCACGAAGGTGCCGAACCCGCTGACGACTGCGTTCGCGTCGCCCGCCACCAACACGAAACGATTGCCCGTTAACGCCATCCGGCCATTGGCGAAGCGCTTGATCGAGATGTCGGACGCGGGAATGCGGGTGAAGGTCTGCACTGTGCCGCTGCCGAAAGTCAGCGTCAGGTTGTTGCCGGTATTCTCCGCAGTAATGTCGTGCACGCTGTTCGCCTGGAACGAGAGCGGATCGCTGCCTTTTTCGGAAATCGCGATCGTCTGTTCGGCGGTGAGTTTGATGCCCTTGGGCGTGGTTACATAGGGACCGGAATGCGCCATGGCCTCGGCGCCGATGGCGGCGGGCGTATCGAGCGGTTCGCCCATCACGGCCTGTTCGATGAATTGTCCGTCGTGCATCAAGAATACGCCGTCGATCGGGATCTCCTGGCCCTTGGACGAAATCAGGCGATCGTGATGCCAGTAGCCTTCGACGTCGTGGCTGGCGGTTGCGGCGACGTCGCCCGAAGCTGTGGTGCCGGTGGTCGGCATTGTCGAACAGGCGCCGAGCGCGAGGAACGAGCTGGCCAACGCCGCGAACAGGACAGGTTTGGAAATCTTGGGCATCGCGTCGCGCGCTCCTTCAGGATGATTATGTAAGCGGGGGATCGTGGCTCAGGCGACGACGGCGGTCGCCTCGATCTCGACAAGGAAATCGGGAAGGGCCAGCGCCTGCACGCCAAGGAACGTGTTCGGCGCGGGCGTCGCGCCTGCGTAGAACGCGCCGACTTCGCCCAGAACGACGCCGAGCTTGTCCGGATTGTGATCGACCACGTAAGTGCGCAGCCGCACGATGTCCGCCGGCGTCGCACCGACTTCGGCGAGCACGGCCTTGAGATTGGCCAGCGCCTGGCGCGTCTGCGCCGTCAAATCGTTGCCACCCACGACATTGCATTCGGCGTCCCACGCGACTTGCCCTGCGAGATGCAGCGTCTTGCCACCATCCTGCAAGGTCGCGTGCGAAAAGCCGTAGCTTACGGCGTCATATAGCGTCTCTGGGTTGATGCGCGTGATCATGAGGTGTGGTGTCCCGGTCAGTCGACGATTTCGAGGCTATGGCCGAACGGATCGGTCATGTAGACGTTCTTCTTGCCGGCGAGCGGTCCGGCGTCGATGTGAATGATCTCCATCGCCTTGCAGCCATGCGCTTCGAGATAGGCGATCGCCTTTTCGACATCGTCGACCTTGAGGCCGAGGTGATGGCCGCCGCGATCGCAATTGCGCGGCAAGTCCTGCCGAATGTCGTCGGGCTTGTCGTACTGCACCAGCTGGAAATTCATGTTGTCGGTCAGCTTCATCATGACCAGCGTGAGGCGGGCGCCGGGCACGTTGACGTGGGTCGCCATCCAGTCACGACCATCGTCGTCCAGCGGCATCTCCGCGGCATCGAGCGGACCCATGCGGAACAGCTCTTCCGCGCCGATCACGTCCCGATAGAATTCCACGGCGGATTCCAGGTCGGGTACCGTCCACGAGATGTGGTCGACCGAGAGGAAGTTGGGCTTAGGCGGCATATCGGTCATGGGTTTGCGACTCCGAAGGGCTGACATGCGACTGATGATCTAGCCTGAGGTTCTGCATGCTTCGAACAGCGCACGCAATGAGGGGTTATTGCCCTCCTCGTTGCGTTGAACGCAAAATCACTTGGGTGCCGCCAGATCGCCGAGCATGACCGGTCTTGCCGGAAAACGCGCGGTAAAGCCATTGTCCTCATCGGTTCTCCCGCTGCCCGCGAGCAAACGCAGCAAGGTCGGCTCGCAGTTGCGCCCCTGACAAAGCCCCATGCCGCAACGGCTCGCCAGCTTGACCGCATTGGCCGAGCGTCCATCGAGCAGCGGAGTGATCGTCGCGCTAGGCACATCTTCGCAGCGGCAAACGATGGTTTCGGCTTCGATTCTCGGGAAATGGCCGGAAGGATCGGCAATGGTGTCCAGAAGATCGGCGAATTCGAGATGCCTGGCGCGTTCGCTTCGGGCGTGGGAGACGCGGCTGGTCGCTTCCTCCTCGCTCACCAGTCCGAAATCGATTGCGATGCCGGTCCCCGCGATCGTTCCGGCAGTCCGGGCGGCGGCGGCCCCTGCCACGCCGGTCGTTTCGCCGGCGGCATAAAGGCCCGCCACCGAAGTGCGGAACCAGGCGTCGCACTCGGTGGACCATCCGCCCGCTCGGCTCCCGGCGATCATGTCCGCACCGGCCATCCGCGGAAGAGCGGACTGGGGGACGAAGCCGTAGCACAGGCCGATCGCGTCGCAGGCGATCTCGCGTTCGGTGCTGCGCAAGGACTCCACCCGATCCTTGCCAAGAATCGCGACCGGACTCTCGCCGTAACGGACAGGGACGCGATGTCTTTGCAGCAGAGCCATGGCTGCTCCTGCCGGGAGCAGCGCAGATGCCTCGCGCGCGGCTTTCAGCGCATGGCCTGCGAGCTGTCGCATCATCGTCCGGCGCTTCTGCGCGAACAGGACGGCAGCCACCGTGCCGCCCGAGGCCACGATCTGCGCGGCGATCAGCAATTGCAACGGATGCGTGCCCGCCATGACGATCCGGTTTCCCGGAACAATCTGCTGGCTTTTGACGAACGCCTGAATCCCGCCCGCGGTATAGACACCGGGGAGCGTCCAGCCGGGGAGCGGGACCGCAAGATCCTGGCATCCCGTGGCGAGAAGCACGCGGCTGGCGCGAATGGTCTCGACGCCATCCCGGCCCGACACCGTCAGTGCGAAGCCGTGTCCCGCATCGGGAGCGAGCCCGAGGACCGAGCGACCGCCGAGCCAATCGATCCCGGTCGCCGCCTCGAATTGTCTGAGCTGCTTCAGCAGCGGCGCATATACCTTGCCGGTCATCCAGCTTGCCACGCTGAATTCGCGAGGCGGCTGGCGCAGGATCTGGCCGCCTGGGCGAAGCTGTTCGTCGATCACCCCGATAGCGAGGCCGTTGCCCTCCAGCGCCAGCGCCGCGGCCTGGCCGGCAGGACCGCCGCCGACGATGACAAGATCATAGCGCTCAGCCAAGGCCGATCTCCAGCCCCGGTTCGGCGGGCGTGAGGCAGGCGCGCACGCGTCGACCTTCGGGCAGGAGCGTCACCATGCACAGACTGCAGGTGCCCATGTTGCAGAACATCCCGCGCGCCGCCCCGCTTGCGGTTCGGCCGATGGTTGGCGAGCGCTCGATGAGGACTGCGGCTATGGTCTCGCCGGGGTAGGCGGGAAGCGTCTCGCCTTCGACGATAATTGAGAATGGAGCCTGCCGCTCGACGCGGCGTTCGATGCGCATCGGCCTATCCCATGAAACTGTTGAGGTGCTCGAACCGCGCCGGCGAGACGATGTCGAGTTCCGGTGTCGGGGTTCCCACCATGGCCTGTGCCATGAGCCGAGCGAACGTGGGGCCTAAGGTAAAGGCCGAACCCCCACCCGCGACCCAGCAGCCGGGCATGCTCGGAACTTCGCCGACGATCGGCAGCTGATCCGCACTGATCGCGGTCACCCCGGTCCAGGTGCGGATCAGGTTTAACGTCTCGACGAAAGGCGCCGTATCGATCGCGGCACGCAGGTTTCCCGCAAGCGAGGCGGGGATCAGCACGGGCTTGCCGGCGGGATCGAACGCGCCTCTCGGATCGCTTGCGAGGCGCGCCGGCCAGCCTCCGCCGATGAGGATGTTGCCCGCATCCGTCTGCTTCATCGAGAGGCGGCGGCCGACATGCTGGATCAGGTGGCCGATCCTCGGACCGGTCCGCTCAGTGGCATTCATCTGCAGAGCCACGGGGTACAGCGGCATATGCAGATTGAGCTTGGCGCATAGGATCGGTGTCCAGGCGCCGCAGGCGAGCACCAGTCGCTCGGCCCGCACCGTCGATTCCCGGAAGCCGATCTCGAAATGGCGCTCGATACGGCTGGCCGAAGTTACCGGGCTGCGCGAGTGCAGCGATGCGCCGCTTGCCGCAGCCGCTTGCGCGAAAGCCCGGGTTACGCTGCGCGCATCAGCGTGACCCTCGTCCGCCAGAAACCCTGCCGCCAAAATCCCGGGCGAAAGGCAGGGAGCCAGAGTCCGGGCCTCGTCACCGTCGAGTAACCTGGTGTTGATGCCTTGGGCATTCTCGCGTGCGACCTTGCGCTCGAGGATGGCCACCTGCTCGGCGGTTTCGGCGACCATCAGGCCGCCGTCCATGACGACATGCAGATCGGCGCCGAGCTCGGTTTCGAGGCGGCGCCAGTCGTCGATTGCCAGGCGGTTGAGGGCGGCGGTCTGCGCTGCCTGCTCGGCCAGGGCTTCGCCGTTTTCCAGAAAGCGGCGTTCGAGCTGGAAGTGCAGCGAACCCGCGTTCTGGCCCGACGCGCCCATGCCGATGTCGCCGGCTTCCACCAGCACCACCTGGGCTCCGCCGCGCGCAAGATGCCATGCCGTGGCGCAGCCGACGAGGCCGCCTCCTACGATCAGGACATCGGCGTTCTGCATCGGTGCTACATGCGCCCGGCGGCGACCAATGTCTTCCTGATTTCGCCCAGCGACTCTTCGGCCACATCGCGCAGCGGAGCCCTGACGTAGCCACCCGGCAGCCCCATCAGGTTCAGCGCGGCCTTGAGTACCGCCGGCCCGGAGCCGAAGCGCCCGGTCAGTTCCGGCGTATACCATTCATCCAGGATCATGCGATCCTTGCGACCGCAGGCCCGCGCCGCCTCGATGTCGCCGGCCCACAGGTTGTTGTAGAAATCAGGCTGGATCCGTCCGAGCACACCGCCGGCGCCCATTGTTCCGTCCCCGCCGCGCGCTTGGAGCAGGGCCAGCCCGTGTTCGTCCATCGCATGGCCGAACACGCGGACTTTGTCGTTGAGAGCGAAGAACGTATCCGTGAACCGCCGCAGATCCGAAGTGGATTGCTTGACGGCGACGACGTTCTCGATCTCGGCCAGCCGACCCAGCAGTTCCGGCGGCATGTCGATCCCGGTTCCCGGGGGCCAGTTGTAGACGCAGATGGGAAGCGGGCTCTCGTTCGAGACTGCGGTGTAGAAGTCGACGATCTCGTCCGGGCCGGGGCGGATGTAGGGCGGGGGCGTTACGAGAATGCCTTCGAAACCGCTCTCGCCAGCGGACTGGGCGAAACCGATCACTTCGCCTGGCGTGAAAGCCGTGCAGCCTGCGATCAGCGGCAGCTTGCCGGCTAGCTGGTCACCGGCCGCCTTGAACACGGATCGGCGTTCCTCGGCCGAAAGGCTGCTCCATTCGCCGGTCGTGCCCGCGATGACGAGGCCATGCATGCCTTCGGCCTCGAGCCATTCGAGCAGCCGCCCGAGAGCGGCGAGATCCAGCTCGCGCGCGTCGTTGAACGGGGTGGTGATTGCAGGAAGATAGCCCCTCCACTCGACACGGTTACGCTTGTTCAAGATGGATTGTCCTCCGCTCAATCAGTCGAGCGATCCCGCCGCCCCGCTTCGTGTTGCGATGAAGGCGCTTGCGCGGCAATGACAATGACTTGCCGACTTTGTTGCATGAAACGCAATGAGTAGTCATGATGGCATGGATCGGTGACAGACCCTGAGATTGGAGACGACGACGATGTGGGATACAGCGCTCGCCTATTTCTATGAAGCGGCGAACCTGGGCTCGATGCGCCTGGCCAGTGAAAAGATCGGCGTGGCGGTTTCGTCGATCAGCCGCCAGATCGGCCAGCTCGAGGCGAAGCTGGGCAGCACCTTGATCGAACCCGGCAGACGGTCGATCCGGCTGACCGATGCGGGGCGGCTCGTGTTCGAATTCCACCGCCGCCAGCTTGCCGATAAGGAATCGCTGCTCAACCAGTTGAAGGAACTGAGCGAGGTCAAGACGGGGCACGTGGTGCTTGCGATCGGCGAGGGGTTCATCGGCAATGCCTTTGCGCGCACTATCGAACAATTCCAACAGCGCAATCCCGGAATCGCCGTCACCGTCCAAAGCTGTGCGAGTACCGAGATCGTGCGCATGGTGCTGGAGGACGAAGTCCATATCGGAATGATCCTGCACGTGACCGACGAGCCCAAGATCCGGACGCGCCTCAGCGTCGAGCAACCGCTGACCGTGCTGTGTTCGCCCGATCATCCGGCAGCCAAGCTCGGTTCCGTAACCTTGGCGGATCTGGCGGAATATGTGCTGTGCCTGCCGCCCAAGGGTTTTCGCATTCGCGCCGCGCTGGCGGCGGCCGAACGGCGCGCACGAGTCATGCTCGAGCCGATGGTGGTGACGAGTTCGATCCAGATGATGCGCGACATGGCGCGCGCGGGGCGTGTCGTCACCGTGCTGCCACGCATTTCGGCTCTGACCGAACTCGACGAGGGCAGCCTGGTGGCGCGCCCGCTGCGCGACGAGGAGCTGGAGCATTCCACCGTCAGCCTCATTCACCGGCTGGGCCGGCAGCTCGACGGGGCGCCGGCGCGACTGCTGTCGCTGCTGGAGAACAATCTCAAGACCTGGTCACCGCAGCCGCCGGCTCTGGAGACCGCCTCAGGCAGAGGCGGGGGAGAGCCTGTCGCGTGAGGGGACCGCGACCGATACGATCGCGGCCACGGCGGCATTGATCGCCATCGCGACAAGTCCCGTGTCCCACCCCGGCAGCAGATCTCCCCAGAAGGGTGCCATCTGCGGCAGCAGCGCGATATAGCCGACAGCGATGCCTGCCGCGATGCCGATGGCATTGGCGCGGGGCCACAGGAAGGCGAAATAAACCCCCGGTGCCAGCATGCCGATGGCCGCGTAGGCCGACAAGCCGATCTCCACGAGCGACTGGTTCGCCCCCAGCGTCAGCCAGACCGCGATCCCCGCAAAGACGATCAGCGAGAGCCGCGATGCGAGCAGCGCCGACCGTTCGGACAAGCTGGGGATCATCGGCGTCAGCACGTTGCGAGAGAACAGCGAGCCCGCAGTCAGCAGCAGCACCGAACCCGGAACCAGCGCCAGGAGGCACGCCGTGCCTGCGAACAGGCCGACGGCCCAGGCGGGATACTCACGCGCGACGAAGCGGATCAGCACCGCGTTGGTATCGCCGCCGGGCGCTTCGATCCCGGCGAGCAGGGCCGCAAAGCCAAGCAGGATGATGAAGAAGTACGACAGCGAGTAGATCGGCTGCAGCACCGCGTTGCGCCGGATCGTGCGCCGGCTGCCAGCCGAATAGCATAGCTGGAACAAGTGCGGCAGGATCCAGTTGCCCAGCGCCACGTTGACCGCGGACGTCATCAGCCAGATCGAGGTGAGACCGGCATCGGGCTGGCGGCCCGGAAAGCTGCCGATCCCGGGATAGAGATCCTGCACGCGGTCGAAGACATCCAGCATCGAAGTCGCGCCCGCGCTCGAAGCCGCGCTACCGCACAGGACCACGACCACGATCAGCATCAGCACGTCCTTCACGCCCGCCGCGAAGGCCGCCGATCGCAGCCCGGCCAGGAAGACGAACCCGATCATCACGACGGCCGCGATGATCGCCGCGCCCGCTTGGCCGATTTGCGGGCCGAGCGTGAGCCGCAGAATCAGGCCCAGCGCCGTGATCTGGATCTGGACGTAGACGATGAGGGCGATGATTCCGGCAACGGCCACGATCACGCTCAGCCATTTCGCCTTGTAATGCGCGGCGAAGAAGTCGGCCTGGGTCACGAGGTTGTGACGATGGCCTTCCTCCCAGATCCGCGGCATCAGCCAGTAGCCGATCACCGCCGATAGCGAGACCGAAGTCAGAGCGAGATAGGCCGGAGCCCCGAAGGCCCAGGCGAACCCCGATATCCCCAGCACCGCGAAGGTCGTGTAGATCTCGCCCGCATTGAGGAACCAGAAGATGAGGATGCCGAACCGTCGTCCGCCGACGGCCCACTCGGTCATCGTCTTGGCGCGTGCCTGTCTCTGGCTGTAGAGCAGCGAACCGGCGACCGTCCCGAGGACGATCGCAAGAGTGAGGATAAGGATCACGGATTGGGCCCGCCCGCGTGATCATCGCCGCCCTCGACCTTTTCATCGAGCACGAAGACGAGGGCGATAATCAGCGTCGCGAAGAGAATGCCGACGAGCTGCCAGACCATGGGGAACGGCAGCGAGAGCGGCCGCCAGGCAATGTCGTTGACGAACGGCACCCCGCCGACTTGCCAGACGAAAGGCAGTATCAGCAGCCAGCGATGGGCGTAACGTGACGCCATCATGCCGCTCCGCCGCCGCCCGCGATCCAGCGGTCGACTTTGGCTTCCAGCACATCCATCGGCAGCGAGCCGGTGCCGATCGCCTGGTGATGGTAGTCACGCACGTCGAAGCGGCTGCCGAGCGCTTTGGCAGAGCGCTCCCGCAATTCGCGGAACTTAAGCTGACCGATCTTGTAAGCGCAGGCCTGGCCCGGATAGGCGATATAGCGGTCGATCTCGACTTCGACGTCGCGAGGCGCCATCGAGGTGTTGTCGAGCATGAATTGGATCGCCCGTTCGCGCGTCCACTGCTTGGCGTGGATACCGGTATCGACCACGAGCCGGACCGCGCGCAGCATCTCCATGTCGTAGTGACCGAACATCTGCATCGGGTCCTTGAACATGCCCAGTTCGGGGCCCAGCGATTCGGCATAGAGGCCCCAGCCTTCGGCAAAGGCGGTCGACGAGCCATACCGTAGCAGCGGCGGCAGCGCCTCGTTCTCGCGGGCCAGCGTGATCTGGAAATGGTGGCCGGGAATGCCTTCGTGCAGCGTCAGCGTCTCCAGCGTGGGAATCGGGCGCGTGTTGAGCATCGACATGTTGAAGAACAGCACGCCCGGCGTTTTCCCGTCGGGCGGCCCCGCGCGATAGTAGCCGGTGCCGCGCTGATCGCCGAGCGCGGGCAGGGGGCGGACTTCGAACGGCGCCTTGGGCTGATGGTGGAAGAGGGTCGGAATACCGGGCCAGATCCGCGCCTCGATCGCCTTGAAGCGTCCGAGCAGTTCCTCGGGAGTCTTATAGTAGAACTTGGGGGCGGTGCGGACGTACTCGAAGAACGCCTTGAGATCGCCCGAGAAACCGACCTTGTCCTTGACCGCTTCCATTTCGTTGCGGATCCGCGCGACTTCCGAAACGCCGAGCTGGTGGATCGTTTCGGGAGACAGCGTCGTGGTGGTGTGCCGCCGCAATTCCCAGGCATAGAGCCGGTCGCCATCCTTCATCGCCCAGCGCCCCGGAGCGGCCTGGGCTCGCGGCAGGTAGGTGTCGCGAAGGAAGCTCTGCCAGGCCTTGTAGCCGGGATAGACTTTACCGACCACACGCTCGCGCGTGGCTTGGGTCAGGCGCGCGCGATCGGCGGCGCTGAAGCTGGCGGGCATACGCTCGATGGCTGACCAGAACGGGCTCTCTTCCGGAGGCGTCGCAACCATTGCGTCGACTTGCTTGAGGAGGTTCTCGATGAGGATGCGCGGCTGCGCATAGCCTTGTTCGAGACCTTGCGACGCCAGCGAGACGACATTACCCAGATAGGCGGCGAAGCCATCGAGCCGTTCGAGATTGCGCTCATAATCGGCGACGGTCTCTAACGGGGCCGGCCCTCCCGATACGAAGTCGGGAAACTCCACCTGCAATCCGAACGACGGATTGAACGGCGCCAGTCGCTGCACTTCGAACAGATCGTTCTCGAACAGCGCAAGGGTCTGTTGCAGCTGGTAGGCGAAGACATCGTAGGCGACTTGATCGACCGCAGGGAGCTGGGCGCGGTCGATCGCCTGCAGCGCCGTCCATTCCCGCTGCTTGTCGTCCTTTAGCGTGTCCCAGTAATAGTCGCTGAACGGATCCACGAAAGCGGGCCCGCTGGCCGCGTCGGGCGCGCTCTTGCGCGCATCGGAAAGCGGATCGAGCCGTGCTGCAGCGGCTTCGCTCGCCTCGAGCAGGGCACGCAAGCGAGCGGATTCGCTTCCTGGCGTTTGCGCCCATGCGGGAAGACCGGGCACGAGCACCGCGGTTCCCAGCATGGCTGTAAGCCGCAAAGCGTCGCGTCTGGTTGCAGCGGAAGTCACGGCAGGGTTCATCGCAAGGCCTCGTCGTTGTTTCGGACGCGATCCTAGCGCGTTGCGGCATTTGCGCATCCTCGGTGGCGTTCGCGACCGCATGGAGCAAAACCGAAATAATTCAGTAGGTTAGGGAAAAATGACGACTTAAATTGCGGTAATCGCAACAAGATACGCATCTTGCACGCATTGTGCGCAGCAAACTCTGCGTCATGCTGGAAGCACGCCACGCAGGCACACCATTGCATCGTATGCGGGAGTACAACGAAGATGACATCGCGCCGGACAAACACGCTTCGCTCGCTCGTCGGGGGTAGTGCGGCATGCATCGCGCTGATGGCGAGCCTTCCCGCATGGGCCGCCACGGTCGCGCTTACCGGCGCGAATGTCGTCGATATCGACGGCGGGGCTCCGGTCCGCAACGCGGTAGTGGTGATCGAGGATGAGCGCATCGCCGCTATCGGCCCGGCCACCACGACGCCCATTCCCGCCGATGCGACCGTCATCGACCTTCCGGGCAAGTGGCTCATTCCGGGCCTGATGAATATGCACGTCCACCTCGCGCTCAATCTGCCGGGCGCCGCGCGAGTTTATAACGAAAGTCATGAATCGATCGCGCTGCGCATGCTCGACAACGCGCAGAAGTCGTTGCGGTCCGGTGTCACCACGGTCCGCTTGACCGGCGCGCAGGAAGGGATCGACTTCACCGTCAAGAAGATGATCGACAACGGCACTTTCGAAGGACCGCGGATTCACACGGCGGGGACCTCGATCGTGCCGACTGGCGGGCACGGCTCGTACGAAGTGAATGGAGTTGCCGAAATCTCGCGCGCGGTGCGTGAGCAGATCAAGCAGAGCGCGACCTGGATCAAGCTGGGCATCTCGGGCGGTATCTCGGACACGCACGGCGACATTGCTGCCTCGCCTTTCACCGATGACGAATTGCGCACTGCGATCGAAGTCGCGCATCGCAATGGCGTCAAGGTCACGGGACACAATGGCTCACCGATCGCCGCCGAAGTGGCGATCGATGCCGGCATCGACGGGTTCGAGCATGGCTACTATCTGACCGCGCCGGTTCTGACAAAGATGAAGCAGAAGAACATCTGGCTGGTCCCGACGATCGTCGTCACACAGCCGGGCGCGCGCGAGTTCTACAAGAAGATCGGTTCGCCCGACTGGTATCTCGATCGGGTCGATACCGCGGGCAAGACGCACTTCAAGACGCTGCAGGAAGCCATCCGGATCGGAACGCCGATCGCGCTGGGCAGCGATCAGTATCCGTGGGAGCCGAACTCGGGCACGACCGCCACGATCCGGGAAGCGGAACTTTACGTCCAGGCGGGGATGACGCCGCTGCAAGCGTTGCGTTCGGGTACGATTGAATCCGCCCGGATGCTGGGGGTCGACAACGAAGTCGGCGCGCTGCGCCCCGGCTACTTCGCCGACATCGTTGCGGTGGATGCAGATCCCACGGCGGACATCGCCGCGCTGCGCTCCATCAGTTTCGTGATGAAGGGCGGCAAAACCATCGTCGATGGAGCCTCCCCGCCGCAAAGCCAGCTCTAATTTGCGTTTGTCGCAATGAATTCCACTGTTCGGTGTCATTGCAACAAATTTGTAACTGGCAGACACTTCGAGTGACGGCGAAGGAAAATGCCGTCCGCATAACCGGGAAGTGGGGGTTTCGCGTGTATCGATCGACTGGCCTCAAGGCCGCCGTCACCGCCTTGCTACTGATGGCCTCACCGGTGCCAGCCCTCGCCCATGCCGAGGACGCGCCGGTGGCGACGTCCGACATTCTGTCGCAGATGTTCCTGTGGTGGAACGGCGCATTCAAGACTCCGGGCGCCTTCACGAGGGAGAACTTCGCCAAGTTCTTCACCGAGGATGCAACTCTCACGCTCAACGGTCGGGTTTCCATCCAGGGGCTCGATCAGTGGGCGTCGAGCTTCCAGGCGAACCAGGCTCGCGGCGGTGTGGTGGAGATCGTGGTTCCGTTCAAGGAGGTCTTCGAGGCCGGAGACCGGATCTACACATACCACGTCATTCGCTCGCGCCGGCAGGGCAAGGTGGACTGCATGCTGGCAGCGGGACATGCGACGCTGCGTGACGGCAAGATCGCGTCGATCGTGCTTGTGCGCGCGCCGCTCGATCCGGCCAAGGACACACTCGACCCGCAATGTTGGGCGCAATGATCGGCGCAGCCGGTCCGCAGCCGGACGCTCATCCCGCAATCACTTCGGAATCCAGACGCTAGACCATCCAACACAGCCGGTACGAACCGCAAAAGCAGACCGGCGCATCAAGGGGTTAAAACATGAGGCATAATCATCGCAATTCCGGGCTCCGCAATGCCCTGCGCTTCGGTGCGCTTCCGGCGGTCGCGGCCGTGCTCGCCGCCGCTCCCGCACATGCGCAAGTCGCTGATGACGCGGGCATGGGCGCTCCTGACGCTATCGTCGTAACGGCCCAGCGCCGTACGGAATCGATCCAGGACGTTCCCATCGCGATCACCGCGATCGGTTCCGAGCAGCTCGAGAACCAGAACGTGCGCGGCGTCGAGGACTTTTTCGCGATGACGCCGAACGTGTCGTTCCAGTCGAACGGCGCGCGTGACCGCAAGGACCTTTCCATTCGCGGTATCTCGAACCAGCTCAACCCTTACGCCGACGTGCGTCAGTCGAGCTACGCGTTCTACATCGACGAGTTCAGCGTCGTTGCCGGCACCAGCAACCCGCAGATCGTCGACCTCGAGCGCATCGAAGTTCTGCGTGGTCCGCAGGGTACCTACTTCGGTCGCAACGCGGTCGGCGGCGCGATCAACGTGATCACCAAGAAGCCGGTCAACGAATTCGAAGGTGAGGTGCAGGTCGGCTACGCCAGCTTCGACACGAAGCGCGCGCAAGGCGTGCTCAACGTTCCCGTGATCGACGGCCTGCTGGCGCTGCGTGCCTCCGGGCAGTGGGAAAAGTCCGACGGCTACATCAAGAACATCAACCCGATCGGTGGCGGCAACGACAGCGAATATTACACCGGTCGCATCCAGGCGCGCCTGACGCCGCTCGACAACCTGACCTGGGACTTCACTTATAGTTTCTCCGACGAAGAGATCGGCATGCGCAACGGCGTGCCGACCGGTTTCGTCACGCGGACGTGGGCATCGGTCTACTACGGCACGACCGCCGGCCTCATCGGCAACCCGGACGGCGTCGGCTTCTATCCGAAGAACAAAACGCGAGTGAACTTCAATCGTCCGCAGAGCGTCGGCGGTGATTTCGATTACTACAGCACGCGCGCCGTGTGGGACTTCGGGCCGGTAGAACTGACCGCGGTCGGGGGCCACCTAAGCTCCCGTGTGTTCAATTTCGGCGACGTCGATGGCGGCAGCATCGATTTCTTCTACGAAGACCTCGATCTGCGCCGCAAGTCCACCAGCGGCGAATTGCGCCTAGCCTCCACCGGCACCAACTTCCTCGACTGGAGCTTCGGCAGCTCATACGGCAAGGATACGGGTGTCAGCGATCAGAGCACCTATCACGGGGCCAAGAGCCCTCTCTGCCCTGAAGATACCGGCGGCAAATGCGAAGGGCTCGAAGTCACCGGCGCCGACGGCCGCAGCAGCTCGCGCTACTTCGCCATGTTCGCGCAAGGCACGCTCAACTTCACCGAGCAGCTTTCGTTCACGGCCGGCTTGCGGTATTCGTGGGAGAAGGTGACGAACAACTCGCAGACGCGGTCGAACACCATCGTGACCGGCGTCAACGACCGTTCGGCCTCGTTCGAGGACGTCTCGCCCAAGTTCACGCTGACCTATAAGCCGAACCCGGATCTGATGGTCTACGCCACTGCGTCGCGCGGCTTCAAGGCGGGCGGCACGCAGACCAGCAACTCGGCGCAGCTGCGCAACGAGTTCGATCCCGAGACCTTGTGGAACTACGAAGTCGGCACGAAGTTCAGCCTCTTCGACAACCGTCTGCGCTTCGACGTCACCGGTTTCTACATGGACTGGAGCGACGTTCAGCAGACAATCCGCTTCCAGTTCATCGATCCGGTCACCGGCCTTCTGCGCGGCGTCAGCGGTATCGCCAACGCTGCTTCGGCCGAAAGCTACGGCGTGGAAGCCAGCATGGACGCGCGGATCACGCCCGAATGGACGCTCGGCGCACAAGTCGGCTACAACAAGACGAAGTACAAGGACTATCCCAACGCGCTCATCGACGGGAACATCCTCGACTTGTCGGGCGAGCAGCTCACCACCGCGCCCGAGTGGACGCTGGGTGCGCAGACGCAGTACACGCTGCCGATCACCGATACGTTCGACGCCTTCGTGCGCGGCGAGTGGAACTTCCGTTCGAAGATGATCTCTAACCCGTACTACTACCTGTACAAGGATGTGCCGGGCGAGCCGTTCCTCAGCCCGAGCTATCACAACGTGAACTTGCGCGCGGGCGTGGAGAACGAGACGATCCGCGCGGTCCTCTACGTCGAGAACCTGTTCGATGCCGACTACTACGCCAACGCGTACGAGAAGGCCTTCTACAGCGGCGTGCAGGTCGAACCGTCGTTCCGCGAGTTCGGCGGGAGCGTTAGCTTCAAGTTCTGATCGGATTGCGGCGAAGGAGCGGGGGCCTAACGGCTTTCGCTCCTTCGCTCCATCGTACGGCTGGCGAGTGTGGCCGGGGATGGGTACAAATTCAGTGAGCTCGCATTTCGCGTCGGTCCGCGCCGGGATCGCAAGGGGGCGGGACATCGCTGCCAGAACCGCTCGTCGATACGAGAAGAGAGGAAATTGCTGACGTGAGGGATTCGACCAAATGCTGACCGACCGACGCCGCCTGCTGCAGGCGGGCGCCGCATCCGGCGCATTCTTCGCGATGGCAGGGCCCGGACGCGCCCTTGCCGCGTCTCCCGCCGATGACGCGCTTGAAGCGCTGTTGCAACGGCACACCGAGGCGTTCCTGCGCCGCTCGCCCGAAGAGGCGACGGGCAATGGCTTCGATACCGGCGCCAACCTGTTTTTGCGCTCGCGCCTCGACGATCGCTCGCTGTCGGCGATGGCGGGGGACAAGGCCGCCGTGAAGCAGGCCTTGGCGGAATTGCGCGCCATCCCGGCTACCGGGCTCTCGCCGCGCGCCGCGCTCGATCGCGACGTGGCGCTCTACGTTTACGAAACGCTCGACCGGCTACTCGGCTTCTACGGCTATGCCGACATGAACCTGCGGCCGAGCCCCTATGTCGTGAGCCAGATGAACGGCGCCTATTACTGGCTGCCCGACTTCATCGGCGGGCGTCACCCGATCACCGACGCGGCGGACGCCGATGCCTGGTTCGACCGGCTTGGCGCGCTGGCCGTCGCGCTCGATCAGGAAAGCGAGCGCATTTTGCACGATGCCGCGATCGGCGTGGTGCCACCCGATTTCGTGATCGCCAAGACCATCGCCCAAGTGAAGGGGCTGCGGGATCGACCCCCGCTCGAATCCGCGCTGATTGCGCCCGCGCTGAAGAAGCTCGTTTTGCTGGGGCGTGAGGGTGATGCGCAAAAGGCTCTCGCGATCTTCAACCAGCGCGTTGCCCCCGCACTGACGCGCCAGATCGAGGCGCTGGAAGCGATCGCTCCGAAAGCGACGAGCACGGCCGGCGTCTGGGACTTGCCCGATGGCGATGCCTATTACGCCAGCGCAGTGCAGGCCAACACCACCACCGACATCGACCCGGGCGATCTGCATAAGCTCGGCCTCGATCAATGTGCCTCGCTGATTGCGCAGATCGACACGCTGCTCAAGGCCGAAGGCATGAGCCAGGGGACGGTGGGCGAGCGCATCGCCGCGCTCAACGTCGATCCGCGCTTCAAGGTCAGCGACGACGATGCGGGCCGCGAAAAGCTGCTCGAACTGGCGCGGGGATACATCACGGACATCACTGCGCGCCTTCCCCAGGCCTATGGCATCGCCACGGTCGATCCGATCGTGGTGCGCCGTATTCCGCCCGCGATCGAGGCGGGCGCGCCCGGCGCATTCTACACCGAAGGGGCCGAAGGCGAGCCCGGTATCTATTCGCTCAATCTGCAGCATCCGGGCGAACACTCGCTGTGGCGGTTGCCCACGCTGACCCATCACGAGGCAGTGCCCGGCCACCACTTCCAGTACAGTGTGCTGCGCCATGCGCCATCGCTGCCGCTGTTCCGGCGTGTGGTGCGCTTTTCGGCGTATACCGAGGGGTACGCGCTCTATGCGCAGCAGGTGGCGGCGGAACTCGGCGTTTTCGACGGGCAGCCGTTCAACCGGATAGGCGAGCTGCAATCGCAGCTGTTCCGCGCCGCGCGCATCGTCGTCGATACCGGCCTGCATCACGAACGCTGGACCAAGGATCAGGCGATCGCCTGGATGGTCGAGAACGCGGGCGAGCAGCCTTTGGCGACCGAGCGTGAAGTGACGCGCTATGCCGTCTATCCGGGGCAGGCCTGCAGCTTCAAAGTGGGCGCGACCCGCATCGTCGATGCGCGCGAAGCGGCGCGCAAGACGATGGGCCCGCGCTTCGACGTGTGCAAGTTCCACGATCTCATCCTTACGTCCGGACCGATGCCGATGGCCGTGCTGGAAAAAGCCGTCGCCCAATGGGCTGGCGGCGCGACCTGACCCCGAACTGGAGATAGTCACGATGAAATTCGCAAAACTGCGGCGCTGGATGGTCGGCCTCGCGGCCGGGCTTTCGGTGACGGGCGCGCAGGCGCTGCCGACCGCCGCCCCGGTCACCCCGACGCACGACGACACCACGATCGCGCTGACAGACGCGAATGTCGTCGCCATCGACGGCGGCGCGCCGATCCGCAACGCGACGGTGGTCGTACGCGACGGCAAGGTGGTCGAAGTCGGTCCCTCGGCCAGCGTCGCGGTCCCCGCGAATGCCAAGGTCGTGCCGATGGAAGGGCGCTGGCTGATCCCCGGCCTGATGAATATGCACGTCCACTTCGGGCTCATCCTGCCCGGCGCACAGGGCGCTGAACTGGCGAACGAAACGCAGGGCGAAGAAGCGCTGCGGATGGCCTCGAATGCGCGCAAGTCGCTGCTGGCGGGAGTGACCACGGTGCGCCTCACCGGCGAGACGCACGGGGTCGACTTCGGCTTGCGTCGCGCGATCCAGAAAGGCGAAGTGATCGGTCCGCGTATCAAGACGGCGGGCGAGATCATCGTGCCGACCGGCGGCCATGGCTTCCTCGAAGCGGACGGACCCTATGCGCTGGCGCACGCGGTGCGCGAACAGATCAAGCAGGGCGCGGACTGGATCAAGATCGCCATCTCGGGCGGCATCGCCGACACGCATGGCGCGATCGCCGCCGCGCCGATGACGGATGAGGAGCTCTCGACCCTCATCGACGTCGCGCATCGCAACGGCATTCCCGTGACTGCGCACAACGGTTCGCCGCAGGCCGCCGAGCAGTCGCTCAAGTACGGCATCGATTGCTTCGAACACGGCTATTACCTGACCGAAGCGAACCTCAAGGAAATGAAGGCCAAGGGTACCTGGCTGGTTCCGACCATCGTCGTGACGCAGCCCGGCGCCCGCGAATTCTACAAGAAAATCGGCTCGCCCGACTGGTATCTGGCCCGCGTCGATGCGACCGGCAAGGAACACTGGCAGATGCTGCAGAACGCCATCCGTCTCGGCGTCAACATCGGCCTCGGCACCGATCAGTTCCCCTTCGAACCCAACGACGGCACCACCGCGACCGTTGCCGAAGCCGAACTTTACGTGAAGGCGGGCATGACGCCGTTACAAGCGCTGCAGGCCGGCACCACGCAAACCGCCAAGATGCTCAAGATGGAAAACGAGGCTGGCCGGATCAAGCCGGGCTACTTCGCCGACATCGTCGCCGTCGACAGCGATCCGACGCAGAACATCTCGGCGCTGCGTTCGATCAGCTTCGTGATGAAGAACGGCGTGATCTATCGCGACGACAGCAAGGGCTACATGGCGCAGTTCTAACAGCCACGCCGCTACAAGGCTCTCGACAGAGAGACCCGCCTCCCGAAGCCAGCATGCCAGGCTTCGGGGGGCGGGTTTTTTGCCGTTTGGCTGATTGAAATTGCGCACCCACCTCCGCTCAGCCTGAGCTTGTCGAAGGCTTTGGCGCATGGCCTTCGACAAGCTCAGGCTGAGCGGAGGTTGGAGTTAGAAGGAGGAAGGAGGAAGAGGGGCTTTCCGCCCCAAGCGGTGTGTCTCAGCCAGCCTGCTGCGCGGGCGGGGCGGCGGCGCTTGGCGTAAGCTGCGCATCCTCACCCGAGAGCGCCAGCGCTTGCAGGCGGGCGAGGGCATCGGCATCGAGCCGTTCCGAACGGTAAAGCTCCACGATCCGCGTGTAGTTGCGCAAGCCGCGTTCGAACGTATCGCCATAGCCCTTTATCATGCGCTGCAGCCGGACGAGTTCGAGCGCCACGTCGAGGCGTCCCACACGCGCCGCCTCGGTCACCAGCGTCAGCCATTCCTCGATCCGCGCCTGCTCCTCACCGTAGCGGAGAGAGCGCGGGCGCATCGGGCGCATCGCAGCTACGGCGCGCAGCATCAGGAACCAGCGCAGGCTGGTGGTTTCGACATGGCGACCCTTGGTGAAGAAGCGTCCGAGGAAGCCCGACAGCCGATCGCTGGACAGAATGCGCTGACCGATCGAAGCCGGCAGCATTTCGCACATTTCCTGAAGGCGCGGATGCATGAATTCGGTCACGGTGACGGTCTGGCCGTCCTGCGCGCGCACTTCGCCTTGCACCCGCGCGAAACGCGAGGCGCGGGTCTTGAGGTCGGCGACGCGGATCGTGTCCTCGTAGCTCATCCACAACGCGAGGTGACGCGCGGCTTCGGTGGTGAGCTCGTAAGGCGCCGCATCGAGCGCCGAGATCGGAGCGAGGCGATCGAGATAAAGCGCGGCATAAGCCCCGTCCTGCCAGTCCATCAGGCGCGCGACGCCGTGCAGCGCATGCTCACGGGCGGGCTCGGGCAGTTCCTCGGCGATGCGCTTTGCGAGCCGGCGGCCCTGCTCGGTCGTCGGTTCGGGAACGGCCACCGCTTCCGTGATCGGCGAGGCGACGGGCTTTTGCGCTTCGGCAAAACCCTCGTCGAAACCCCGAAAATTGCTGGCAACGGCAATGCCGCTTTCCTCGATCGCGTGGCGATAAGCTTCGGTCGGCAGTGGTAGCGCTTCGCTACCCGCCAGCGCGCCGAACAGGATCGCGCTGATCACCGAACCGGAGCGTTCGGTCGCGGCGTCCATGTCGAAGCCGATGAAGCGGCGCGAGCGCGCGTGCGCGGCCTCGATGATCTTGTCGCCGTTGCCGCGACCATCGGCCATCGCCGACTTCTCGCCGATGGCATAGATGCGGTGGGTCGAGCCGATCAGCGTGGTGCGCTGGGCGGTCGAAAACCCGCGCAGCAGCGCGCGCCCCGTTTCCATCAGTTCGGACGCCAGGACTACGTCGACATCGCCGGGGATCGGCATCTGCGCAAGGATGGGCAATTGACCCTCGACGCCCGGCTTCGCCAGTTCGACGTAGTACACGGTCGACCCGGTGCGCTGCGCCACCCCCGGAACCGAGGTTCCTTGCGCCAGCCAGCCTTCGCGGCGGGCGGCGGTCTGGATCCAGTCGGCCAGCACGCCGCCGCCTTGTCCGCCGAGGGCAAGGATGGCGATGGTGTAGCGGTCTTGAACGGGGGCCATGGTGTCTCTCGTCTTTTAAAAGGCGCGGGCGAGGCGGCCGCGCTGTTCGCGGGCCTGGAACCAGCGGATCACGGCGCGGCGAATGCGGTCAGCAGTGCGCTCCAGCCAGGTCGGGTTGGAGACGATGCCGGCACGATAAAAGCTCGGGCACAGGACCGCCGCGTGACTGACTTCTCCACACAGCCCACAGCCTACGCAGGAGTTCTCGACATGCGCGATGGGGTCCTGCCGCAAGGGATCGGGGTTGGGCTTGATCGTCAGAGAAGGGCAACCCGAAAGCCGGATGCAGCTGTGATCGCCGGTGCAGGTGTCTGGATCGACCCCGAACCGTTCGCGCACCACGCGTTCGCCCGCCTTCAGTGCGGCGGCCGTTTGCTTCTTCTCACGGCGCTGGCGATTGAGCATGCATTCGGACTGCGCGACGATGACCTTGGGGCCTTTCTCGGGCGTCGTCAGCGCCTCGCGCAAGGTATCGCGCATGCGGGCGACATCGTAGGTCCGCGTGATCTCGCGCACCCATGTGCCGCCGACGCCGCGCACCGCGCGCGCGATCGGCGTCTTGGTGACGCGTTCGTCGTTATCGGCGCGCGAAGACAGGATATCCTGCCCGCCGGTGGCCGCCGAATAGCCGTTGTCGACGATGATCGTGACGGTGTCGTCCTTGTTGAACACCGAATTGCCGATTCCGGAGGTGAGGCCGTTATGCCAGAAGCCGCCGTCGCCCATGATCGCGATGGCGCGCTTGTCCTTGGGTTTGAACGCCGAGGCGCCCGCGCTGCCGAGGCCGTAGCCCATCGTCGTGTTGCCGATGTTGAACGGCGGCAGGATCGAGAAAAGGTGGCAACCTATGTCGGCGGAAACGTGGCTGGGACCAAGTTCGCGCTCCACCAGCTTCATCGCGGTGAAGATCGGGCGTTCGGGGCAGCCGGTGCAGAACCCGGCGGGGCGCTGCGGGATTTCCGTGGCGACGGGGGCGGGCAGGAGATCCGAGGGGAGCTTCTGCGGCGCGATCTCCGGGGCGTATTGCGCCAGATAATCGGCCAGTCCGTCGGCGATGACTTTGCCGGTATATTCGCCCGCGCGCGGCAGCACATCCTTGCCCACGATCCGCGTGTCGAGCCCGGCGCGGCGCACCAGCGTGTTAAGCTCATGCTCGATGAATTCGGGCTGGCCTTCCTCGACGATCAGGACCGATGTCTTGTCGCGACAGAATTCCGCGACTTCATCGGGAATCAGCGGATACGTGACGTTGAGGCAGTAAATCGGCAGGTCGCTCTTGCCGAAGGCATCCGCGAAGCCGAGCCGCTCCATCGCGCGGTTGAGGTTGTTGTAGAGCCCGCCCTGGACGATGATCCCGATGCCGTGCGCGGCTTGCGGGCCGAACCACTCATTCAGCCGGTTGTCGCGAATGAAGTCGATCCCCGCCGGCCAGCGCTTCTCGATCTTCTCGTGTTCGTGGAGGAAATTCGCCGGCGGCAACACGATGCGCTGCGTGTCGCGCATTGGCGCGTCGGCTGCATCGGATACGGTCATCGGCGGACGCTTGTTGTCCTTGGCGACGAACGAGCCTGTCATGTGGCACGAGCGGACACGCAGCTGCAGCATCACCGGCGTGTTCGAGGCCTCCGAAAGCTGGAAGGCCTGTTCGACGGAATCGACGATCGAGGGCAGGTTGGGGCGCGGATCGATCAGCCACATCTGCGATTTCATCGCGAAGGCATGCGTGCGCTCCTGCATGATCGAGGAGCCTTCGCCGTAATCCTCGCCCACGATGACGAGCGCGCCACCGGTGACGCCGCCCGACGCGACGTTGGACAGCGCATCGGACGCCACATTGGTGCCGACCACCGACTTCCATGCCACCGCGCCGCGCAGCGGGTAATTGACCGAAGCCGCGAGCATCGCTGCCGCGCTCGCTTCCGAAGCGCTCGCCTCGTAATGCACGTCCAGGCTTTCCAGCAATTCGCTGGCGTCGGCGAACACGTCCATCAAGTGGCTGATCGGCGATCCCTGGTAGCCGCCGATATAGGCGACGCCCGATTGCAGCAGCGCCTTGGTGACCGCGAGAATGCCCTCGCCAGTGAAGGTCTCGCCTTCACCAGCGGTGAGCTTCTTGACTTCGGACTTGAAGGAACGCTCCGCCATCGTGCGCTCAGTTCGCCACGAAGGCGAGGACGCGCATCGGGCTGCCCGAACCGTCTCGGATCTTGAGCGGGGCGGCGACCACGATCGCGCCCTTGGGTGGCAGCTTGTCGAGATTTTCTAGACACTGAAGTCCGTACTTACCCGCGCCGTGAAGCAGGGTATGCGCCGGATACATCGGCTCGAGCAAATGCGCTTGGCCGGGGTCCGTACCGATCGTTTCGACACCCAAACCGAGGACGTCGCGGTCGATCAGAGCCTGCACCGCGCTGGTGTTGGGACCGGGCGTGTGCGCGCCATCCTCGCGGCGGTTCGTATAGGCATCGCCATCCAGCTTCGACCAGTCAGTGCGCAGCAGCACCCAGCAGCCTGCGGGAATTGGCCCATGTTCGGCCTCCCAAGCGACAATGTGGCTTTCCTCAAGCAGGAAGTCGGCATCTCCCGCGCATTCCTTGCTGACGTCGATCACGCAGGCGGGGCCGACGAGCTTTGCGGGGGGTACCTTGTCGACCGTGTTGTCGGGCAGGTCCTTGCCCGAGACCCAATGCACCGGCGCATCAAAGTGCGTGCCGGTATGCTCGCCCACCGTGAAGTTGTGCCAATGCCAGGCGACGCCGCGTTCGTCATAGCGCGAAATTTCCTCGCGCGAGAAAGCGGCGGTCTGGCCGAAGGGTTCGGGAAGGACCAGCAGGGGGGTGTCCTCGGACAGTTCCTGGGTCAGATCGACCACGGTGATGCCGCCGGTAGCGAGGCCTTGCGCGAAATCCGTAAGGAGTTGGTCGGTGGACATGCGATCTCCTGTGTACCAATAGCGGAAAAGGCTAACACAGATACTTGCATATGCAACAAAAAACGAGAAAGGCGCCGAGCATGGCCAAGACCGAGGATCTGAGGCCCTTCGGCAATCCCGGATCGGATGATTTCCGGGTGGAAGCCTATCCGTTCTATCTGATCAATCGACTCGCCAATCGATACAATGCCGCGATCGAGCCGGAACTGCGCGCAATCGGCATCGACATCCCGACTTGGCGCGTGCTGATGATCCTGGGCGAGCACGAGCCGGTCGCGATCGGGCAGATCGCCAAGTCGGCGGTGATCAATTTGTCGACGATGATGCGGATCGTCGAGCGGATGGCGGACGCGGGCCATGTCACCACGATGCCGAGCGCGCAGGATGGCCGCGTGACCGAAGTGGGGCTGACCGATCAGGGACGCGCCACGCTGACGCATGCGCGTCGAGTGACGGCGCCGCTCTACGACCGGATCATCAAGGGCTTTTCGGCCCGCGATTTCGCGCGCACGCTCGAACTGCTCAACCGGCTGCACGACAACTTGGACTGACTGTAGACCGGCCGGTGGGGCAGGCGCTTCAAACCACTTGCAAATGCAACCATTATATTTTAGGTATAAACTAAATTGAATGGAGGCGTCGATGCGCATCGCATGCTTGGGGGGTGGCCCCGCCGGATTGTATTTCGCGATTTCGATGAAGTTGCGTAATCCCGCGCACGAGGTTCAGGTTTTCGAGCGCAACCGGGCGGGCGATACGTTCGGCTGGGGTGTGGTGTTCTCGGACCAGACGCTCGCCAATCTCGTTGCCAACGACCCGGTCAGCGCCGCCACGATTCGCGACAGCTTCGCGCATTGGGACGATATCGAGGTCTCGGTCGGTGCGGACTCGATTACGTCTTCGGGTCACGGGTTCATCGGCATCGGGCGCAAGCACTTGCTGCAGATCCTGCAGGCGCGCGCAGCCGAGCTGGGCGTCGTCATGCACTTCGAGCACGAGTTCGAGGCCGATCTTTCGGCGTACTCCGACTTCGATCTCGTCGTCGCGGCGGATGGCGTGAACAGCAAGGTGCGCACCGCCCATGCCGAAAAGTTCGACGTCGACATCGATACCCGCCGCAACCGGTTCTGCTGGCTGGGAACGACCAAGCTGTTCGATGCTTTCGCCTTCCTGTTCGAGAAGACCGAGGCCGGCTGGATCTGGGCCCACGCCTACCGTTTCGACGAAACCCATTCGACGTTCATCGTCGAATGCGCGCCCGAAACCTGGGAAGCGCTCGGCTTCGACAAGATGGACCAGGCCGCCGCCATCGCCTTGTGCGAAAAGATCTTCGCGCGACATCTCGATGGCCATCCGCTGATCGGCAATGCCGGGCATCTGCGCGGATCTGCGGCCTGGATCAATTTCCGCCGCGTCGTGTGCCATCAGTGGTCCTTCGACAATGTCGTGCTGCTCGGCGATGCGGCGCACACTGCGCACTTCTCGATCGGATCCGGCACCAAGCTGGCGCTCGAGGACGCGACCAAGCTGGCGCAAGTGCTCGATCGGCCGGGGATCGACGATCGCGAGGCGCTGCGTGCCGCGCTGGCCGAGTATCAGGAAGAGCGGCACGTCGAAGTGCTCAAGATCCAGAACAGCGCGCGCAATTCGACCGAATGGTTCGAAACGCTCGACCGGTATCTCGGCTTCGAGCTGCCGCAGTTCGCTTATTCGCTGATGACGCGCTCGCAGCGCGTCAGCCATGAGAATCTGCGGCTGCGCGACCGGACCTGGCTGGAGGGGATGGAGCGCTGGTTCTGGGAAGGCAACGCGCAGCGCAACGTGCCGGTGCAACCCGTGTTCACCCCGTTCAAGCTGCGCTCGCTGACTCTGGCGAACCGCGTCGTGATGCCGGCGATGCTGACGTATTCTGCCGATCCGGAAGGACGCACGACACCGTTCCACGCGGTCCATTACGGCGCTCGGGCTTTGGGTGGGGCAGGCTTGATCGTCACCGAAATGCTTGCCGTATCGGCACAGGGCCGCGCGACACCCGCTTGCCCGGGCTTGTGGAACGATGATCAGATCGAGGGATGGGCGGATATCAACGCTTTCGCCCACACGCATTCGAAAGCGCATACGTGTGCCCAGATCGGGCATGCGGGCGCCAAGGCGGCCTGTGCCGTGCCGGGCGACGGCGTGGGTTACGACGTGCCGCTCGACAAGCCATGGCCGATAGTTTCCGCCAGCGCCGAACCCTGGCGCGAGGGCGGACCCGTCCCCGAAGCTCTCTCCGAAGAGGCGATGGCGGCGACCGTCGCGGATTTCGTGGCCGCCACCCAGCGCGCCGAGGCGGCCGGGTTCGACATGCTCGAAATCCAGGCAGGACACGGCACTCTGCTTTCCAGCTTCATCACGCCGCTGATGAATCACCGCAGCGACGCCTTTGGCGGCGATCTTGCAGCGCGGATGCGCTTCCCGTTGCAAGTGGTCGAGGCCGTCAGGGGCGCCTGGCCGGCGGACAAGCCGCTGGCAGTGCGCATCTCGGCGCATGACTGGATGGGCGAGGCGGGGATTACCGCCAGCGAGGCGGTCGAGATCGCGGCGATGCTGCGCGAAGCGGGCGTCGACCTCATCGACGTTTCTGCGGGTGAGACCAGCCCTTCGGCACGTCCTGTCTATGGCCGCATGTTCCAGACGCCGTTTGCCGATCGGGTGCGCAATGAGGCGGGAATCCCGACCATTGCCGTCGGCAACATCACTGATGCCGACCAGATCAATTCGATCCTGACGGCCGGTCGCGCCGATCTGGTCGCGCTGGGACGGCCGCACCTCGCCGATCCGCACTGGACGATGCGCGCTGCGGCACAAGCAGAGCATGGCGAGTTCTTCGTGCCCCTTCCTTATCGTCCCGGGCAGGATCAGGCGTTGCGATCCGGCTCGCGCGGCTGAGGAACGGGGGGTGCCGAGCCGGACGGTTGGCGCAGGCCCTTCGCCAAGCTCGGGGCGAACGCGATTGCGAGGGGCCGAACCGCAGCAGCCGCAGCGCCAAGTCAGCCTGACCCCGCATCCGCAAGGACTGAGCCTGTCGAAGCCCACGCTCGACGCCGCAGCTTGGGAATCGACTTCCCACGGAGGCACGCTATGGCGATCCGCCATGACAACACGTTCGATAGCGGGCGACGATCAGGGGCGTCCGAAGGTGGCGATGACGAAGAGCACGGCGAGCTCAAGCAGTGCAGCCGCACGTGGCGGTCCGCTCGAACTGCGCGCGTGGATCCGCCTGCTCGAATGTGCCAAGATCATCGAGAAGCGCCTGCGCCGCAATTTCGAGGAACAGTACGATACCACGCTGCCGCGGTTCGATGTCCTCGCAACACTTGCCCGAAGCGAGGCAGGGATGCGCATGGGTGAGCTGTCGCGCGCGCTGCTGGTTTCCAACGGCAACGTAACCGCGGTGGTGCGGCAGCTTCAGGAAGAATGCCTCGTCGCCGCGACACCCGATCCCGAGGATCGGCGCTCGGCGATCGTTTCGCTGACTCCCACGGGCCACGTGCGCTTCGAAGAGCTGGCAAGCGCGCATCACGGCTGGGTGCTCGAAGCCCTGTCCGACTTTCCCGAGGACAAGCAGCGCGTACTGCTTGACCTCCTTACCGAACTCAAGACCTCGCTGGTCTAGGCCCGGAGTTTTCGCATGCCGTTCACTACCGATGCGTTGGTGCGCTTCGCCGATGTCGACCCCGCCGGAATCGTCTTTTACCCGCGCTACTTCGAAATGCTCAACGGCGCCGTCGAGGACTGGTTTGCGCAGGATATCGGCGTGAGCTTCGCCGCCATGCATTTGGACCGGCGCGTGGGCGTGCCGACCGTCAAGTTGGAAGCGGAATTCATCGCGGCGAGCCGGCTCGGCGACGTGCTCGAATTCGCGATCACGCCGCTGCGGCTGGGGCGCAGCAGTTGCACCATCGACGTGTCCGTGAATTGCGGCGGCGAGCCGCGCTTCAGGGCCGAAGTGGCCCTCGTGTGCATGGACCTCGATCGCCACAAGTCCGCGCCTTGGCCGGACGATATGCGCGCGGGTATCGAAAGAATCCTCGTCCCAGCCGACTGAACTCGGCACCTTACTCGAACAGACAAAAAGAAGGGGGGAATGCCGGAGCATCCCCCCCTTTGTCAGTCAGAGGGACGTCTTCAGGCCTTCACCACCGGGTGGGTGAGAGTGCCAATCTTTTCGACCGTCGCGACGATGGTGTCGCCGGGCCACAGCCATTCTTGCGGATCCCTGCCAGCGCCGACGCCTGCCGGAGTGCCCGTGGCGATGATGTCGCCGGGCTGGAGCGTCATGCCCTTGCTGATGTCCGCAACCAGTTCGTCGACCTTGAACAGCATGTAAGCGGTGTTGCTCGCCTGCTTGCTGACGCCGTTGACCTCGAGGCTGAGATCGAGCGTCTGGGGATCGGGGATCTCGTCGGCAGTGACGATGCACGGGCCCATCGGCGCGTAGCTGTCCTGACCCTTGGAATAGATCCACTGGCCGGCGCGGCGGCAGTCGCGCGCGCTCATGTCAATGCAGACGGTGTATCCGAACACATAAGCCAGCGCCTCTTCACGGGAAACGCCTTTCGCGGTCTTGCCGATGACCGCAGCGAGTTCGACTTCCCAGTCGAGTTGCTGCGTGATTTCGGCGTTGTGGCGGATCGGCTCGCCCGGTGCGATCACCGTCGTCGGCGGCTTGGAGAAAATCACCGGCTGGCGCGGCAGGTCGGCCGACGTGTCCAGCGACTTGGCGCTTTCCGCCACGTGCTCGGTGTAGTTGAGACCGATGCCGAAGATGTTCTTGCGCGGCCGGGGGATCGGCGCGAGCAGGATGACGTTGCTGGCCGGGATCGCAGTGCCGAGCGGGAACATGCCTTCCGCATCCGAGATCAGCTTCGTCGCGATGGCGACTGCCTGCGGTCCGAGATCGATGAACTCGAGCATCGTCGAGGGGAAGGGCACGCCCACGACCGCACCGAAGGCGGCGAGATCGAGCACGAGATCGTCGACGAGCGCACCCAGGCGCGCTTCGGCCTCGACATGGGCGCGGTAAGTTACAAGACGCATCGGATATCCCTGTCTGTCAGTTAAGTATCGGTTGGTGGCCGTCGTTCTCGCCCAGCGCTTCCTCGCGATAGAGGCCCAGCGCGCGCATCACCGGCAGATCGTTGAACGTGAACAGGCACGCATCCTCGGTGTCGGAAGCATTGGCGTGTTCGTGATACATCCAGGCGGGAACCACGAAGATATCGCGTTCCTGCCAGTCGAAGCGCTGGCCGTTGATCACCGACCAGCCCTTGCCCTTGGCGCACTGGTAGACGAAGCAGCCGGTCTGGCGATGCGCTTTGGTCTTTTCGCCCGGGCGGAGCATCTGCATCGAGGCGCCGATCGTCTGCATGACCGGGCCGCCGGTATGCGGATTGACGTATTCCATCATCACGCCGTCGTAAGGCGAGCCGTCGGTGGCCTTGGCGTAGCGCTGAAGCGCATCGTATGTCGGCGCCCACTCGTATTTCAGCAAAGGCGAATAGGCCTTGGCCCAGGCCATTCCCGCAGGTCGCAGCCCGGTACCGGCCCAGGTCGAGGTGGATGCGTCGACCGGATGGGAAACCGCCTGCTGCAAGTCGGGATGGACCTCGTAGAAGTTCGCTTCGAGCGCGTTCATCAGCGGAATGTCGAGACCGTCCTGCCAGATGCACGGGGTGCCATCCTCGGAAACGCCGTGCTCGTGCCATGTGCCGTTGGGGGTGAGGACGAAGTCGTTCGCGCCCAGCGTCATCTTCTGTCCGTCGACATTGGTGAAGGCGCCCTGGCCCTCCATGATGAAGCGCAGTGCCGAGGCGGAGTGGCGGTGGCTCGAAGCCATCTCGCCGGGGCCCATCACTTGCAGCCCCGAGTAGAGCCAGCCGACAGCTGCGACGACATCGGCGCGTCCGGGATTTTCGAGATAGACCACACGGCGGCCCGCCTGCTCGGGCGTCACGAGTTCGAGCGCTTTCATCACGTCGTCGCGCAGATCGCGATAACGCCAGATGTAGGGGACCGAGGTCGAGGCGGGTTCCCAGGGCTCGATCTTGTTGGCCACGGTCCACAAAGCACCGGTTCCGTGCTTTTCGAGCCTCTTGTAGTATGCCACCAGTTCAGGCGTATCGACCACGTTGGCACGGCCGATCATGTCTTCCCGATACTGGTCATAACTGGAGGAAGCCATGGTCCGTTCCCCTTTCCCTGCATGAGATATTACAGGCTTAAAACAATTTGAGAAAACTGTCAAATGCAACTAATGACCAATTCTGTCCGAAGGTCGTCATGCCCAGTTCCCAGCGAAAGGAGCCCAAATGCCCCAGCCGTTCAAGGCCGCCGTCGTCCAAGCAGCTTCCATTCCCTTCGACTCGCTTGCCGCCGCTGAGAAAGCCGCCGCGCTGATTCGCGATGCGGCGGCAGGCGGTGCCCGGCTTGCCGTCTTCCCGGAGGCGTTCCTCGGAGGCTATCCCAAGGGCTCTTCGTTCGGTGCGCCAGTGGGCATGCGCAAACCGGAAGGGCGGGACGACTACCGCGCCTATCATGAAGCGGCGATCGACCTCGATGGTCCGGAAATCGCAGTGCTGGTCGAAGCGACGGCTGAAACCGGGCTGTTCGTCGTCATGGGCGTGATCGAGCGGGACGGGGGGACGGTCTATTGCACGGCGCTGTTTATCGACGGCGAGAACGGCGTGGTCGGCAAGCACCGCAAGTTGATGCCGACGGGCGCGGAGCGACTGATCTGGGGCTTCGGCGATGGCTCGACGATGCCGGTGATCGAGACGCCCCTGGGCAAGATCGGTGCGGTGATCTGCTGGGAAAACTACATGCCGGCTCTGCGCCTGGCGATGTACGATCAGGGCGTCACGCTGTACTGCGCGCCGACCGCCGACGATCGCGACACCTGGCCCGCGACGATGCAGCATATCGCGCTGGAAGGGCGCTGCTTCGTGCTCACGGCTTGCCAGCACATCACGCGCGGCGCCTATCCCGAGGACTACGATTGCGCGCTGGGCGATGATCCGGACCTCGTGCTGATGCGTGGCGGCTCGATGATCGTCGATCCGCTGGGTCAGGTTTTGGCGGGGCCGTCCTACGAAGGCGAGGGCATTATCTACGCCACGATCGATCCGGGCGAAGTCGCGCGCGGGAAGTTCGATTTCGATGTGGTCGGCCACTATGCGCGGCCCGACGTCTTCAACCTTTCGGTCAACGTCGCGCCGCAGCAGGCCGTCAGCCGAACGGGAGGGAAGTAGTCGTGGCGCATTTCGACTTCTCGAAGACGCAAACGCAGGATCGCTACAAGCTGATGGCGGCCGCGATCACGCCACGCCCGATCGCCTGGGTGACCTCAGTTTCCGCGGCGGGGGTGCGCAATGCCGCCCCCTACAGCTTCTTCAACATGATGTCCGCGGACCCGCCGCTGGTCGCGCTCGGGATGATGCGCAATCCGGACGGAACCCATAAGGACAGCGCGGCCAATATTCTCGAAACCAAGGAATTCGTGGTGAACCTCGTCACCAAGGCGGATGCCGCGGCGATGAACTTCACCAGCGTGGATGCTCCGCCCGACTATGATGAGCTGGCCGAGGCTGGGATTGCCGTCGAAGCTTCGCTGACCGTCGCTCCGCCGCGGATCGCCACTGCCCCCGTGGCAATGGAATGTCGGCTGTTCGAAGCGGTCGAGGCCCGGGCAAGCACGGTCGTGATTGGCGAAGTCCTTACTTTCCATGTTGCCGAAGCCTTCGTCGACACGGAACGGCTGCATCTGGACACGCTCGGCATGGATCTCGTCGCCCGCATGCACGGTGCTGGCTGCTACGCGCAATCCACCGATCTCTTCCAGATGGAGCGGCCCCAGTACTCGTCGTTGTCGTCGGATCCCGATCCCAGCGGCTGACGCGAAACGCCCGGCAAACGCAGGCAGGGCGGGCGCCGCCGCCGCTATTTCTCGTGGCGCGACTCGGTCGGTGTCAGATGGCCGCGCTGAACCGCCGTGCCGGGTTTTCGGGCAAGTCCGCAATGACTTGCGCCGCGATGCAGCGCGCATAGGGCAATCCGCTTGGCGTGATGATCAGTCCTTCCGCCGTCAGGTCCACCAGACCGCGCTCGAGGTAGGGGCGCATGTTGGCGATCAGTTGCGGGCCGGGCGGGGCATCCAGAACGGCTGCCCCCTGACAAAGCAGCGTCTCGACCACGCGCGCCATCGCCTGATCGCGAGGGGTGCGTCGAACGCCGCATGACGTTGCCAGTTGTTTCGCGCCGGCGCGCATGCGGTAGCGCCCGGTGTTCTTGTCGTTCTGCGCGAGTAGCTCGGGAAAGCTGCTGATCGCCGACGCGCCGAGACCGACGACGATGTCGGACTGATCCTCGGTAAAACCCTGAAAATTTCGACGTAGATTCCCGTTCTGGGCAGCTTGTGCAAGCGGATCGCCAGGGCGCGCGAAGTGATCGAAGCCGACCGGAATATAGCCTTCGTCGACGAGAAAATCGTAGCCGAATGCCGCCATCGCGAAGCGCTGTTGCTGATCGGGCAGCGCCGACCCGTCGATCCGGCGCTGACGGGCGATTTGCTGCGGCAAGTGTGCGTATCCGAAAAGTGCGATGCGGTCCGCCCCGAGCGCGACGGTGCGATCGAGACTGTCCTGAAGGTCTTCGAGCGTCTGCCCGGGAAGGCCGTACATCAGATCGAAATTGAGCGAGGTGACGCCCGACTTGCGCAGCATGCCGGTTGCCCTCTCGATCGAGAAGCCCGGTTGGATGCGGCCGATCGCGGCTTGTAGCGCGGGCGAGAAGGTCTGCACGCCAAGGCTCGCGCGCGACACGCCGACCGCCATCAGCGAAGGCCCCCAGTCCTCGTCGAGCGAACGCGGATCCAGTTCGATCGAGAACGCCGGATCGACGAGCCCGAAGACGACCGTCAGCCGGTCGATCAGGCGCACGAACTGGATCGGCGAAATCGCGTTTGGGCTGCCGCCGCCAAAGGCGATCGAATGGAACCGAAGGTCGGGAGAAGCTCGCTCCGCCACCAGCGCGATCTCCGAATGCAGAGCATCAAGGTAGGCGTCGACGCGAGACGTCCGCCCCGCGGCGCTGGTGTTGCACCCGCAGTACCAGCACACTTTGCGGCAGAACGGAATGTGCAGGTAAAGCGAGGCATCGCCCGCTGCGCCTTCCAGAGCGGAAGCGAAGTCGGTCGGACCAACGGCGTCGGAGAAGGCGGCCGCCGTCGGGTAGCTCGTGTAGCGTGGCACGGGTTTGGCCAGCAGCTCGGGATAATAGGACCACATGCAAGCACTATCGCGGCTCGCGCCATGCGAATCATTGCGTTCGATCAATCCGCTTGCGCGAAGCGCCGCTCCGGCATCCTTTGGCACAGCAGGGCGATTGTGCGGGGCCCGGCGCTTGCGTGGGCTGAACGGGGATTGAAATCGTACCGCCACTGCACAGTGCCATGACGATCCCCTCGGCGTGCGCAGCCTGCGGTCCGATCATCGCCGGGCCCAGCGCGGCGAGCGATATCAGCGCGATCGTCTTCATACCGGGTCGTTCTCGTCGTCGATCAGGATGCGCTGCGCGGCCCCGTCGAGATCTTCGAATTGCCCGCTCTTCATCGCCCAGAAGAACGTGCCGAGACCGATCAAGCCCATCAGCAAAGCGAGGGGGATCAGAAAGCCGAGTATCGTCATGCCACCCGCTCCTTCGCCGCGTTGGCAAGCCGCAGCGAGTTCGCGACCACAACCAGGCTGCTGACCGACATCGCGACTGCGGCAAGAAGCGGCGTGACGAGCCCCGCGAGTGCCAGCGGGACTGCGAGGAGGTTGTAGCCGGCCGCCAATGCGAAATTCTGGCGCACGATCCGCCGCGTCATCCGCGCGGCGCGTAGCGCAAGCACGACGGGCATGAGGCGCTCGCCGGTGAATACGGCGTCGGCGGCCTGCCGGCTGACGTCGCTGGCACTGCCCGGCGCGATCGAAACATGCGCGCCGGCGAGGGCTGGCCCGTCGTTGAGCCCATCGCCCACCATCAACGTGCGATGGCCCTCGGCGCGCAGGCGATCGAGCTCGGCAAGCTTGTCGGCGGGAGTCATGGCACCGCGAGCGGGCAAATCGAGTTCGCGACCGAAGGCCTCGACCGTCGCGATGCGGTCGCCGGAGAGGATCGCTGCCTTCACGCCTTCAGCGGCCAATGCGGTGAGGGCCTGGGGCAGATCCGGGCGGCGGGGATCGGCAAAGGCGATGCGCGTGCGACCGCCTTCGATGAGAAGATCGCAAGCGAGGCCTATGCTCTGGTCTTCCGGGGGGACGAGGGCGATGGAATTTCCTTGCCAGCACGCGGTCAAGCCCGAACCGGGCGTTTCTTCGATGGTGTCCAGCTGCACAGGCGTGGTTCCGGTTTCCCGCAGTGCCGCAGCCAGTCCGCGGCTCAAGGGATGGCGGCTGGCTTGCGCCAGTGCCAGTGCGAGACTGCGCATGTCTTCGTCGAGGACGCCGAGATCGACGGGGCGTGGCTCGCCCAAAGTCAGCGTGCCGGTCTTGTCGAACAGCACCATATCCACTTCGGCCAGCCGTTCCAGCGCGCTTCCGTCCTTGATCAGCAGGCCGCGCTTGAGCAGCGCGCCGGCGACCACGACTTGCGCCGCCGGCACCGCGAGGCCCAGCGCGCACGGGCAAGTGATGATCAGGACCGATACGGCGATGGTCAGTGCCTGATGCGCGCCGGCGCCAGCCGCCAGCCAGCCGACGAAGGCGAGCACGGCGAGGCTATGGACTGCAGGTGCATAAAGCCTCGCTGCGCGATCCGCGACTCGCACATAGCGTGAGCGCGATTGTCCCGCCTCGTCCATCAGCCGCGCGATGTCGGCAATCGCGGTGTCCTGCGCTGCTGCGGTGACTCTCACACGCACCGGGGCGGACACGTTGATCGTGCCGGCGTAAACCCGATCGCCGGTCCGGGCAGGGTGAGGTTCGCTCTCTCCGGTCAGCATCGAGGCATCGAAGCTGGTGTTGCCTTCGATGATTTGTCCGTCGGCAGCGAGCGCTTCGCCCGCCGCGACGAGAACGACCATATCGGGGGCAAGATGCTCGGCAGAGACCCAGCGGGTCTTGCCATCGGCTTCGACCACGTGCGCACCCTGGCCCATGCGCCCGAGCAGCGCCTCGATTCCCGCGCGGGCCCGAGCCCGCATCATCGCGTCCAGCGCGCGGCCGGCCAGCAGAAAGAACAGCAGCATGACCGCGCCGTCGAAGTAGGCTTCCGGGCCGCCCGTCGCGGTATCGTAGAGCGAAAGCGCGGTGGCGAGAATCACCCCGATGGAGATCGGGACGTCCATGTTCGTCCGTCGGTAGCGTAGCGCCATGGCCGCCGAGGCGAAGAAAGGACGCCCGGCATAAGCAATCACGGGAATTGCGATCAGCGCGCTGATCCAATGGAACATGGATCGCGTTTCACCGCCGGCACCGGCCCAGACGCTGACCGAGAGCAGCATGATGTTCATCATGCCGAAGCCTGCCACTGCCAGAGCCCTCAGCAGGCGGCGCGTTTCGGCATCATCGCGCGCAAGCGGATTTTCGGACGCCCGCTCCGCCTCGAACCCCAGCTTTCGAATATGCTCCAGCAATTGGTCTTCGCTGAGATCCGCGACATGGCTGACCGCGACGCGCTTGGCCGAGAAGTTGACTCGCGCGGCCGCGACCCCCGGCACGGCACCGAGACCGCGCTCGATCTTGCCGATGCAGCCGGCGCAGCGCATGCCGGGCACGGTAAACCTACTGTCGATGCAAACGGCGGTGGGTCCGAGGTCCGTGGGGATGGGGGCGTTCATGGCGTTAATGCAGCGCTAGCTCGGTACGCCATACAGCCGCATCGGCCCGGACGAGGATCCGCAAGGTCCAGCGGCCAGCAGGCAACGGCTGGCTGCTCACATAACCCCCGTCGGCGCTCTGGACGAACGAGAGCTCCTGATCGGGCAAGCGTCCCAAGGGATGGCGGGCCACTGCGGTGACACGTGCGTCCGCCGGGACCTTGGCGAGTTGGAGTTCGATCCGATCGTCGGGGCGCCGCTCTGCCGCGACCGTCCAGCCGAGCGCCTTTTCTTCGGCAGCCTCGTTGAGCCAGCGATTGAAATGCTGGCTGGCGACATAGGAATTTTCGACGACCACGCCACCGAACGTCGAAGTGGCGAGCCGCGCCATTGCCATGTTGATCGCGAAGACCACCAGGAAGAAAGCGACGAGGATGAGGCTCATGTGCTTTCCGGTAAACGGCTTGCTGGTTGCATCGCGCTTCATCGTTCGTCTCCGGGGGCGGCAAAGTGGGTTTCGACGCGGGCTTCCTCGCCTTGGTCGTCGAGCGCACGCACCACGAACGTGAAGTCCTGTCCGGTGGCGCCTTGCGGCATCATGACATAGGCGCGCATCGGCATCGTCTCATCGGCTGGGACCACGCGCGAGATCGTGCGCGCGGCTTGCTTGGCCGACGTTTCCTCGTTCCACATGACCGCGCCTGGCAGCCCGTCGAGGCTCACTTCCATCCGGCGCGGACGGCCCTCCATATTGCGAAGACGCAGCGTGTATGCGTTGCGGACAGAACCGTCGCTCAGCAGAATGAAGGGCGGGTTGCGATCCTTGGCGACCGTGAGATCGGTGTGCACGCGCGCGTCGAGCAAGAACAGCAGCGCAAACCCGATCGCACTCCAGACACCGAAATAGAGCAGCGTGCGCGGCCGCCAGATCAGCTTCATGTGGCGCGTGGGCGGTTCGCCGCGCTTTTCCTGTTCGGCATCTTCCAGCGTCGCGTAATCGATCAAGCCCCGTGGGCGCCCCGTCTCGGCCATCACGCGGTCGCAGGCATCGATGCAGAGTGCGCAGGTTATGCAGCCGACTTGCGGACCCTCGCGGATGTCGATGCCGGTCGGGCATACGGCCACGCATTGATTGCAGTCGATGCAGTCTCCGAACTGACCCGGGTTTTTGGCGGCTTTCTTGAGGCTGCCGCGGGGCTCACCGCGCCAGTCCTTGTACGTGACCGTCAGCGATTTTTCGTCGAGCATGGCGGTCTGGATGCGTGGCCACGGGCACATGTAGATGCAGACTTGCTCACGCATGAAACCGCCGAGCACGAACGTCGTCATCGTCAGGACGAAGACGGTCGCGTAGGCGACCGGGGCGGCGGTGCCCGACCAGAATTCCTGCTGCAGCGTCGGCGCATCGGCGAAGTAGAAGATCCAGGCGCCGCCGGTAGCGAAGCTGATCAGCAGATAGACACTCCACTTCGCCAGGCGGCGCGCGATCTTTGCCGGTCCCCACGGGGCCTTGTAGAGCCGGAAGCGGGCGTTGCGATCGCCATCGAAGAAGCGGTCGACATGCTGGAACAGGTCGGTCCAGACCGTCTGCGGGCAGGCATAGCCGCACCAGGCGCGTCCCACGGCGCTGGTGACGAGGAACAGGCCGATCCCCGCCATGATCAGCAGCCCGGCGACGAAGTAGAACTCGTGCGGCCAGATCTCGATGTCGAACATGTAGAAGCGGCGATGGGCGAGGTCGACCAGCACGGCCTGGTCCGGCGCGTAAGGCCCGCGATCCCAGCGCAGCCACGGCGTGATCCAGTAGACCAGCAGGCAGACCACCATGATCGCCCACTTGATCCGCCGGAACTTGCCGTCGATGCGCTTGTTGAAGACCGGCTCGCGCTTCGCGTAGAGCGAGAGCGGCCGGTCTTCGGTCTTGATCGGATCAGGGCTGTTCATCGACTTTCACCGCAGGATCAGCCGCGACCTCCACAAAATCCTCTCCGCCGCCGAGCGAGTGGACATAGGCCGCCAGCATCTTGATCGTCGGCGGATCGAGCCGGCGATCCCAGGCGGGCATCACGCCCATCTTCGGGTTGGTAACCTGGCTCGCCACCGCTTCGCGGCTGTTGCCGTAGAGCCAGATGGCATCGGCAAGGTTCGGCGCGCCGAATTCGCGCAGCCCCTTGCCGTCGGTGCCGTGGCAGACCGCACAGTTCTGGGCGAAGACTTGCGCTCCGCGCTGCGCCGCGGCGCTTTGGGCCTCACGCCCGGAGAGGCTGAGAACGAAGCTGGTGACGTCCTGGATCTGCGCGGGCTCGAGCACGGCACCGAAGGCCGGCATCAGGCTCATGCGGGTCTGAGCGTCGCCGGGCTGCCGGATTCCGTGAATGAGCGTAGTCTCGATCGCTCTGAGATCGCCGCCCCACAGCCAGTCGTCGTCGTTGAGGTTGGGGTAGCCTTTCGATCCCGCGGCGCCCGAACCATGGCACTGCACGCAGTTGACCTTGAATGCGGCGGCACCGCCGGCGACGGCCTGGCGCATCAGGTTGCCGTCCTCCGGAAGGCGCTCGATCGGGATGCGGGCGAGCGCCTCGCGCACGCTGGTGCGGGCTTGATCGGCGGCGCTCATCTCATCAGCGAGCTGACCGCGACTGGACCAGCCGAGCACGCCTTCGGTGCCCTGCTTCACCAGCGGCCAGGCCGGATAGGCGACGCAGTAGCCGATCGCGAAGACGATCGTCGCATAGAAGGTCCACAGCCACCAGCGGGGCAGGGGCGTGTTGAGTTCCTCGATGCCATCCCACTCATGGCCTACGGTTTCGGTCTGAGTGGCTTCATCGATACGCTTGTCAGCCATCGTTCTCGTCCTTGAAGATCATGCGAGCCGCATCCTCGTTCTTGCTCCTGGCGCCGGGCCGGAAGGGCCAGAGCGCCAGAGTGGCAAACACGAGGACCATCGCGGCGAGGCCCCAGCTATCGGCGAGGTGCCGCAGCAACTCGTAGGTGGAATGTACGCTCGCGGAGAGGTTCATCGCCCTTTCTCCGAAGCCAGTTCCTCTTGCGCGGCGGCACTGTCGACATCGACAAGCGTACCGAGCATCTGCAGGTAGGCGACCAGTGCGTCCATTTCGGTCACACGCGCGGGATCGCCGTCGAAGTCGCGGATCTGCGCCTTGGGATAGCGCTTCGCGAGATCGCCCGCATCGGCTTCGGGATCGGCCTGCGCCTTGAGGTCGGCCTGGGCGCTCTGGATGTCCTTGTCCGAATAGGGGACGCCCACGCGGCGCAGGGCCGTGAGATTGGCGGCGGGGTCCGCGACGTTCAACTCGTTCTCCGCAAGGAAGCCGAACTTCGGCATGATGCTTTCCGGGACCACCGACTGCGGATTGGTGAGGTGCTGGACGTGCCACTCGTCGGAGTAACGGCCGCCGACGCGCGCGAGATCGGGACCCGTGCGCTTCGAGCCCCACTGGAACGGATGGTCGTACATCGATTCCGCCGCGAGCGAGTAGTGGCCGTAGCGTTCCACTTCGTCGCGGAAGGGCCGGATCATCTGGCTGTGGCAGACGTAGCAGCCCTCGCGCACGTAGATGTCGCGACCCGCCTGTTCGAGCGGGGTATAGGGCCGCATGCCGTCCACCTTCTCGATCGTATTGTCGATCCAGAAAAGCGGGGCAATCTCGACGATGCCGCCGATGGCGACCGTGACGAGGGCGGCCAGACCCAGGAGTGTGACGTTCTTTTCGAGCGTCTTGTGGCGTTCTGCCATGCTGGTCATGGGAGGTTCTTTCCTGTTCGGATCAGTTGGTGCCGAGCGGCGCGGACGCGACGATGGGGCGGTCGGCCGCGGCGTCGTAGGAAGCGTCCCGCATCGGAGGCTCCTCGCGCAGGTGACCGAGAATCGTCGCCCACACGTTCCAGACCATGATGCCGGCACCGGCGAGATACATGAGGCCGCCCAGCGCCCGCAGGGCGAACATCGGATGGAGCGCCGCGACGGTGTCGGCGAAGCTGTTCACCAGGTAGCCGTCCGGACCATATTCGCGCCACATCAGGCCCTGGGTCACGCCGGCGACCCACATGCTCGCCGCGTAGAAGACGATGCCGATGGTAGCGAGCCAGAAGTGCCAGTTCACCAGCCGCAGCGAATAGAGCCGCTCCCTCGCCCATAGCCGCGGGACCAGGTAGTAGATCGCGCCGAAGGTGATCATGCCGTTCCAGCCGAGCGCGCCGGAATGGACGTGGCCAATGGTCCAGTCGGTATAGTGGCTGAGGCTGTTGACGCTCTTGATCGAAAGCATCGGGCCTTCGAAGGTGCTCATGCCGTAGAAGGCGAGAGCCATCACCATCATGCGGATGATCGGATCGGTGCGGACCTTGTCCCAGGCGCCGTTGAGCGTCATCAGGCCATTGATCATGCCGCCCCAGCTCGGCATCCACAGCATGACCGAGAAGACCATGCCCAGCGTCTGCGCCCAATCGGGCAGCGCGGTGTAGTGGAGGTGATGCGGGCCGGCCCAGATGTAGAGGAAAATCAACGACCAGAAGTGAATGATCGACAGCCGATAGCTGTAGATCGGGCGCTCGGCCTGCTTGGGCACGAAGTAGTACATCATCGCCAGGAAGCCGGCGGTCAGGAAGAAGCCGACCGCGTTGTGGCCATACCACCACTGCACCAGCGCGCCTTGGACGCCGGCGAACAGCGGATAGCTCTTGGAGCCGAGCAGGCTCACCGGCATGTCGAGGTTGTTGACGACGTGGAGCATCGCCACGGTCAGGATGAAGGCGAGGTAGAACCAGTTCGCGACATAGATGTGCGGTTCGCTGCGCTTCAGGATCGTGCCGACGAACACCAGCAGATAGGCGACCCAGACGATCGTCAGCCACCAGTCGACGTACCATTCGGGCTCGGCGTATTCCTTGCTCTGAGTGATGCCGAGCAGATATCCCGTCGCGGCGAGCACGATGAACAGCTGGTAGCCCCAGAACACGAAGCGCGCGAGGCCGGGCAGCGCGAGCCGGGCCCGGCACGTGCGTTGCACGACGTAGAAGCTCGTGGCGACCAAGGCGTTGCCGCCGAAGGCGAAGATCACGGCGCTGGTGTGCAGCGGGCGCAGACGGCTGAAATTGAGGTAAGGCTCCAGGTTCAGCCAGGGCCAGGTCAGCTGCGCCGCGATCAGCAGCCCGGCGGCGAAGCCCGCGACGCCCCAGAAGACCGTGGCAATGACGCCCCAGCGAATCGGATCGTCGTCGTATCGACCGGGATCGGAGGGCATGCGCAGGATGCCGCGTGCGATTGCGCCATAGTCCGCCGAACTCACCGACACCCATAGCGCCACGAAGGCGGCAGTGGCGATGATGGTCATATGAATGGCGAAGCCCGAATCCACCGCCATCGCTGCGGCGACCACCGCGAGAAGGAGCACGGCGAACCACAAGCCGGCGCGCTGGAGCACGATTTCCATGAAGTTGCACTCTTTGAAGCTGAACGTGACCGGCCCCGTGCAGCATCGCCGGCTCCCTCACATTGACCCGAGTCAAATTTGCAGGGAATCGGGAAGGATTGGCCGAATTCCGGTGAATTTGAGCGCAATCAATTCGCGTATGCCGCACTCATGGCAGGGGGGATGGGCAGCCGCATCGAAGGTTGGACGCAAGGGGCGTCCCCATCGGCTCGAAAGTGAAAGATCCATGAAGAAGACTCTCGCCATGGCCGCAATCGCGGCTGCGACGGCTCTCGCCTCCACCCCCGTTCAGGCCGGCAGTCCGGATGGAAAGATTCAGGTCAAGGTCCTCGGCACCGCCGTGCTTCCCGACGGCAAGATCGACAAGCTCAAGCGCGACGATCTCAATCTGCCCACCGGTAGCCAGACCAAGGCCAATGATAATTACGTGCCTACGCTCGCGGCGGAATACTTCTTCAACAAGAGCTTCTCGGTGGAGACGATCTGCTGCTTCACTCAGCACCACGTCAACGGGTCGGGCGCGCTCGAGGGCACGCGGATCGTCAATCACGTGCTGATCCTGCCGGCCACGGTGACGCTGAAAGCGCACCTCGATACCGGTAGCCCGATCAAGCCTTATATCGGTGCGGGCCCGACCCTTTTCGTGATCTTCGGAGAGAAACCGGGCGAGACCGCTCGGGCGCTGGGTGCCACCAGCCTGAAGATGAGCAACGAACTGGGCGTGGCGCTACAAGGCGGTGTGGACGTCGCTTTGGGCGATGGCGGTTTCGGTCTTTCGCTGGACGCCAAGAAGTACTGGGTAAACACCACGCTTCACGTCAAGGCCGGCGAGGCCGAAGTGCTGACCACCAAGCACAAGCTCGATCCCTGGGTGCTCAGTGCGGGTGTCAGCTATCGCTTCTGAGCCGCGTCGATGCAGGGTGCTCCTGCCAGTCGAGCGTCGCCGATGGCCGGTTCATCCGGCCTCGGCGACGAGCGCGTCGAAATCCGCGATGATCACTTCGCGACGCGAAGGAAGTTCGAGGATGCCGTCCTGCTTGAGCTGCGTGAACTGGCGACTGACCGTTTCGATCGTCAGGCCGAGCACATCGGCGATCTGCTGGCGCGAAAAGGGCAGCGTGATGGTGCGTCGGTTCGGCTTTTCGGCATCGATCGCGCAGCCGTTGCCCGACAAGCGTTCGGACAGTTCGACCAGAAAGCTTGCCAGCTTTTGCGAAGCAGATTTGCGTCCAAGCAGGAGCATCCAGCGCCGCGACCGGTCGAGTTCGCCCAAGGTTCGTTCGAGAAGCTTGTGTTCGAGGGCGGGATGCTCATGCGCAAAGGCGTCGAAATCGCCGCGCGAGAACACGCAGACTTTCGCCTCCGTCAGCGCGGTGACGCCGTGGCCGCTGGTCCCGCCGAACGGTCGGCCGATGAAGTCCGAGGGGTAAACCACGCCGACGATCTGCTCGCGCCCGTCTTCCGTGTTGGAGGAAAGCTTGAGGACGCCCTCGATCACGTTGGCGACGAGGATCGAATCCTCGCCCTCCCAGATCAGCGATTCGCCGGGCTCGACCGTGCGCGTGCGGCCGATCGCGTTGAGCGCGGCGAGCTCCGCCCCTTCGAGGGCTGAACAGATCGCGCGGTTGCGCACTACACAAAAATCACAGGATGCCATGCATGGCCCTATATGGCGGGGGACCTGTTCGATCAAACTGTTCGCGAAAGGGCTACCGATCTGCTCGCCGATCCCGGCGGTCTCCGCGCGGTTTCATCTGCGCTTAATCGATCCCTTGGGACGGGATAGGCTGACGCTCGTTCGCTTCGAGAGACGCGTGGGCATCGAGCGCGATTGTGGCGACGCAGGCCCGCATCACCGTGCGGTTTCCCAACGTCCGCCAAGCGCGCGGAACAGATCGACCTGGGCAAGAGCCACGGCAGCCTCGGATTCGGCGTAGTCGAGATCGGCACTCGCCTGGGTCCGCTGCGCATCGAGCACTGTGAGGAAGTCGATGCGACCGACTCGCTGTCGCGCCAGGCTGGCTTTGGCGGCGCGGGCAGCGGCGTTGCGAGCTTGTTCCAGCGATTCCTGGCGGAGCAGGGCGTTGCGGTAGCGTGTCAGCGCCGTCTCGGTCTCCTCGAGAGCTTGCAGCACGGTGCCGTCGAAGCTGGCGAGATCGGCGGCGGCATCGGCGCGGCTTTGGCCGATGCGCGCGCGAATGGCTTCCTGATTGGGGAACGCCCACGAGAGCAGCGGCCCGACCAGCCAGCGCAGCGCGCCGCCGCCGAACAGATCGGTCGCGCCGACCGCGGTCGATCCGGCCGATGCGCCGAAGCTGATGCGCGGATAGAGATCGGCCGTCGCGATCCCGATCCGCGCCGTATCGGCGGCTAAACGTCGTTCCGCAGCCCGGACGTCCGGACGCCGCGCGAGCAGTTCGCGACCATCGCCGACCGGGATCGGCTGCGCCACTTTGGGCGTGTCCTGGCGCGCGGCGGCATAGCCTGGAAGCTCGGACGGCGTACGGCCGGTCAACGTCGCCAGCCGGAAAAGGGCGCCTTCGCGCTCCGCCAGCAGCGGCGGGATCTCGGCGGCCTGCTGGTCGCGAAGCTGGCGCAGGCGGATGACGTCGAGATTGTCGGCCAGGCCGCGTTCGGCGCGCACCCCGGTGATCCGCAGCGAGCGGTCGAGCAGGTCTATCGTGCTGCGGGCGACAGCGATGCGCCGGGCATTGGCGGCAGCTTCCACATAAGCGCGCACGGTGTCCGCCACCACGGTCACCCGCACCGCATCCGCATCCTCGCGCGCGGCTTGCCAGTCTCCGGTCGCAGCTTCGATTCCGCGCGAAACGCGCCCGAACAAGTCGACTTCGTAGCTGATCTCGATGCCGCCATCGACGGTGCGTCGCTCGCGGTCTACCCCCGGCAGGCTCTGGGCTGCGGGCACGCGTCCATAAGTCGCACCGGCACCAATGGTCGTCGCCGGCAAGCGGTCGGAACGAGCGCCACGCAACGAGGCGCGAGCACGTTCGATCCGCGCGACGGCCACACGAACGTCGGTATTGGCCGAAAGTGCATCCTCCACCAACCGGTCGAGCACGGGATCGTCATAAAGCCGCCACCAGTCGCCCTCGGGGGCTTGCGCGGTGACGGCCGTGCTGCGCGCGGTACCGATGAAGTCTTGCTGCGCCGGCACGCTGGGGACCGGAGCGACATAGTCGGGCCCGGCGGCGCAAGCGGCCAAGCTAGCCCCAGCGAGCAGGGCGACGAAAATTGTGCGATATCGCATTTTCAAGCTCCTATTCAGCGGGCTGCGGCAGGGCGCCGGCATCGCGGGCCGGGCGCGGGCGCGACATCCGATCCCCCAAGGCGCGGCACACGACGTAGAAGGTCGGCGTCAACAGCAGGCCGAAGCCGGTCACACCCGCCATGCCGAAGAATACCGCGGTGCCCAGTGCTTGCCGCAGCTCGGCCCCGGCACCCTCGGCCAGGACCAGCGGTATGGTGCCGAGGATGAAGGCGAAGCTGGTCATCAGGATCGGACGAAGGCGCGTGCGCGCGGCGTAGACCGCCGCTTCGACCGGCGTTAGCCCACGTTCCTCCTCGCCCTGCTTGGCGAATTCGACGACCAGGATCGCGTTCTTGGCCGCCAGCGCGATCAGCACCACCAGGCCGATCTGGGTCAGGATGTTGTTGTCCATCCCGCGCAAGTTCACTCCCGCCATCGCGGCCAGCAGGCACATCGGCACGATCAGGATGATCGCCAGCGGAAGCGTCAGGCTCTCGTATTGCGCGGCCAGCACCAGGAACACGAACAGCACGGCCATGCCGAACACGACACCGGCAGTATTCGCGGCGGACTGCTGCTGAAAGGCAATCCCGGTCCATTCATGCGCATAGCCTGCGGGCAGCACCTCGTCGGCCAGCTTTTCCATCGTCGCCAGTGACTGGCCGGACGAAAATCCGGGCAGCGAGTTGCCATCGACTTCGATCGCGGGAAGCAGGTTGTAGCGCACCACGCGGTAGGGCCCGGTCTTGTTCTCGAACGTCGCGACCGAGCCGATCGGAACCATCGCGCCGGACGCCGAGCGGGTCTTGAGATTGGCGATGTCGGCGGTCGAGCCGCGATAGGGCGCGTCGGCTTGCGCGGTTACCCGGTAAGTGCGGCCAAGCAGGTTGAAATCGTTCACGAAGGCCGATCCGAGATAGATCTGCATCGCCTCGAACACGCGTCCTGGGGGCACCCCGAGCATGTCGGCCTTCCGGCGGTCGAGATCGGCGAAGACGCGCGGGGTGGCCATGTTGAACAGGCTGTAGACTTGCGTCAGACCTTCAGCCTGATTGGCAGGACCGATCAGCTTGCCAGCGGCCTCCGCTAACGGGCCGTAGCCGCGCCCCTCGCGATCCTCGACGATCATGCGGTAGCCACCGGCGGGCACGATCCCGTTGATCGTGGGCGGGGGAAGCAGAACCACTTGCGCCTTGTCGTAGCCGGCAATGGCTTCCTGCGCCTGCTTGATGATCGTGTCGTAGTTGGCGCCGATCTTTTGCCGTTCCTCGAAGCTGTCGAAGGGGAAATAAATTGCGGCAGCATCGGGTGAGGCGGTGCGCGAGGGGCCGTGGAAGCCGGCGAACATTACCGCGCCGCGGATCCCCTTGATCGGCAGGAGCCGCTTGGCCAGATCCTGCGTCACGGCGTCGGTACGCTCGAGCGAGGAACCCGGCGGAAGGAACGCGGCGGCGAGGAAATAGCCCTGGTCCTGCTGCGGCACGAAGCCGGTCGGCGTGGCCCAGAACATCCCGACCGTCGCGGCGATCAGACCGCCGTAGGTCAGCATCACGCTGCGCGGGCGCGAGACTAACTTACTCGTCAGGCGGGAATACCGATCGGACAGCCGCTCGAAGCCGTTATTGAACCGGTCGCCGGCACCCTGAAGTATCCGGCGCCAGCGCGGCGCATCGTTTGCTGCTCGAGTCCTTGGGCGCAGCAGGAGCGCCGCCATCGCGGGCGAAAGCGTCAGCGAAAGCAGCAGCGAGATGACCGTCGCAGTCGAGATGGTGACCGCGAACTGCTGGTAGAAAGCACCCGAAAGCCCGGACAGGAACATCGTAGGCACGAACACCGCGCACAGCACCAGCACGATCGCGACCAACGCGCCCGAAACCTCGTCCATCGAAGTGCGGGCGGCCTCCAGTGGCGACAGCCCTTCCTCGATGTACCGCTCGACGTTCTCGACGACGACGATGGCATCGTCGACGACGATCCCGATGGCGAGGACCAGGCCGAAAAGCGACAGGTTGTTGAGCGAATAGCCCAGCGCGGCGAGCATCACCGCCGTTCCCACCAGCGACACCGGAATCGCGATGATCGGGATGATCGCGGCGCGCCAATTCTGGAGGAACACCAGGATGACGAGCACCACGAGCACGACCGCTTCGAACAGCGTGTGGTAGACCGCGTCGATCGACTGGCCGATGAATTCGGTCGGATTGTAGATGACCGAGTACTCGAGACCCTGGGGGAAGGTCGTCGCTAGACTGTCCATCTCGGCGCGCACCGCGTCGGCGGCTGCGAGCGCGTTCGAGCCGGGGCGCTGTAGCACCGCGATGACGACCGTCGGCTTGCCCGAGAGATAGGTGTTGATGGTATAGTCCTGCGCGCCCAATTCGACGCGGGCGACGTCGCGCACGCGCACTTGCCCCCCGTCCGGATCGGTGCGGATGACGATGTCGCGGAACTGTTCGGGATCGGCCAGCCGGCCCTGCATCTCGACGCCGACTTGATAGGCGCTGCCGTTAGCCACCGGCGGCGCACCGAGCGCACCCGAGGAAACTTGTACGTTCTGCGCGCGCAATGCGGCCAGAATTTCGCCCGCCGTCAGATCGAGCGCGGCGGCACGGCCCGGATCGATCCAGATGCGCATGCCGTAGTCGCGCGCGCCGAACAGCTGTACATCGCCCACGCCCTCGACTCGGGCGAGCCGGTCGCGCACTTGCGTGAGCGCATAGTTCGACAAGTAGCCGCGATCGAACGTACCATCGGGCGATTGCAGGTTCACGACCATCAGGAAGTCTGGCGAGGTCTTGCGCGTGACGATGCCGAAGCGCTGGACCTCCTCGGGCAATCGCGGGGTCGCGATGGCGACGCGGTTCTGCACGAGGACTTGCGCCGCATCGAGATCGGTGCCGATCGCGAAGGTCACCGTGATCGTGACTTTGCCGTCGCCCGTCGACTGCGAGCTCATATAGAGCATGTCGTCGACGCCGTTGATCTCCTGCTCGATCGGCGCGGCGACGGTATCCGCCACCGTCTCCGCGGAGGCACCGGGATACTGGGCAGTGACCGTGACCGTCGGCGGGACGACATCGGGGTATTGCGTGATCGGCAGGCCCAGAAAGGCCAGCGTGCCGATCACGGTAATGATTACCGCGATCACGCCAGCGAAGATCGGCCGGTCGATGAAGAACCGGGAAAAGCGCATGTTCGAATGTCCGTTTGTTGAGGCGCGCCGCAGGGGGCGCGTCAATCGATCAGCGTGGCCTGGGCAGCTGCAGGCGCTTCGGGACTCGTAGGCGTCGTGGTGTCACGCGTCGGCACGATCTTGCCTAGGCGTGCCTCGACCTTCGATCCCGGCACCGCCGCGCCGAAATTCGAGACGACGACCCTGTCCTGAGGCGACAATCCCTTGCGGATGACGCGCAGGCCGTCGACCAGCGGACCGGGTTCCACCGGCTTGGCGGCGACGGTTCCGTCCTTGCCGACGACAAGGACGATCTTGCGACTCTGATCCGGCTGCACCGCCGCATCGGGTACCAGCATCGCCTGGGCCTTGCCGCCGCTCGCGAGCCGCATGTTGCCGAACATGCCGGGCGTGAGGAACCCGTCGGGATTAGCAAATTCGGCGCGCAGCCGGATCGTCCCGGACCGCGGATCGATGGCATTGTCGGTGAAGTCGAGCCGGCCGTGCCAGCGATAATTCGCCTCGTCCTGCAGGCGAACGTCGACATCGGACAAGTCGCGCTTGGCCGCGCGATCGCGCTGCGCTTTGAGGAACAGCGCCTCGGAAGCATCGAAGTCGAATCGGATGGGATCGATCGCATTGATGGTCGTCAGCAATGTCGCGGACGAACCGCCATCGCCCGATACGAGGTTGCCGGCATCGATGCGACGATCGGAGACCCGCCCCGAGATCGGCGCACGCACCGTGGTGAACTCCAGATCGAGCGCACGTCCGCGCACGCGGGCTTGGGCGGCGGCTAGCGCGGCGGTGGTCGCGCGGACTTTCGCGCGCAGGGCGTCGATCTCGCTCGCGGCGATCGCCTCGTCGCCGGTGAGGTCGGACACCCGCGCGTAGTCGGCGCGCGCCAATTCCAGCGCGCTGCGGGCCGAGGCGACATCCGCCTGCGCTTCTGCGAGCGCGGCGCGGAACGTGCGCGGATCCACAGTGAACAGCGGCTGGCCCTTGCGAACGTAGTCGCCGTCGCGGAAGTGCACAGCCGTGATGGCGCCCGAAACGCGCGGGCGGACCTCGACCGTGTTGCTCGCCGAAAAGCGGCCGACGTAATCATCCCACAGCAGGACTTCGCGGCTGAGCGGCGCTGCCACTTCGACCGTCGCGGCCGGTATGGCCGCATTCGCTTCCGGCCCGTGATCGAGCGTCGTCCAGACGATCCCGCCGGTGACGATCAGCGCAAGCGCGGCGATCCCGAGCCAGCGGCCACGGCGATGCTTGCCTTGCATGTCTTCCGGGTAGTCTTGTGAAACGGGTTCGTACGAGGTGGCATCGTCCGGCTTGAATGGGAGATTCATGCCGCCGCTCCCTTACGAAGCAGGCGCTGTTCGACGATGCGGTCGATGACGCGCCCGGCCTGCAACTCGGTATAGCCCATGCGGACGGCATCCTTGATCGCCGATACCGGCAGCAGGTATCCGTCATGCCAGGCATGCACCGCGAGCCGGCGCAGCGCCTCGAGCCTCTCGTTTGCCAACTCGCGCGAGGGCGGCTGCGGCCCGAAAATGAGCCGCGCGAACCAGCCGCGCTTGCGGCGCGGCGCCAGCGTGCTGCGTCCATCTTCTTTGGCGAGTTCGACCACCCGCCATTCGAACGGGCTGAGGTCTTCGGCCTCGGTTGTTGCGTGCACAGGCGCGAAGCCGGCCGATGCCAAGGACGGCGTCTCGAACGCGGATCCTTCGATGGCCTTGAAGTCGATGAACGCCATGGGTGCGTCTCCAGTCGTAAGAGCCCCGGCGCGCGTCGGGGGGGGCAAGGGGATACGCGCGCCGGGGTATGCCGATGCGGGGGGCATCGGACATGAGAATAGGCGGCCGGATGCATCGCAAACGAACAGGGTTCGCGCGGCAGCAGCCGTTCGGTGATTTCGAAAGGGCGCTCGCGCCCCGTCAGGTCAGCCGGTCAGGACGACCGGCGGAAAGTGGATGGTGCCATGCGGCCTCGCTTCTCGGCTCGTGCCGACGCTACGTTCTGTACTAAGCAGTACATATTTAGACCTGACGTTTTGGTCAAGGCTATTTCTGTACCAAGCGGTAAATTAGGTGTGATGAGCCCGTTTCAAGGGCTGAACCGCAAATGAATGAAAATTCTTCGCGGTCAGGCGCAGGGCCAGCAAGCCAAGGCAGTCTGAACGATGCGTTTGAGGGATTCGCGATCGGTGCCGCTGGTCGCCTTCACCGACAGCCCCTGGAGGACAGTCGTCAGGTAATTCGCCAGCCCCTCGGGATCGACATGGTCGGGCAAGTCGCCTTCGTCCCTGGCTTGCTTGAAGCGTGCGATCATCGCCTGTTCCGAGGAGCGGCGACGCGCGATCACGTCGGCACGGATGGTTTCCGCTTCGATTCCGCACGGCATCGTGCTGATCACGCCGAGGCAGCCTTGCGGATCGCTGTCGCCGCAATGCGTTGCGAGCGCGCCATTGAGCATGCGTTCGGCAACGAGGCGCGCGGTCGGTTCCTCGAGTGCGGATCGGACATAGCAAAGCTTGTCACGCTCATAGAGATCGAGCGCCTTGCGGAACAACGCTTCCTTGTTGCCGAAACAGGCATAGAGGCTGGGCTTCGTGATACCCATGGCTTCGGTAAGCTCGGCCATGGAGGCGCCATCGTAGCCCTTTTGCCAAAACACGCGCAGCGCGCTGGCGAGGGCCTCATCGGGATCGAACTCCCGGGGACGGCCTCTCGGCGCGGATCCCGCGCAGGCGGTGGCTGAAGCAGCTTGCATAACGTGTTGTATATAATGCGCCGTTCGGGAACGTCCACTGCCAACCCTGAAGCAACCGGGTTTAGCGGCGGTTCGCCATCCGCGTCAGTTCCGTGTCGAGCACTTGCAGGAACCGCGATCGATCCGATTTGCTGAACGGTCGCGGTCCGCCGATCTGCTCGCCGCCCGCCCGCAAGTCGCTCATGATCGCCCGAACCGCGACGGCATTGCCGATGGAAGCGCGGGTGAAAGGCTTTCCGGTCGGCGCGATGACGCTTGCTCCGGTTTTCAGGCAACGCTCGGCCAGGAGGATGTCCGAGGTGATCACGACGCACAGCTCGTGCGATGCTTCGGCGATCCAGTCGTCGGCCGCATCGAAGCTGTCGTCGACCACCACTCGATCGATGAGGTCATGGATCGGCACTCGAAACCAGTCGTTGCTGACGATGGTGACCGGCACCTTGTGGCGCAGCGCAACCTTATAGATCTCGTCCTTTACGGGGCACGCGTCGGCATCGACGAGCACCCGCATCGACCGCTCGGCTTCGCTCATCCGTCCTTCCGACGGCCAGGACCGGGCTTCTTCTTGTTCTTGGCATAGGGCGGCGCGCCATCGTTCGATCTCTGGGCTTTGCCGGGGCCCTTGCGGTGCGGTTTGGCCTGGTACTTCGGCGGGCCGCCATGGCCGCCAGGCCGCGCATTCCTTCGGTTCTGCCTTGCGGTTTCGCGAGGCGGTTCCGTCGATTGCACGATCTGGACCGCTTCTTCCTCGGTCTCGGAACCGGCGGTCCGCTGCAGGGCTTCGCCGAACTTGCCGACGATGGCGCGCGGAACCTGGAAATGGGTCTCGTCCTGCCCGATGCGGATCGCCCCGATCTCGTTGCGGGTGATGTGACCACGACGGCACAGCAGCGGCAGGATCCAGCGCGGATCGGCATTCTGGCGCCGTCCGACGTCCATGCGGAACCAGACCACGTCCTCGAAGCCGGGACGATGCCGTTCCTTCTGCGCTTCGCGCCGTGCCTCGGGCGTGTTCTGGATCAGATCTTCCGGCTCGGGCATCTTGGCGCGGTGCGCATGCACCAGCATCGCCGCGATGTCTTCCGGGGTCCGTTCGGCGAGCAGGCGCTGGGCAAGCTCGCGATCGGTATCGTTGAGCTCGACCGGCTCGAGCAAGGTCGCGACCAGGCGCTCGCGATCCTGCTTGGCGATGGCTTCGCGGCTCGGGGCCTCGATCCAGTCCGCCTGGATCTTCGCGCGGTTGAGCATGGCCTCGACGCGCCGGCGACGGGGATAGGGAACGATCAGGACCGCCGTCCCCTTCTTGCCGGCGCGCCCCGTGCGGCCGGACCGGTGCTGCAGCACTTCGTCGTCCCGAGGGATTTCCACATGGATGACGAGAGTCAGCGTCGGCAGATCGATGCCGCGCGCGGCGACGTCGGTCGCGACGCAAACCCGCACACGCCGATCGCGCAGCGCCTGCAGCGCCTGATTGCGCTCGGACTGGGAGTGCTCGCCCGACAGCGCCACGGCGGTGAATCCGCGCTCCTGCAGAGTCGCGTGCAAGTGGCGCACGTTGTCGCGCGTCGCGCAGAACAGGATGGCGGTTTCCGCCTCATGGAAGCGTAGCAGGTTGACCACCGCGTTTTCGATCTCGGACGGCGAGACGGTGACGGCCTGATACGAGATGTCGCCATGGCCGCGGTCGTCGCCCACGGTGGAGATGCGCAAGGCATCGCGCTGGTAACGCCGAGCCAGCGCTTCGATCGGGCGGGGCATCGTCGCGGAGAACAGCAGCGTCCGGCGCTTTTCCGGCGTCGCGTCGAGGATTTCCTCGAGATCCTCGCGGAAGCCCATGTCCAGCATCTCGTCGGCTTCATCGAGCACGACCGCCGCAAGCGCGGAAAGGTCGAGCGCGCCGCGCTCGAGGTGGTCGCGAAGACGCCCCGGCGTGCCCACCACGATCGAAGCCCCGGCCTGCAGCGTGCGCCGCTCCTGCGAGGGATTCATGCCGCCGACGCACGTCGCGATGCGCGCGCCGGTCTTTCCATAAAGCCAGGCCAGTTCGCGACTGACCTGCAAGGCCAGTTCCCGCGTCGGCGCGATGACCAGCGCGAGCGGCGTGCGCGAGCGGGGCATCGTCCCGTCGCTGCCGATGAGTTCGCCGGCCATCGCCAATCCGAAGGCCACGGTCTTTCCTGAGCCGGTTTGGGCGGAGACGACGAGGTCGCGTCCCAGGGCCTGGGGCTCCAGGACCGCGGCTTGGACGGGAGTGGGGCTGTCATAGCCACGCTCGGCGAGGGCATCGCCGAATAACGACGGGAGGTTTGAAAAGGGCATTGAACTCACATTTTAAGGCTCGGCGCGCGAAATTGCGCGACCAGCGGCCGTCGGATCGATGGGGCAGCGGCCGGCTGCACGAGACTTCGCATGTGCCCGGCCAGTCCATCGCATCGACAGCTCCGCCGGCCTCCTACATGTTTGTGACGCGTTTGGCTTCGAAAGATTTCGAAGAAAATTCCAGGCCCTGCCTAAGCCCGTCTTGCTCCCCACGCGGAACAGCGGGACTTGCGCACCACTGCGGCCCCCGCTCGCCATCGCGACGCCCTCGCATCGAAGCGTGCCCATGTCGGCGAAGTGCAACGAGGGTTGCCCGTCCCGAGCTGCTGCGGAAAAATGCAAATAAACATTCTTCAATATATGCATTTGCATTGACAATGTTGATGGTTGGCGTACGTTTGCCTCAGAAACTCAAAAAGATTGCATCTGGGGGACCCGCCGAAACCAAAGTTCCAGGGGGATTTGTGGGCCAATTTATTTCGATGAGAACCGCGTTCAACGCGATCCTTTGCACTGCCAGCTCGACCATCGCCATGGCGACCGCGGCACATGCGCAAGTTAGTCCTGTGGAGGAGCCGGCAGGTGGCGAGGCCATCGTCGTCACCGGTTCGCGCATTGCGACGCAGAACGTGGAATCGGTCAGCCCGATCGCCGTTGTCGGCGAAGAGGAGCTGACGCTCACGGGTACGGCGACTGTCGAGTCGCTGCTCAACACGCTGCCGCAAGTCGTGCCGGGCGAAGGTGCGTTTACCAATAACGAGACCAGCGCCGCATCCACTCTCGACTTGCGCGGTCTCGGGCCGCAGCGCAATCTCATCCTCGTCAACGGACGGCGCTTCGTCTTCTTCGACGCGCGCCAGATCGTCGACGTCAATACGATCCCGACCGCGCTGGTGAAGCGCGTCGAGCTCATCACCGGCGGTTCTTCGGCCGTCTACGGCTCGGACGCGGTGTCGGGCGTCGTCAACTTCATCCTCAAGGACGACATGGACGGGGTGGAAGCCTCGACCCAGTACGACATCACCGCGGCTGGCGATTCCGCGCGCTTCAATCTCGATCTCGTGGCCGGCGCGAACTTCGCCGACGATCGCGGCAATGTCACGGTCTTCTACAACTACTACAACCGCGAGCCGACCTTTGCCGATGCGCGCGCCCGTTCGGCTTGCTTTCTGGAAGATACCGTCGTCAACGGCTCTCCGGCGCTCGCCTGCGGCGGTAGCGCGGGCATCCCGAACGGTCGCATTGCCGGGCTTCCCGCCGGCGCCGCGCTCAACGCGCGTCCCGGGGTTCAGAGCGCCCTTGCCGCGCTGGGGCTTTCGAACCTGACGTCGAACGGCTTCAAGTTCGACGATACCGGCTCGCAAGTCAGCCCCTTCGTGGTGCCGGGCGATCGCTACAACTTCAACCCGCTGAATTACCTGCAGCTTCCGCTGGTCCGCAACCAGTTCGGCGGCATGGCGCACTACGAAGTGACACCGGGGATCGAGGCCTACTTCGAAGGTCTCTACAGCTCGAACCGCACCAAAACGCAGTATGCCGCGACGCCGGTGACGGGCAGCTATTCGATCCAGGTCGACAGCCCGTTCCTGACGCCCGGTTTGCAGGACCTGTTCCGCGCGCTCGATCAGAGCGAAGGGACCGTGCAGCTCGATGCGAACAACAACCCGGTGCTGGGTGCCAACGGACGACCCGTCCTGATTCCGGCGGCCACGCGCGGCGACGGCTACACGACCGTCAGTATCGGCCGCCGTATCGCCGAAGGTTCGACCCGCAACGCGAATTACGATCGCGACGCCTATCGCTTCGTGGGCGGTCTGCGGGGCGACATCGGGTCGCTCAGCGAAGGCTTCATGACCGATCTGCAGTGGGATGCCTACTACTCCTACGCGAAGTCGAAGAACGTGCTGACGACGACCGGCAACATCGTCGCCTCGCGCTATGCGCAGGGCGTCACCACGCGCTTCGACGACAACGGCAATCTCGTCTGCGTCAATCCGGCGAATGGCTGCGTACCGCTCAACATCTTCGGCCCGAACATTTCGGCCGAGGGCATCGATTTCATAACCGAGCGGCAAGTCAGCACGTATGAGACCTCGATGAAGGTCGCGACGGCTTCGGTCACCGGGACACTGCTCGAATTGCCCGCCGGCCCCGCCGGCTTCGCGGCCGGTTTCGAATGGCGCGAGGTTTCCGCCGAATTCAATCCGGCAACCGGCAGCGTCGGACAAGTGGGTGAGCCGACCTTCGGCGAATACGACATCAAGGAATTCTTCGGCGAGCTTCGCCTGCCCGTATTCACCGGCTTCGAACTGAACGGCGCGTTCCGGTATTCGGACTACTCGCTCGACAACGTGAAGGGCGTGTGGACGTACGGCGGCGGCGCGACGTGGCAAGTGTTCGATGCCCTGCGCGTGCGCGGTCAGTACCAACGCGCGGTGCGTGCGCCGAGCGTGAACGAGCTTTTCTCCGCCCAGTCGCGCGTCTCGGAAGCCGCCAGCGATCCTTGTGCGCTTGCCTCGGCTGCCAGCGATTCCGCGATCCGAGCGCTCTGCGTGGCGACCGGTGTCCCCAACGGCATCGTCGGCACCAGCGGCGTGCAGCCGAGCTTCCAGGTCTCGGGCATCGTCGGCGGCAATCCCGACCTCGAAGAGGAATCGACGGATACCTATACCGTTGGCGCCGTGTTCGAGCCGATGCCGCGTCTCGTCGTTACGCTCGATTACTACAACATCACGGTAAACGATGCGATCGCGCGGCTGGGTGGTTCGATCAACAACGTCTTCGATCTGTGCTACAATCAGGTGCAGGACGCGAACAGCCCGTATTGCCGTTCGATCATCCGTCAGGACGACGGCACGATCGGCACGGGTACGAATGCCGCGGGTCAGAATAGCGGCGTCAGCGTGCTCTTCGCCAACATCGGCAAGATCCAGACCGACGGTATCGATCTTGGCCTCAGCTACTCGATCCCGGTGGGTATGATCGGCGACAACGAGGCGCTGCTCAACATCTCGACGACGGCGAACTGGCTCAACAGCTTTGATGTGACCGCGGTGGCGGCGCTGCCCGATCGCGTCAACGAATGCGCAGGCGCGTTCGGCCTCACTTGCGGGGAGCCCTTGCCCGAGTTCAAGGCGAACACGCGGCTGACGCTCAAGGTGGGCGGCTTCACCGGAAGCCTGCGCTGGCGTTACCAGGGCAAGGTGACCGATGACCGTGTCATTCGTGGCGTCGCGGCGGCCAGCGCGCTGCCGGTGCCTGAGATCAAGCCGGAGAACTACTTCGACATCTCGTTCAGCTACGACATGGAGCATTACTCGCTGTTCGGCGGCGTGCTCAACGCGCTGGACAATCACCAGCAATTGATCGGCAGCGCGCAGGAGCAGTTGAACACTTATCCGAGCACGTACGACCCGCTCGGCATCCGCTTCTTCCTCGGCGCCAAGCTGCGGTTCTGAGCCAGCACTAACGACCCGGCGGCCCGCCCTGCGTTCATCGCAGGGCGGGCCGTTCTCTTTGTGTCGGATCAGGCCGGAACGACGTCGAAGGCGACGGTCAGCCGCGGCTGATCGCTGCGAAACGGCACGGTGCCGTGATAGAGGTACGAGGGAAACAGCGCGAGCAGGCCGGGGCGGGGCCGTACGATTTGAGCCACCTGGTCTGCAGGGCCGCAATCGAGGTTCGAGCGTCCGAGCACCAAGCAGCCCGCATCGTCTTCACCCTGCGCAATCGTATCGGGAACCGAGACGTAGTAGCAGGAGCTGATCCAGCCCGCAGGGTGGATGTGACTGAGATGATGGCCCTCGCTCGCCAGCCTCACTGACCACGATCCGGAAAATCGGAACTGCGCGGACTTGCGCGCAAACAGCGGATGGCTTTCGTCATCCGGCATGCGCGCGATGTAATCCGTGATGGCGTTCTCCAGCATCGCGCGCAACGAGCGCAGCAGCGGCTCGCGCCGATCGAGCAATTCGCCCACCGTCTGCGTGCCGTTGCGCAAGGTCTGGTCGAGCGGATGCTGCCGGTGGTGGTGAAGCTGGCCCAGCAGAGCAGCAAGATCGCGGTTGAATTGGGTAATGTCGGCATAGCCCGGCGGCGGTGCGAGGACGCCGGACCAGACCGTGCGCTCGGCATGGATCGCCGCAGGTTCCCGTTCCTCGCCGGTCAAGCGTCGATGGAGTTGATCGAGCGCGATGCCTTGCTGATCGAAGGGCAGAGCGTCGCGCAATGGTTGCAGGGCGTCGCGGGCTTCCTCGAGCCGTCCCATCTCGAGCAGCAGCCGCACCCATTCGTAGCGCGCGCCGTGATCGGGCGGCGATGCCAGCGCGGCCTTGCGCAGCGGCGCGATCGCTTCTTCCCGTGCCGGGCCCTTGTGCGTCGCGAGGGCCTGGCCGAGGCGGTAGCATATTTCCGGCGTTTCCAGCCCGCGCGCGATGGCATCGCGCAGGATGCCAACGGCTTGCTCGACCTGTCCTACCTGACTGAGCTTGGCAGCCAGATCGGCGAGGAGCGGAGTGTCGTCGGGGTTGCGGACGAGCGCTTGCCCGTAGCTTTCGAGGTAACGCTCGCTGTCCCCGTGTTGCCAAAGCAGACGACTGAGAGAGTCGTGCGCTTCGCGCGAGCCGGGGCGCGCCGCGATGGCCTGGCGATAGGCCGCGATCGCTGCCTCGATCTCACCCAGCTCCTGGCGACAGTGGCCCAGGACGAAGCTGGCCTCATACATGCCGGGGCGCAGCCTCAGGCACTCTTCCAGCAGCAGCGCCGCATCCTGCGGTCGCCCGCCCAGACGCAGCGCGACAGCCAGGTTGTAGAGCGTGCCCACATGACCGGGGCGCAGCTGCGCCGCGCGAGTCAGGGCCTCGATCGCCTCGTCATGCTCGCCTTGCGTACGCAGCGCCCGACCCAACGACGACCACGCACGGCCATTCCCCGGCGCCGCGGTGACCGCCGAGCGGAGCGTCGCGACAGCGGCGTCGGCGGCGCCATCGGCCAGCTCGCATTCGCCGAGCGCGATCCGGGCATCGAGAAAGTCTGGCGCGAGCGCGAGGGCCGCTTCGTAGGCCTTTCGCGCCGCTTCCCGTTCGCCAAGCGCGAGCAGGGCATTGCCCAGGCCATGCTGCACGTGCGGTTGCGCGGGGCGGGCGGCAAGCGATTGGCGGAACAGCTCCGCCGCTCCGCGCTGATCGCCTTGCTTGCGCAGCAGCATGCCGGACAATTGCAGGACATCTGCATCTGCCGGCCAGCGCTCGCGCAGCCGGTCGAGCCGCTGCCGAGCGTCTTTGTCGCGGCCCGCGCGCAGCGCTGCGAGCGCGTCTGCCAGTCCCTGTTGCAATGGTTCGGTCACGTCAGAACGACCATACCACGGCCATCGCGCAAGGGGAGGGGCGTCAGCCCTCCGACTGGCCGTTGAAGAAGCGCGACAGGCGTTCGAGCGCCTCGTCCAGCCGCTCTTCGCTTTCCGATCCGAAGCACAGACGCAAGTGGCCTTCGCCCGCCGGCCCGTAGAAGCTGCCGGCTTCCACCACGACGTGGGCGTCCTCGAGTATGGCTTCGGCGATCGCCTGCGAGGGGCGCCCGAGCGCGCTCACGTCGGGAAAAGCATAGATCGTGCCTTGCGGGACTGCACACGTGACGCCCGGCATCTGGTTGAGCGCGCGCACCATCTTGTCGCGCCGGACCCGATCGGCCTCTTTCATCCGCCTTGCGCTTTCATTGCCGCTCAGCACGGCCTCGATCGCACCGTACTGAATGAACGTGTTCACGTGCGTCACGTCGTTCATCGTGATGGCCATCATGGCCTTGACGATCGCCGGCGGCGCGATCGCGCAGCCCAGCCGCCAGCCGTCCATCGCATAGGCCTTGGTGAAGGCGAGGAACGTGATGGTACGCTCGTACATGCCGGGCAGCGAGGCGATGCTGCAATGCTTGCTGTCGTCGTAGAGAACCTTTTCGTAGACCTCATCCGAATACACCAGCAGATCGTGGCGGATCGCGAGATCGGCCAGCGCTTCCAGCTCGGCGCGCTCGTAGACGCGGCCGGTGGGATTGCACGGATTGATCAGGACGATCGCCTTGGTGCGATCGGTGATTTTCGGCTCGATCAGCGCGGGATCGATGCGAAAGTCGTTCGCGGCATCGAGCGGAGCGGCGACCATGCGTCCGCCCGCCAGTTCCACTTTGCCGACGTGCTGGGGGTAGAACGGTTCGAGGTGAATGACTTCATCGCCCGGATCGATCGTGGCCATGATTGCCGCAAAAGCCGCGTGCGTGAGGCCGTTGGTGACGAGGATCTCATCGGGATCGACGCTCATGGCGTTCTCGGCCTGAAGCTTGTCCGCCAGCGCCTGGCGCAGTTCCGGGATGCCGCGCATGTCGGAATAGTGCACTTCACCGGCGCGCAACGCCGCGATCGCGGCATCCTTGATGTGCTCGGGCGTGTCGTGGCACGGGCGCCCGACTTCGAGATGGATGAGGTCGGCGCCTTGCGCGGCGAGCTTCATCGCTTTCTCGTACATTCCAAAGCTCTTGGGCGAAGCCTCGCGGATTCGCCGGGCGATCTGTTCCATCGGGTGTCCTTGCTCGTTCCGGTTCGTGTTCTTCCCGCGCGCATTGCGGAAATAGGGAATGCGCGGGAGGAGACCTGGCTTAGCGCTCGGCGCGCCTGAGAGCCCGCGTGCCGCCGGCCAGCGGCAGCTTGTCTTCATCGATCAGCATGCCGTTCTTCATCACCCAGACGATCTGCTTGGCGTTGTTGACGTCCACGGTCGGGTCGGCGTTCAGCAGCACCATGTCGGCGAACTTGCCCGGCTCGATCGACCCCAGAACGTCGTCCTTGCCGAGGTGCTTGGCGCCGTTCAGCGTCGCCATCACGACGATGCGCGCAGCAGGCACGCCCGCGCTCTGCATCAGTTCCATCTCGCGATGGACGGCGGGGCCGATGGTCTGGTCGGTGGCGATGGCGACGATACCGCCGGCGGCATCGACCATCCGCATGTTTTCCTGCGCGACCGGGGTCATGACTTTCATCCACCAGGTCCAGCCGCGCTCCTTCCATTGCGGCGCGGTCTCCTCGCGCAGCTTGCGGATCGCGTCGGCCGAAAGCGACGCTTGGTACAGCGGCTGATCGAGGAATTCGGGATGCTCGACCAGGCGGCTGTAGCCTTCGCCGATCGTCAGCGTCGTGGCCATCGGCACTTTCTTGGCGCCCATCAGCTTGGCGAATTCTTCGGTGATCGGACCTTGGATGACCGGGTGCGCGAGGCTGTCGATCCCGGCGAAGATCGCTTCGGTCGCGCGCAATTCGCTCGAGGTGTGCGCGGTCGTGCGTAGCCCGTGCAGATTGATCTCCTGGATCACCTGCTGCATCAGCTCGATCGGGAACTTGTCGATCATCGGGCGGGTGCCCCAACCATGCTCGTCATACGTCAGCTTGACGACGTCCGGCTTTTGCTCCTCGAGGTAGTCGAGCAGCTTCTGGCGGTCCTGCGTCCAGTCGCCGATCTTGATCGCCATCGAGGAGCCGTGGCCGTTGGGCGAGGTCACAAGATTGCCGGTCGCGAAAATGCGCGGCGAGAGGATCTTGCCCGCGCGCTCCTCGGCGCGCAGCCCCATGATGTGCTGCGGCACGTTACCCGCATCGTAAACCGTGGTGACGCCCGAATAGAGGTAGCTGGCCAGCGCTTGGAGGCCAAGTTCGTGGGCTTCCTTCTCGACGCGCAGCAATTCCGGCGTCGGCGATGTCCGCTCGCCCTTGCCCCGCTCGACGCCGACGAGGCGCTTGCCGTCGCCGCCACGCGCACCCTGCAAATGAATATGAACGTCCATGAGGCCAGGCATGAGGAACTTGCCGGCACCGTCGAGATGGCGACCTGGCACGGCCGGAGCCGCGGACGTCGGCGTCACGAAAGTGATATGGCCGTTCTCGACACCGACGGACATCGCCGATTGTTCAGGCTGACCGGTGCCGTCGATCAGGGTCACGTTGTCGACGATGTAATCCTCGGCGAGCGCCGGCGCGCAAAGGGCCAGCGCCAGCGAACCAACGCCCGAGGCAATCACCGTTTTGAGGGTTGGGAACTTCATTCGCTGACCTCCTGGCCATCCTGCTTGAAAACGAGACCGTCGCGCATGACGAAATTGACCGACAGGACTGCGTCGATGTTGTCCAGCGGATTGGCGTCGAGCGCGATGACGTCGCCGGCCATGCCGGGTGCGAGCTTGCCGCGATCGCGCAATCCGCCGGCCATGGCCGCGTTGACGGTACCGGTCTTGAGAGCCTCCATCGGGCTCATGCCTGCGTTGACGTATTCGAGCATCTCGCGCGCGTTGGTGCCGTGCGGCGCAATGCCGTTGTCAGTGCCGAGCGCGATGGGCACGCCCATCTGGATCGCCATGCGCACCATCTTCTTCGGTTGGTCGCCAAGCTTGTAGAGCTTGGCCAACGAATTGGGTCGCAGGTTGCGGAACGGCCCTTGAGCGATCTTCTCGGGAGAATCGCCCACCCAGGTGATCGGCCATACGGTGGGCACCAGCCACGTGCCGCGCTCCTTCATCAGGCGCAGGCTTTCTTCGTCGGCCCACATGGCATGCTCGATGGAATCGTAACCAGCGCGAACCGCCGCATCGATGCCCGACTTGCCGTGGGCATGGGTCGTTACCTTGCGGCCCATCATGTGGCCGGCCTCGACAATGGCCTTTAGTTCGTCGTCGGTGAATTGCTGCTCGGTGCCGGCGTCCGATTCGTCGAGCACACCGCCGGTGACGTGGACCTTGATGACATCGGCGCCATACTTGATTGCGTTGCGAACGGCCTTGCGGCACTCATCGGCGCCATCGCAGACTCCCGGCCGAATCTCGGCCTCCATGAGGTCGCGACGCAAACCGTGCGCGTCGGCGTGGCCATTGGTGGGGCTGATCCCTTCACCGGCGGCGATGATCTTGGGACCGGGCACGATCCCGTCACGGATCGCATCGCGCAGGCCGAACATGACGTCGCCCGTGGAGCCGAGATCGCGGACCGTGGTGAAGCCTGCCATCAGCGTTGCGACGCCGTTGACGTACGCATTGAGCGCCCAATATTCGCTCGGCTCGCGCAGGCGCAGCATGGGGTCGGTCCGGCTGGCGCCGCCGGACTGAAGATGGACGTGCATGTCCATGAACCCGGGCAGCACGAACTTGTCGCGAAGGTCGATGATCTGGGCGTCGGCAGGAAGTCCGGCGGACGCCGCATCGACGAACCCGGGCATGACCGCCCGGACTTTGCCATCGACCAGGATGACCGAGGCATTCCGAACGGGTCGATCGCCGGGAACCGCAAGCAGCGTGCCGGCATGGATGATCGTCGGAACCGCCTTTCGCGCGACGGCATGCTCTGGCTGGCCGGGAGGGAGGTCGGCGACGGTGGAAGTGACTGGCACGGCGCTTGCCGGAACCGACAGTGCCACCGCACCAAGCATAAGCAATTTCCGGAATGCATTCATCAGCTGCGCGCCCCACAATTTCATGCTTGAAACATATCGCTAATATATGAAAGTGGATATTTCAAGGGCGATGTGTCGGAAGGCCGATCTTCGCTCAGCGCAAATGCGTGAGGATCAAAGCCATTCGAAGAATTCGAGCGTGTATCCGCCGGGGTCGCGCAGCTTGAACTCGATGGTTCGGCCGCCGCATCCGATTTCCGCGCCGGCGCCGGTACCTTCTATGCCCTTGGAGAACAGCGTCTGGTGCCAGAGTTCGAGGTTGGTTGTCTCGATCGACAGCATCGCGCCCTTGTTGCCATCCCGCAGGGGCCGCTGACTTCCGCCGGTCGCATCCACCAAGCTGAGGTAACTCGAGGGGCCGATCTCGAAAATGGACACGAAATCGAGTTTCAGCACATTCTTGAAGCCGATGCGATCGTACCAGTCGATCGCCTCCTGAAGATCCTCGTAATAGAACATGGTATGGACGCCGCTAATCGGCAGGGCGCCCTCGAGGTCATGCACGATGCGAAAACCTAGAAATCCTGCGTGATGTTCTTTTCGATCTTGCGCAGGACCTCGTCGAGCATCTTGAGTTCGGCTGGCTCCAGGCTATCGAATGCGATCCGCTGATGGCGGAAGGCGGTGGGGATGATCTCATTGAATGTTTCCGCACCCTTCTTGGTGATGACCACCTCGACGATCCGCGAATCTTCGGCGCTGTTGTGGCGCGATACGAGTTCGTCCGATTCCAGCTGGACGACCACGCGACTGACTGTCGGCTGCTCCATCAGCGTATGTTCGATGATCTGCGAGAGATTCAATCTGCCATAGGCGCGCAAAACGCTCAAGATCCGCCATTGCGAGAGATTGACGCCCGTCGCCCGCAGTCGCTTGTGCAAGCGCACGTTGAGCAGGCTCGTGACCTTGTAGAGCTGATAGGGGATGTACGCGTCGATCCATCCGTTTCCACTTTCGAGATCGTCGACGGATACTGAATGGCTTGCTGCCGCGTTCTCTGTTTCCTGCACGACGTCCCTCGAATGGCCCTTCTCATGATCTAGAACCGCCTTGCAACATACGCAAGTATATGCAAATGCATATGTAGTGTGACAGGGAGCCACTATGTCCGATGCCAGGTCTTCGCGTGCCGAGCCCCCTTCCGAGGGCGGCGAGGTCTGGTCATCGAAGCTGGGGTTCATCCTGGCGACGGCCGCTGCGGCGATCGGACTGGGCACCCTCTGGCGCTTCCCTTACGTGGCGGGGGCCAATGGCGGCGGCGCGTTCGTCCTCATCTATGCGGCTTTCGTGGTGTGCCTTTGCATTCCCTTGATGATCGCCGAAATGGCGATGGGCAAGCGCGGACACGGCAGCGTGCTCGCGACGATGCGGCGGCTCGTTTCCGATGAAGCGGCGTCTCCGCTCTGGCGTGTGATCGGCTGGCTCAGCGTGGCCGTGCCGTTCTTCGGTCTGAGTTATTACAGCGTCGTCGCCGGCTGGTGTGTCGATTATGCGCGCGAGGCCGTGTTCACCGGCTTCCCCGGTGCAGACGCGGACAGTTCCAAGGCCTTGTTCGAAACGCTCATTGCCGGCGCCTTGCGGCAATCGCTCTTCCAGTTCGGCTTCATCCTGCTGGTGGCGGTGGTCGTCGCGCTCGGCGTCCAGAAGGGCATCGAGACCATTTCGAAGATCAAGATGGCTGCGTTGGCCATCGTGCTCGTCGGACTGGTCATCTACAACGCGGTGACATTCGATATTTCCGAAAGCGTCGCCTTCCTGCTTCGGCCGAACTTCGAAGCGGTTACCGGCGCCAGCCTGCTCACGGCGTTCGGACAGGCCCTGTTCTCGACCGCCATCGGCGCGGGCGTGCTGATGACGTACAGTGCCTATCTGCCGCGCGGTGTGTCGATCGCGCAATCGTCCGCGATCGTGTCGCTGTCCGTCATCGTGGTCGCCATGCTGGCCGGACTCGCCATTTTCCCGATCGCCTTGTCCAGCGGTATGGGTGTTGCCGAAGGTCCGAACCTCATCTTCGTGACTTTGCCGGTGGCGTTCGGCCAGATGCCGGGCGGACGTCTCGTGGGGATCGTGTTCTTCGCCCTCGTTTCGCTCGGAGCCTTCACCACGGCCGTGGGCATGCTGGAGCCGGTCGTGGCCGTCCTGCGCGAATTGACCGGCTGGCGCCGCGGGCCGGTGGCATTCGGCGCGGCCTTCGCGATCTGGCTGATCGGCTTGCCGTCGCTGCTGTCCTTCGGGCCGCTCGCGAACTTTCATCCGCTGGCGCTCGTGCCCGGTTTCGAGACCAAGACGTTCTTCGATGCGCTGGACTTCGGCATTGCCGAATTGCTATTGCCGATCAACGCCTTGCTCATCGCGATTTTCGCGGGATGGATCATGCGCACGGTGATGAAGTCGAGCGAGGATTTCAGCGCGCGCGGCCTTGCGATCTGGCGCCGCGTCATCCGTTTTCCCGTCCCGGTCGCCATCGTGGTCCTGCTGCTGAGCAGCCTGATCGGTTGACCGGCGCGGCTGCCCGAAAACCTGCTAGACCTCATCCCAATTGCCGGAGCGAACTGTGCCTGCATCCTTCAATGTCGACGACTTCCGCGCGAACTTTCCTTCGATTCCGCGACTGACCTATCTCAACAGCGGATCGTACGGACTGCTTGCCAATGGTGTGCGCGATGCGTTGACGGGGTATATGGATGGGCGCATCGAAAACGGTGCGGACTGGGCAGGCTGGGTCGGCGAGCTGGAAGACGTGCGCGCCAAGATGGCGCGCCTCCTGGGCACCGATGCGGACGAGATCGCGATCACCGGTTCGGCCTCTTCCGGACTGAACGCGTTGGCGAGCGCCTTCGATTTCCGATCCGAGCGCAACCGGATCGTGGTCTCCAACTTCGAATTTCCCACCAGCGCGCAGATCTGGCACGCGCAGGAGCGGGCGGGCGGCGAAGTGGTCCATGTCGCCGAGGGATCGGAAGGGCGCATTCCGCTCGAACATTTCGAGCAGGCGATTGACGAGCGAACCGCGATCGTCGCGATTTCCCAGGTCTGCTACCGCCATGGCGGGCGCATCTCCGATGACGATATCCGCGCGATCGCGAAGATGGCGCATCAGCACGGCGCGCTGCTCGTGCTCGATAGCTACCAGATCGTCGGCACGGAAGTCATTCGCCCCCGCGATCTGGACGTGGACGTCTGCATCGGCGGCATGCTCAAGTACTTGCTGGGCACCGCCGGGATCGGCTTCATGTACGTGCGCGGCAGCCTGATCTCGCAGCTCATCCCCCGCGCCACGGGCTGGTTCGCGCAAGCCGATCTCGACGCCATGGACATCTTCGCGTCTGTCCCGAGCGAGACGGCGCGCCGCTTCGAAGGCGGAACGCCGCCGGTGCCGTCCTGCATCGCCTCATCCGCTGGTCTGTCGCTCATCCTCGATACCGGGCTGGACGCGATCGCGGAGCAGGTCCGGCGCGTGACTCGATCCGCGCTCGATGCGCTTTCGGAGGCCGGGATTCCGTTCAACAACCCGAATGAGGACGCGCAGCGCGGGCCGTTGATCTCGATACCGTCGCTCGACGATGTCGGGATGGTCGACAGTCTGGCGAGCAAGGGCATCGTCACGTCTTGCCGCGACGGCAAGATCCGCGCCGGCTTCCACGCCTACAATGACGAAGGCGATGTCGCGCGTTTCGTATCGGCGCTCAAGGACCACCGCGACATGTTGGGTACGGCACCTGAAATGGCGGCAGCCCGCTTCTAGCTAGGGTCCTTGGTGGAGCCGACCGAATGTCGGGACCTCATTTCCAGCAAGCATCAGTAGAGTGACGGGCGTGACCGAAAAATCGCAAAATCCCTCGAAGCGCAAACCCTCGTATTGCGAACTGCGGGCCGGACAAGTCGTCCTGTGGTGTGCTTGCGGGCAATCCACCAATGGCCCTTTCTGCGATGGAAAATCGCATCTGGGCTCGGGCAAGGTGCCTGTCCGCTATCGCGCGCAGGCGGACGAGGAAGTCTTGTTCTGCGAATGCAAGCACACTGCGACCCCTCCGTTCTGCGACGGGACGCATAGCAATCTGCCGGGCGGCTATGCCGATGCGCCCGAAACGGTCGATGCCGAAGCAATGCCGCTGGTGCCGCGAGACTCGCGCGGGATCTCGCCTCTCGACGATAGCTGTTATGTCGTCTCGCCCGGAAGCGTGCCGCCGTCGTGGGAATCGGAAACGGTCCGGATTCGTCCACTGGTAACGCGGGAGCTTGGGGCCAGCCATCAGTCGCAGTTTCACGTCGCGCTCGACAAGGGACGATCGCCGCTGCTGTCGGCTGCGGGCGACACGGTCGTGTGGATCGCCGGCGGCAAGGGCCGCGCGCTCGTCGGCGACACGGCGATCGAGATCCCGGCGATGGGTGGCCTGCACATCGGTGCGGGCGTGCCCTTCGCGTTCGAGGGCGACGAGATCGAGGCGTATGTCTCGGTCTGTCCGGCCGTAGCGGACCTCGAGGTGGACGATACGGCATGGTCATGGCGGGACGCCAAGCCTGCGGACGACCTGAGAACGATCGACGAGGCGGCAAGAGTCGCCATGGGACCAAGGTACTTCCAGGTTCTCATGGATGATCGTGACGGCCTGGATAACGCCGCGCAATTCATCGGCCACATTCCGCTGTCCCGCGCGGATATGCACCGACACCTCTATGAAGAAGCTCTGATCATCGTCTCGGGCGAGGGCATGATCCATAATCCGACGTGTCGCGCAGTGGTCGGAGCCGGAGATGTCATCTTCTTTCCGCGCAAGGTTGTCCATTCTCTCGAATGCACGGCGTCGGAAGGCATGGATGTGGTGGGATTCATCTATCCCGGCACAAACCCGGGGATCAATTACTGACGCCAGCCGATCGGCTACGGTTTTTATTTCAAGAAGGTGATGGGCGCAGGCTTGCCCGGTGCGGCCGCGAGATCCTGCCCGCTCAGCGAAAGGCCCAGCGCAACATGCCCGCCAGCGCGAACGTCCCGCCGGATACCAGCGGGCGCGACAGGCCCGACGAGGGCAGGCGATGCAGGCGACGGGCCCAGCCGGGCAGCAAGTCCACCGCAGCCTGCTGCATCAAGCCCAGCGGTACGGTGTCCATCGCGCTATACTTGGCTTTCTCTAGGACCAGCGCCGCAACTTTTCGGGTTCGATTATCCGCTCGCAATTGCGGACGGATGTGGCGGATCTTGCGCAGTGTCGCGGCGCGGCTGGTCGGTACATCGCGAGCACCGAGATGCTCGGCGACGATCGCGACTTGCGCGAAATAGCGATCCTGGTCCGCTGCCGACATGTTCGGCTCGGCGAAGCGGATCCACGCATCGAGGAAGGAAAGCGTCTCGGTAACGTGGACCCAGGTGAGTAGCTCGGGATCGGTCGCGCTGTACGCGGTGCCGTCGGGCAACTCGCCACGTACCTGTTCGTGAATGGAGCGAACGCGCTCGATCGCCTGGAGTGCTTCGTCGCGGCCGCCGTACGTCGTCAACGCGATGAAACGGGCGGTGCGTCGCAGCCGGCCATGCATGTCCGCTCGGAAATTCGAATGATCCCACACACCGCCCAGTACGGCGGGATGCAGCATTTGCAGGAGCAAAGCTGAAATCCCGCCGACCATCATCGTCGTCACATCGCCATGGACGCGCCATGGCACCGAGTGCGGACCGAGCAGACCATCGCTGCGCCGCTCGACGGGGCGCTCGCCTTGGGCGGGGTCGTTGAAGGTCGCTCGTACCTTACCGACAAGAAAGCGCCGCGCGAGGTCCTGCATCCCGGATCAGCGGCCGAGCTGGGCCTTGAGATCGTCGATCCGCTTGGAGGCTTCGGCCTTGCTAAGATCTGCCGATGGCGGGTCGATCTTTGCCTCTTCGCACAGGGTCGTGAGGTAGGATGCTTGGGCCCCGGTCATCGGATCGTCGCCCGAGACCCAATTATCGGGATCTTTTTCCGCGTTCGAACCGGGATGATCTTCAAGCTTGGGATTGTCGAGGTCGTCAGCCATGAGCGTGTTCCTTAAAGTTCTTGTTTCGTTCTAATGAACGACAAAAGCAGCCTAGAGTTCCCGCCATCCGTTGGCTGCGGGCTCACGGTACCCCGCAACGATCATGAGTCCGCCGGCTCCTTGGCGAACAGGGCGCGCAACTCGATCTTGGCGGCTTCCAGCTTGTTGCGTTGCTTGGCGGACAGATTGTCTCCCGCCCGGTTGATGTAGAACGTCAGCATGCTCATCGCGGACTGGAGGGGAGTGCCTTTGCGCCGATCGCTTTGCTCTGCCGAGCGCTTCAGCGATCGCGCGATCTCGCGTGGATCGTCGAGCGAGAAGACGCCGTCTTCAAGCTCGAGCGAGACCGATTTCTCGGTAACCTCCTGGGACCACTTTTCGGTCATCGACACTCCGCTGTTATACCATGGCGTGCGGGCTCAGGTCTCCGGCTGAGCCATCCGACGATGCATCTGCGCCATCACCGAATCTGGCAGAATGTCCGCGAAGAGCGCTTGCACCTTGTTCATGAAGCCGCTGACCACTTGGGTCTCGCCCTTGAGCATCGCGGCATAACCGTCCTTCGCCACTTTGGCGGGATCGGCCTTGTCATCGTCCTGCCCGACCGGTGTATTCATCATGCCGGCACGTTCGAAGAAATCGGTGTCCGTGACGCCCGGCTGCAAGCACGTGACGACGACCTCGGTTTCCTTGAGCTCGTTGGCGAGACCCACGCAGAAATCGTCGATGAACGCCTTGGTCGAGTTGTAAACCAGCTGGAATGCGCCCGGGATATGCCCCGCAATCGACCCGGTAACGAGGATCCGCCCCCGGTTCCGCGCCCGCATCTGCCGGCCGATCGCGTGGACCAGCTGGCAAGTGCCCGTGACGTTGGTCATGATGACGTGGCGCGCCTTGTCCCACTCTTCGTCGAAGAACGCGCCGCTAAGCCCATGGCCCGCATTGGCGATCAGCGCCGAGACTTCGCGGTTGGTGACGCTCTCGACCACTTGCTTGACGCCGTCCTCGGTGGCGAGATCGCAGACCAGCGTCTCGATCGATTTGGCCCCGGCCTCGCGTGCTATGGCTTCGGCAGCGGACAAATCGCGGTCGGCCACGAGGAACAGCGAGACGCCATCCTTCGCCGCCAGTCTGGTCAGTTCCAGGCCGATCCCGCTCGAAGCGCCGGTGATGATGACGAAACCCTCGAGTGCGTCGATCTTCTTATCGCTCATGCCGCCAACTCCATATCGGGCTTGAGGACGACCTTCGTCCAGCTGTCCTGTTGTTCCTTGAAATTCTTGTAGCCCTTGGGGGCCTGCTCGAGCGGCAAGCGATGGCTGATCAGGAACGTCGTATCGAGCGTACCGTCCTCGATTTTGGCGAGCAGATCCTTGGTGTACTTCTGGACATGCGTTTGTCCGCTGCGGACCTGCAGGCCCTTTTCCATCAGCGCGCCGAGCGGGAACTTGTCCGTCATGCCGCCGTAGACGCCAGGGATCGAGACTCGGCCGCCGCGGCGGACGGCGAGGATCGCCTGCTTGAGGGCGCTGGCGCGATCCGCACCGATGCCGATCTTCTGCTTGGCGATGTCGAGCATGTTGTCGATCGCGAAACCGTGCGCTTCCATTCCGACGGCGTCGATGACCGCATCCACGCCGATCCCGCCGGACATTTCCATCAAGGCTTCGCGCACGTCGGTCTCGCGAAAGTTGATCGTCTGCGCGCCCAGCTTGCGCGCAAGCTCGAGCCTGTGAGGGTAATGATCAATGGCGATGACTTGCGCCGCGCCCATCGCGAGCGCCGACTGAATGGCGAACAGTCCGACGGGACCGCAGCCCCAGACGGCTACGGTATCGTCGGGGCCGATATCGGCGTTCTCCGCGCCCATCCAGCCGGTCGGCAGGATGTCGCTGAGGAACAGCACCTTGTCGTCTTCCAGATGGTCCGGAATCACGATCGGGCCGACATCGGAATAGGGCACGCGGACGTATTCGGCTTGTCCGCCCGAATAGCCGCCCGTGAGGTGCGAATAGCCGAACAGACCGGCCATGGCCTGGCCGTAGAGCGTCGCGGACATGTCCTGCTTTTCGGCCGGATTGGAGTTCGAGCAGCACGAGAACTGCTGGACCTGGCAATGAAAGCACTGGCCGCAGCTGATGGTGAAGGGCACCACGACGCGCTGACCCTTCTTGAGGTTCGACTTGGGTCCGATCTCGACGACTTCGCCCATGAATTCATGGCCGAGAATATCGCCTTCGAGGACCGCCGGGATGACCCCGTCGTAAAGGTGAAGATCGGATCCGCAGATCGCCGTCGAGGTGACCTTGATGATCGCATCGCGCGGATTGACGATTTCGGGATCGTCGACGGTGTCGACACGGACGTCATGCTTTCCGTGGAAGGTGAGGGCGCGCATCAGGCGGTCTCCGCTTTTTCGTTTTGTTGGATTTTGGCGGCGCGGGTCTCGCTCTTGCGCCGTGCCGAAGTGGTGACTTCGCCGGTCTCCATCAGCATCTTGAAGCGCTTGAGATCGTGGCGCGCCTGGATCTGCGGTTCGCGCAGGAAGAGCGAGGCGATCGCCTTGCCCAGTTCGCCGCCGGGTGGGCTGTAATCGATGGTCAGCGAAACGCGGGTACCCCGGTCGCCGGGGGCGTCCTCGAAAGTGACGTTGCCTTCGGTCTTGATCTGCGATTCAGGCACCGATTTCCACGCGATCATCTCTCCGGGGCGGTTCGCGACGACTTCGGTCACGACATCGACGGTTTGCCCGGCAGGTGCGCGTATCGTCCAGGTCGCGCGGTCGTTCGCGCCGTCCTTGGTCACGCTGACCAGGTTTTCCATGAAGGACGCGAGATTGGCAAAATCCGACCAGTAATCGAACAGTTCCTTGCGCGCCTTGGCAATGGTGACCGAGCGCCCGACGATGTCATGGCCCTGATAACCGCGCCGGCCCGCTGAATTGGGCGCATCGTCCCGCGCCGGACGATCTTTGCTGCGAGCAGCCAGCAAGGCACCCACGCCAGCCGTCAGGCCGAGTGTTGCCAAGCCGACGCCGAAGGCAGCTTTGCCTTTCGAATTTGGCATGTATTCCATTCCTCTCAACGGTGAGTGAGTCGAGAGAGATGCAAAGATCGCAGGAAGGATCACGGACAAGGTCGCGGCAAAAACACGTACCGCATTTCAGTCCTGTCTTCGGCGATGTTCGCGACTCTCTATTCAAGAGGCCAACGGCTCAGCGAGCAGGTTCGTTCCTGATTCTTGAATATTAAGTCGCAAGTCGTTTCCTGCACTGTAGTGCAGTCTAACATAGATCAAGTTTACAAAAATTCGCTTGGGTTCGTTTCACGTTTTTCGACGGACCCCGCGCCATAGCGACGAGCACTTGCGGTGCCTCGCTATGGCGCGTGGTCGACTATCGATCGTGACCGATCAGTTGCCGCCGTCCTGCATGTGCGACAGGGTCTTGTCGCCCTTGCGCGCATCGGCTTGCGGATTGTCGGATCCGCGAACCCGTTCGGTGTTCTCGCCTTCGAGCACTTGCTTGAGCTCGTCGCGCTTGCCGACATCGCGCGCGACGCCGCCGCCGCTGCTGCTTTGCGGGCCGGGCGCGTCGCTCATCGAGTCGATCAGGTCGTTGTCAGGATGACGGGATTGGCGTTCAGGCATCTTGTTCTCTCCGGTTTAGCGGTTGCCGGTCTGACCGCGAGTTTCGTGCTCGTTGCCGGTCGGCATATCCTTCTTTTTCGTATTGTGGTCGGTGACCTGCTGCCCTTTGACGGATCCATGCGCTTCACTGGTCTGATGCGCCGGGTTCTTGTCGGTCGGCTGCTGTTCGGCGGGGTTGATTTTCTCGCTCATCGACGAATTCTCCTATCGTGTACCCCATCAGCGAACAGACCCCGGTCAATGTTCCGCGCGGTGCGACGAGCCGCCGGCGGAGCAGGGCGACAGGACCGGGCAACCTTGCAAAAGTGTCAGAGCGAAAAGCGCCCTGAGATCACTCTCCACCGGTCAGCGTTGCCGTCAATTGCCGGATGCTGCCCTTGATCATGCCTTCGCCCTGCGGATCACCCTTGATCGTGGCGAACATCATGTTCTTCGCTTGCTTGAAGCTGATATGCGGCGGCAGCGGCGGGACTTCGGGATCGGTCTTGACCTCGAGCACGGTCGGCCGCCCAGCCGCAAGCGCAGTCTCCCACGCGGTCCCCAAGCGCTCCGGATCGTCGACGAAAATCCCGGAAAGACCGATCATCTCGGCGAAGCGGTAATAGGGCACATCGGGTAGGCGCTGGGTCATCTCCGATTTGGGATTGCCCTCCATGACGCGCTGTTCCCAAGTGACCTGATTCAGATCCTCGTTGTTGAGCACGCAGATCACGAGCGTAGGATCGGCCCAGCGCTCCCAATATTTCGCGATCGTGATCAGCTCGGCCATGTTGCTCATCTGCATGGCGCCATCGCCGACGCAGGCGATGACCGGACGATCGGGGTGCGCGAACTTGGCCGCGATGGCGTAAGGCACTGCCGCGCCCATCGATGCGAGCCCGCCCGAAAGCGACGCCATCATATCCTCGCGGATCATGAGATCGCGTGCATACCAGTTGGCGCAGGACCCGGAATCGCTGGTGATGATCGCGCGATCGGGCAGCCGTTGCGACAGCTCGGTGAAGATGCGCTGCGGGTTGACCGGATTGGCAGGCTCCGCCGCGCGATCCTTAAGCTTGGTTTCCCAATCGCGCTTCCAGCCGGCGATGGATTCCCGCCAGCTGAGATCCTGCTGCTGGTCGAGCAAGGGAAGCAGGGCGTCGATCGTCGAAGCGACATCGCCTTCGAGCGGCACTTCCATAGGATAGCGGATTGAGAGCATGCCTGGATCGATGTCGATCTGGACCCCGCGTGCCTGGCCTTCCTTGGGCAGGAACTCCGAATAGGGAAAGCCGCTACCAAGCATCAGCAAGGTATCGCATTTCATCATCATCTCATAGCTCGGCTCGGTGCCGAGAAGGCCGATGGATCCCGTTACCCAGTCGAGCGCATCGGGCAGCACCTGCTTGCCGAGCAGCGCCTTGGCGACGCCCGCGCCCAGGCGATCGGCAATAACCTTGAGCTTGTCTTCTGCACCGATGCAGCCTGCGCCCGCCAGAATGGCGATCTTCTTGCCCGCGTTGAGCACGTCGGCCGCGCGGCGCAGGTCGGGATCGGTGGGGACGATCTTGGGGCGGGTGTACCCCACGCCGGAGAACACCGAGCCATGTTCGCGCGCCGGCATTTCCATCGGCTCTTCCTGCAAGTCGTTGGGCAGGATCAGCGCGGTCACCCGCTTGCGGCCGAGCGCGATCCGGCAGGCCCGATCGATGAGGTGACGCACTTGCGGCGCTTCGGCGGCATAGCCGGTAAATTCACCCGCGACGTCCTTGAACAGGGATTGGAGATCCAGCTCCTGCTGGTAATGCGCGCCGACCGAGGCGCGGGCCTGCTGGCCGACGATCGCGAGCACCGGCATGTGATCCATGCGAGCGTCGTAGAGGCCGGTGATCAGATGGGTCGCGCCGGGTCCCGAAGTGGCGAGGCAGACGCCAAGCTCGCCGGTGAATTTGGCATGTGCCGAGGCCATGAAGGCCGCCATTTCCTCGTGCCTGACTTGCACGAACTCGAACTTGTCGCGCCTGCGGTCCAGCGCGCCGATCAGTCCGTTGATGCCGTCGCCGGGATACCCGAAGATCCGCCGCACGCCCCAATCATAGAGGCGGTCACAAACGAAATCGGCGACGGAATTGGACATGGCGGGCGCTCCTTGCTTAACGAAAGTCCTAGTTTTGCCCCCACGCACACCAGTGATGCGCGTCGTGGTCTGGTAACAATTGCGGTCCCCGCTGCGTTCCGGGACGGCCAAAAAAAGCGAGCGTACGGCGCACGCCTTGGCGCATTTGGCGGGATCGTTCCCGAGGGCCCTTATCCGTGCCGCCGAGCGCCGATGCTCCCGCTCATGCGTCCTGCGCGGCCGCTCCGGTCGCTTCCGGTTTGCGATCGCAATTGGTGTCCGCTTGGCCGAACAGCCGCTGTGCGGCCGAGACCAGGGACAAGTGCGACAGCCCCTGTGGGAAATTGCCGAGTTGCCGAGGATTGATTCCGGGTTGGAGTTCCTCCGCAATGAGCCCCAAGTCGTTCGCATAACCGATCACGCGTTCGAACAGGCTGCGCGCGTCGGCTTCCCGGCCCTGCAAATGGTAGACTTCCGCGAGCCAGAAGCAGGCCGCGACGAACGCGCCTTCCGAGGAGCCGATGCCGTCGTCGAACTGATCCGGATCGTACCGCCAGACCAGACCATCGCGGACCAAGTTTTGCTCGATGGCGGAGACCGTTTTCACCATTTTCGGGTCGTTGGCATCGATGAAGCCGACCAGCGGCAGGCGTAGAACCGCAGCGTCGATGCTATTTCCGCCGAACGTATCGGTGAAGCAGCCGGCCTCCGGGTCGAAGCCTTCGTTGAGGACGCGCTGACGGATGCGCTGGGCCAAATCGCGATACCGCTCGGCTTTCTCAGGCTCCCGGTCATGCAACAGCGCGGCTGTCCGGTCGAATGCCACCCAGCACATCGCTTTCGAATACGTATGATGGCGGTTCTCGCCTCGGCTTTCCCAAATGCCCGCATCGGGGCATTCCCAGACCTCTTCGAGCTTGTCAGCAAGCATCCGCAGGACCGTTTCCGCCTCTCCCGAGGCTTCGACGCCGTCCTCGATCGCCTGAAACAGAGCGTCGGTCACTTCTCCGTAGATGTCGAGCTGGAGCTGTCCGACCGCGCCGTTTCCGAACCGCACCGGTTTCGAATTTTCGTACCCGGCCAGCCAATCGGCCTCCCATTCCGGCAAGCGCCGTGCGCCATCCACCGCGAAGAACGGCTGCAGGGAAATGGGCTTTCCGCCGACGGTCCGTGCGAGCCATTGCGTCCATTGGCTTGCTTCCTCCAGCAGACCCATTCGCTCGAACGCGAGCAACATCAGCGTAGAATCGCGCAGCCAGCAGTAGCGGTAATCCCAGTTGCGGGTGCCGCCGGGGGTTTCGGGAAGGGACGCGGTCGGTGCCGCGATGATGCCGCCTGTCGGTCGGTGCGTCAGCGCCTTCAGCGTGACCAGTGACCGATGCACCAGTTCCGCATACTCCCCGCGATAGCGGATCTGGGCGGACCAGTCGGACCAGAAACGGTCAGTGTCCTCGAGGGCCTGCCGCGGATCGATCCGCTGCGGAACTTCCTCGTGCGAAGCGAACCATGTCAGCACCAGGCTTTTGCGCTCGCCAGCGCGGACCTTGAAGCGACTGCGCAGGCTGCGTTCCTCAACCTCGACCGGGACATCGCAATGGAGGGAAACACCATTGGGTCCCGCGATGGCGACGACGTGATGACCGGCTACCTTGCGAATGAGTGGATGAATGCGACCGTAATCGAAGCGCAATGCAAGGTCGCCGACCATCTCGACTTCGCCCTCGACCCCCTCGACGATGCGCACGACGTCCGCATTTTCGCCACGGATCGGCATGAAATCGATGATCCGCACTTTTCCTTGGCTGGTGGCGACTTCGGTTTCCAGCACGAGGCTGTCTGCCCGGTATCGCCGCGTGGTGCTGGTCACGTCCTTTACCGGTCCGAGGCGCCAGCACCCGTTTTCGCGATCGTCGAGCAGCGCGGCGAGACACGCTTCGGAATCGAACCGGGGGAAGCAGAGCCATTCGATGGTCGCATCGCGGTGGATGAGCGCCGCCGTTTCGCCATCGCCGATCAAAGCATAGTCTTCGATCCGTCGCTGCGGCTCGCTCACTTGCGGCGATCCCGCAGCATCGCGGTCAGAGCGCCCAAGCCGGTGAGCGCCAACCCGGCGCCGATCGCAAGCCGATGACGCGTGACCCAGAACTGGCTGGTCCAGCTGCGCGCGGTCTCATCGAACCGGCCATGCGCGCCATGATCGCCGGGCACGGGCTCGTAGAGATTGTTCTGGCGATCGGGGCTGACCGGCTCCTTGTCCTGCTGCCCCGAGAAAGCGGTACGAGCGAGATAGCGGTCGAGCAGTGGCGAGGCCAACCGATCGCCCCAGATGGCCTCCAGCGAAGGCCAGCCAAGCTTGATCGACTTGCGCCGGTGTCGCGCCGCCCAGTGAATCGCGCGCGCCGCGACTTCGGGCTGATAGGGCGGACTGGCAGGGCGGGGCTTCTTCGGCAGATCGGTCTTGATCCAGTCGAACTGCGGCGTGTTGACGCCGGGAAGCTGGACCATGGAGACGTGCACGTTCGATCCGTCATGCAGCAGCTCGGACCGGATCGCGTCGTGAAAACCCTGGATCGCGTGCTTGGCTCCGCTGTAGGCGGACTGCAGCGGGATGCCGCGATAGGCGAGCGCCGATCCCACCAGCACCACCGATCCGCGGTTGCGCGGCACCATGCGCTGCAAGGCCGCCTTGGTGCCGTGAACCTGGCCCAGGTACGTGACGCGCGTCACCCGCTCGTAATCGGCCATGCTCATGTCGACAAAGCGCGACAGCACCCCCGCAAAGGCGACGTTGACCCAGATATCGATCGCTCCAAGCTCACGTTCGATGCGTTCGGCAGCAGCATCGACCGCTCCGAAGTCGGCGACATCCAGCGGTAGCACCAGCGCTTCGCCACCGGCTTCGCGAACTTCGCGTGCCGCGGCTTCCAGGCCATCCAGGCCTCTTGCGATCAGGGCGATCTTGATTCCGGGACGGGCAAACTCGCGCACGACGGCCCGCCCGACACCTGCGGAGGCGCCGGTGATCACGACGACTTCATGGTTCGATTTGGTCATGCATCGCGAACGGACTTTCCCGCCGGATGGTTGCGACAGTTTGTAATTTTTACGCAACTTCCAGTAACAGCAGCGATCGCGCGAGCGTTCTTCGAAGATGTCTGGGCGGCTCGATCGGTCCGGTCGAGGTCAAATATGCCTGAAGCGCGCTTATTGCTCGGTCGCGGACTCTTCCAGTCCGAGTGCCGTTCGCAGATCCCCCAGCCATGGCGCATAGGGCCGCCAGGCTTGCTGACCGGAACGGTTCAACGGCCGGCGCACTTGCTCGGAACTGGCCGTGCGGACCGCGCGCTCTGTCTCGTGAAAGCGGATGCAGGCGTCTTCGAACGGGAGTCCCAGATAGTCGAGCATACGACGGACCTGGCCCTCCAGATCGTCGAGGACGTCTTCGTGCCGGACTCGCAGGATTGCACCCGGCAGCACCTCGTCCCAATGGCGCATCAGATCGACATAATCGCTGTAATAGCGGCCGATTTCGGTGAGGCCATACGTGAATTCCTGGCCTTCGGCGAACAGTTGCTTGAAGCCGGAAAAGCAGCAATCCATCGCATCGCGGCGCGCATCGATGATCCGCGCGTTGGGCAGGATCAGCTTGATCAGGCCGATATGCCGGAAGTTGTTCGGCATCTTGTCGATGAAGAACGGCGCGCCTTGGCGGTGGATCTGCGTGCTCTCGAGATAACGGCGACCGAGATCTTCGCGCTGCTGCGCATCGAGATCGCGCAGGATCTCGGGGTAACGCAATGCCCCCGCCCTGCGCCCGCGCAGACGGTGCGCGATCGCCAGCATGTCGGGCAGTTCGAGCGTTCCGTCGATCTGGCTGTGCGAGGCAAGGATCTGCTCGATCAGGGTCGATCCGGCGCGCGGCAGGCCCACGACGAAAATCGGGTCCGGCGCTGCGTAGCCTTGTCCGCGCTCGGGTGCGAACAGATCCGGGGTGCAGACGTCCGTTTGCCGCGCGAGTTCGGCGCTCATCTTGTCGGCATCATAGCCGCTTTGCGTGCGCTTCAGCCGATTGCCTTCCTCGTAGCAACGGAAGCTTTCGGCATAGTCGCCGCGCGTCTCCAAGGCCGCCGCCAAAGCGAAGAGGATATGCACCCGATCCATGAACGCGATGTCCGACCGATCCAGCTCGCGGCGCATGCTCGCGACTTCGTCGTCGTCGAAGCGATAGGTCTTGAGATTGGCGAGTGCGTACCACGTGTCCCCGTGCGAGGGCGATGCCGCCAGCGCGGCACGATACGACGCGACCGCCTCTTCGGAGCGCCCCGCCGTCTTCAGCGCGTGCCCGCGCGAGGTGAGCGTCGCCGGATCGCGCGGGAGCGTCTCGAGCACTTTGTCGAACAGCGTAAAGGCTTTGTCGTAGTCGCCGGTCTGCATCGCTTCGATCGCGAGATGCGACTGAAACAAGGGATTCTCAGGATCGCGGCGGTAGAGCGCTTCGGCCTCTTCCAGCGCCTTGGCAAACTTCTGCCGCGCGCGCAGGACCTGAATGTAATCGAGCCGAAGCTGAACGTTGTCGGGATCGAAGCCGACTGCGCTTTCGAGCAGGAATTCGGCATCGTCGAGCACGCCGAGCCGCCGCCCGATGTCGGCCAACAGCCGCATCGCCTCGACATTGCGCGGGTTTCGGCGAAGATAGTGGCGGCAGATTTCCTCTGCGCGCAGCGGCCGGCCCTCATGCAAGTGGTGCATCACCGCGAGGAGCTCGCGCGGGAGCGTCTCGAGCCGCTCGGCCTGCGCCCGTGCAGCGGCCGCTTCGCCTGTCTGGCCGAGCTGATCGAGCAAATCTGCCTGGGCGCGCCAACTGGCCGTCAGCGCCGGGTTGTATCGGCAGGCCCTGGCATAGGCGGCGAGCGCCTGAGCGTGATCGCCGCGCGCGCGTGCGAGATGGCCCGCTTCCTGCCAGGCGCGACCGAACTCCGGCGAAACGGTGCGCAAACGCTGCAGGAAATGTTCGGCGCGCTCGAATGCCTCGAGATAGCGGTGCGCGACTGCTGCCAGATAGAGTGCTTCGGCATTTTGCGCATCGCGATCGATCGCCGATTCCGCGATCTTCGCGGCGCCCGCGAAGTCGCCTGCGGTCAAAGCCTGCTGGCCCTCGCGCAGATCTGTCGCTGGTTCGGTTGCCGTCATCGTGCGTGTGCCTTTGCCAGCAAAACGCAACGACCGGCAAGGCTCTCGCCTCGCCGGTCGCCGATCGAGCTTCGAAAGCTGGGGCTCAGTACTGGAAGCCCAGCCGCACGCCGATCGTGCGCGGACGGTTGGTCGTGATCCGGGCGCGATCGTAGTAGAAGCTGCCCGCGATTTCCGCACGCGTGTCCGTAAGGTTCTCGCCGAACACTTCGGCCGACCACATGTCGCCCTTCACGCCGACGGTCATCGCGACCGTGGTGTAGCCATCGAGCTTCAGCTTGTTGATCTCGATGATGTCGGTGAACTTCGACGACGAATGCGTGACTTGCGGCATCACGTGCGCCCGCAGGCTGTCGTTGAGATCCCACTCGTAACGCACGCGCAGGTTGCCCTGGAAATCGGGCGCATATGCGAGCTGCGAACCCTTGACCACGTCCTCGGTCGGCGTGAGCACCTTGGTGATCTTGGTATCGAGGAATGACACCGCGCCTGCCACGGTCAGACCCGGCATCGAGTACGGCGCATACGTGAAGTCGCTTTCCAGACCATAGATCCGCGCATCGGCCGCGTTGTCCGAGAAGAACAGGTTGGTGATGCTGGGATCGAAGATCGTCGTCTGCAGTCGGCTGATGTCGACGTAGAACGCGCTGCCGTTGAAGCGCAGCTGGCGATCGAACAGCTCGGTCTTCCAGCCGATCTCGTAGTTCTTCACTTCGTCGGTATCGAGCTCGAAGGGCACGGTGAAACCATTGGGACCGAGCGCGCCGCCGGGACGGTTGAGCAGACCCGGACGGAAACCTTCCGAATAGGTCGCGTAGACCATGACGTCCTCCGTCGGCGTGATGGTGACCGTGCCCTTGAAGATCGTGCCGCTAGTCTTGGCCTTGTCCGGCGCGGACAAGGCATTGAACACCTGCGTCGCCTGCGCCTGGCTCAGGCCGGCAGCCATGATGTCGGCGATGCTGTCGCCCTGCGAGAAGGTCTGCCGCAGATCGCTGTTGCACGAACCGATGAAGGTGAACTGCCCGTCGCCATCGTAGAGATCCGAGATGTTGGTGCCGAACGCGTTGGCGTCCTGCGCCGCGCCCGCATTACAGAACGACGAGTTCGCCGTCCCTTCGAAGTCCACTTCGACATCGTAGTACCGTGCGCCGAGCGTCACGCTCAGCAGATCGGGCACGACATCGAAGCTGGCTTCGCCGAAGATGCCGAACTGCTTGTCGGTGCGCTTCACGTCGTTGCGGAAGATCGTGCCTGCCGGGAACGGACCGGCTTCGCTGGCATAGGCTCCGGGGAACGGGAAGTTCGGCGCGAAGCCGCCGAACGGCGCCGCGGCGATACTGCCCGGATAGACGTAGTCGTTGCGTTCCTTGAGCGTGAGGTCCGAATAGAACCCGCCGACCGTTGCGCGAAGGCGTTCCTGCTGGGGCGTGTTGAAGCGCAGTTCCTGCGTGAACACTTCGGTGCCGCCGCTGGACGTGACGTAGAGGTTGGGCGCCTGGCACGTGCCCGAAGGCGCGTTGCTGCCGGGGTACGAGACCGAGCCGTCGCAGATATAGTACGGCAGGTACTGACCGGCGAAGAGGTAGTCGGTATAATCCACCCGCTGCTGCGTTTCGCGGTCGGTGTAAGCGCCGGTATAGACGACATCGAGCATCGCCAGACGACCTTCGACGGTCCAGGCCGTGTTCGAGAAATCGTCCTCGAGGCGGTCGTCCTCGAACCGCTGGATCGACAGATCGTCGAGGTCCAGCTCGGGATCGGCGAAGAACACGCCGTCCGATTCCACACTCTGGCGCATGTGCGAAACCGTGATCCGCCAATCCGGATTGACTTCGTACAGCGCGCTGACGCGAAAGCCCGCATACTGCGTGTCGTTGAAGTTCTTCTCGACGAGGCCGGCGTTGTCGGCGGCAATGAAGTTCACGCCCGAAAGGTCGGCGGTGGACTGGAAACCGGCGCGGTTCGGTGCGACGGGCACGCCGTTGTCGCGGATGGTTCCGGCGGGGCGGAAGCGCGCGCTTTCCGCCGCGGTGCGCGTGCCCGCGACGTTGTCGATGTAGCCGCCCTGGTCGTCGAGGAACGCGGTGCCGCGCAGCGCGAAGCTGTCGGTCACCGGCAGGTTCAACGTCAGCTCGCCCTTGTAGCTGGTCTCGCCGCCCTTGGTGAACGAGGTTTCCGCCTTGGCCTTGGCCGAGAAGCCGGCAAGGCTGGGCTTGTTGGTGATGAGACGCACGACGCCGGCCTGGCTGCTGGCGCCGAACAGCGTGCCCTGCGGCCCGCCGAGCACTTCGATACGCTCCAGATCGGCGGCGTAGACGTCGAGGTTGCGGCCCGGCTGCGCGAGCGGCTGATCGTCGAGATACATCGCGACGTTGGGCGCAAGGCCGGCAACGCCCGCGGTCGTCAGGTTCGGCGTGGTCGAGGCGAGGCCGCGAATGTAGATGGTCGACTGGCCGGGGCCCGAACCGCCCGCGGTCACGCTGGGCAACTGGTCGAGATAATCGGCGAAAGTATCGACGCCCAGGTTGTCCAGCTCTTCCTCGCCCAGTGCATTGAGCGAAACGGCGACATCCTGCAGGCTTTCACTACGCTTCGTGGCAGTAACGATGATCTCCTGAAGACCACCCTGACGCTGCGCTGCAGGTGCCTCTTGCGCCAGTGCCGGAGTGGCTATGACGAGTGCGAGCGTACTCGCGGACACGCACCGGCTCAGTTTCGACATTACAATCTATCCCTCTGTTTTCAAATAGCAACTCCGCGTCACGCCGCGGAAACCTCGGGGTCGGTATCCCATAGCCGCAAGCGCCGTGACCAAAGCGCCCGAACTATGTGAGTAAGCCCGATAGTGGTTAGAATATTCCAAACTCTGCGGGCCCCCTAGATCAGCAACCGATCCATTTCCACCCGTAGCGGGAGATATTGCCGCAGCACGCGGGGAGCGTTGCCTATTTGCAACATTTACGATTTGTTATGGCATGTGAGGGAGATGCGTAGGCGATATTCATTACTGTAACATCACCAGGGGAAAGCGTTTTATTCCGTAAGTAAAAATAGTAATTTTGAGGAAATAAGCGCTTATTTGGTTCTTGAATCAACTATCGTCGTGAAGGTTTTTGGTCGACCATTCGGGGAAACGCGAATGACGAAGCGACGCCGATGATCCGCGGAGCGGGCGTGGGTTGCGTTCGAAATCCGCCTGCCAAGGCGGCCACTTTTCCATGCGGCCACCGCAAGCGTTGGTCGCAGTCTGGAGCCACGGGCGCTTTGCGTCCGTCAGGCTGGCTCGCCTTGCTGTCGACCCGGCCCGCGTCGAGCTATGCCGCGCGGATCAAATAAGAAGCGTAATTACGACGCGGTCAGGACCGACCGCGTCGTAGGGGGCAAACCGCTAGTCGCGGCTTTGCAGTTTCAGCTTTTCTTGGATGCGGCAATGAAGGGCTTCGGATCGTAGTAATAGGGTTTGATTTCGCAGCACTTGCCGTCGCGAAAGCGCAGCATCTCGCACAGTTCCGCCGGCGCGCGGTCGGGACCGGCGAAGCGCATCGTGATCACCGCGATCGCGCAGTCCTCACCAATCAACAAGTCCGTCCGGTCCAGTCCTACGACATCGACCAGGCCCATCACTTTTAAGAAGAGCTCCTTGAGGCCATTAGGACCACGGTATTCGCCGGCCATGGGCAAACCATCCGCTTCGTATGCGACGAAGTCGTCCGTCAGCATGCCCGCAACGCGATCCCAGTCGCCGGCTCCCGATACTGCGTAAATCTGATCGACGAGATCGGTGATTTCCTGTGTGCTCATGCTCATCGTTTTATCCTCGCCCCGCTTTGTGCGTTCTGGCCCATGTTAGCGCAGGGATGAGGCTGCGCCGAACCTAGCAATTCAACTAGCGTCGGGTCCGGCTCAGCACAGCTAAAGACAGACTATGGGAAAAATCAGGCAAATCACTCTCGCGCGTCGGCCCGTCGGAATTCCGCAGGCAGATGATTTCCGATTGATCGAGAGCGAGAGGCCGGTCCCGGGCGAAGGGGAATTCCTCGTGGCCATGCGCGTCGGCTCCGTCGACCCGGCGATCCGCGGCTTTCTCGACGATCGACCGAGTTACGTCGACCCGGTCGCGATCGGTGAGCCGATCAAGGGCATGTCCCTCGGCGAGGTGGTCGAATCCCGGCATGACAATTACCCCGTCGGGACTTTCGTGCGCGCTTTCGCGCACTGGTCCGATCATTATGTCCTGGCCGGCGACGCCTGGGGTCTCGAAAAGGTCCATCCGCACCCGGGAACCGAACTGCACCACTACATGGGCGCCTTGGGGCCGGTCGGTCTGACCGCGTGGGTCGGCCTGTTTGCGGTCGGTGAAGCCAAGCCGGGGGAAACGGTCGTCATCAGCGCGGCGGCGGGAGCGACGGGATCCACCGTCGGCCAGATCGCCAAGGCGAGCGGCTGCAAGGTGATCGGCCTCGTCGGCTCTCCGGAAAAGGCGCAAGTGATCCGCGATCTCGGCTACGATGCGGCGATCGATTATCGTGCCACGCCCGACATCGCCGCCGAAGTGGCCAAGGCCGCGCCCGAGGGCATCGACGTCTACTTCGACAACGTCGGCGGCGAAACGCTCGAAGCGCTGCTTCCGCTGATGCGTCTGCACGGGCGTGTCGCCGTGTGCGGGATGATCGGGCAGTACAACGATGCCGACCACCCCCATGGCGTCAAGACGCTCTGGCAGCTCGTGGTGAACCGCATCAAGATGCAGGGCTTCATCACCTACGATTACCCGGACGTGCTCGAACGCGCGCAGAACGAACTCGATACCTGGGTCGAGGACGGCGAGCTGAAGCCTCTTGCCAACGTGCGCGAAGGTTTCGAGAAATTGCCCGAAGCCTTCATCGATTTGATGTCGGGCACGACGATCGGAAAAACCCTGGTGAGGATATGAAACGTTGAGTGAGAGCTGGCATCGGATCTGCGCGGAAGCGGATTTTCCCGAGGACGGAAAATTCGCCACCAAGGTGGGCGGCTGGAGCGTCTTCGTGCTCAAGACGGACGAGGGCTATCGGGCGATGAACGATCGTTGCACGCATCAGGCGGCGCTGCTTTCGCCGGGGCGCGTGCGACGCGGGGCGATCATGTGCCCGCTTCACGGTGCGCGGTTCGAAGCGGCGACGGGCCGCTGCATCGGCGGCGCCTACGCCGATCTGCGCGTCTTCCCATCGCGCATCGAGAGCGGCTTCATCGAAGTTTCCATCCCCGATCAGCATCCGGGGCCCAACGAGCGACCGGTGGTTACCTGAGGTCTCGCAATCGTCTCGAAATCGCTGCGCAAGCGACGATTTTGGTTCGTCCGATACAGAACAAAAAACTGGGAGTTTGCCGAAAATGCCATTCACCGGATCCGTCGAAGATCGCCTAGCCATCCGCGAATTGCTCGAAACGTACGCCGACGCCGTGACCCAACTCGATGCGGACGCCTGGGGCGCCACCTGGGCTCCGGACGGCGAATGGTCCTTGCCCGATTACCCGGAGCTGGGAACGACGAAGGGTCGCGAGGCGATCATCGCCATGTGGATCGAAGCGATGAAATCCTATCCAGGGATCATGTTCGAGGCCTGGCCCGGTTCGATCGAGATCGTCGGAGCCACCGCCACGATGCGCAGCTACACTGCAGAGACCTACGATCAGGACGGGATCACCGTTCGCGATCGCGGTCTCTACGAGGACGTCTGCGTCAAGATCGACGGGCGGTGGCTGTTCAAGTCGCGCAGCTTTCGCAACATTCACCGGCAGCGAGCCGCGAAGGACTGCTGATCGCGCTGCGCCGAAAGGGTGTGACGCGTGCATGGAGCAGTGAAGGAGAGGGCGGAGCCGAAACGAGCATCCGCCATGACGAGATACCGAAGGATCAAGCGGCATGAGTGCAACCCGTTTCTGGCGTCTGGACAACCATCCGGAAGGCAACACCCAATTCGATCAGGCTTTGAGCCTGCAGCACGAGGAGTTGGGGCCACTGCCTGCCGGGCATGTCCGCATCGAGGTTCAATACCTATCGATGGACGCCGGAACGCGGCTCTGGATGAGCCCGCGAACCGACGGCTACCAACCGCCTTTGCCGCTCGGCTCGCCGATGCAGGGCTTGTGCCTGGGGTCGGTGATCGAGAGCGACGATCCACGCTTTCCCACCGGATCGCTCGTGCGCGGATTTGGCCATTGGGCCGAAATCGCAACCGTCGATCCGGCTGCCACTGGCCTCGAAGTGGTCGATCCCACGATTGGCGACATTCGCCAGCATTTCGGCGCGCTCGGCATGAATGCCTGGACGGCATACGTCGGGGTCAAGGAAGTGGCGGCGGTCCAACCCGATGAATGGCTCGTGGTTTCGGCTGCCGCCGGTGCCACGGGCAGTCTTGCTTGCCAGGTCGGCAAGAACCTTGGGGCGAAAGTCATCGGCATTGCCGGCGGGCCGGACAAGTGCGCGTGGCTGCGCGACGTCATCGGCGTGGATATGGCGATCGACTACCGCGGCGAATCCGTCGAGGAACGGCTCGCTACGGTCGACGGCGGGGTTCACGCCTTTTTCGACAACGTCGGCGGTCCGATCCTCGATGCGGTTCTGCCCAACATGGCGCATTACGGGCGCATCGCCATCTGCGGGATGGTGGCCGCCTATGGCGACGATGCGCCGATGGCTGGCCCTGCGCGTTTCGATCAGATCCTGATGCGGCGGCTTCGGGTCGAGGGCTTTTTCATCCCCGACTTCCTCGAACGCGGCGCCGAGTTCATGCCGCAGCTGCGCGAATGGATGGACGCGGGCGAGCTGGCGACGATCTTCGACGAAACGCAGGGCATCGAAAACGTGCTGGTGGCCTACGAGCGGATGCTGACCGGCAAGAGTACGGGCAAGGTGATCGTCAAATTGTGATCGACCTTGCCCGTCACCGCGTCACATCGCGGTGGCGCCCCCGTCGACGACGAGCTCGGCACCGGTGATATAGGAAGACTCGTCGCTTGCCAGGAACAGGTTCATGTTGGCGATGTCTGCCGGCGTGCCCATGCGCTGCATCGGAATGCCCGCGACGATCTCCTTGAAGCCGTCGGGATTGTCGCGCCTGGCCACATCCTGCATCGCGGTTTCGATCATGCCGGGATGGACCGAATTGCACCGAATGCCTTCTGCGGCGCATTCCATGGCGATCACCTTGGAAAAAGTCCGTACGCCGCCCTTGGCAGCGCCATAGGCGGCGCAAGCGGGGACACCGACCAACCCTGCCATGGAGGAAAGGTTGATGATCGAACCACCGCCGCCGGTTTGGCGCATCAGGGCCACTGCCCGCTGCGTGCCGTAGAACACGCTATCGAGGTTGATCCGGTTCTGCCGTTCCCAGTCCGCGGCCGTCAGATCCGCGATCGGCTTGAGGATCGCGATCCCGGCGTTGTTCACCAGGATGTCGAGCCGGCCATGACCCTTGCGGATCTGCGCAAACAGCGTGTCCCAGTCACCCTCGCTCGTCACGTCGTGCGCGTGGGCTTCCGCCATGTCGCCATTTTCACGGATCTTGCTCGCGACGCCCTCGGCACCGGCAAGATCGATATCGGTGAGATAGACGAAGGCGCCTTCCTGAGCGAAGCGTTCGGCTGTTGCAGCCCCAAGTCCGCGCGCATTGCCCGCGCCCGTGACCAGCGCAATTTTTCCTTCGAGACGCCCCATAGTCGGATCCTTTCCCAGTCGTTATTGCCGGCAGTCAGGATCTGGCCGGCGTTGCTATCGTTCGATTGTCGCAACCCTATGGACCGCATGGCGGTAGGGAATGACCTGCCTAATTGCACAGGTGCGGTTTGCCATGCGATTGCCGATCTCGGTCCATGCTGGAAAGCCACGAAAACAAGAGAGGAATTGCAATGTCGACGAACCGCCAATTCGTATTGGTCCGCCGTCCGCACGGCGAGCCCGTCCCGGAAGACTTCTCTCTGGTTTCGAAGGAGATCCCCCAGGCGCCCGAAGGCGGCATTGTGGTGCGCAATCGCTACATCTCGCTCGATCCGGCCCAGCGGGGCTGGATGGACGACGCCGAAAGCTACATGCCGCCGATCCCGCTTGGCGATGCGGTCCGCGCCACCACTGTCGGCACGGTCCATGAGTCGCGCAATCCCGACTTCGTGGAAGGCCAGTGGGTGATGGGGCTCAACGCGATCGAGGATTACTCGGTTGCGCTGCCGGGTGGATTCACCATGCCGGTGGACATCGACGCGGTCGCCTCGCCGTCCAATTATCTTTCCGCGCTCGGCGCAGTCGGGATGACGGCGTACTTCGGATTGCTCGAGACCGGAAAACCGGCCGAGGGCGACACTTTGCTGGTCACTGGCGCGGCAGGTGCCGTCGGCTCGCTGGTCGGGCAGATCGGCAAGTTGCAGGGCTGCCGCGTCATCGGCATCGCCGGCGGGGCTGAAAAGTGCCGCAGGTTGATCGAAGACTACGGCTTCGACGTTGCGATCGATTACCGCGACAAGAGCGTCGAGACGCTTGCCGACGAAGTGCGCGCGGCCGCGCCCAAGGGCGTCAACGTTCAGTTCGAGAACGTCGGCGGGCCGGTGATGGAAGCCGGAATACTCAACCTCGCGCATTACGCTCGCGTGGTCCTGTGCGGTCTCATCAGCGAATACAATGCGCCGGAAAGAGTGGGCATGCGCAACCTGTGGCAAGTGCTTGCGACCCGCTCCACGATTCACGGCTTCATCGTAGCCGACTATGCCGAGCGCTTCGGTGAAGGCGGCGCGCAGTTGGCGCAGTGGATGGCCGATGGAAGCCTGCGGTTCGATGAAGACGTGCAGGAAGGCATGGAGAACGTCTACCCCGCCTTCATGCGACTTTTCTCGGGGAAGAACACCGGCAAGCTGGTGCTGAAAATAGCCTGATTATCCGCGAAGTTCGCAATTGCTGCGCAACGCGCTCGGCGTTTGATGTCCTCGCGGCAGCGAATTTCGGCAGCACCCTGGAGCAAAAAATTCGCGACGGCTTTCCCCGGGGAAGGCCGTCGCTTAGTTCCTCTCAATTCGAAAAGCAGACCGAAATATCGGTGCGGGTCGCCCCGGTCAGAATTGAACGCGCTTGGTAAAGCCGCCATCGACCACGATGTTCGTTCCCGTCATCGCCTTGCAGGCCGGGGAGGCCGCGAACACGATTGCGTTCGCAAGCTCTTCACCGGTCGTCATCCTTCCGTTCGGGATCGATCCGACAATCTGTTCGAAAAAGTCGGGCGCCGCTTGCTTGATCTGCGGCCACGGACCGTCGTCGGTCCAAACGGGGCCAGGCGTGAAGCAATTGCAACGGATGCCTTCGGCGGCCAGCGACTGTGCCGTCGCCGCGGAATAGTTGATCACGGCCGCCTTCAGCGCATTGTAAGGCTGAACGCCCATGAATTCCTCGACGGCGCCGGTCGAGCTCATACAGATTATCGAACCGTTTTCCGACTTGGCGAGAAACGGCTTCGCGGCAGCGATCCCTCGGCGCATCGGCAGGATATCGGTCTTGAGAATGGTTTCCCAGCCTGCGTCGCTATCCTCGCCGGGATTGGCCGACGTGAAACTGATGAAGATGTCGCAACCGCCGAGCTCACCCGCAGCCTTTTCGACGAAAGCCGGGACGCTCGCGGCATCGGTAACGTCGAGCGCCTCGACATAGTTGGAGACGCCGGCCGTATCGAGCTCGCCCTTCACCGTATCGACCTTGTCCTGCGTGCGGCCGCAAATGGCCACTGCGCAACCTTCCGCGGCAAGGACTTTGGCGACCGCGCGGCCGATCCCGCCGTTGGCGCCCACGAGGATCGCTTTCATTCCCTTAAGTCCAAGATCCATCGTTTCAGGTCCTCCACACGAGTTTGGGCGCCGACGCGCTGTTGTGCGATGGTGTTTCGACCGTGGCAACCGGTGTGGCCACTCCTCTTTTGAACAGGAAGTTGGGACCCCCTGGCCCGTGTTAGCCCCGGAGCAACAGGAATAAGACGGGAAAGGAGCGGGTATGTCGGGACGCCTCGCAGGAAAACGCACGCTGATCGTCGGCGCGAGCAGCCGCGACAACATGGGGCAGTGCATCGCGCGCCGCTTCCTGGCGGAAGGCGCCCAAATCATGGTCAGCGGTCGCAAGGACGCGGAACTGAAGGCGTTTTGCGGCGAGACCGGATGCACCTGGGCGACCTGCGACCTTACCGAACAGGACAGTATCGATGCCTTGGTCGAAACCTGCGCGAACATGCTGGGCGGGATCGATGTCGCGATCAACGCGACCGGCTGGGGCCTGCTCAAGCCGTTCCTCGAAACCACACACGAAGAATTGATGGCGTTGACGATGCTGCAGTACGTCGGCGCTTTCGAGTTCTATCAGGCCGTGTTGCGCAAGATGTGCCGCAGCATGGGCGGCGACGGCGGTTCGATCATCCAGATCAGCTCGGCCACGGCGACGATCATGCTCAACGATCATGCCGCCTACATGGGGACCAAGGCCGGTGCCGATCACGTCATCCGCTGCATCGCGCACGAGTTCGGCATGGAGGGCGTGCGCGCGAACACGATTTCGCCGGGGCTGACGGACACGCCGATGACCGCGGAGGCGCGCGAAGTGCCCGGACTGTTCGATGCGTTCCTGGCCGGCTATCCGCTGGGCCGCATCGGCACCAGCGAGGACATCGCGGCGGCTGCAGTCTTCGTCGCCAGCGACGAATGCTTCATGACAGGAGAGAACCTGCAAGTGAACGGCGGCCTGACGCTGCGCCGCAACCCGATGAAAAGCGAAATCGAAGCGTCCGTCGCGCAAGCCATGAACGAATAGCGGGACGTAAAGGGTGCGGCTTTGCGCGATCCCGGCGCTAGCTTGCTCCGCCCGTCTGGTCGGCTTCGACGAGCGTCTTGACCTCGGCACGAAGCTGATCCTTGCGAACTTTGCCTGCGGCCGTGCGCGGGAAATCGTCCCGGAATTCGAAGCGTTCGGGGATCTTCTGTTTGGCAAGGCCGCTATCGCCGACGTGCGCGACGAGTGCGGACGCGTCGATACCAGCTTCGGCCGTGATCACATAGGCGCATACGCCTTCACCGAGCCGCGGATGGGGCATGGCGACCACGGCCGCCTCGCGCACTTTGGGATGGCGAAGAAGAACGTCTTCGATCTCCTTGGCCGAAATGTTCTCGCCGCCACGGATGATGAGATCCTTCTTGCGCCCGGTGATCGTGATCGCACCCGCAGGGCTGCGGATACCGAGGTCTCCCGTGCGGAAATAGCCGTCTTCGGTGATCGCGGCACGGGTCTGTTCGGCATCGGCGTAGCCGAGCATCATGGCCGGTCCCCGCGCGAGGATTTCGCCTTCGGTACCATCGGGCAGCGGGCGATGCTCGTGATCGACGATGCGAACGTCGTAGTCTCCGATCCGTCCGTCCGTCGTCGCGGCAAGCTGTTCGTCGTGCGGCCAGCCGAACGTGACGAGGGGAACTTCGGACGCACCGAAAACGCGGAAGGCATGGCAATCGTCGAACGCGGCGTTGGCAGCCGGGATCAGATCGTCGGGAACGGCGGCACCGCCGCAGGCGAAGTACCGGAACCCGCTCAGGCGGTTGCCGAACTTGCGCGCGGTATCCGCCAGTTCGACGAGAAACGGCGTGGCCGCCACCGTGCCCACGAGGTTGTGCTGCACGATCAGCCGCAAGGCGTCCTCGGCGTTCCACGCTTCCATCAGGACGGTGCGCGTCCCGCATATGAACGGGGCTTCCAACCCGTTGGCATAGCCCGAAACGTGCGTGACCGGGGAGGGCATCAATGTCGCCTCTCCGGCAGACAGGCCCCAGTCCGCTGCGCTTTCACGCAAGATTCGGGCGATCGAGACATGCGAATGCAGCACGCCCTTGGGCCGCCCGGTCGTTCCCGAAGTGTAGAGCACCAGCTTCACCCCCAGCGGGTCGACTTCCGGCCAGGTGAACGCAAAGTTTCGTCCTTCGGCGACGAGCGCGGCATAGTCCTCCGGGCCGCTGCCACGCACCGTGAAGACGTGCTCGAGTGTGGGCAGGTGAGTCCTGATCCGCAGCGCCATCGCTTCGAAGTCGAACTTGCGAAACGTGCTGGCGACGAAAATCGCGCGTGCTCCGCAATCTTCGAGCATCTGCGACACTTCGTGATCGCGATAGATCGGAACGATGGGATTGATGACGAGGCCGGACATCGCTGCGGCGAGGTTGACGACCATCGCTTCGTACCAGTTGGGTATCTGGAACGCGATGACGTCGCCCTTGCGCAAGCCGCGCTGGTACATCGCGGCGGACAAGGCCTCGGCTTCGGCCATGATCTGCGCGCGTGTGCGCGTGAGTTCGCCATCGACAATCGCGATGAAATCGGGATCGTCCTCAGTCAACGCAGCGGCTTGTTGCGCGATCGTGCGCTCGTCCCAGACTCCGGTTCCGACGTACGTCGCAAGATGTGCGGGCGGACCTTCTAGCCAGGCCCATGCAGGGCTCTTCCTCTCCATCATGTCAGCTAAGTGCTCCACCATCGAGGCGCCGCCAACTAGTACCTTGGGCAGCTTGCGACGGGCTGGCGGACACTTCAAGAATTGCAGTCAAATCTAAACCGGGAGCAGGTTAGTGGATCGTTTGAGCAAGCTTGGCGACGTTGCCGAAATCATGCTCGACTATGTCGAGAACAAGAAGACCCATCAGACGGACAAGCCGCTGCGCGTCCCCACTCGCAGCTATACGGACCAGGATCAGTTCGACGCGGAAATCGAACTGATCTTCAAGCGCACGCCGCTCATGCTGGCTTTCACCGCCGAATTGCCCAACCCCGGCGACTACAAGACCATGGATGCCGTCGGCATGCCGGTGCTGATCAACCGTGACAAGCAGGGTGAGGTTCGCGCCTTCCTCAACGTGTGTTCGCACCGCGGCGCTCCCGTGGCCGAAGGAACGGGAAATTGCTCGCGCTTCACCTGCAAGTACCACTCCTGGACCTACGGCAGCGACGGCAAGCTGATCGGGATCGCGGAATCATCCACGTTCGGGGACGTCGACAAGTCAGAGATGGGCCTACGCCAGCTGCCTTGCGAGGAACGGGCCGGCATGATCTTCGTTTGCCTTACCCCCAACGCGCCCATGGATCTCGACCGCTATTTCAAGGGTTACCTCGAAGACTTCGAAGCGCTCGATTTCGCGAACTGGACTTATCTCGGCAATCGCCGGATCGAGGGCGCGAACTGGAAGATTGCCTTTGACGGCTATCTCGAAGGCTATCACTTCAAGTCGCTGCATCCGGACACGATCTTCCCGCGTACGCCGTCGAACACCATGCATTACGAGGGGTTTGGCCCCAACATGCGCATCGGCTTTCCGCAGCACTCGATCGCCGAGCAGCTCAAGGATGTCCCGCGCGAGCAGTGGGGCGACCGGGAAAACGCCGGCTACGATTTCGTGCGCATCTTTTTCCCGAATGTCTCGCTGTTCGTCGCGCCGGAGATCACGCAAGTCGCGCAGCTTTTCCCTGGACCGACGCCCGACCGCAACGTCACCATCCTCAACTATTTGCGCCGCGAGCCGATCCGCGACGAAGCGGATCGGGAAGCCGTCGAAGGCGCGATGAACTTCTTCCGCGACGTGACGTATACCGAAGACTACGTCATCGGGCTCGAGATCCAGAAGGGCCTCGAATCCGGCGCCCACGACGATCTCGTCTTCGGGCGCAACGAACGCGGCAACCAGTTCTTTCATGAATGGGTGAACTGGTACCTCGAAGACGATCCGTCCGCACCCGAACCGCAGATGTAACGCGCGTGTCCGTCACGGTAATCACCCTGCTCAAGCGCCGCTCCGGCATGAGCAGGGTGGACTTTCGCGACTACTACGAAACCCACCACCGCCGCATCGGCGAACAGGTTCTGGCGGGATATGCCACGCGCTATGTGCGGCGCTACCTCACGCCAAGCGATGGTGAGGACCAGGAATTCGATTTCGATGTGGTCATGGAAATCGATTTTCCCGACGAAGCGATGCGGGACGCCTGCTTCCTTGCTATGGGGCGTCCCGATACCCTCGCCATGATAGCCGGAGACGAGGAAAAGCTATTCGATCGCAGTCGGATCCGCACGTTCAGCGTCAGCGAGAGCGCATCGGCTATGCCGCCGCCGAACGCATCTGATCCGGACTCTCGCTAATCACGTCTCGTTGAGGATCGACCCATAGGCGCGGCGTGTGAATTGCCATTGCCCGCCGCGCTTTTCCAGCTCGTCATCGTAGCGACCGGTGGTGTGCACCCGCTTGCCGGTATCGGGATCGTCGTAGATCTCGATGGTGTAGGCGACCGCTTTGGCTTTGGTCCCTTCCACTTCGATTGCGCCGGGCTGCATGAAATAAATCATCGGTTTGGTCATGGCCTCGAGACCATACCGCTCCATCGAGGAAGACCACGCCGCGACGATCGCCTCGCGACCGTCGAACCCGCCCAGATCGGGATATTCGAGCAACTCCCAGTGCGCATCCTCGGCCCAGATCGAGCCCCATAGATCGGCGTCTTTCGTCATCACGCCGTGGGCATGGGTATCCATCAGTTCGCGGATCGCGATGCGATCTTCGATCGGGCCTGTGAACGCCATTCTTATTGCTCCCTCACCACTCGTGCTTCTTGCCGTTCCAGTTGTAGAACTCGCCGCTCTCTTCCAGCGTCCAGGCTTCGGTGAGCGCGATGATGGCCTCTGCACTTTCCTGCGGCGTGATGTCGGCGTCCGGCCCGCTCATGTCGGTCTGGACGTATCCGGGGTGAACGATACCGACGACGATGCCACGATCCTTGAGATCGGTCGCGACCGATCGCATCATCCGGTTGAGCCCCGCCTTGGCCGCCACATAGGGATAGTAACCGCCGTAAGGCCAAGTCGACGCGGCGAGCTGGCTGGAAAAGTTGATCACCTTGCACCCGGCACGCATGCGCGGCAGGAACGCGGTGAGAACGCGCATCGGGCCTTTGAGCATCACTTCGAGCGCATAGTCGAAGTCGTCCCAGTCGACGCCGTCCAGTTGCGCCGACGCTTCGCCGAGCACGCCCGCGACGTTGTACAGCAGATCGATGGGCTCGGCGCCGGTTTCGGCGGCACCGGACGTGACCGATGCTGTTTCGGCGACATCCATTTCGTGAATGCTGACCTTGCCGTCCGAACCGCTCGCGATGGCCTGCAGTTCCGCGGCTTTGGAAGGATTGCGAACCAGCGCGAAGACCCGATCCCCCTTCGCTGCATGGCTGCGAACCAATTCCAGGGCGATGCCGCGACCGGCACCGGTAATTGCGACATTAGCCATTATGGTTGCCTTCCCTCGATCCAGTCGTTCAACGTTTCATGGAAAAACCTGAGGCGGGTTTCCTGGTCGGACAAGTACGCATCGCGGTAGCCAAGCGAGTGCATGCCGGCTTGCATTCCTTCGGCCAGTTCCATGTCCTGGTAGACGATCTGGCCGGCCAGCTCGGGAATGCCGCGGCCCTGATCGAAGACACGGTGTTCGCATTCCAAAACTTCGCGAAGCGGCTTCACCCCCGCCATGATCGATTCCACTTCGGTCTGTCCTTCGACTGGGAAAGCCATGCACCACAAGTCGAAATAGCACTTCTCCGGATCGTCGGGATGCGGCTCGCTGCGGAACAGCACCAGGTTGTCGGGAAGAAAGCTGATGGTGACGTTGGGGAAGATCACCGTGTGCGGGCTGTCGGTGATCTCCTCGTCGTTCATGTGCTCGTAGTGCAGATACCCTTTTTCCTTCCAGAGTCTCTGCTTGGCGGCCTTGAGGTCCTTCCAGCCTTGCAGCGCGAAATCCTCGTAGGTCTCGTACTTGCCGGGATCGATATCCCATTTGCGCAGTTCGGCTTCGAACATGGCGTTGCCGCCGCCTTCCGGCCGGTCGGACAAGGAGGGGCGCATCGGCTGAACGGTGCGGCCATGGCCCTTGGGCCACATTTCGTGCCGAGCGGAATCGACGTCCTGATCGATCCACGGCGGCACCTGCGGGTGCGCAGTGCGCGTGTGATAGCTCTCTGAGAAATTGTCGGTGACGAACTTCCAGTTGGCGTTCAGTTCGATCCGATACCACGCGACGCGCACGGCTTTGTCCATCGGATAGCCGCGATAGAGGGCAGGCATCGGCTCGAGAAATTCGGCGAGCGTAGGGCCGGCGTCGTCCATCGAATACCACACGAAACCACCCCAGGTGTCGCAGCGCAGTTCCTTGAGCGAAAGCTTGCCGCAGGGGTTGCCCTGCTTGAAATCGACGTCGGCGTCCTGCGCGTTTTCCAACACGCCGTCGATACCCCAGCGCCAGCCGTGATAGGGGCACGTGAAGGCCGTTACCGAACTGGTTCCGTCGACCATCCGCATGCCACGATGGCCGCAGGAATTGTGGAAGGCGCGCACCGATCCGTCCGCCTGGCGAACCGCGATGACCGATTGCTTCAGGAAGTTGTGGACCATGAAGTCGCCTTCCTCGGGGATGTCCGCAAGGCGACCGGCGATGTGCCAGATCTTGGACCAGAGATGGTCCCATTCTTTCTGGGCGAACGCTTTCGAATAATAGCGGTCGCCCGTGATCGCATCGCCGCGCAGATTGGAGGGGTCACGCCCGTCCATTGGCGGCGGGACTGCCGTTTGCTGGTTCACGCCACTCTCCCGGTGAACATCGAATTTGGTCGGGACCCTGCAGCAGACGGCGGACCGCCGACACCTCTCCTTTATGCGAGCATGCGCCGGGGATACCGACCGGGTCGTGACCGTCAGAGCCGCAGAATCACTAACAGAAATTGCAGGTGAGGGCGGGCCGAACGCATCGTACTACGGTCCGATAAGTCGGAGAATTGTTTAGATTCCAGCGAAATGGCGCATCACATCCGTCCGAGACGTGAACGCTAAGGACGAGGTTGGCCTAGAATATGGATAGTTCTGCGAACAATCGTCCCGCGAAGGCCGGCAAGGTTGCTTGCCGCGGCGCCACGCGTGTCGCGAACGGATTGGCCGCCGATCTCTGTGATGAACAGCTCTTCGCCCCCGGTTTTACACGCCCCGGCATCGGTGCGTTCGGGTTGCCGGATTGGCGGCGCGGATACGACGCCGTGTCCCGGCACCATCGCTAAGGAATCGATTTCATGAATTCACCAAGCCCCCGCCCGTTCGATCTCGAAGCGGAAATCCGCGACCTCGCGGCCCGTCGCGACATCGGCGCCGCCGTGCAGCGGTACATGCGGGGGCTGGACCGGCTCGATCCCGATCTGCAGGCCAGCGCCTTTCATCCCGACGCCGTCATCGATTGCGGCCTCATGCGGGGCGGGGTCGACGCGTTCGTGACGTTCGCCCAGAATTTGCTGAAGACCATGGACGCGACGCATCATTTGCTCGGCCAAGTCTCGCTTTCGATCGACGGCGATCGGGCGAGCGGCGAATGCTACTTTCAGGCATGGCACCGCACCGGCAGCGAGGCCGAAGGCTGGCGCGACGTGTTCATTGCCGGGCGTTATCTCGACACGTACACGTCGATCGACGGCGACTGGCGGATTGCGACCCGGACACTCGTCACCGATTGGGTCACCGATCATCCCGGCGACATGAATTTCTTCACCGCCAACCCTGACGCTCCGCGCGGCGGGCGCCAAGGGGCGGATCCCAGCCAAGCCAGCAACGCCATGCCAGCCAAAGAGGTTCGCTCATGAATATCCAGAAGAAGGTTTCGCGCTACTCGGAAGAGTTCGATTTGCCGGTTCGTGGCGACGTCATCACCGCCGAGCGCTACATCTCCAAGGAATGGATGGATCGCGAGAACGAACGGCTCTGGCCCAAGGTGTGGCACTTGGGCGGGATGATTGCCGAACTGGAGGAAGCGGGCGATATCATTCGCCACAACTTCGGCAAGGAATCGGTGATCATGGTCCGCCAGGAAGACGGTTCGATCCGTGCCTTCTATAATTCCTGCCCGCACCGCGGAAACCGGCTGGTGCTCGGCGACGTGACGAGTGTGCCGCGCATCGTGTGCGGCTATCACAACTGGACGTTCGACCTCGACGGAACGCTTGCGCATGTCCAGGATCCCGACGATTTCGCCGACGGCAATCCCTGCGGCAAGCTGCACTTGTCGGAGCTGCGCTGCGACACCTGGGGGCCGTTCGTGTTCTGGTGCATGGACGACGATGTCGCGCCGCTGCACGAATGGCTGTCGCCGTTTCCCGAACGCCTGGCGGGCTACGGCCTGGATAACTGGGTGCGCGTGCTGAACCTATCTGCCGATTGCGAGTTCAACTGGAAGATCATTCGCGACAACTTCAACGAAAGCTATCACCTCCCCACCATCCATCCGGAGTTGAGCACGTTCATCAACGACGGCCTGCCCGATACGCTTTTCGAGATGTATCCCTCCGGGCACAACGCGATGTGGATGAAGGGCCATCAGGCGACCACGCGCACCGATTATCACACCACCGAAGTCCCGGCTCCGCTAGACGAGATCGCCACCGCCTGGGGGATCGATCCGACCGAATACAATGGCCGGACCGGCGACTTGCGCGCCGCGATCATCGAGGCGAAGAGGCGGCTGGGGCCCGAGCGTGGCTACACCAACTACAACAACATGACCGACCAGCAGCTGGTGGATTACTACCACTGCACGCTGTTCCCCAACCTGACGCTGACGATGAGCCCCGAGCAGCTCCAGGTCCTGCGCACCGAGCCGCATCCGACCGATCCGGAAAAGTGCGTGTTTCAGCACTGGTGCCTCTATCCGCCGGTGGAAGGCATGAAGGAAGTCGTCACTCCGATCGGCAACGTGCCGCTCGAACATGACGCGGTGCATCGGCACTCGGTCTACGGGGACGGCGTTTCGCTCGGCTTCGTCGCGGATCAGGACTTGTCGATCGGCACCACGCAGCAGCAGGGCCTGAACTCACGCGGGTTTAAGGGCTTTCATTTGCCGGAACAGGAAAAGCGAGTGCAACGCTTCCACGAATTGCTCAAGGATATGGTGGAAGGCGAGTAAGCATTTTGGCGCCGATCCCGGGAGTCCCCAGCAAGCAGTTCATGCAAATCGCCTTTGTGGTGGAAGATCTGCATGAAAGCTGCCGCGAGTGGATCAGGGCGACCGGGATCGGCCCGTTTCTCGAAGTTCCGCATATCGTTCTCGAGGAATTCGACTATCGCGGGATTAAATCGACTGGCCTCGATTTCTCGGTCGCCATCGCGCAATCGGGTGGGGTTCAAATTGAACTGATCGAGCAGCATGGCGAAGTCCCGTCGGCCTACCGCGATACCATCGCCAAGGGGCAGTCCGGGTTCCACCACCTTGCCATCTACACCGATGCGTACGATCACGTGTATGCGCGTTATATGGATGAGGGATTTCTTACCGCGGTGAACGGAACCTTCGGTGGTTACCGGTTCAGCTACATCGACACGAGCCCGGCGATCGGCTGCATGGTCGAACTGATCGAGGCGAATTCTCTCCAAGGAGATTTTTTCGCTCGCATCGCCGCTGCGGCGGACGGTTGGGATGGCAAGACCGATCCAATACGGCCTGGTTTTCCGTCCGACGCGAAGTGATTTGCTGTCGGCAAGGCGGCGGCACAGATTTCATATTTCTAACGAGAGGAGGTATCGAGCATGGCGCAGTGTCCCATAGACGACCGTCTGGCCATCCAGGACTTAGTGATTGCCTATGCCCACGCAGTCGACAGTTTGCATGACGTAGAAGGCATATGCGACGTCTTTGTCGAGGATGCGGTGTTTGATCTTTCGGGAATCAATTTTCCTAACCTCAATGGCCATGGCGAAATCGGCAAATTTTTCGAGGATACATTCGCGGCTATGTCGGCGCACGCGCATTACCTCACCAATTTCGCGATCACCGCTTATGACGGCGAAAC
>NZ_WRPO01000008.1 GCF_009746585.1 Novosphingobium aquimarinum
GTCAATGCAACGTTCGCCTCTGTGAGACCCGATACAGCACGACCAGGCTCCGGTCCGGCCAGTGCGGACAGATCCATGAAACCCTCAAGGGATCAACACCGCCTAGCTCTGCAATTACAGATCTGACATTAGAGGCCCCCTTCGTGAAGCTCGAAGATCGCAACAAAACTGCAATGAAAGGTTTCACTATCGCTTCATAGTTCTTCACCGCTTTCGGCGCAAGAATTTTATCGGTCCCGCGATGCCAATCGAGTGCGTCGAAGCCGGTTGCCTCGTTCTGCAGGCGCGGCATGGAGCCTCTTCATCAAAAAAAGTGGCAAGAGCCGATCGCTGCCGTTGGGTGGCTTCGCGGACCGTAGACAAGCGGCAAGTCTGCGCCTGGGCTCGTGGTCGTGGTGAACGCGCTTGCAGCGCAGAGTGTCTGAAGGTTGATATGGTGCCGGCTACAGGATTCGAACCCGTGGCCCCCTGATTACAAATCAGGTGCTCTACCAACTGAGCTAAGCCGGCCCTTCGGATGCGATCGGCCCTTACCAAGGGGCGGGGGCGCAGGTCCAGTGGATTTCGTGGTCGGATGGCGCTGCCTGAGGGCGCCGCGCGTTATCGGGCGCCGAAGGTCCAGCCTTCGGTTCGCGCGATCTCGGGCGTGAGCTCCGGCGGGTGCCACAAGGCCTGGTTCCCGGCATTGGCGCGCAGCCAGGCGGCGGTCAGGAGGGCGTCGGCGGCGTGATCGGTGATCGGACCTTCACGGCCGGTGGGCGGCGAGCCCAGGGCCTGCAGCGCGGCGTCGAGGTCGGCGCCGTCTCGGATCTTGCTGCGGCCGGCGCGGCGCTTCGCTTCGACCGAGGCGATCGCCGTGTAGATCTCGACCACGACCGATCCCGAAGCGGGCAGCGCGATGCCGTCTATCGGCCAGACCGGCACCGCGCGCCCGAGCCGATGCAGCACGCGCATCCCCGTCAGGCTCGACTTGCCGACTTGCGCCGCGCCGACGAGATTGAAGTTTGAATAGGGTTTGCAGCCCAGCCGCTCCTGCGCTTGTTCGGTGACACGAAAGCGACCGCGCCGGTGGGCCGCCCCCGGCAGGTGGAAGCGAGCCCCTTCCCGTCCGCCATGCCGGCGGAAGTAGGCGGCAAGTTCGGAATGATCGACGACACTCGCGGCAGCAAGATGCGGATCGCTTTCGCAGATCCGGTCGATCAGGGCCCAGAGCGAGCGCGCATCGGCCGGACTGCCGTCCCAGCCGGGAAAGAACGCGCCGGCATCGGCGAACGGCAGCGAAATGCCCAGATCGAGCCCGACCAGCGTATCGGGTGCCAACCTGTCGCGCAGCAGCGCGAGCACGTCGGCGCGGCTCCAGATACGGTCCATCAGGATCGGCGGCCCGCCCTCGGCTGCAGCAGAAGCGACCGCGATGCCCTTTTGCCGCTCGCCTTGCGCACCCGACCAATCGATCGCGACGAACTGCGCGAAGCGGTGCGTCAACCGTCCTCGCTCCGTCGCTCGGCGCGCTTCTTCGCCCACCAGTCCATACGCTTGGCGATCTCGCGTTCGAAACCGCGCTCGACGGGGGCGTAGTAGTCCTGCGGTGCCATGCCTTCGGGCCAGTAGTTGGCGCCCGAAAAGCCGTCGTCGGTGTTGTGATCATAAGCGTAGCCGGCGCCGTAGCCGATGTCCTTCATCAGCTTGGTCGGGGCATTGAGGATGTTCGCGGGGGGCGCCAGCGATCCGGTTTCCTTGGCGCTTTTCCAGGCGGCTTTCTGCGCGGTATAGGCGGCGTTCGATTTGGGCGCGGTGGCGCAGTAGAGGCAGGCCTGCACGATCGCGAGTTCGCCCTCGGGCGAGCCGAGGAAATCGTAGGCGTCCTTGGCCGCGAGGCATTGGACCAGCGCTTGCGGATCGGCGAGCCCGATGTCCTCGCTGGCGAACCGCACCAGCCGGCGCAGCACGTAGAGCGGCTCCTCGCCGGCGGTGAGCATGCGAGCCATGTAATAGAGCGCCGCCTGCGGGTCCGAGCCGCGCAGCGATTTGTGAAGCGCGGAAATCAGGTTGTAGTGCCCGTCGCGATCCTTGTCGTAGACGGCGACGCGGCGCTGCAGGAAGGCCCCGAGCTCGACGGGACCGAGCGATGCTTCGAGCTTCGCAGCGTAGAGCGTCTCGGCCTGGTTCAGCAGGAACCGCCCATCGCCATCGGCAGACGCAATCAGCGCTTCGCGCGCCTCGCTCGTCAGCGGCAGCGGTCCTTCCAGCGTCTCGCCACGCGCGAGCAGATGCTCCAGCGCCTCCGGCCCCAGACGGTGCAGCACCAGAACCTGCGCGCGACTGAGCAGCGCGGCATTGAGGGCGAAGCTGGGATTTTCGGTGGTCGCACCGACGAGCGTGACCGTCCCGCGCTCGACGAACGGCAGGAAGCCGTCCTGCTGGGCGCGGTTGAAGCGGTGGATCTCGTCCACGAACAGCAGCGTGCGGCGCCCGGCCTTCGCGGCCACTTCGGCTTCGGCGAACACCTTCTTCAGATCGGCGACGCCGGAGAACACCGCGCTGACCGCTGAGAAGCGCATGCCGACCGCATCGGCGAGCAGACGCGCGATGCTGGTCTTCCCGGTGCCCGGCGGGCCCCACAGGATCAGCGAGGAGAGTTTGCCCGCCGCGACCATGCGACCGATCGCGCCCTCCGGGCCCGTGACATGCTCCTGCCCGACGACCTCGGCGAGCGTGGTCGGGCGCAAGCGATCGGCCAGTGGCGCGTCCTCGCGCGTCTCGGCGGCGGGCGGATCGGGCGGCATATCGTCGGCAAAGAGGTCGGCCATGAGGGGCAGATAGCGATTGCAATGGGCGATTGCACCGATCCGCACGAACCCCTAACATTTGTTAAGGGAAAAGAGGCTGCGAAGCGAACGACAATGAACGGTACCATCCTTTCCGGACCCCGGCCGACGCCATGGCACTTGTGGCTGGTGGGCATCGTCAGCCTGCTGTGGAACGCGTACGGCGGCTACGACTATACGATGACCAACTTGCGCGATCCGGATTACCTCGCCCAGTTTCCGACCGAGATGATGATGGTGATCGATACCTTTCCGATTTGGGTCACCGCCGCCTGGGCGCTTGGCGTGTGGGGCGCGCTCGCCGGCTCGATCCTCTTGCTGCTGCGGTCGCGCTTCGCTTTCCACGCCTTTGCGGTCTCCTTGCTCGGGCTGGCGGCAAGTTCGGCCTACCAGTGGACGCTCGACACGCCCGAAAGCATGACGGGCGGTCTCTTCACGATGATGCAGATCATCATCTGGGTCGTGGCAGTGCTGCTGCTGGTCTACGCGGCGCGGATGCGCGCGGCCCGCGTGCTGACCTAAGGGCGGCAGCCAGCCCTCGAACCGTGCTCAGTGCTGACGCTGGCGACGCACCAGTCGCAGATAAGTGTCCGCCACGGCCTGGTTGATCCGGTCCCAGCCGAAATCGCTGGCCCGCGCTTCGCCTGCCGCACCGTGGCGCGCGCGCAGCGCGGGGTCCTCGATATAGGCACGCAGCGCCTCGGCGAACTGATGGACCGCGCCGGGTCGGACGAGCCGTCCGGAAATGTGATCGCCGACCAGGCTCTCGCTGCCGGTCGCGGCAGCTGCCACCACGGGCAAGGCGCAAGCCATTGCCTCGAGCGTGACATTGCCGAAGGTTTCGGTGACGGACGGGTTGAACAGCACGTCCATCGACGCGACCGCGCGGCCGAGATCGGAGCCCTGCTGGAAGCCGACGAAGACCGCATCGGGCAGGCGTTCCTCGAACCACTCGCGCGCCGGTCCCTCACCGATGACCATGACGCGATGCGCCACTCCACGGCGACGCAGATCGTCGATGGCGTCGGAAAAGACATCGAGCCCTTTTTCCATCACCAGGCGCCCCAGGAAGCCGATCACGATCTCGTCGTCGGCAATGCCGAGCGATTGGCGCCAGGCAGAATCGCGACGGCCGGGGTTGAACACTTCGCGATCGACGCCGCGCGACCAGATCGAGATGTCGAAGTTCATCCGCTGCTCGCGCAGCACTTGCGCCATGGATTCCGACGGTGCGACCAGCGCGTCGCAGCGGCGGTAGAAGCGGCGCAGCATGGCTTCCATCACCGGCTCGCCCCAGGACATGTTGTAGTAGCGCAGATACGTCTCGAAGCGCGTGTGCACCGAGGCGACGACCGGAAGAGAGCGCTTGCGCGCCCAGGTCAGCGCCTGGTGCGCGACCGGATCGGGCGAGGAAAGATGCACGATATTCGGCGCGAACGCCTTGAGATCGGCACGGACCTTGGGCGAGATCAGCAGCGGAAACCGGTATTCGCTGCGCGAGGGGATCGGCAGCGACGTCACGCTCACCAGATCGCCGGTCGGGGGGAAAGCGGGTTCGTCGACTGTGGGTGAATAGACCCGCACCGCCGCGCCTTGGCGCAGGAGGAAGCCGACGAGCCGGTTCAGGGCCTGGTTGGCCCCGTCACGTACGTAATTGTAGTTGCCCGAAAACAGGGCGATGCGAAGATCGGACGTTTGCATGTTGACGCGGCAGATAGCCGCGCCCGACCCGCTTGGCGAGGCCGTATCGGCCCCGCCGGGGTCGGCTGACAATCAGACGATCAATGCCGCCAGTCGCGCCGGTAGTCATCGCGATACCGACGATTGTAATCGCGACGATCATAGCGTCGGTCATAGCGACGGTCGCGCCGGTCGTAATACCGGTCGCCGCGATAGATCCGGTCGACGCGGCCATATCCGCGGTCCCAGCGATTGCGATAGCGATCGCGGTAATAAGGCGCGTAATAGCGACTGTAGTACCGATCGCGATAATAGCGGTTCGGGAACCCATCGTAGTAATAGTAATGGCCGGGATAGCCGCGCACGTTCACGTAGCGGCGGCGATCGTAGTAGCGCCGGTCGTAATAGCGACGGTCACCGCGATCGGCGATGGCGGCGCCGATCGCGAGGCCGACGATACCGGCACCGATGGCGATCGCAGCATCATTGCCGCCGCGGTCGTGCCAGCGGTCGCGCGCTTCGGCGGTCGTCGCGGTTCCGGCGGCCATCGCGAAGAGACCTGCAGCCAGACCAAGGTTTTTGAGCGCTTTGAACATTTTCGTCTTCCCTTCCGACCCGGGCCGTCCGGCGATCGCGGCGGGCATTTTTTTCATCCAGTGTGTGATGCCCCATCCGAACAGATGGGGTCTGAACCACGCGTTAATCCCTCGACAGCGCAAAACGAGCAAACATCCGGCTTCGCTCAGGAAGCCGGATGTCGCCGGGCAGGCGAGGGAGGAGGACCTGCCCGATGGTCATCGTATCAGTATCCGCGGCGCTGATAGTAATCGCGGTCGCGGCCGTAATCGTAGCGATCGCCCCCACGGCCATCGCGCCAATCCCGCTGATCCCGCCAGTTGCGGTCGTCGCGCTGGCCGCGCCAGTTGCGATCGTAGCGACGCTGCCAATCGTCGCGCGAGTAGCGCCGACCTTCGCGATTGTAGTACTGGCCTTCGTTGTAATACCAACCGTCGCGCACGTAGTAGCGATCATCGTAACGATCGCGCTTGTTGCTCGATGAGAGGATCGCGCCGAGCGCCAGTCCCACCACCCCTGCACCGATCGCTATGGCCGCAGTGTTGTCGCCGCGGTCACGGTAGTAGTCGCGCGCCATGGCAGGCGTCATCGGGACGAGTGCGGTTGCGGCGAGCGTGGTGGCGAGGATGCCTTTCTTGACGATATTCATGACTGGACTCCGCGAGGGAGCGGCGGCGGCGTAAGAGCATCAGCGCCCATCGGCATGCCGTTCCATCACGTTCATGTATAGAGCGCGTTACCTGAACGCGTGCGGGATGGCGATTGCAGACGCCGTTCAGGTTGGCGCGCAGGCATAAGCACCGCGCACGCAGTGGCTCAGAGCCGCAGGCCCGCGGTTTCCGGCAATCCGGCCATCAGATTGAGATTCTGGACCGCCGCGCCACTGGCGCCCTTGCCGAGATTGTCGAGCACCGCGACCAGCCGCGCCTGCCGCCCATCACGCGAACCGAAGACGTAGAGATCCAGCGTATCGACCGGTTCCATCGAACGGCGCAGCAGCACTTCGTCCGGCTGGTCGTCGGCGACGCGCACGATCTCGCTGCCGAGATAGGCGTGGCGTAGCGCCTCGCGCAGCACTTCGGGTTTCGCCGCGGTTGCCATCGCTTCAAGCGCCAGCGGCACCTCGACCACCATGCCGCGATGCGCCGCCACGACGGCTGGCGCGAAGACCGGATCCCAGCGCAGTCCGGTATGCATCTTCATTTCGGGCACGTGCTTGTGACCGAGCGCGAGACCGTAATCGCGAAACGCGATGTCGCCATCGTCCTCGAACCGCGCGATCATCGCCTTGCCGCCGCCCGAATAGCCCGAAGTCGCGTTACAACTATAGGCCCAGTCGGATGGCAGCAGACCCGAACTGACAAGCGGCTGCAGCAAAGCAATGAAGCCCGTGGGATAGCAGCCGGGATTGCTGACGCGCCGCGCTCCGGCGACCGCCTTGCGGCCTGTCACCTCGGGGAAGCCGTAAGTCCAGCCGACCGCGGTGCGATGCGCGGTACTGGCATCGATGACGCGGACCCGGTCGTTGCGAATCAGCGAAACGGCCTCCCGCGCCGCATCGTCCGGCAAGCACAGGATGACGAATTCGGCGTCGTTGATCGCTTCGGCGCGCGCGTCCGCATCCTTGCGTGCCGCGTCCTCGAGCACGATCATCTCGAACTCGTCGCGCCCGGCGAGCCGATCGGCGATTTCGAGACCCGTGGTTCCGGCCGCGCCATCGATGAAAACCCGCCGGCTCATGACAGGATCGGCTCCAGTGCGGACAGCGCGACGTAGCCGACGAGCCCATCGGCCTCCGCTTGTCCCCAGGCCCAGTCGCCGGAGATGTCGAGCACGTCGAACCGCGCGCCCTGGGCAAGAACCGCGAGGATTTCCGCCTCGTCGTGCTCCTCGCGCAGCAGGACCGCGCCGGCCCGCGCACTATGCGGCATCGGCACCGCGTAGTGCGGCACGAAGCATTGCCCCGCCAGGCGGATGTGCGCGAGATCCCCGCGCACGGGCAGGCTGTCGCGTCCCGCGCAAGGCGAAGGGCCGCTCAGCGACAGCATGCCGCCGGCAGAGTACGCGCGCAGATAGGAATCGTTGCCGGACAAGTGGCCTGTCGCTCCAAAACGAAAGAGCGGGGCGCTTAGCTGTGGATCAGCCATTCCGCAAGTTTACCCAAAGCGTTGTTTCAGCATGTGCCAGCTTGCACGCAGGCCGAGCGCTTCGCCACCCTTGGGTCGGCCGGGCTTGGCGACGGGCCTCCAGGCAAAAGTATCGAAGTGCACCCAGTCGATCCCCTTGGGCACGAACTTGTCGAGAAACAGGGCGGCGACGCTCGATCCGGCATAGCCGTTGGTGTGCGAATTGTTGATGTCGGCGATGTCGGACTTGAGGTACTCGCGGTAGCCACCGTGCAGCGGCAGCCGCCAACAGGCATCGTCCCGCGCCTCGCCGGCATCGAGCAGGGCCTGGGCGGTTGCATCCTCGCGCGCGAACAGCGCCGGCAGATCGGGCCCCAGCGCGACCCGCGCAGCGCCGGTGAGAGTTGCGAAGTCGAGTATCAGCGCCGGCTCTTGCTCACCCGCACGCGTCAGCGCATCGGCGAGGATCAAGCGACCTTCGGCATCGGTGTTGCCGATCTCGACCGACACCCCCGCGCGCGACCGCAGGACGTCGCCCGGGCGGAAGGCATTGCCGGCGATCGCGTTCTCGACCGCGGGAACGAGCAAGTGCAGCCGGACCGGCAGATTGCCTTCCATCACCAGCCGGGCGAGCGCGATCGCATGGGCAGCGCCGCCCATGTCCTTCTTCATCAGCACCATGCCGGAGGACGGCTTCACGTCGAGCCCGCCCGAATCGAAACACACCCCCTTGCCGACGATCGCCAGGCGCGGCTGCGAGGGATCGCCCCATTCCAGCTCGATCATGCGCGGCGCGTGGCTGCGCGCCGCTGCGCGCCCGACCATGTGCACCATCGGAAATTCGCGTTCGAGCATGTCACCGCGCGTGACCGTGATGTCCGCCTTGAACGTCTTGGCGAGCCGTTCGACCTCGGCTTCGAGCTGCGCCGGCCCCATGTCTTCTGCCGGCGTATTGACGAGATCGCGCACCAGCGCGACCGCTTCGGCTTCCGCGGTCACGGCGGGAATTGCGCCTGCGTCCTTCGTCAGCAACACGCGCGTACCGCTATCGGAGGGATCGGATTTGTAGCGCTCGAACCGATACTGCCCGGTGATCCAGCCAAGCATCGCCGGCCCCGGCTCACCACCTTCGCGACGATAGGTTCCGGCCGGCAGGACTTCGGCGAGCTTGGCGAGGCACCAGCTCGAAAGCGAGTCCGTGTCGGCCACTCCGGCGGCGACCGCCCAACCCTCGCCATCCGGCATGATCGCGTAGGAATAGCCCTCGGCCTCGAACTTCGCCGCCTGCAGCGCCGCACGCTGCACTGCCGATCGCGATTTGAGAAAGGCCTCGAGCCCGTCCTTGTCGACGAGATGGATGGCAACGGCCTGCTGGCCGCGATCAGGTTGAATGAAAGCGTTCTTGTCGGTCATGGCCTTGCCCTCTAGCCTTGGGGCGATGCCCGATGCGAGAGGAAAAACGATGGCGAAATCGCTGAATGCCCTGGCGGCGCTGCTGGTGCTGGTCGGCTGCCAGGATCAGGAGGCCCCCGCTGCCGCCCGGACCGCCGCCGCAGATGGCTCGCCAGCCGCCGCGGAATTGCCAAGCGAGCCGGCGGTGCCGGATGCGACGGATCCCGATGCGAAAGCACGCAATGAGAAGATCGACAACGGCGTCTACGAATTCGCATACAGCTATCCCGCCAAGGCCGCGCGTTACTCCAACTTGCGCGAATGGCTCGATGGCCGCCTCGAAAAGCAGCGCGGCGAAGTCGAGAAGTCCGCGCGAGAAGACAAGGCCAATGCCGAAAAGGACGGCTACCCCTATCGTCCGCATTCGAGCGAGACCGAATGGAAAGTCGTGACCGATCTTCCCGGCTGGCTCTCACTCTCTGCCGAAAGTTACGAGTATACCGGCGGGGCGCATGGCATGAGCTATTTCGATACGCTGCTGTGGGACAAGGCGGCGCGCAAAGTGCGCGAGCCGACCGAATTGTTCGCCTCGTCCGCCGCGCTGCGCGATGCGATCCAGAAGCCGTTCTGCGATGCGCTCGATCGGGAGCGCGCGAAGCGTCGTGGCGAGCCGGTCCAGCGCGACAACGGCGATACGTTCAACGAGTGCATCAATCCGCTGGAAAGCGTCGTGATCCTGGGTTCGAAAAGCGGCAAGGGCTTTGATCGGCTGGGCGTGCTGGTCGCGCCTTATGCGGCGGGTGCCTATGCCGAAGGCAGCTACGAAGTGACGCTGCCGATCACTCCTGCCGTCGTCCGCGCAGCGAAGCCCGAGTACCGCGGCGCATTTGCGACCGGCGGCTAGCGAACGCCTCGCAATTTCAACGGATTGCTGCTATGTAGTCGGCATGACTGAATACCAGACGATTGTCGCCAACGATGAAGCCGTCCTGCGCGACGGCACGATCAAGCTGCACGGGCCCGATGCCTTCGAAGCCATGCGCAAGGCCGGGCGCCTTGCTGCCGAGATCCTCGACGAGATCGCGCCGATGGTGCAGCCCGGCGTCACCACCGCCGCGATCGACGACAAAGTGCGCGAGATGACCCTCGATGGCGGCGCCGTGCCGGCGACTCTCGGCTATCGCGGCTATGCTCACTCCTGCTGCATCTCGATCAACCACGTCGTGTGCCACGGCATCCCGTCCGAAAAGACGCTCAAGGACGGCGACATCGTCAACATCGATGTCACGCCGCTGCTCGACGGCTGGCATGGCGACAGCAGCCGGATGTACTGCGTCGGCGACGTCTCGCTGAAGGCGCGCCGGCTGGTCGACGTGACTCACGAATGCCTGATGATCGGCATCTCGAAAGCCAGGCCCGGCGCGCGGATCGGCGACATCGGCGCCGCGATCCAGGCCTATGCCGAACAGAACCGCTACGGCGTCGTCCGCGAATTTTGCGGACACGGGCTCGGCCGCCTGTTCCATGACGCGCCCGAAGTGATCCACGCCGCCCGCGCGGGCACCGGACCCGAATTGCGCCCCGGCATGTTCTTCACCATCGAGCCGATGATCAACCTGGGCAAGCCGGCGGTAAAGCTGCTGTCCGACGGCTGGACCGCCGTCACGCGCGACAAGTCGCTCTCGGCGCAGTTCGAGCACTCGATCGGCATCACCGAAGACGGCTGCGAGATCTTCACGCTCAGCCCCAAGGGCCTGCACAAGCCGCCTTACGACTGAAGAAACAGGGCGCGGCAGATCAGCGGCACCCCCGCTCGCCCAAGCCCCGCCTTGCGTGCTTGGAGCAATGCCCTTCCGCTCAGTCCCGCCCTGCCCGGACCGCCGCTCCCCCGGCGAACGGCGCGATGGCGAGCAGCACCAAGCTGACCGCGCCGGTCAGCGCCACGCCGCCCTCGCCGCCGGTCGAGAGGCTCCCCGCGCCGAAGATCAGCAGCGGCACTGCGAGCGGGATCACCAGCAGCCCCGAAAGCGCCGCACCGCCGCGCAGGCCGGCAGTAATCGCTGCCACGGTGACGCCGAGCGCGGCGAGACCGGGTGTGCCCGCGAGCAGGCCAAGCTCCACGATACGCAAGGCTTCGCTGCTGAGACCCAGCAGCGCTGAGGCCGGCACTGCTGCCAGCATCAGCGGTGGGCCGAAACTCAGCCAATGCGCGAGAACGCGCAGCGCGATGACCCATTCCTCGGAGATGCCGCGCAACGCCCACTGATCGAACATGCCCAGCTCGATGTCGGGCTCCACCAGCCGGTCGAGCGGCAGGATCGCCGCGAGCAGCGCCGCGACCCAGATCACGCCGCCGCCGGTCCGCGCCAGCAACGGGGCATCGGGACCGATCGCGAACGGGTAAAGCATCGCGACCGAAAGGAAGAACAGGATCGGCAGCACCGCCCCGCCCCGCCGCGCGCCGAACAGCATCTGCGCCAGATCGCGGCGCAGCAGGCCGGTCAGCAGTTTCACGCGGCGTAGTCCGCCATGGCGATCCGGGTCAGCCCCGCGAGCGCGAACGGCTGGTGCGAGGCGATCACCACGACCCCGCCCCCGCGACAGTGGTTCGCGACGAGACCCTCGACCAGCGTGATCGCGCCCGTGTCCAGCCCGTTCAGCGGCTCGTCGAGCAACCAGATCGGTGCGCCCTGCCCCAGCAGCCGAGCCAGCGCCGCGCGTTTGCGCTGGCCGGTCGACAAATAGCGGACCGGAACGTCCGTCAGCCCATCGAGCTCCAGCAGGGCAAGCGACGGCCGTTGCTCCACGTCCGCCGCGCCATCGATTCCTCGCCAGAATTGAAGCGCTCGGCCTAGCGGCAACTGCGGATCGAGCGCCGGTCTTTCGTCGACCAGACCGACCTGGCCGATGCGCGAAACGTCCCCCGCGTAGGGTCGCATGAGACCGGCAAGAATGCGGATCAGACTGGACTTGCCGATGCCGTTCGCACCCATCAGCTGCACGGCCTCGCCTGGCCCGAGCGCCAGCGAAAGCCCTGCGAACAGCAACCGATCGCCGCGCCGGCAGGCGAGACCCTTCGCGTCGATCCGCGCCGCTTGCGTGCCGGCTTGCATGGTTGGCGGCGATAGTTGAAAGCGGGCCGGCTGCCAAGGAGACTGCAAATGGCCATTGCCCGCCTCGCCAAGGATGAGATCGACACCCTGCTCGCCGAACTGCCCGAATGGCGCCTGCGTGCCGATAAGCTTGCGATCACACGCAATCTGAAGTTCGCCGATTTCGTCGAAGCGTTCGGTTTCATGACCAAGATCGCCATCCACGCGGAGAAAGTCGATCATCACCCCGAGTGGTTCAACGTCTACAACCGGCTCGAGATCACGCTGACCACGCATGACGCGGACGGTGTCTCCCAGCGCGACGCGGACATGGCGAAGTGGATCGAAGCCCAGCTGTGAACCGCGCTGCCGTTATGCTGCTGGCGCTGGCCGTTGCGTGTCCCACCGCAGCCACCGCCGAAGCGCCGGCGCCCGTGTGGCAGGGCGTATGGGAAGGGACGATCGGCACCCTGCCGGTTCGCGCGTGTCTGAAGGGTTCGGACAGCGGCTTCCAGGTCGGGGCCTATTACTACCTCAGCCGCAAGCGCCCGATCCAGCTGACGCGCGGAGACGACGGCCGTTGGACCGAACGCGAAACCGGAGAGATTACGGGAACTTGGTCGATCGCCCCTGACGCGCGAGGACTCTCCGGTCAGTGGCAGGACGGCAAACGCCGCTTGCCGATCGCGCTCAAGCCGGTGCCCTGGCAGTCCGAATACGACAATCCCTGTGAGTCCGACGCGTTCACCGCGCCACGGATTACGCAAGCCAAGATGACGTCGCAGGCGGCACGCCTGAAGGATTTCGACTACACCCGGACGACCTGGGATGTCGGCGCGAGCTTCGACAATGTCGATCTGGTGAGCTTCGCCTATCCCGCCTCGCAACCCGGCGACGCGGCGATCAATGCCGCGCTCCGGATCGATCCTGCCCGGCGCGAGGATCCGCTCGACTGGCGTGGCTGCGTGCAGCAGGCACTGGGCAGCCTCGGCCTCGACGGCGACTATTCGTACGTGCTGGAACCAAGCCTCGCCAATCAGGCTGTCCTTGTCGCGACGCGTCAGCAAGCCGGCTTTTGCGGCGGCGCGCATCCCTTCGCGTTTCACGACTGGCTGATCTGGGATCGCGCCACGGGGGAGCCGATCGACCTCGAGACCTGGCTGAATGACACCGCGGTGGAAGAGCGAAGCGACGACGGCGCGAGCCTCGTCCAGCTTACTCCGACAATGCGCCAGTTCGCGCTGGCGCAGGCAACGAGCGCGGACGAGGAATGCCGCGATGTCGTGGCGAGGGCCGACTACTGGACGCTGGGGCTCTCCGACAAGGGCCTGCTGTTCTCGCCCTCGCTGCCCCATGTCGCACAGGCTTGCGTGGACGATGCCGAAGTGCCGTTCGCGAAGCTGGCGCGGTTTCTCAGCCCCGCGGGAAAAGCGGCCGTCGCGAAGCTGCGCTGACCGGATCCGGGAGCCCGGCTACAGCGCCGGGTTGTTGTAGCAGTGCCAGGTGAAGATCGCCGCCGCGCCGCGATGCGGGCGCCATCCTTCCGCCAGATCGCGCGTGGCCTTTTCCGAGGGTCTTTCCTCCAGCCCGAGGATCTTGTGGAGGCCGGACTGGACCGCAAGATCGCCCGCGGGCCAGATGTCTGGCCGGCCTTCGGCGAACAGCAAGTAGATTTCGGCGGACCAGCGGCCGATTCCCTTGATCTGCACCAGCTGCGCGATGGCTTCCTCGTCGTCCGCCGGCAGCTTTTGCAGGTCGAGCGTACCGGCCACGAGCAGTTCGCACAGCGATCGCGCATATCCCTGCTTCTGGCGTGACAGGCCACAAGCGCGCAGCGCATCGAATTCGGCTGCAAGCAGGTCTTCGGGCGGAATCGTGTCGCCCAGCAGCGCCTCGAGCTTTGCCCAGACTGAGGACGCCGAGGCCACGCTGACTTGCTGGCCCACGATCGTGCGCAGCAAGGTCGCGTGGCCCGTCGGGCGGATGCGCGGTTCGGGGTAGCCGGCGATCTGCAGCGCCTGCGCCATGCGCGGCTCGCGCGCGGCGATCGTGTCCAGCCCCTCGCGCAATGCCGCAGCGCTCAGCCCCATCCCGTATCGTCCTCCCGTTTGCGTGCGTCTTGCCAAAGCCGCCGGCAGCCATTAGCAGCCGGCGACGCGCGCCGATACACCGTGTGTCTTGGGAGTTGAGCCGAATGCCGCAGATCACCGTCATCAATCAGTCCGGAGAAGAATCGAGCGTCGAGGCGCCCGAGGGCCGGACACTCATGGAAGTGATCCGCGATAATGGTTTCGATGAACTGCTGGCGCTGTGTGGCGGCTGCTGCAGCTGCGCGACGTGCCACGTCCACGTCGATCCTTCGTTCAAGGACAAGCTGCCCGAGATGAGCGAAGACGAGAACGACCTGCTCGACAGCTCCGATCACCGCGACGAGAATTCGCGCCTGTCCTGCCAGATTCCGATCACGGGCGAGCTGGACGGCCTCAAGGTCACGATCGCGCAGGAAGACTGAGCGTAACGCACCGCTCGTCACTTTCGTGACGGTGTATCCCACCGGCTAAAAATCCATGTAATCGGCAACCTGAGTCGTCGGGTTGCCCGCGGCAGCTACCATGGTGCGGACGGATGCCCGGACCAAACCAGATGCCTTTATTCCAGCAGCCCAAGGAGATCCTCGATCTCGCAGGTCGCGAAGCCGACCGCGCTGTCCGAGATGCCGTAGGGGATCAGCAAGCGCTCACCCACTTTCAGGGCGCCGCAGGTGTAGACGACGTTGGGCACGTAGCCCGAACGATCGGCGTTTTCCGCCGTCAGCACCGGCTCGGGCGAACGCGCCAGAACTTTCGACGGATCGTCGCGATCGAGCAGCGCGCAGCCCAGTGCGTACTTGCGCATCGCACCGACACCATGCGTGAAGAGCAGCCACCCGGCGTCGGTCAGGATGGGTGAGCCGCAATTGCCGATCTGAATGAATTCCCAGGGGTACTTGGGCTCCATCAGGAGAACGCCCTCATCGTCCCAGTGATCGAGTTCGTCCGATTGCAGCAGGAACAGGTTCTTGCCGTCCTGCCGGCCGACCATCGCGTAACGCCCGCCGATCTTCTCGGGAAACAGCGCCATGCCCTTGTTGCGCCCGGCGCGCCCCCGGATGGGCTCGAGCGCGAAACTGCGAAAATCGCGCGTGCGCAACAATTCCGAGCGGATCGAATGGCCCGAATAGGCAGTGTACGTACCGACCCATTCGTAGTCGCCGCCGCCATGGTCGAAGCGCACCAGCCGCAGATCTTCCAGGCCGTTATGCTGCTGCTCGGTGATCGGGAAGATGACCGTGTTCGAAAGGCTCGAGTCGGGGTGGCGGTGCACCATCACCGTGCCGTCGTGATCGAACTGCTCTTCTTCGTCGAGCTCGACCGAGGTCGCGAAACTTGCCTGCGGCCACAGCTGGAACTGCCCGTCGGCCTCGGCAATGCCTTCGCGGAAGGCGACCGAGGAAATGTGCCCCTCACCCACCGCACGCAAGCTCATCACGAATCGCAGGCAGCCGTCCTGCATGCCGCTCTGATCGGGATGCGGGACGATCGACGGGTTCATCAGTGCCGCCGCCGCGAACGTGTATTCGTGGCAGAAGTAGCTGCCGATCAGCCGCTTGCGGGTTTCGGAAAACGCGCTCGGATCGAGCGCCAGATTGGCCGCGACTTCGTCAAAGCGCTCGGAAAAGATCGTTTCCGTCTGCCAGTGACGCTCCTTGAAGTCGCGCAGCACGCGCGCGTATTCCGCCGCTGCCCGCCCTTCATCCAGCGCGCGAATATCGTCGACCAGCTTCATCGCCCGGCCGCCAGGCGCGTTCTTCGCCTGCCACCCCAAGTGAAATGGTCTCAGAACGACCCGCGAGGGGTCCGCGTGAAGTCTCAGGTCAAAGACCCGAAGCGCATCAAATTCGGGTTTCTCGGGCCGGTTCAAGCATTCGTCCTTCGCGAGTGCTGTCGGTGATCCCCGACAGCGCGACCATAGCATAGTGCGAAAGATGGAATGCAAGAATGCTTTCCGCGCCGCAATTGGTATTCGCTCCACGCGGCGTAATTCCGTCACGGCAACGCCCGGTCGCGATATCGGCGAGCACGGCGCCGCGATCGTTGGCGCCGAAGAACCAGCGCCATGCGGCAAGCGCTTGTTCGAACCACCGATCCCGATCCGCGGACGCGCGCGCTGCCGAGGCCGCAGCCTCGATCGCCGCTTGCGCCTCGAGCGGTTGCTGATCGAACGGCAGAAGACCATGCGGCTTGCCGAAGCTTTCCGAACCGACCGGGCGGAACAGACCCTTGGCCGAACGCTGCTGCGCGCAGATCCATGCGAGCGTCTCGCACCCGGAAGCGATCCAGCCGCTATTGTTGAGGATCCGCCCCGCCTCGATCATCGCCTGGCACAAGCGCGGATTGTCGTAGCCGAGCACGGTTTCGAACCAGCTCCAATCCGGCCGGCGGCCGCCACCCAGCAATCGTTCGAGCAGATCGCCCCCCCGCGCCAGCACCTCGCGCGAGGCCTGATGCTCGGGATCGACATCGAGAAAAGCGCTCGCGCCCAGCATCACGAAGGCCAGGGCACGCGGAGATTCGAGCTGCGCGATGGGTTGCAGGACCTCGCGGTACAGCGCCTTGGCCCAGTCGGCGAGCCCCGGATCGGTCGCATCGCGACAAGTGCGCCCCAGCGCCCAGACCGCGCGGCCGTTCGAATCTTCCGAGCCTGCTTCCTCGCACCAGGACCGATCGAACCGCATGAAGTTGCGGAAACGGCCGCACCCCGGGTTCCAGGCGTCCTGCACGAAAGCGGCATAAGTATGCGACAACCGCATGCGTTCGCCGGCATCGATGCCCGACGCGACGTTCAGCAGCATCAGCGCGCGCGCATTGTCGTCAAGGCAATAGCCGTGGCGCCGATCGGGGATCACGCCGATGGCGTGCTGGAGCATGCCGGTGCCGTCGCTCATCGCCTGCACGGCGGCCAGCGATGGCGTCGCGGCGACAGGCGCCTGGCAGGCTTCGGGCGCGACCGCCCCTTCGACCAGCCGCGCCGCGGCATCGGCGAAACAGGGCCACACGGTGCGGCGACCGCGCGCATAGGCCCGGAACTGCGTGGCGCCGAGCGTGTGGGGATCATCGAACAGCGCGTTCACCGCATCGCTGATCGCCTCCGGCGAATCGGGCTTTATCAGCACGCCGACGTCGTCCGCCAACAGCTCGCGGGCATGCACGTATGGAGTGGAAACGACTGCCTTGCCCAAGGCCACGGCATAGCTCAGCGTGCCCGAGGTGGACTGCTGCAGATTGGGGTACGGCGTGATGTAGACGTCACAGGCTTCGAGCTGATCGAGCAGATCGGGCGTATCGAGGAAACGATCGTACCACTCGACATTGCCCGCGACGCCCAGATCCTCGGCCAAGGCTGCCAAACGCTCGCGATAGGCTTCGCCTTCCTGTGCCACGAGGTTGGGGTGCGTTGCCCCGATGATGCGATAGACGATATTGGGATGGCGCTCCGCGATCGCAGGCAGAGCGGCAATCGCCTGCTCGATGCCCTTTCCCGGACCGAGCAACCCGAAAGTCATCATCACCTTGCGCCCGGCAAGCCCCAGGCTGCGCTTGAATTCCTCGTGTCGGCCGAACGGACGATCAGGGGCGCCGTGCTCGATGACCGCGAGGATATCGTGGCGCACGCCGTACGTGGCCGCGAGCAGATCACGCGATTGGCCCGACATCACCATAACGCGCGAGGATCGCTGGGTCAGATGCTGGAGGATCGAAGCCTGACGCGCGCTGGGGTCCAGCAGCACGGTGTGGCACGTAAGGATCAGCGGCGCGGCCAGCCGATCGACGAAATCGCACACCATCTCGCCATCGTCGCCGCCGAAGATGCCGTATTCGTGCTGGAGCCAGACCGCGTCGAATCCTTCGTCGTTGATCTTGGTCGCGGCCCGTTCGTAAGCTTGGGGATCATCGAACGCGATCGTCTCGACGCCCTCGGGATAGCCGATCGGCGCAGCAGGATCGTCGAGCGCGAAAACGCACGTTTCGATGTGCGGCTGAAACGCCGCCAGCTGTTCGCACACGTCTTTGGTGAAAGTGGCGATCCCGCATTTGCGGGGCGCGAAGTTGCCGACGAGCGCGATCCGCAAGCGCCGCTTCGGCTTGTCACGCGACGGGTTTCTATGATCCCGGATATCGGCGACGGTCGCCACAGAGCCATGGTCCGGGTCCTGATGCATAAGCCGCGCTCTTTCTGGATGGAAACGTCGTCGCAATCCTAAAGCCGCAGCAAGCGATTCCGTTCCATGGTGCAGTGCAAAAAAGCGCCAGAATGCCCTCTGCATCCGAACAACGTAATTGCCCGTATTAACGTGGATTAAGCCGATCGATTTTTTATAGTGCGCCTGCGAGCAACGATCTTCCGATCGGTCGGTGAGGGCAACCCACACGATTTCGCGCGCTTTCCTCGCGAGTCCGGTCGGCCCGGCGATGTGGACTTGTGGCTGGCCGCCACCTAGATTGGCCGCATCCCAGCCAACAGCAAAACCGGTCCTATCCAATGTCCTCACAGGCACCCGTCAGCGATCTTTCGCGCGATACCTCGCTTTTCCGCCTGCTTCAGGCAGCCGCGGGAGAGCAGCGCGCGCAATTCGTGTTCGAAACGCTCGAGATGGCGCCCGCCCTTTGTGCGTCGCGCGGGTCCCGGCAATCCATCGATCGCGCCCAGATCGCAATGGCGCTCAACGCCGTACTGTTCTGCGACTTGCTCGACCGCGTGCCGACCGCGGCGCGGTACGTGGCGGAGCAGCGAGCCAAGGGCGAGGCCATCGTGCTGGATCACGGCGCGCTGCGCACGGTCGACAGCCATAGCGGCGATCTGGTTCCCGGATACAAGGGCTTCTCCCGCTTTCTCGAGCCGCTCGGCTACGAGGTGGGCGGACTCTATCCCTTGCCCGCATTGAAAATGACCGGGCGCGCGCTGGTGCATCGTGACATGCCCGAGGCCATCCCCCAGTTCTTCGTCAGCGAACTGCATCTGAGCGAGCTTCCGGTCGCAGCGCAGGGCGCCGCCGCCCGCGTGTTCGGCACCTCGCGCGATCCGATCGGGAACGATGCGTGGACCGCGCTCGAGGCGCTGGCGCGCGATGGCCAGATCGACTTCGACGGCGCCGTCACGATCCTGCGCGATCTGGTGCGCGCTTTCGGCCGACAGCACGACGTGCCGACGCTCGCCGATTACGAGACGCTGCTCGAACATTCGCGCGAAGGCGCCTGGATCGCGACCGAAGGCAACGATTTCAACCACGCGACGACCCGCGTTCCGGATGTCGAACAGCTTTCGCAAGATCTGCGCGCGGCCGGCTATCCGATGAAGGAGGCGGTCGAGATCTCGCGCAATGGGCGCGTTCGCCAGACCGCGTTCCTGGCCGACAAGGTGCGCCGAGAATTTCGCACCGAGGATGGCATCGTGACGCGCGAAGTGCCCGGATCATTCTACGAATTCATCAGCCGCGACGTCGACGCGGATAAAGGCGCGCTCGACCTTACGTTCGACAGCGGCAACGCCACCGGCATCTTCGCCGTCACCAGGGAGCAGGCATGACCTTGCAATCGATCGATCCGGCGACCGGTGAAGTCGTCTGGGAAGGCGCGGCGGACAATGCCGAAGCCGTCGGTGCGGCGCTGGCAAAGGCGCGAGCGGCGTTTCCCGCCTGGGGTGCCCTCCCCGTGGCCGAGCGCGTCGCTTATGCCGAAGCGTTCCGCGGCGCGCTCGAAGCCCGCAAGGAGCGCCTCGCCGAGACGATTGCGCGGGAGACCGGCAAACCGCGCTGGGAGACGCTGACCGAAGTCGCCGCGATGATCGGCAAAGTCGGCATCTCGATCAAGGCGCAGGCCGAGCGGGCGGGCGAGCGGCGGCAGGACATGCCGTTCGGCGAAGCGGTGCTGCGCCACCGGCCGCATGGCGTGATGGCCGTGCTGGGCCCGTTCAACTTTCCGGGTCACCTGCCCAATGGCCACATCGTTCCCGCCCTGCTCGCGGGCAACACGGTGGTCTTCAAGCCTTCGGAAATGACTCCCGCGACCGGCGCGGCGATGGCCGAATGCTGGGCCGAGGCGGGATTGCCGGACGGCGTGTTCAACCTCGTCCAAGGTGCACGCGAAACCGGCGAAGCGCTCGTCGCGGGCGAGATCGACGGGCTGTTGTTTACCGGCTCTGCGGGCGCCGGCGCGCACTTCCGCCGCATCTTCGCCGATCGGCCGGAAGTGATCCTCGCGCTCGAACTCGGCGGCAACAACCCGCTGATCGCGTGGGACGGCGATGTCGAGGAGACGGCTTCGATCGTCGTGCAATCGAGCTTCGTCACCACCGGACAGCGCTGTTCGTGCGCGCGGCGGCTGATCGTGCCCGACACGGTGTGGGGGCGCGATCTCACCGACGCGATCGACGCGCTCGCCCGGCGGATCGTCATCGGCAAGTGGGACGATGAGCCCCAGCCCTACATCGGCCCGCTGATCTCCGACGCCGCCGCCGCTTCGGCCAAGGCGCGTGTGGACGATCTCGTGGCACGCGGCGCGAAACCGACCCGCGAGTTCAAGATTCTCGACTGCATGAGCCCCGCCTTCGTCCGCCCCACAGTGCTCGACGTAACCGGGATCGACGTTCCGGATGAGGAGATTTTCGCGCCCGTCGTCCAAGTCAGCCGCGTCGCCGATTTCGATGCCGCCGTCGCCAGCGCCAATGCCACGCGCTTCGGCCTTTCCGCCGGGCTCGTCAGCGCCGATGACGCGCTGTGGGATCGCTTCGTGCTCGAAAGCCGGGCGGGCGTGGTCAATCGCAATCGTCCGACAACGGGCGCGGCAGGATCGATGCCGTTCGGTGGGCTGGGCGAAAGCGGCAACCACCGCCCCAGCGCCTATTACGCCGCCGATTATTGCGCCTATCCCGTCGCGAGCTTCGAGGCGGCCAACGCGGATGGCAATTCAGGCGCCATCGCGGCTATGCTCAAGGCATGAGTGTTACCAGCGAAGAAAACGCCTTCCTCGAAACTGTCGAGCGCGAGCCGATCCTGACGCGGACGCTGGAATGGGCGGCCATCAATTCGGGCACCGGCAACATTGCCGGGGTCGCCGCGATGGCGGACATGCTGGCGCAGGCCTTTGCCGAGCTGCCCGGCGATATCCGCCTGGTCGAACCGGCCGAGGTCGAGAAAGTCGACGCCGGCGGCCAGCCTTATGCCGTCGAGCACGGACGCCATTTCGTGCTGTCGGTCCGTCCCGAGGCGACGCGCCGCGTGATCCTGACCGGGCACATGGACACCGTCTATGCGGCGGACCATCCCTTCCAGGCTTGCGAATGGCTTGACGACGATACGCTGAACGGCCCCGGCACCGCCGACATGAAAGGCGGGCTTTCGCTGATGCTGGCGGGGCTCGCCGCTTACGAGCGCTCGAACCCGACGCTCGGCTACGACGTGATGATCAACGCCGACGAGGAAACGGGCTCGCTCTCGTCCTCGGCCCTGATCGCCGAGCTGGCGCGAGGCAAGCTGGCGGCGCTGACCTACGAGCCCGCGCTGCCCGGCGGCATCATGGCGCGCGCGCGACCCGGCTCGGGCAATTTCGCCGCGGTCGTCACCGGCAAGTCCGCGCATGCCGGGCGCAATCCCGAGGATGGGCGCAACGCCATCGTCGCGGCGTCCGATCTGGCGCAGCGGCTGCACGCGGCGCGGCGCGATGGACTGAGCATCAATCCCGCGAAGATCGAGGGCGGTGGGCCCAACAACACGGTGCCCGACATGGCCGTGCTGCACTTCAACATGCGCCCGCGCGGTCCCGACGATCTCGCGGCGGGGCAGTCGATCATCGACGACGCCGTCGCCGAAGTCGCCGCCAGTCACGACGTAGGCGTTCAACTCCACGGCGGTTTCGCGCGTCCGCCAAAGCCGGTGGGGGAGCCGACCGAGCGGCTCTTCGCGCTCGTCCGCAAGGCCGCGGCCGACCTGGGCGATGCGATGAGCTGGAAGGACACCGGCGGCGTGTGCGATGGCAACAACATCGCGGCGTGCGACGTCCCGGTGATCGACACGATGGGCGCTTGCGGCGGCGCGATCCATTCGCCCGACGAGTTCATGCTGGCCTCTTCGCTCGATGCGCGAGCACGCCTGACTGCGCTGACGCTGCATCGGCTCGACCGCCATGGGCTCGACACCCAAGAGGCGCGGACATGACCTTCCTGCTGCGGACGGCCCGCGAAACCGATCTCGATGCGCTCTACCGCATGGCTAAGGGCACTGGCGGCGGCTTTACCAACCTGCCACCAGACAAACCGACGCTGAAGGCCAAGCTGGAACGTGCCGCGAGCGCTTTCGCGCGGCCCGACGATACCCTGAACGACGATCTGTTCGTCTTCATTCTGGAAAATACGGCGACTCGCAAAGTCGCGGGCACGTGCCAGATCATGTCGCAAGTCGGCACCGAGCTGCCGTTCTATTCCTATCGCATCGGCCGGATCACTCAGCATTCCAAGGAGCTCGACCGTACCTTCCGCGCCGAGATGCTGACCCTCACCACCGATCTCGACGGTTCGAGCGAAGTCGGCGGGCTGTACCTCGATGCCAACGAACGCTCGGCGGGGATCGGCAAGCTGCTGGCGCGCAGCCGCTACTTGTTCATCCGCGCCCACCGGGCCCGCTTTGCCGACCGCACGCTGGCCGAACTGCGCGGCGCGATCGACGATGCCGGCAACTCGCCGTTCTGGGATGGGCTCGCGGGCCGTTTCTTCGACATGAGCTTTCGCGATGCCGACGAATTCAACGGCAGGCATGGCAACCAGTTCATTGCCGACCTGATGCCGAAGCACCCGATCTACACCGCGCTTCTCTCAGAAGGCGCGCGGCAGGTCATGGGCCAGCCGCATTATTCGGGCCGCCCGGCGATGCGCATGCTCGAGGCCGAAGGGTTCAACTTCGCGGGTTATATCGACATCTTCGACGGCGGCCCCTCAATGATCGCGCAGACCGACCAGATCCGCACGATCACCGAGGCGAAGGACGCGAAAGTCGTGGCCATCAGCGAAGAAGCCTCGGGCGGCGATCATCTCGTATCGTGCGGCCGCCTGGCCGATTTCCGCGCCGCGCTGGGCGATCTGCGGGAGGTGGACGGCGGCGTGACGCTGGACGCCGAGGCCGCCGGACTGCTGCGCGTGGAGGTCGGTGATACGGTGAGCTACGCGCCCGCCTGATCCTTCACGGGCGGCAGTGCTTCTTCCACGTCGTCCACCGTCGCGGCGACCATCTGCTCTATGCCGAGACGCGTAGGGTGGACGCGATCGTCCTGCATCAAGTCGGGCTTGCCCAGCACCGGCTGCAGGAAGAACGGCACCAGATCGGCGTCGTATTCTCGCGCCAGAGTCGGATAGATCGCGTTGAAGTTCTTGGCGTAATCCTTGCCGAGATTGGGCGCGGCCAGCATGCCCAGCAGCAGCACCTTGATCTGACGGTCGCGGAACGTCGCCAGGATCTTGCCCAAATTTTCGCGCGCTTCGGCGGGCGGCAGACCGCGCAACATGTCGTTGCCGCCAAGGCTGACGATCGCGAGTTCCGGTTTCACTGTCTGGCTGTCGAGCGCGAACGCGAGCCGCTGCAGCGCGGCCGCCGTGGTGTCACCCGAAACCGCCGCATCCGCCATCCGCGCGTTGATCCCGCGCGCGCGCAAGGCGGTTTCCAGCCTGGCGGGATAGCCCTCCCCATCGGCCAGACCATAACCCGCCAGCAGTGAATCGCCGAAGGCGAGGATGTGCCGCTCGGGCCCGGCCACCGGCATCGGCGCATCGGGCGCGGTGGCCGCGCCCGTATCCTGCGGCACGGGTGCGGGGTCCTGTCCGCAAGCCGCGAGCGCGACGCTGGCCGCTCCGGCGAGCGCATGACGGGGGAATTTCGGCACCTTGGTCTCCTTGCCCACGCGGGGTTACCGCCCCCATATGGGGCGCGTGACGACGACTGACCACGGTTCGCCCCCCGCTATCACTGCCAGTGACTTGCGCCTGACCCTTGGCGAGGGGCGCGGCGCGGTGGAAATCCTGCGCGGGATCGACCTCGTCGTGCCACAGGGTCAGACGCTGGCGTTGCTGGGGCCCTCCGGGTCCGGCAAGAGCTCGCTGATGGCGGTGCTGACCGGGCTCGAGCGCGCCAGTTCGGGCTCGCTGCACGTCGCCGGCTCCGATTTCGCCGCGCTCGACGAGGATGCGCTGGCCCACGCCCGGCGCGGCAGGATCGGCATCGTCCTGCAGGCCTTTCACCTCCTGCCGACGATGACCGCGATCGAGAACGTGGCGACCCCGCTCGAACTCAGCGGCAACCCCGATGCGCGCCGCCTGGCCGAAGCCGAGCTCGAGGCGGTCGGCCTGAGCCATCGTCTCGATCATTATCCAGCGCAGCTTTCGGGCGGCGAGCAGCAGCGTGTCGCCATTGCCCGCGCCCTCGCCCCGCGCCCGCCGCTGATCTTCGCCGACGAACCCACCGGCAATCTCGACGCCACGACGGGCGAGACGATCATCGACGTGCTGTTCGACCGCCGCGCCGAGACCGGCGCGACGCTCGTCATCATTACGCACGACGTGGCGCTGGCCGAACGCTGCGAGCGCGTGGTGACGCTGGCCGACGGGCTGATCGCGAGCGACCGGGCGGGGACCGCCTCTGAAAGGGTGGAGGCGTAAGCCACATGACGTCCCGCCTACCCTGGCGCACCGCCTGGACCATTGCCCGGCGCGATCTGTCGGCGCGCTTCAAGGGCCTTCGGCTCCTGCTCGTCTGCCTGTTTCTGGGCGTCGGGGCGATCGCCGCAACGGGGACGCTGACCGGCTCGATCGAGCGCGAATTGACCGGGCGCGGGCGCGAGATTCTGGGCGGTGACCTCGAAGTGCGCGTGTGGCAGCGCGGTCTGTCACAGGAGGAGATGCAGGCGCTTGCCGCTTATGGCGAAGTGTCGGACGGCTTGCGGTTGCAGGCAATCGCGCAAAACGGCGATTTCACCGCGCCGGTCGCGCTAAAGGCGGTGGACGCGCGGTGGCCGCTCTACGGCGATTTGCTGCTTAAGGACGGGCGCCGCGTGCGCGCTCCGCCCGATGGCGCGATCTACTTGTCCGAAGGCACCGCCGCGCGGCTCGACGTGGCGCCAGGAGCGGCCGTGACCGTGGGCGGGGAACGCCTGCGTGTCGGCGGGATCATCGCGCGCGAGCCCGAACTGCTCGGCGAAGGCTTCAGCCTTGGCGACATCGCCATCGTCGGCATCGACATGCCGCGCAGCGCGGGCCTCACAGCACCCGGTGCGATGTATCGCACCAAGACGCGGGTGAAGCTATCCGGAGCGAAAGACCCGCAGGAGATCGCCGATTCGCTGGAGCAGCGCTTCCCCGACGCAGGCTTCGAATACCGCACGCGCGACAACGCCGCGCCCAGCACCGAACGCTTCGTCGAGCGGATGGGCGAATTTCTCGTCCTCGTCGGCCTCGCTGCGCTGGTCATCGCCGGGATCGGTATCGGTGGCGGCGTCTCCTCCTATCTCGAGGCGCGGCGGGGCAGCATCGCCACGCTCAAGGTCCTGGGGGCTACCAGCGGCGACATCGCGCGCATCTATCTGCTGCAAATCGCCGCCGCCGCCCTCGCAGGCAGTCTGGCCGGGCTGACCGCGGGCGTGCTGGTAACGCCGCTGCTGGCACAAGCCCTAGGATCGTTGCTGCCGGTCGATACCGGGTTCACCGTCTCGCCGACGGCGCTTGGCACCGCCGCCGCGTACGGCTTGCTGGTCGCTCTCGTCTTCGCCGCGCCGGCGCTGGTGCGCGCGCGCAGCTTCCCGGCGATGGCGCTCATGCGTGCGCGCGTTTCGCCCTTGTCGACTTCGTGGAGAGCGCTGGCACTGCCGGTCGGGATCGGCCTTGCCGCGATCGTCGCGCTGGCGATGGCCAACGCCGCGCAACCGCTGGTCACTGCCATGTTCCTGGCGGGCGCCGCCGCCATGCTGTTGCTGCTGGCCGGTCTCGGCTGGCTGATCCGCATCCTGGCAATGCGCTTGCCCCGGCCCGCGAACCCGTTGCTGCGCGCGGGCCTCGCAAACCTGTCGCGGCCCGGCGCGCGCACGGGAGGCCTCGTCACCGCGCTCGGCTTCGGCATTTCGGCTTTCGTCCTGATCGCGGCGGTGCAGACCAGCCTCGAAGGCAATATCCGCGCCCGCGTGCCCGATCGCGCGCCCGATTACTTCGTGCTCGATGTGCCCAAGGACCGCGCCGCAGAGTTCCGCCGCACCGTCACGCGGCTGGCGCCCGACGCGGACTTGCGCCTCGTGCCGAGCCTGCGCGGACGGATCCTCGCCTTCGGCCCCAAAGGCGCGATGACGCGCACCGCCGATCTTGAGCAGATCCCCGAAGGCGGCTGGCCGCTCACCGGCGAGCGCGGGCTGACCTACACCGACGCGGTGCCCGAAGGGAACGTCGTGACCGCCGGTAAGTGGTGGCCGAAAAATTATACCGGCGAGCCGCTGGTCTCGATCGACGAGGATTTTGCCGATGCCGTCGGCCTGAAAGTCGGCGACATGCTGACCATCGGCGTGCTTGGCGTCGAACGCTCGGCGCGGATCGCGGCCTTGCGGCGGGTGGACTGGGATTCGCTGGGCTTCAACTTCGTGCTGGTGTTCTCGCCCAACGCGCTGGAGGACGCGCCGCACAATCTGGCTGCCACCATCGACCTGCCCGCCGGAACCACCAGCCCCACGCTGCTGCGCGATCTGGTGCGCGCCTTTCCGTCGAGTTCGGTGATCGAGACCGGCGGCATCCTGGAGGAAGCGCGCGGCTTGCTTGGCCAGATGTCGGCGGCGATCATGGCGGCGGCCTCGGTGGCGGTGCTGGCGGGCATCGCGGTGCTGGTGGGCGCCATCGCCGCAACGCGCGCGGCGCGAGCCTACGATAACACCATTTTGCGCGTCTTGGGAGCGAGCCGAAAGCAGTTGCTGCTCATCCAGCTCGCCGAATACGGCTTCGTCGCGCTCGTGCTTTCGGGCGTGGCGCTGGTGCTGGGCTGCGCGATGGCCTGGGCGGTGATCGTCCAGCTGTTCGAGTTCGACTGGATGCCGGGCTGGGGGGCGATCCTCACCGTACTCGGCGCGGCGATCGTGCTGGTGCTCGGCTTCGCGCTGGGCGGATCGCTACCGCTGTTGCGCGTGCGGCCGGCGCGGGCGCTGCGCGAATTGTGATCCGGACGCCGTTCCCGCGCTGCCGAGCCGAGTTCCGCCCGGTTTTCATCCGCAGGAGCGACGCCGACGCGCTAAGTCCTGACTTTCATCCGGGTCATTCGAAGACCGACGCGCTCGTCGGGGTGGTCATCGCGCCGGCCTTGTAGACCAGCGTGCTTGCGAGCATGTCGTGCAAACCTTGTTTGCGCTGATTCCAGCCGATCATGAAAAATCCGATCCCCAGGATCAGGGCGGACAGGATCTTGGCGAAATACCGGCCCGTCGCACGTCCGAAGCCGATCCGCTCGCCATCGACATCGGTCACCACCATGCCCAACGCCTTCTTGCCGAGCGTACCCTGCATGCCCGAGCATTCCAACAGCGCGAAATAGAGCCAGCTGCCGATTTGCGTCACCGCGAGGTAGCCGAACATCATGCTGAAGCCGTAGGCCATCGCCAAGTCGGGATTGCCTGCCCAGGGGAGCATGATCCCCATCCCCATCACCGAGATGAGGGCCGAAAGCGCCACGTTCAGGATGATGGCATCGATGACGTAGGCCACGAAACGAAGCCAAAAACCCCCATAAGGCTGCATGCGAACTCGTTCCCCTATCGCGATCCGCCGTACAGCAAGCACGCAAATGCTCCCGGAGCAAGTGGTCCCGGGAGCATTCGATCGGATCCCTTGCGGGCCGCGATGGCGTCAAGCGAACGCTTGGGCCGCGCCCAAGTCCTTCGGGTCCGGTCCGTAGCGGTTCGGGCCGGGGGTGCCGGGCAACAACAGGAACACGAACAGGACGATGCCGCCGATGCCGGCGAGCAGGTTCACGAAGGGGATGAAGCTGGCAATGATCAGCCCGCCATACCACCAGCCGCTCAAGTCGCGATCGTGAAGCCGGCGCACCGTCACCGCGATCGAAGGAATAAGCACGGCAAGCCAGTAGATCCCAAACAACAGGCCGAAGCCGCCCGCGAACGATCCGAAGATCGCCGACGGGTTTCCGGTCTCCAGACTGGAAAGAGCACCGCTCGCGCCGCCCAGGCCGAACATCAGAAACATCAAAACACATATCACGATGAAGTTCAGCAAAGCGAACGACCAGTATTCCATCCGCCGCGAACGGCCGCTGAAGTCTGCGTAACGTCTGAATGGCATGAGCATGTAATCGAGCATGGTTTTTCCCTCTGTCTGGCCTCCGGATCGAGGTGTCGGCATCATACGCCGAAGCGCAATCGGCCCAAGACGATTTCCTTGTGATCTTCGCCACGCCCGATCTGTGCGATCCGCCCTCGCTTGTACCTTTGCGGCAGATCGGCTAAGGGCCCGCCGATTGTGCGGCGCAGCGAAGTGCTCCGCTCCGCTTCCTCGAACGCATAGGCCCTTTTGCATGTCCGCCCCGCTTCCCCTGCGCAACATTGCGATTATCGCGCACGTCGACCACGGCAAGACCACGCTCGTCGATCAGCTCTTCCGCCAGTCCGGCACTTTCCGCGACAATCAGCGCGTCGAAGAGCGGGCGATGGATTCGAACGATCTCGAGAAAGAACGCGGGATCACCATTCTCGCCAAGCCGACCTCGATCGAGTGGAACGGCTATCGCATCAACATCGTCGATACCCCCGGCCACGCCGACTTCGGCGCCGAGGTGGAGCGCATCCTGTCGATGGTCGATGGCGTCATCCTGCTGGTCGACAGTTCCGAAGGCGCGATGCCGCAGACCAAGTTCGTCACCGGCAAGGCGCTGGGCCTCGGCCTGCGTCCGATCGTGGTGGTCAACAAGATCGACCGGCCCGACGGCCGCCACTCCGAGGTGCTCGACGAAGTGTTCGACCTGTTCGTCAGCCTCGAGGCCGACGACGACCAGCTCGACTTTCCGACGCTTTATGCCTCGGGCCGCAACGGCTATGCCAGTGAAGACCCGGACGCGCGCGAAGGCGACCTCACGCCGCTGTTCGAGAAGATCGTCGAGCACGTTCCCGCGCCCGAAGCCGATGTCGACGGACCGTTCAAGTTCCTCGTCACGCTGCTCGATCGCGACAACTTCCTCGGCCGCATCCTGACCGGCAAGGTCCAGTCGGGCACGGTCCGCGTCAACGATCCGATCCGCGCGCTCGATAACGACGGCAACGTCGTGGAGACCGGCCGCGCGTCCAAGCTGCTCGCGTTCCACGGACTCGATCGGGTTCCGGTCGACGTGGCGAAGGCCGGCGACATCATCTCGATCGCCGGCATGACCACCGCGACGGTTTCGAACACGATCGCCGATCCCAGCGTGAGCGAACCGCTTCATGCCCAGCCGATCGACCCGCCGACGCTGTCGATGCGCTTCGCGGTCAACGATTCGCCGATGGCCGGGCGCGAGGGATCGAAGGTCACCAGCCGCATGATCCGGGACCGGCTGGAGCGTGAGGCCGAATCGAACGTCGCCATCCGCGTCACCGAAAGCGCCGACAAGGACAGCTTCGAAGTCGCCGGCCGCGGCGAACTGCAGCTCGGCGTGGTGATCGAAACGATGCGCCGCGAGGGGTTCGAGCTCGGCATCAGCCGCCCGCGCGTGCTGTTCCTCCAGGACGACAACGGCAAGACCACCGAGCCGTATGAGACCGTCGTGATCGACGTCGACGACGAGTATTCGGGCACGGTCGTGGAGAAGATGGCCATCCGCAAGGGCGAGATGACGGACATGCGTCCCTCGGGCGGCGGCAAGACCCGGATCACCTTCTCGGCCCCGTCGCGCGGCCTGATCGGCTACCACGGCGAATTCCTCTCCGACACGCGCGGCACCGGCATCATGAACCGCCTGTTCGAGAAGTATGGCCCCCACAAGGGCAAGATCGAGGGCCGCAAGAACGGCGTGCTGATCTCGAACGGCGCGGGCGAGGCCGTGGCCTACGCGCTCGGCCCGCTCGAAGAGCGCGGCGTGCTGTTCGTGCGCGCGGGCGAGCCGCTCTACGAAGGCATGATCATCGGCGAGAACGCCAAGCCCGACGATCTCGAAGTCAATCCGATGAAGTCCAAGCAGCTCACGAACTTCCGTTCGACCGGCAAGGACGACGCGATCCGCCTCACGCCGCCGCGCGTGATGACGCTCGAGCAGGCGATTGCCTACATCGACGACGACGAGATGGTCGAAGTGACGCCCAAGTCGATCCGGCTGCGCAAGGCGATCCTCGACCCGAACGATCGCAAGAAGGCCAAGCGGCAGAAGGAAGCCGCATAAACCCGATTGCCCACCGACCTTGCGAGGGCAGACCGATGTCTGTCAGGCGGATCGGTAAGCTTGAGATACCAGGAAAGGGCGCGCCGCAGATGGCGCGCCCTTTTTTGTAATTCCGCAAGCTTTGCGGGCGTAGCCGGCGGATGTGATGGCGCCGCTGCCGGACTCGCAAATTCGGGTCAGACGGCACACCAGCGGCCTCGTCAGCTAACTTGGGCTAACTGCCTAAAAAACGGGCGAGCGGTGCTTAAGAATTGACCAGCGATAGCGCCCTTCGCCCATGCAGAATGTCCGAAAAGAACCCCTTTCGGTGGCGAATCTTGCAATTGGGGCCTTTTCGCAAGTGCACACATGCCCTATCCCTTACTCACCAAACGATGGCACGATTCTTGAAGGAAGCCGTACGTTCGGCACCGGTACGACACGGCTAAGGCGTGCGATCCAAGCGTGCAGAGGGATAGATTGACAGCGTGAAAAAGATCGAGGCCATCATCAAGCCCTTCAAGCTCGACGAAGTGAAGGAAGCACTGCACGAAGTCGGCGTATCGGGCATCACCGTGACGGAGGCGAAGGGGTTTGGTCGGCAGAAGGGCCATACCGAGCTCTATCGCGGTGCCGAATACGTCGTCGATTTCCTGCCCAAGGTGAAGCTCGAGGTCGTCGTATCCGATGCTTTGGCCGAACGGGTCGTCGAAGCGATCGCGGAAGCGGCGCAGACGGGGCGCATCGGCGACGGCAAGATCTTCGTCATGCCCGTCGAAGGCGCCGTGCGGATCCGCACCGGCGAGCGCGACGACGCAGCGCTGTGAGCGCGCGACGTTGAGCACCTGATTCAAGCTTAAGCCGGCCCCGGCCGGCGGATCGTCGCACACCGGCAGGGGGGCCGGTACGCCGACGAGACTGCCCTACCACCCCTGACCTCTTTCGTCGGTCGGAAGAGCCAACACGGAGAACCACCACAATGGCGAGTGCAAAGGACATCCTCAAGCGGATCAAGGATGAGGAGATCGAATGGGTCGACCTGCGCTTCACCGATCCCAAGGGTAAGTGGCAGCACCTGACAATGGTTTCGAGCGTTCTCGGCGAGGACGAACTCGAAGACGGTCTGATGTTCGACGGTTCCTCGATCGAGGGCTGGAAGGCGATCAACGAATCGGACATGATCCTCAAGCCCGATCTCGACGCGATCTACATCGATCCGTTCTCCGCCACGCCGATGATGATCCTGTTCTGCGACATCGTCGAGCCCTCGAGCGGCGATCTCTATGCGCGTGACCCGCGTTCGACTGCCAAGCGCGCCGAGTCCTTCGTCAAGGCGGCCGGCTTCGGCGACACCGTCTACGTCGGGCCCGAGGCCGAATTTTTCATGTTCGACGACGTGAAATTCTACGACGGCTACGCCGGCAACGGCTTCAAGATCGACGACATCGAGCTGCCCGGCAATTCCGACAAGGAATACGACACCGGCAACCTCGGCCACCGTCCGCGCGCCAAGGGCGGCTACTTTCCCGTCGCGCCGGTCGATAGCTGCATGGACATTCGCGGCGAAATGGTCGCCACGATGCTCGAAATGGGTCTGCCCTGCGACAAGCACCACCACGAAGTGGCCGCCGCGCAGCACGAACTCGGCCTCACTTTCGGCACGCTCGTCACCACGGCCGATCGCATGCAGATCTACAAGTACGTCGTGATGATGGTGGCGCAGGCCTACGGCAAGACGGCGACGTTCATGCCCAAGCCGATCATGACCGACAACGGTTCGGGCATGCACACCCACATCTCGATTTGGGACGGCGGCGACAATACCTTCGCGGGTAACGGCTACGCCGGCCTCTCCGACAACTGCCTGTACTTCGTCGGCGGCGTCATCAAGCATGCCAAGGCGCTGAACGCCTTCACCAACCCGACCACCAACAGCTACAAGCGCCTGGTGCCGGGTTACGAAGCGCCCGTGCTGCTCGCCTATTCGGCGCGCAACCGTTCGGCCTCGTGCCGCATCCCCTACGGTTCGGGCACCAAGTCGAAGCGCGTCGAGTTCCGCTTCCCGGACGCGATGGCCAATCCGTACCTGTGCTACGCGGCGCTGCTGATGGCCGGCCTCGACGGGATCAAGAACAAGATCCACCCGGGCGAAGCCATGGACAAGAACCTCTACGACCTGCCGCCGGCAGAGCTCGCCGAAGTTCCGACCGTCTGCGGCTCGCTGCGTGAGGCGCTGGAATCGCTCGCGGCCGACCATGCCTTCCTCGTCGAGGGCGGCGTCTTCACCGAAGACCAGATCGAGGCTTACCTCGAACTGAAGTGGCCCGAAGTGCTGCGCTGGGAAACGACCCCGGCGGCCTGCGAATTCGACATGTACTACTCCGCCTGATCGGCGGGGCCATCCGCAAGGGTGGCTATACGATCACCGAGGGGGCGTCCGGAGCGATCCGGACGCCTTTTCGTTTATCAGCGCCCCGCGCAAAGCCGGAGCTTGCCGGAGCGCTGGGTTGATCCGACGGGAACGCCTGCCCCCGTGCCTCGTTTCACACTGCGATAAAGGAGACACGAGCATGCGTTCCATCCTCGTAGCCGGCGCTGCTGCGATCGCGCTCATGGGTAGCATCGCGGCAGCCGATCCCGGCGGCCAAGGCAAAGGCAATGGTGGCGGAAATGGCAACGGCGCCAAAAACGAAGCCCACTCCGCCAAGCCAGCCAAAAGCCATTCCGGCAATGGCAATGGCAATGGCAATGGCAATTCGCCGTCTCGCGCCAAGGGCGAAGCCCGTGCGAACGGGCCGGCCGCGCGGATCGTCGAACGCGCCGAGCCGCAACGCAAATCTGCGCCGCCCCGCAAGGTCGAGGTGAAGGTCGCACCGGGCCAGGTGCGCAAGCAAGAGCGCAAAATCGACGCCCAAGGCTCCGCCGGCAATATGCAGCGAGTCATCAAGGGGCGGTCGGTCGAGCGGACGGAGTTCACCACCAAGGGCGACAAGCTGCGGTCATTGGCCCAAGACAAGGACTCCGTCATCACGACCCGTCGGGACTTTCGCTGGGCGACGCTCGACGGTAGCGACAGGTTCTACCGGGGCTGCCCGCCGGGTCTCGCGAAGAAGAACAACGGCTGCACGCCGCCCGGCCTCGATCGTAGCGCGGTCCGCGCCTGGGACGAACCGCGCTGGTACGGCAGGAATCTGGAGCCGTCCTGGAGCTACCGCGATGGCTACATGGTCCGCTATTCCGACAATCGCATCGTCGACTACCTGCCGCTGCTCGGCGGCGCGCTGGCCGTCGGGCAGGCTTGGCCCGGTGCCTACCAGCCGGTCAATCTGCCGTCCTATTACGTCGACTATTACGATCTCGGCCGCCCTGACAGCTACCGGTATTACGACGATGCCATCTACAGCGTGGACCCGAAGACGGAGGCGATTACCGCGGTCGTCGCGCTGCTGACCGGCGAGGACATCACCATTGGTGAACCGATGCCGGCGGGTTACGACATCTACAACGTGCCGTACCGCTATCGCGACCGCTACTATGATACGCCCGAGACCTCGTACCGCTACAGCGACGGTTACATTTACCAGATTGACCCGACCACCCGCCTGGTTCAGGCCGCGATCGAACTGCTCACGTAAGGAACAATAGGATGCGCGCTCGCCTGCAACTGGTCATCATGGCCGCGATCCCGCTGGCCCTGACGGCATGCTCCGGTGAGCCGGAGAAGGACGACACGGCGATCGTCGCGCCTGCCAAGGCCTCGGTCGCCGCGGCGCTCGACGATACCGACGGGATGCAGACGGTGGCCGAAGCTCTCAAGGAAACCGGGATCGATCAGGTGTTCGAATCGCCCGGCAGTTACACGCTGCTGGCGCCCGACGATGATGCCTTCGCGCAACTCGGCGAGGCGCGCAAGGCACTGACCTCGGGCGAAGACGCGGCCGCGCTGGCCGCGCTGCTCAAGGCGCACATCCTGCCCGGATACGTGACTCCCAAGGACATCGGTTCCGCGATCGATTCCAGTTCCGACAAGGCCGTGACTTTGCGCACGATTTCGGGAAGCGACCTCGTGTTCAGCCGGGCGGGCGATGCCATCGTCGTCAAATCGGAAGACGGCCAGACCGCCCGCATCGATGGCGAAGCCATTGCCGGGAACAACAGCGTGGCCATTCCGCTCGATACGGTGCTCAAAAAGGTCTGATGCGGTTGCGCCCACGAAGGGCGCCGCAAGACTATTCTGGAAGGCGGAACTTTTCGGTGATGGCCTTGGCACCATCCTTGAAGGCGCCTTCCGCGACGGGTTCAGGCTTGGGCTGCTTGGCCGTGGCAGCGGCAATCAACGCGCTCTGCTCGGTTTCGGACATGCGTTCCCAGCCATTGCGCGAGAGACGTTCCAGCGGGCGGTAGCGCACCTTGTAGGCCATGCGCGCCGCGCCTTTGACCCAGTAGCCGAGGTAGACGAACGGCAGTCCGCTCTCGCTTGCGCGGCGGATGTGATCGAGAATGATGTAGTTGCCGAGCCCCGAACGCGTTTCGTGATGCGGATCGTAGAAGCTGTAGATCATCGACAGCCCGTCACCCTGACGGTCGGTCAGGCAGGCGCCGACAAGCTTGCCCGGAGTCACGCCATCGGCCGAGGGTTCGCGATATTCGATGACGTAGCTGGTGACAGGCGTGTGCTCGACCATGTCGGCGAAATCGACTTCGTCCATGCTGGTCATGCCGCCGTCAGGATGGCGGATCGAAAGATAGCTTTGCAGCAGCTCGAACTGCTCATTGGTCGACCAGGGGCGGCAGATCGTCGCGATCAGGTCGGAATTGCGCTTGAGATTGCGCTTTTGCGCCGAGGACGGCGCGAAGTCATGAGCCGCGACGCGCACCGAGACACAGGCCGAACAATCGAGGCACGAGGGGCGATAGGCCACGGTCTGGCTGCGGCGAAAGCCGATCCGGCCCAGCGCATCGTTGAGCGAGTCCGCATGCGGCCCCTTCAACTCGGTGAAGACCTTGCGTTCGCTTTTACCAGGAAGATAAGGGCACGGGGCCGGACTGGTCACGAAAAAGCGTGGAAAGCGTACCGGTGCCGTCACGAACGCGCCTCTTCCTTTTCTGCTTCAGGGATTGCCAATGGAACGAGACGATTATGCCCATCGAAGCGAGGCGTTGAAAGGACTTTAACCAAATTAAAAATCAGCCGGTTCGCAAAATTGCACGGAACGGCCCAGGCTGAGCGTCTCCTGTCCCGTCTTGGGGCGCAATCAGCTGAGATGCCTAACGGCCGCTCGCCGCAGGACACGGTCCTCGATCGAATAGTATAGCCAGATACACTCATTCTCGACGAGGCATGAGGCGGCAAAGGCGATATCGGTTCCCGACCGCTGCTGGGGCGGCGGGGGCACCAGCATCGGCTCCACCCCGCGATCGATCACGCGTTCGAAATTGGCATCGAACGCAATCCACCCGATCCGCCAGCGGGCATCGGCCGTGGCGCCGTTGTAGAACATGACCGGTCTCTCGGGATCGTCGGACACGATGGGGCCGGTCGACAAGTGAAAAGCGTCCCACGAGGCGGGCCGGACGGTGAACGGATCCGCGACCGGGTGCCACGGGCCCTCGATGCTGTCCGCCACCGCCAGTCCGATCCGCGAGGCATCGTCCTTCGCGTATTCGTAGAAGAGACGCCAGCGACCGTCCGCGCCGCGTGCGAGCGTCGCTTCCTTGATATTGCCCTCCCCCTCCGGCGCCTTGAGCACGACCGCGCTTTTGGTCAGCTGCTGCAGCGAAGGGCCTTGCGCCAGCCGCAGCGATCCCTGCGCGCGGTTGCCGTCGACCCCGGTGTAGAAGACATAGACCGTGCCATCGGGCGCGGTCACGACCGTCGGGTCTTCGACACCGCCGGCATCGAAGAAGTCGGGACCCGGCGTGATCGCGGGGTCCGGGTCCATGGTGAAGTTCACGCCGTCGCTGGACCTGCCCGCATAGATCACGCCGGTCGGATCCTGGGACCCGAGCGGATTGCGCAGCACGCGCACCAGCATCCGCAGCGTGTCGCCTTCGCGCCAGACGTAGGGGCTCATCAGGTCGTGGCCGGAAAAGAGCCCATCGTCGCGCGAGACGTCGAGCACCACATCCTGCAGTTCCTCCACCACATAAGCGATGGATCGGCTCGCCACGGCGTCAGGCACCCTGCGCCACGGTGAGCGACAAGGCGCCGTCGATCGTGACAGTGGTTCCGGTGATATAAGCGGCTTGCTGCGAAAGCAGGAACAGCACGAGCGTCGCGACTTCCTCGGGCGTACCTGCGCGACGCCAGGGAATGGCCGCTTCCTTGCGGCGCCGTTCGTCGGGATTGTCGAGCGCGGACTGGTTCATCGGCGTCAGGATCATGCCGGGCGCCACGCCGTTCACCGCAATCTGCCGCGGCGCCAGTTCGAGCGCGAGCGTTGCGGTGAGCTGCGAGAGGCCGCCCTTGGCGCTGTCGTAATCGACCGCGCCCGGCCGCGGCGCCTTCTCGTGGATCGAGGAGATGTTGACGATGCGCGCGCCGGCACCATCCTCGGGCAATGCGCGCACCAGGCGCCGGCACGTGAGGAACGGGCCATAAAGGTCGGTCCGCAGCACGGCATCGAACTTGGCAAGCGGCATGTCCTGAAGCAGCGTGCCGCTCATGTTGAGGCCCGCCGAATTGACCAGCAGGGTGACGCGTCCGAATCTGGCCTCGGCCGCATCGAAGAGCGCGTCGACATCGCTTTCCCTGCCGACATCGGTCTGCAGCGCGAGGGCCTTGCCGCCCCCCGCCTCGATCGCGGCGACGACGGCGTCGCCCGCCGCAGCCTGCGAATAGGAGGTCAGAGCGACGTTCGCGCCCGCCTTGCCGAGCGCCAGCGCGCAAGCTTTGCCGATGCCCGAGGCGCCGCCGGTGACGACGGCTGTAAGTCCAGAAAAATCCATGGATCCCAGAACGTCCGGCGCGGCCGCACGTTGCACGCGGCCTGCACGATTTGCGTTGCGCCCTGGTCAGCCGGGCGCGACGCCGTTTCGCCTTATCCGGCTTCGGCTTGCGTCACCGTGTAGCCTTCGCGCCGCAGCGCCGCGATCAGCGCTTCGAGCTGCTCCCGATCGCGCGCTTCGCACTCGATTTCGGTCAGCAGGCCCTTCGCCGGAAGGTTGGTGAAGATGCGGTGGTGGAAGACCTCGATGATGTTCACGTTGTGCTCGTGGAACACCGCCGCGACCTTGTAGAGCGCGCCGGCGCGATCCTGCAGACCGATCTTGAGCCGCGCAAGGCGCCCCTGACGAGCCAGGTCGCGCAGCAGCACGTTCGCCAGCAATCGCGTATCAATGTTACCCCCGCCGAGCGTGATGCCGACCTTGCGCCCGGCGAACATCGCGCGGTTCGCCCGGATCGCGGCAAGACCAGTCGCTCCGGCGCCCTCGACCACGGTCTTCTCGATCTGCAGCAGCAAGGCCAGGGCGCTCTCGATTTCGGGCTCGCTAACCAGCAGCATTTCGTCGAGCAAGCCGCGCAGCACGGCGGAAGTGAAATGCCCGGGCTGCACGACCGCGATGCCTTCGGCCAGGCTATCCCCACCGACCGGAAGCTGCGTGCCTTTCAGCAAGTTGTGCATCGAGGGGTAGAGCTGCGCTTCCACGCCGATCAGGCGGATGTCGGGCTTGATGTCACGCGCGATCGTGCCCATCCCCGTCGCCAGTCCGCCGCCGCCGATCGGCAGCACCAGCGTTTCCAGTTCGGGCACATCCTCGAGCATTTCGAGCGCCACCGTGCCTTGTCCCGCAGCGATATTCGGATCGTCGAACGGGTGGACGAAGGTAAGATCGAGTTCCTTTTCCAGCGTGCGCGCATGCGCCGCTGCCTCGTCGAAATTTTCGCCCTCGAGCACGACGTTGCCGCCGACGCTCTCGGTCTGCATGATCTTCACCGTCGGCGTCGTGCGCGGCATGACGATCGTCACCGGGATGCCGAGACGCCGGCCGTGATAGGACAGTCCCTGCGAATGGTTGCCGGCCGAAGCCGCGATCACGCCGCGCGCCTTTTTCTCCTCGGGCATCAGCAGCAGCGCGTTGAGCGCGCCGCGTTCCTTGTAAGAAGCCGTGAACTGAAGGTTTTCGAACTTGAGCCAGACCTCGGCACCGGTGATCGCACTCAGCGTCTGCGAATACAGCGTCGGCGTGCGCACGACGAGCCCGCTAATTCGCGCCGCAGCATCCCGCACCATCTGGGCGGTGAACGCGGGCTTGGTGCCAGGCGCTTGCGGTGTGAGTATAGGCTGGTCCATGGAGGTGAGCGCCTAAAGGAAAGCGCACAGGATGAAAAGTGCAGCGGCGCCCTGTATGCAGGTGCGCAGAATCGGGTAGAGGCTTGCCGGATGAGCGAACGACGCAAGGTATCCTTCATCGGGCTCGGCGTGATGGGCAGCGAGATTGCCCGCCACATCGGCCAGGCCGGCCATGAGCTGGTGATCTACAACCGCTCGCCGGATCGCGCCGAGGCGTGGACGGCGGCCAACCCCGGTCTCGCCGCGTCGGTCGCGCCGACGCCTGCCGATGCTGCCGAGAACGCCGAATTCGTCTTCACCTGCGTCGGCAACGACGATGATCTGGCCGACGTCGTCCTCGGTCCCACCGGCGTGTTCCGCACGATGAAGCCGGGCGGAGTGTTCGTCGATCACACCACCGTTTCGGCGCGGATCGCGCGCCAGATCACCGTGGAAGCGCGCGATCTCAAGATCCAGTGCGTCGATGCGCCGATGACGGGATCGCAGATCGGTGCGCAGAACGGCACGCTCACGCTGATGTGCGGCGGTCGCGCCAAGGCGATCGAAGCGGCGCGTCCGGTGATGGAGGCCTACTCGCGCAAGATCGTCCATGTCGGCAAATCGGGCTCGGGGCAGATGGCGAAGATGGCCTGCCAGATCTGCATCGCCGGCAACGTCGCCGCGCTGGCCGAGGCAGTGCGTTTCGCACAGGCCGAGCGGCTCGACATGAATGCGGTCTACGAGGCGATCTCGGGCGGTGCGGCGCAGTCGTGGCAGATGGACAATCGCTGGACCTCGATGGACGAGGACCGCTTCGACTTCGGCTTCGCGGTCGACTGGATGCGCAAGGACCTTGGCCTCGCGCTCGACGAAGGGCGCAGCCACGGCCTGTCGCTGCCGGTCGCGGCACTGATCGACCAATTCTTCGCCGAGATTCAGCACATGGGCGGCGGCCGCCTCGATACGAGCGCGATCATCAAGCGCTTGCCCAAGAAGGGATCGCAGTGAAATACAGACATGCGCTGGCCCCGGCACTAGCGATTGCCGCGGGTCTCGTCTTCGTCGCCCAGCCCGCCGAGGCGCGCAAGAAAAAGGACCTGCCGCCGCCCACGGGCACGCTGATCGAGAACGTCTCGGGCCTTACGCCTGACGGCAAGGGCGGCGTCGAGCGCTTCGAGGCGCTGCTGATCGGCGAGGACGGCCGCATTGCCGACGTCTACGCCGCAAACGACAAGCGGCCCGAGCGCGTGGCCTACAAACTCGACGGCGCAGGCCGCGTCATGGTCCCCGGCATGATCGATGCGCATGGGCACGTGATGGCGACCGGCTTTGCCAGGATGACGCTCGATCTGTCGATGACGACGTCGCTCGACGAGGCGCTCGCGCGCATCGCGGCCTATGCCGCCGCCAATCCCGAGTTACCTTGGATCCTTGGCTCCGGATGGAACCAGGTCACTTGGGGGATGGACCGCTTTCCTACTGCCGCCGAACTCGACACCGCAACCGGTGGCCGCCCCGCGTTCCTTGAGCGGGTCGACGGCCATGGCGGCTGGGCCAACACCGCAGCGCTCGCAGCCGCCGGCATCACGGCGGCGACCAGGGACCCGGCGGGAGGGCAGATCATCCGCTTGCCCGGATCGCAGGACCCCGCGGGCATGCTGGTGGACAACGCCAAGGCACTGATCGAAGCCAAGCTCCCGGCGCCCCGTCCCTCCGACCGCGACACCGCTTTCGCCAAGGCGCAGCTCGTGTTCCTGGAGAACGGCGTCACCGCGGTCGCCGACATGGGCACGACCATCGAAGACTGGCAGACCTTTCGCCGGGCGGGCGACCTCGGCAATTTGCGGATGCGCATTGCGTCCTATGCGGGCGGGGTCGACGACATGGTCCTGATCGCCGGTCCGGGACCCACACCGTGGCTCTACGATGGCCGGCTGAAGCTGGCGGGCGTAAAGCTATGGCTCGACGGTGCGCTGGGATCGCGCGGCGCATGGCTCAAGCAGCCCTATGCGGATGCGCCGGGCAGCACCGGCCTGCCGATGATGACCGAAACGCAGCTCGGCAACCTGATGAGCCGCGCCGCGATCGACAAGTTCCAGGTCGCGGTCCACGCGATCGGCGACAAAGCGAATTCGACCGTCCTGTCGGCGATCGACGAGCTGTCGAACACCTACAAGGGCGATCGGCGCTGGCGCATCGAACACGCCCAGATCGTCGCCCCCGCCGATATCGCGCGCTTCGGCGAGCATGGCGTGATCGCCTCGATGCAGCCTCAGCATGAAGCTTCGGACCGGATCATGGCCGAACAGCGCCTGGGGCCGAACCGGCTGACGGGCGCCTATGCCTGGAAGTCCCTGCAGAACGCGGGGGCGACGCTGGCGTTCGGCTCGGACGTGCCGGTCGAACCGGCCAAGCCATTCCTCGGCTTGGCGGTCGCGACATCGCGGCAAGGCGTGGACGATCAACCGCCGGGTGGCTGGCAGCCGCAGGAGCGGTTGACCTTCGCCGAGGCGTTCTCCGCCTATACCAGCGGCGCGGCCTACGCGATGTTCGCCGAGGACCAGCTGGGCCGGCTCGCCAAGGGCCTGCGGGCCGACTTTTTGTTCATCGATCGCGATCCGACGACCGCAAGCCCCGCACAGCTGCGCGAGACGAAAGTGACGGAGACCTGGATCAACGGGGTGCGGGCTTGGAAGGCTGATGGCAGCACCGCGCCGACGGGCGCACCCGCCAGCCGCTGACGCCGCTCTATTCGGCCGCGGCGGCCTCAGCAGCTTCGGCTGCGGCCTTTTCGCGCGCTTCGCGCCGCTCGGTGAACCACATCAGTCCCAGCGAGCCTTCGAACAGGAGGAGCAGCGGCGCGGCCAGCATGATCTGCGAGACGACGTCCGGCGGAGTGATGATCGCGGCGACCGCGAAAATCCCGACGACGACGTAGCGCCGCGCCGCCACCAACTGCGTGCGCTGGACGATACCTGCGCGGTTGAGCAGCAGCAGCAGCACCGGCAGCAGAAAGCTGACTCCGAAGGCCAGAATGAACTGCATCACCAGCGACAGGTAATCGCCCGTCGACGGCAAGGCTTCGAGCTGCATTCCTCCGGCCGTGCCCTCGAAGCCGAGGAACCAGCGGAACGCAGTCGGCATCACCACGAAGTAAGCCAGGCTGGCGCCCATGATGAACAGCACCGGTGTCGCGATCAGGAACGGCAGAAACGCCTTCTTTTCCTTCGCGTAGAGCCCGGGGGCGATGAAGGCCCATAGCTGATTGGCAATGATCGGGAACGCGATCATGAACGCGGCGAACAGCGCCACCTTCACGTTGACGAAGAACTGCTCGTAAAGCTTGGTGAAAACCAGCCGCCCCTGCCCCGGCGGGAACGCCTCGGTCAGCGGGCGCACAAGCAGGCCGAAGATGTCGTCCGCGAAATAGAGGCAGACCGCGAAGGCGAGACCAAGCGCGAGCACGCACCGCAGCAGCCGGTTGCGCAGCTCGATCAAGTGATCGAGCAGCGGTGCCTGGCTATCGTCGATGTCGCTGATGCGGAACGCCATGGCCGGTCTATCGCGAAAGCGGAAGCTGCGGTTCGACTTCGGACTCGGATTCGGCCGGCGCGTCCGGGAGCGCTCCGTAGCCCAGCGGACCGGGATCGGCCACGGCGGGAGCGGCGGTCTTTTCCGCGCTTTCGGCCGCGGGAGAGTCGGAAGCCGAGGATTTGTCGGGAAGCGACGCTTCCACCGGCAGCGCGGCACCTTCCGCAGACGCGATCGGCTGCATTTCCTCGCTGTCAGGCAGCGTGGGATGCGCCTTCATGATCGCTTCGTTCTGGGCACGCCACTTCTTCTCCATGTCCTCCATCTCGGCTTCGCGCACCATGGCGTCGATGCCGGCGCGAAAGTGCCCGGAGATCTTGCGCATCTTGCCGATCCAGCGGCCTGCCGTGCGCATGGCCAGCGGCAGGTCCTTGGGACCGATCACCACCACCGCCACGATCACGATCAGCAGCAGTTCCGTCGCGCCGATGTCGAACATGAAAAGGCCCCGCCCTTCCTAAGGCTGCGGCGCTCAGTTCGAGCTGGTCGTGCTCTTGGTCTCGCTGACGGGCTGCGGATCGACCGTCTGCTGCGGGATCTGAGCCTGCGTGGTGGAGGATTTTTCTTCCTCGGTCATGCCCTGCTTGAAGCTTTTGATGCCCTTGCCGAAATCGCCCATCATCTCGGAAATCCGACCGCGCCCGAAAAGCACGAGAATCACTAGGGCGACGATCAGCAGCTGCCAAGGTCCGATATTCATTGCAAAAAGCCTTTTTCCGATAGCTTCGGTGCGCGCGATATAAGCGATCCAGGTGTCAGTTGCGAGTCACTCGATTTGCCGGTCCTCTGACTCGGCACCCTCGCCCTCGCCCTCGCCCTCGCCTTCGACTTCGTCTCCGGCTTCGGCATCCTTCGCCATTGCCGCCTCGAGCATGTCGTCGTCGACCGGATCGAGCAAGCCGGCGGCCCGCAACTCGTCGATGCCGGGAAGGTCCTTCAGCGTGGCAAGGCCGAAATGCGCCAGGAAATCGGGAGTGGTCGCGTAGATGACCGGTCGACCGGGCACTTCGCGCCGCCCGGCAACGCGCACCCAGCCCGCTTCCATCAGTACGTCCAGCGTGCCTTTGGCAGTCTGCACGCCGCGGATCGCTTCAATCTCGGCGCGGCTGACGGGTTCGTGATAGGCGACGATCGCCAGCACTTCGGTGGCGGCGCGCGAGAGCCGGCGGACTTCTTCCTTCTCCCGCCGCAGCAAGTGGGCGAGATCCGGCGCGGTCTCGAAATGCCAGCGGCGGCCGCGCTCGACGAGGTGGATGCCGCGCTGCGCGTAATGCGCCTCCAGCGTCCGCAGCGCCGGGGTAACGCTGGCTTGGCCAAGGTGGGTCGAGATCTGATCGGCCGTCATCGGCGCTTCGGCGGCGAACAGCGTCGCTTCCACCGCGCGTACGAGATCGTCGAGTATTTCAGTGGCCTCGGCTGTGGCGTCCTCGCTCACGATTTCACTGCCTTGAGCAGGAGCGGCCCGAAAATCTCTTCCTGCGCCAGCTCGGCCCTGCCGGTGCGCGCCAGCTCCAGAGCGGCGACGAAGCTGGAGGCCAGCGCCGACTTGCGCAGCTGCGGATCGCTCCAATCGCCATCGCGGCGTTGCGGGAGGAAATCGCGCAGTTCCATCCAGTCGAGCGCAACGCCCAGCATCGAGGACACGCGCTGCAAGGCGCTTTCGAGCGTCATCACCGCGCGCTCGCGGACCATGTGGACGACGGGCTCGGTGCGTATCTTTACTTCGCCATAAGCGCGCACGAGGTCGAACCATTCGCATTGCCAGCGGTTCCGCTTGTCGACGCGCAGACCCTCGGGCGCGCCGCGCCGGAAAACGTCGCGCCCCAGCCGGTTGCGGCCCATCAGCCGCGCCGCCGCTTCGCGCATGGCACCGAGCCGCTGCAGTCGCAATTGCAGGCGCATCGCCAGTTCTTCGGGGCTCGGATCCTCCTGCTCGTCGCGCGGGAGCAGGAGCGAGGATTTGAGATAGGCGAGCCAGGCGGCCATTACCAAATAATCGGCCGCCAGCTCGAGCCGGAGGGCCTCGGCCTGCTCGATATAGGTCAGGTACTGATCGACCAGCTCCAGGATCGAAATCCCGCGCAAGTCGACCTTCTGGCGCCGCGCGAGATCGAGCAGCAAGTCGAGCGGGCCTTCCCAGCCCTCGATCTCGAGATAGAGCGCATCGTCGGCCGTGCCTGCTTCGGCAACGCCGCCCCAATCGTCGCCGGACCCGCCCGCTGCTTCGGGCATGCCGGGGAGGATGTCGACGCTCACACTTGCGCCGCAGCCAGCAGCGCGTCGCGCTTGGCCACGAGTTCGGCGTGATCGCCGGCAGTGCCTGCGTCGCCGGCGGAGATCAGCGCCCGCTCGAGGCGCAGCGCGGCTTCGTCCGACATTGCCGGCAGGGCCTTGGCGATGCCGGTCATGTCGTCCATCTTCGCCCAGCAATTGAGCGCGATGTCGCAGCCCGCGGCGATCGCGCGCGCGGCGCGTTCGGGCACGGTTCCGTCGAGCGCTTCCATGTCGAGATCGTCGGACAGCAGCAGGCCGGCAAAACCGATGCGGGTGCGGATCACGTCGCGGATCACGGTCGCCGAGAGCGTACCGGGATTCTCGGCATCCCAAGCGGTGTAGCGCACGTGCGCCGTCATTCCGATCGGCGCGTCGGCCAACGAACGGAACGGCTGCAAATCGATCTCGAGCTCGTCCGCACTCGCCTCGACCGTGGGCAGCTCCTTGTGGCTGTCCGCCATGGCACGCCCGTGCCCCGGCATGTGCTTGATGCAGCCGACCACGCCAGCGCGCGCCAGCCCCGCCAGCGTCGCGCGCCCGAGCGCGGCGACACGCATCGGATCGGAGCCGAGCGCGCGATCGCCGATCACATCGTGCGCGCCCGGCTGGCGCACGTCGAGCGAAGGATGGCAATCGACGCTGACCCCCGCTTCGGCGAGATCGAGCCCCAGCGCTTCGGCATTGGCGCGCGCGGCCTCGATCGCGCTTGCCGGAGCGACGTCGTAGAGCTTGTCGAAAGTCTCGCCGGACGGATAGGCGGGCCAGACCGGAGGCTTCATCCGCGCGACGCGACCGCCTTCCTGATCGATGCAGATGAACAGCCGCTCGCGCCCGTGAATGTCGCGCAGATCGTCCGTCAGCGCACGCAGCTGTTCGCGGCTTTCGATGTTGCGGCCGAACAGGATGTAGCCCGCCGGATCGCACTCCCGAAAAAAGGCGCGCTCCTCATCGCCGAGCGTGGTTCCGACCAGTCCGAAGATCGCAGGCAACATCCCAGTAGAATCGCAGCAGCGCGGGCCTTTTGCAAGCGAGCGGACCGAAGCGGATGTGCAAAAGCGGACGAATCCGCCGTGCGTGACGGCTTACGGCACCCCCTCTCGCTCAGTCTCGCGCGAGCATGCCGTAGGGATTGATCGGCAGGCCCTCGTCAAACCAGTCCGCATCGGGTTTCATACGCCAGACCGCGAAGTGGAGATGCGGCCCGTCGGGATTGGCGTTGCCGGTCGAGCCGACGGTGCCGATCGGGTCGCCGCGCTTCACCGTCTGTCCTTCGCGAAGGCTCGGCGCGTAGCGATCGAGGTGGGCATAATAGTAGACGAGGCGCCGATCGGGCGAGCGGACGTACACGGTCTTTCCGCCGGCGTCCGACAGGAACAACTTCTCGACCTTGCCCGATGCCGCCGCGATGACCGGTGTGCCGCGAGGGGCCATGATATCGATCGCGTCGTGACGGCGCGCACCTTCTTCCCTTGCTTGCGCGAACGTGTCGATCAACTGCCCGGACGCCACACCGACGACCGGGATCGCCAGCCGTCCGGGGGGCGTGTTGGGGACCAGATACGTCGTCGGGGCAGTGGTCGAGGGCCGCCGACCGGACGATGCCTGGCCCGAAGCCTGCGATGGCGCGGGTTCGGACACGATTACGGCCGGAGGGCGAGCGGACTTGTCGGCGGTCGAATTCGACTGCTTCAGATACCAGGCTCCGACGACGAACCAGAACGTGGTCGTGACCAGCGCGGTGGCGGCCACGGTTTTGGCGATGGTGCGCCAACCCGCCTGCATGTCACGCCTCGAACAGGACTTGCGTTCCCGCGTGGACCATCTGTGCCAGGCGTGCGACATCCCAGTTGGTCAGGCGCACGCAACCATGGCTTTGCACGCGACCGATGGTCTCGGGATCGGGTGTGCCGTGGATGCCGTAATGCTCCTTGGACAAATCGATCCAGGCCACGCCGACCGGACCATTGGGTCCGGGCGGAAGGCGCTGCTTCTCTTCGTCGTCGGGCACGTCCCACATCAGTTCCGGGTCGAAGGCGAAGTCGGGATTGTGAGCGACGCCGGTCACTTTCCACTCGCCCAGCGGGAGTGGATCGTGGCTCGACCCCATCGTGGCGGTGTACATCCCGACGAGCTTGTCGTTTTCATCGAAGACCTTGAGCGTCTTCTTGGACTTGCTGACGACGATCCGCGCGGCTTCAGGCTGAGCCGTCCCGATGCCGAGCGTCGAGAGAGTGGAGCGCCACGCAGGATCGTCGATCTTGCCCGGCTCGATCTTGTCGGCACCGACATTGGGCACGCGGATCTGCTGACCGGCGCGATAAAGCGACGCATTGGCGCCAGCGGCACCATTCGAGCTCGAGGCCGTAGGCGCAGGCGCAGGCGCAGGCGATGGGGTTGGCGAAGCACTCGCCGAGGGGGCAGGCGTGGCGGATGCTTTGGTCATGCCTTGGTTGAGCATGCGCAGCGTCTCGGGCGTGGTATGAAAACGCTCGGCGAGCTTTTCCTCGAGCGAGGTATAACCAAGCCGGTCCAGCTTGGCCTTCGCGGCGGTATCGTCGGGGATCGGTTGGAACGGTTCCGATGCAAAGTTGGCAGGGATGGTGACGACGCGAGTCGCGGGAATGTTGTTCCATGTCGCCAGCGCCTGCTTGGTCGCCTCGTCGGCTTCGCCCGTGACCTTGAGACCGCGCGCTTCCTGGAACCCCGAAATCGCGTTGCGCGTCGACATGCCCATCTCGCCGTCGACCACGCCCGGAGTGAAGCCCAGCCGATCGAGCACGACCTGCATCTGCATCACCGGGCGCGGCTTGTCGTCCGCCTGGTCCGGAGCCACCGCCTGGCCGGGCGCGGGATCGTGCGAGGCCATCGAATCGATCGCGGCATCGTCTTGGGTCGCGGCCGCAGGATCGCGGCTCTGCGCATCGCCCTTGCCGTTGCCGGAGGGATCCATGTTGCAAGCGGAGACCAGCGCCAGCATCGGCAGCGTAGCGAGAATAAGGCGGGGCAATAGAGTTCCTTCTCGGATGACAGGCCCAGAGTTCTTCGGGCCACACCCTTGCAACGAGCGACGCGCCGATTGGCTGCAAGCGCGCGGGGGGATGGCGGCGGGCGCGCCAACTGGGTAAGCACCGAAGCATGCTCACAGAGATCAATTTCGACGGTATCGTCGGCCCGAGCCACAACTATGCGGGGCTCAGCCTCGGCAACCTCGCATCGACTCGCAACCGGGGCAGCGTGTCGCGGCCGCGCGACGCGGCGCTGCAGGGCCTCGCCAAAATGCGCGCCAACCTGGAGCGCGGACTAGCGCAAGGCTGGTTCATGCCGCTCCCGCGCCCCGATACGCGCTGGCTGACGCGGCTCGGCACCGACATGGCGAGCGCGGACGCGGCGCTGCGCTACGGCGCGATGTCGGCCTCGAGCATGTGGGCGGCCAACGCCGCGACGGTGAGCCCCGCGCCCGATACCGCCGATGGCCGCTGCCATCTGACCGTCGCCAACCTGGTGACGATGCCGCACCGCAGCCACGAATGGGTCGATACGCTCGCGCAACTGCGCCTCGCGTTTGCGAACGAGAACGCTTTCGCGGTCCACGAGCCGGTGCCGCCCCCCTTCGGCGACGAAGGTGCGGCGAACCACATGCGGTTATGTGCCGCGCATGGCGAATCGGGGATCGAGGTGTTCGTCTACGGCACCAGCGGCGGCCCCTTCCCCGCGCGCCAGCATCGCACCGCGAGCGAGAGCGTCGCGCGGCTGCATGGCCTCGATCCGGCGCGCACCGTGTTCGCGCAGCAATCCGAAGCCGCGATCGCGGCGGGCGCGTTCCACAACGACGTGGTCGCCGTCGCCAATGAGCGCGTGCTGTTCGCGCACGAAGCCGCCTTCGCCGACAAGGACGGGCTCTATTCTGAATTGCGCGCCAAGCTGCCGGAGATCGAGATCGTCGAAGTGCCCGAAAGCGCGGTGCCGCTGGGCGATGCAATCACGTCGTATCTGTTCAATGCGCAGCTGGTGACGTTGCCCACCGGGGAGCAGGCGCTGGTGCTGCCCGGTGAAGCCCAGGCGACGCCCAGCGTATGGTCGTGGTTGCAAGGCCATGTCGCGGGAAATGGCCCGATCCGTCAGCTCTTCGTCCACGACTTGCGCGAGAGCATGGCCAACGGCGGCGGCCCCGCCTGCCTGCGGCTGCGCGTGGTGGCGGACCCGGCGATGGTCGATCCGCGGTTCATGGTCGATGCGGCGCGGCTGGCAACCGCCGAAGCGGTGGTGCGGGAGATGTGGCCCGAAGAGATCCATGCGGATGTCCTTGCCGATCCGGCGCTTTGGGAGCGCGTCGTCGACGCGCGGGCCGCGCTGCTCTCGAAGCTCGGACTCGAGGAATTGCGCTAGAATCTCGTCCAGACTGCGCGAGAAACTCTGGCCGAAACAGCCGCCCTACCCACCGTCATGCTGAACTTGTTTCAGCATCCATTTCACCCCCCAGTCAGGTCTCGCCGACGGGCACATGGATGCTGAAACGAGTTCAGCATGACGAAGTGTGTGTGGGGGGGACGCTAGGCGCGCACGATCACGCCTGCACGACTTCCTGCTCGATCGCGCCGAAGATCGAGTGGCCGGCAGCATCGCACATCTCGATCCGCACCGTGTCGCCCGGCTTCATGAACGCGGTCGTGGGTTTGCCGTCGTTGATCGTCTCGATCATGCGAATCTCGGCGATGCAGGAATAGCCGCGCCCGCCGTCCTTGACTGGACGCCCCGGCGTACCGTCGGCATCCTTGTTCGAGACCGTGCCCGAACCGATGATCGTGCCCGCACACAGCGGCCGCGTCTTGGCCGCGTGGGCCACGAGTTCGGCGAGATTGAACGTCGCGTCTTCGCCAGCCTGCGCCCGGCCGAACGGCTCGCCGTTGTAATCGACCTTGAGCGGCAGGTGGACGAGGCCGTCCTTCCAGGCATCGCCCAGTTCGTCCGGCGTCACCGCGACCGGGGTGAAGGCCGAAGGCGGCTTCGACTGGAAGAAGCCGAAGCCCTTCGCCAGTTCGCCGGGAATCAGGCCACGCAGCGAGACGTCGTTCACCAGCATGATGAGCTTGATGTGGCCCAGCGCGTCGGCAGCCGATACGCCCATCGGCACGTCGTCGGTGACGACCGCGATCTCGCCTTCCATGTCGCAGCCCCAGGCCACGTCGCCGAGCGGGATCGGATCGCGCGGGGGCAGGAAAGCATCGGAGCCACCCTGGTACATCAGTGGATCGGAATAGAAGCTCTCGGGCACTTCGGCGCCGCGCGCCTTACGCACCAGCTCGACGTGATTGATGTAGGCGCTGCCGTCGGCCCACTGGTAGGCGCGCGGCAGCGGCGAGTGCGCGTCATGCTCGTGAAACCGCTCGCACGGCACGGCCTGGTGTTCGACGTCGGTGTAGAGCGCTTCCAGCGCTGGCGCGCAGAATTCCCAGTTGTCGAGCGCGGCCTGCAGCGTCGGCGCGATGTGGTCCGCAGAGCTGTACCGCGTGACGTCCTTCGAGACCACGACGAGTTTGCCGTCGCGGCCGTCCTTCAGGGTTGCAAGCTTCATGGAGTTCCTCTCTTGCGGATCTGCGCCGATCAGTCCGCGGGACTGTCGGGCTGGTTATCGGGGTGCGCAGCCTGGAACGCGGGAAGCTCACTGCAGGCTCCCTCGATCCTGACCATGTGCGGCATCGCCGACAAGTCGAAGTCGAACCGCCGCGCATTATAAAGCTGCGGGATCAGCACCGCCTCGAACAGGCCGGGCGCGCCGAACAGGAAATCGCCGGTTTCGCGCGCAGCCAGTTTGGCTTCGATCGGGCGAAGCGTCTTGCCGAGCCAGGTGTGATACCAAGTATCGATCTCGCCTTGCGAATGCCCCAGATCGCGCTTCAGGTATTTGAGCACCGGCAAGTTCAGCGGCGCATGGAGCTCGGTGGCGATGGCATAGGCCAGTTCGCGCGCAACGAAGCGGTCCTCGGTGGATGCGGGAAGCAGTGGCCGGTTGGAGAAGCGTTCGTCCAGCCACTCCAGGATCGCCATCGATTGCGCGTAGACCTTGCCGTCGAGTTCCAGCGCCGGAACGCCCGCGAAAGGATTGAGCGCGCGGAAATCCTGATCCTTCTGCGCCCCGGCGAGCAGATCGACGGGCGCGGTTTCGTACTCCAGGCCCTTCAGATTGAGGGCAATGCGCAGCCGGTAGCTGGTCGAGCTGCGGTAGTACCCGTGCAGCTTCATCAAGAGGCGGTCTCTTGGGCGATCTTCTCGTGCAGCCAGGCCGCGTGACGCGGGGCCTTCTTGGTGCGCGACCATTCCTCGAGCATGTCTTCGGCAACATCCTTCAACCGCTGGTACTGGTCATCCGTACCGAAATCCCAGGCCAGTTCCAGACGGTGACCGTTCGGATCGAAGAAGTAAATCGACTTGAACACGCCGTGATGCGTCGGCCCGACCACTTCCAGCCCGCGCGCTTCGGCCCGGGCCTTGGCGGTCAGCAAGCTGTCGTAATCCGCGACCTTGAACGCGATGTGCTGCACCCAGGCGGGCGTTTGCTCGTCGCGACCCATGTCGGGCTGGCTCGGCAGCTCGAAGAACGCGAGCACATTGCCGCCGCCCGCATCGAGGAACACATGCATGTAAGGATCGGGCTCGCCTGTTGAGGGCACCGTATCCTCGGCGATCGCGAGCTTGAAATCCATGCCCATGACGTCGCGGTAGAAGTCGACCGTCTCCTTCGCGTCCTTGCAGCGATAGGCGACGTGGTGAATGCCCGTGAGGGCTGGCGCTGCGTCGGCCAGGCTCATTCCGCCGGCTCCTCGACCTTGAGCACGCCGCGGCGGACCTGGTCGCGCTCCATCGATTCGAACAGCGCCTTGAAATTCCCCTCGCCGAAGCCTTCGTCGCCCTTGCGCTGGATGAACTCGAAGAATACCGGCCCGACATTCGCTTCTGCGAAGATCTGCAGCAGCAGGCGGGGCTGGCCGCCTGAGCCCAAATCATCTGTCGTGCCATCGAGCAGGATGCCGCGCGCCTTCAGCTCGCCCACCGGCTGGCCGTGATCGGGCAATCGCTCCTCGAGCATTTCGTAATAGGTTTCGGGCGGCGCGGTCATGAACGGCACGCCAAGCTCTTTCAGCTTGTCCCACGTCGCCAGGAGGTCGTCGGAAATCAGCGCGATATGCTGAATGCCTTCGCCGTTGAACTGGCGCAGGAACTCCTCGATCTGGCCCTTGCCGCCTTCGCCTTCCTCGTTGAGCGGGATGCGGATCTTGCCGTCGGGCGCGGTCAGCGCCTTCGAGGTGAGGCCGGTGTAGTCGCCCTTGATGTCGAAATAGCGGATCTCGCGGAAGTTAAAGAGCTTCTCGTAGTAGTCCGCCCAGAAGGCCATGCGCCCGCCATAGACGTTGTGCGTCAAGTGATCGATCAGGTTGAGCCCGGCGCCCTTGGGGTGGCGTTCGACGCCCGGCAGGTACTCGAAATCGATGTCGTAGATCGAGAGACCCTCACCGTTCTTCTCGTAACGATCGATCAGGTAGATGATGGAATTGCCGATGCCGCGAATGCCGGGGAGGCGCAGTTCCATCGGGCCGGTCTCGACCGCGACCGGCTCGGCCGAGCGCGCGAGCAGTTCGGCATAAGCAGCGCGCGCGTCGCGGACGCGAAAGCCCATGCCGCAGGCTGAGGGGCCGTGTTCGCGGCTGAAGAACCAGGCCGGGCTATGCGGCTCGTAATTGGTAATGAAGTTGATCTCCCCTTGCCGCCACAGCTCGACGTCCTTCGAGCGATGCCGCGCGACCTTGGTGAAGCCCATCGCCGCGAACACGGGTTCGAGCATGCCCTTTTCGGGCGCGGAGAACTCGACGAACTCGAAGCCGTCGAGGCCGATCGGGTTTTCGAACAAGTCGGTCATGCGCTGGGTTCTCCGATGATCTGGGGGGTGACTGGGGTTTCGTTGGGCAGAAGCCGTCCGGCGGGGATCGGAGCTTCGTCGCGATGGCGTTCGTAAATCGGACCAAAGTCGAGATCGACAAGGCCGTCGATCAGCTGCGGCAGGCTATCGAGGACGAAATAGGTCTTCTGGAACGAGTCTATCTCGTAGCCGGTGCGCATGATGCGGACCGGATCGAACGGCAGGCGGAGGACCTCGGGGTCTTCCACCGAAAAGACCGTCTCGCCAGGCGAGGAGACGATGCCAGCGCCAAAAACCTTGAGCCCCTTGTCGGTCGCGAGCAGCCCGAACTCGATCGTGTACCAGTAGATCCGCGCCAGCATATCAAGCGCGTTCATCGCCATCGCCCGCTCGCCCGCCTTGCCGTAAAGCTCGAGGAAATCGGCGATGGTCGGATCGAGCAGCATCGGCACGTGACCGAAGAAATCGTGAAACACGTCAGGCTCGACGAGATAATCGAACTCGTGCTCCTCGCGCAGCCAGCGGGTGACGGGAAAGCGCCGGTTGGCGAGGTGATCGAAGAAGTGATCGTCCGGAATGAAGCCCGGAACCGCCACCAGCTGCCAGCCGGTCGCGGGCTTCAGCACGGCATTCGCGTCCTCGAAACGCGGGATGCCATCGGCACAATCGAGGCGCGCGAGGCCTGCCACGAATTGGGGCGCGGCATATCGCTGCGCGAGGCGGCTCTGGTTCGCATAAAGGCGGCGCCAGCGATCATGCGCCTCGGGCGAATACGAACTCCAATCCTGTCCGACGGTGAAGTCGGCAGCGGCACCCTCGTAGTCTCCTCGAAGCCCACTCGTGCTGGTTTTGGTCAGCGGTGTCTTCATGTCTGGAAGAATACCACAAAGGTGGGTTCAGTTCCGTGCGGATTGCTTCCGCAGCAACCGAGCTGCTAGTGGGATTCACCAAGAATTTGCTCAATCACGAGGTATTCATGCAGCTGGATCATTTCGATCGAAGGATCATCGCGTCGCTTCAGCAAGACGCGCGGATGCCCGTGGCGACCATTGCCGAGCGCGTGAACCTGTCGGCGACCCCCGTCAGCCGCCGCATCAAGCGGCTCGAAGACGAAGGCCTCATCCGCGCCTATGCGCCGGTCCTCGACGAGCGGAAGCTGGGCTTCGAACTCAACGCCTACGTGCTGATCAACCTCGCCGCGCATTCGGACGAGAACATCGATGCCTTCGAACGCGAGATCGCGCAGAATTCCTACGTCATCGCCTGCCATGCTGTGACCGGCGACAGCGACTACCTCGTTCACGTCATCGCGCGTGACGTCGAGCACCTCAGCCAGATCACGCTGCGCAAGCTGGTGCGCATCAAGGGCGTGCGCGACGTCCGCTCGATCATCGTGCTCGAGACGATCAAGGAAGCCAACGCCCTGCCGCTGGAGTAAGGGAGCGCACGCCCCTCGGCGTCCCGGTATTAAGTTCCGCAGGCGTAATGAAGAACGCCTAAGTGCCGTCATGCTGAACTTGGTTCAGCATCCATCTCGCCACCCGAAACGACGGAGCGGGGGGCAAAATGGACCCTGAAACGAGTTCAGGGTGACGGCCGTTCAATGTCGCGAAGCTCTCTCCGACGACCCTACCGCGTGAGCAAATGCCGCGCCTGGCTGGCGATCTGCGCGAGGATCGCAGGCGTCACCGGGACTGCGCCCTCGGCTCGAGTCACCATGCCGCGGAACGTGGCGATTGCCGCCTTGTTGCGCTCGCCCCAGGCTTCGACCGCGCTGACCGGATCGGCCTTGGTCCCGCGCGACTTCGCCAGCGCGCGCAGGAAATCGAGCCGCATTTCCTGGAAATCACGCGCCAGGCCAGCGACCAGCAGCCGCTCCCAGGGGTCGGACGGCTCCATCAGCGCCGCGGTGGTCTGTGCCCAGTCGAGCCCCAGCCCGCTGCCGAGACGCGTGAAGGCGGCGACGACGAGCCTTGGTTCGATGCCAGTTGCGGCCGCAAGTTCGGCGATCCCGACGGCACCGTCGAGGTCGAACAAGTGCACCACCGCCGCGCTTACATCCTCGGGCGCACCAATCTCACCGAGCTGGTCGCGTAGTCGCGCGGATTGCAAGCGGGCGCTGTCGCCCAGCATTTCCTTGGTCCCGGCCGACAGCACGCCGATGCCTTTTTCGAGCCGCTTTTGCAGCTCGCTCGGCACCACTCGGCCCGCACCGACTCGCAACAAGTCCGCCATATGGCTGCGCGTGATGTGCGCCAGCTTCTCGAACAGTTCGAGCCGCGCGGTCTCGCTGATCGCCACGGTTTCGAGGTGCTCCCAGATCGCGTGCAGTCCGAACAAGCGATCCGCCAAGATGAATGCGGCCGCCACTTGCGCCAGATCCGCGCCTGCTTCCTCCGCCAGTTCGAACGGATTGACGATGCCCAGACGATTGACGATGCGGTTCGCCAGCTTGGTCGCGATGATCTCGCGGCGCAGGCGATGGCCTTCGATCTGCTTGCGATACTGCTTCTGCATCTGCGTAGGAAACGCCGCCAACAGCAAGCCGACCAGTTCGGGGTCGTCCGCCAGATCGCCGTCCTCGATCGCGGCCTGAAGCATCAGCTTGGTCGACGACAGCAGCACCGCCAGTTCGGGGCGCGTGAGACCGCGCGACTCCAGCGCGCGCCGCGCGAGCGCTTCGTTCTCTGCCAGCCCCTCGGTTCGCCGGTCGAGATCCCCGGTTTCTTCGAGCATGTCGATCAGCCGCATGTGCGACGGCATCGCCGCTGCCCCGCCACGCTCGGCGATCGAGATCGCCAGCGCCTGCATGCGGTTGTCATCGAGCACCAGTTCGGCAACTTCGTCAGTCATCTCGACCAGCAGCTCGTTACGGCGCTTCTCCGAAAGCTTGCCGCCGCGTTGTGCCGCCGCGAGCGCAATCTTGATGTTGACCTCGTTGTCCGAGCAATCGACGCCTGCGGAGTTGTCGATAAAGTCGGTGTTTATCCGGCCGCCTCCGGCGCCGCCGCCGCGTTGCGAGAATTCGATACGGCCCGCCTGGGTCACGCCCAGATTGGCGCCCTCACCGATCACCCGCGCGCGCACTTCGGCGGCATCGACGCGGATCGGATCGTTGGTGGGATCGCCCACGGTCGCGTTGTTCTCGGTGCTCGCCTTGATGTAGGTGCCGATGCCGCCGAACCAGATCAGGTCGATCTGCGCGCGCAGGATCGCCGAGATCAGCGTCTCGGGTTCGAGCTCGGACGCATCGGTGCCGAGCATCGCACGCATCTCGTCGGACAGCGGAATGCGCTTCATCGTGCGCGCGAAGACCCCGCCGCCCTTCGAGATCAGCGCCTTGTCGTAGTCCTCCCAGCTCGAGATCGGCAATTCAAACAAGCGCTGGCGCTCGGCCCACGACGTTTCCGGATCGGGATCGGGATCGATGAAGATGTGCCGGTGATCGAAGGCCGCGACGAGCTTGATCGCGCGCGACAGCAGCATGCCGTTGCCGAACACGTCGCCCGACATGTCGCCGCAGCCGGCGACGCGCACCGGTTCAGCCTGCACGTCGATCCCCATCTCGAGGAAATGGCGCTGCACCGAAATCCACGCACCGCGCGCGGTGATGCCCATCGCCTTGTGATCGTAGCCGTGCGAGCCGCCGCTGGCGAAGGCATCGTCGAGCCAGAAATCGCGCGATTCGGCGATGCCGTTTGCGATATCCGAGAACTTGGCCGTGCCCTTGTCGGCAGCGACCACGAAATAGGGATCCTCGCCGTCGAGGATCACCACGCGCTCGGGATGGACCACCTTGTTATCGACGATGTTGTCGGTGATCGAGAGCAGCGAGCGGATGAAAACCTCGTAGCTTGCCTGGCCCTCGGCCGCCCAGGCGCCGCGATCGCGCGCGGGATCGGGCAGCAACTTGGGATAGAACCCGCCCTTCGCGCCGGTCGGCACGATCACCGCGTTTTTGACGCGCTGCGCTTTCATCAACCCGAGGATCTCGGTGCGGAAGTCGTCGCGGCGGTCGGACCAGCGTAGCCCGCCGCGCGCGATCGGGCCGGCGCGCAGATGGATGCCCTCGACCCGGCGCGAATAGACGAAGATCTCGCGCCATGGCACGGGGCGCGGCAGTCCCGGAACCTTGGCGGATTCGAGCTTGAAGGCCAGCGCCTCGCGCGATGCCGGCGCAAAGGCGTTGGTCCGCAGGATCGCTTCGACGAGCGCGCGCACCTGCCGCAGCACCCGGTCGTCGTTGATCGCGGCGACACCGGCGAGGCCGACGCGTATCGCATCGGAGGCCTCCTTTTCGGCGGCCGCGCGGTTATTGGCGAAATCGGGATCGTGGCGAGCGCGGAACAGCGCGATGATCGCGCGCGTCACCTCGGGCGCGCGCCCCAGCGCATCGACCACGGTATGGATCGTATAGTTCGAACCCGCCTGCCGCATGTAGCGATAGAAGGCACGCAACCAGTCCGCTTCGCCCGCATCGAGCGCGGCCGAAATCACAAGGCGGTTGAACACATCGTTCTCGGCATCGTTGTTGAGAACGGCCGCGATCGCTTCTTCGATGGTGTCAGTCCGGTCGAGCAGCAATTCTGCCGGCTCGCCCGCTGGAAGCTCGAGCAGGAAGTCGTGGATCGTCGCGAGGCGGCCATCGTCGAGCGAGGTCGGAATCTCGGCCAGCACGCGGAACCCGAAGTGCTCGAGCGCCGGTACCGCATCCGAGAGCGGCAGACTGCCTTCGTACTGATAGACCTTCAGCCGCAGCCGCTCCGCTTCGTCTCCGGGCAGGCGGAACAAGCGCACGTCGCGGCGCGAGGCGCGTGGGCTTTGTGCGTCCGAGACGTCCTCGCTCTCGCCACCGGCGATGCGGCGAATGTGGCGAATGTCGATCGCAGCTTCGGTGGCGCCGTAATCGCTGCGATAGCCCATCGGGAAAGCGTCGGCGTAGCGCGCGGCAATGGCCGCGGCGCGGGCCGGTTCACCGTCTGCCGCAATGGCGGCTTCCACCGCCTCGCTCCAGCCGCGCAGCATGACTTGCAGGCGCTGATCGAGATCGCGTTCCTCGGGGATGCTGTCCGCCTCACGGATATCGAGCACGTAGCGCAGCAGCGCGAGGGTTCCCGCCTCGACTTGCAAGCTCCAGTCGAGCGCGGGCGCGCCGACCTGGTCCTCGATCATGCCCTGGATCTTGCGGCGCATCTGCGTCGAGAGCATGTCGCGCGGCAGCCAGACGAACGCGAGCAAGTGCCGCGCGAGCGGCGCTTCGACCAGCACCAGCCGCGGGCGCGGGCGATCCACCAAGCTGGTCATGGCCGTGGCCACACGCTCGACATCGTCGTCCGAGAAGCTGATCACCAGATCGTGCGGCAAGCTGGTCAGCGCGTGTGTGATCGACTTGCCGGTATGCCCGCGCGGATCGAAACCGAGGCGGCCCGACAACATCGAGAGCTGGTGACGCAACCGCGGCACGCGATCCGGCGGCGTGCCCAGCGCCTCGCTGGTCCAGATACCGGCATGAATCGAAAGTGCAGTGACTTTGCCCCCTTCGACAATCGGCACGACGAACAGATCGAGCGGCACGCGGCGGTGCACCGTGGCGATGCGGTTCGCCTTGATCACCAACGGCGCGCGCACGTCGTCGCGGCGCAGCGCTTCATCGAACCATGCGAAGGCGCGGTCGTAGCTCGCATCGGCCAGGATCGACTTGGCACGTCGGCAGATGCCGAGCAGCTTTTCGTGGCCTCCATCGCGTTTGCGCGTGACATGCCCCAGGATCGTGAGCTTGTCGTCGCGCAGCCATTCGAGCAGTGCGCGTCCTTCGGGATCGGTGATCCGCTGCGCATCCTCGCCCATCGTATCGACCATGCGCCGCCAATCGGTCACGGCGGCGCGAATGTCGGCGAGCGTGGATTCGATCGCCTGAGCGAGCGCGCGGCGCTGTTTGGCATCGACGCGCGCCGTCTCGATGTAGATCATCGATTCGGCCAGGATTCCTTCGCCACTGGCTTGCGAGGCCGCAGTCAGCGCCCCCTTCTTGTCGCGCCGCACCTTGATCACCGGATGGACCAGGCGGTCGACCACCAGGCCGGTCGCGGAAATCGCGAGTGCCAGCGAATCGACGAGGAACGGCATGTCATCGTTGATGACGGCGATGCGCAGAACGCGTCGTCCCTCGCTCGACGATTCGATCTGGACGGCGGGTTCGCCCGGCGTGCGATCGCGCGCCGTTTCCAGCAGGAACGCCGCGGTCTCCTCGACCCAGTCATCTTCGAACGGGCCATCGCCGGGAAGCAGCGATTCGCGAACGCCTTGCGCGATTTCCGCGACCAGATCGCCTTTCCCCGATGCAGCGCGCTTTTTCGCGCCGCGAGGGCGACGGGGAGGGGCGACGGGTTCGGACATGATGATCTCCGCAAATAATCTTATGGGCCCAGCGCAGCGGGCGCGGCCCTTTTATCTGCGCCCATATAGGCGTGCTGGCGCGCGATGCGACACCCCGCCTGTTCGGTCAAAACATCGTCTTCGCCAGAAAGCCAAGGAGTGCTAGGATCGCGCCATGGCCGAGATCGTCAATCTGAGACAGGCGCGCAAGGCGAAGCGGCGGCGCGAAGACGCTGCGGGCGCCCAGGCCAACCGCCTGCTCCACGGCCGGTCGAAGTCGCAGCGGCAAGCGCAGGAGACAGAGCGCGCCCGGCAGGAGCGCCAGCTCGAAGGTTCGCGGCGCGATACTTCCGGCGAGGGCGAAACCTGATGCGCTCGACGTTCGCCGATGCCAGCGTGCGGCTCTACCATCTCGAAGGCGGGCCCGACGGCGGCGCCGCGACGACGCTCTTCTATGGTCCGCTGAGCGAGGCGATGGAAATCGCCGCGCAGCAGACCGACATCGTTCAGGAAGGCCTGTTCCTCGCGACCGACAACGATGTCGTCGCCTATCTGGATTTGCGCGAATGATGACTCGGCAAGAGCCCGCCCCAAAAGGCCGAAAATCCGGCCTCGCGATCATGGCCGCCGCCGCACTGGCGATCCTGCTGGCCCGGTTCGCCACCGGGACCGACCTGGCCGCGCGCTATCCCTTGATCGCGACCGGCCTGTTCGTATGGATCGCGAGCGATGCGCTGATGCTGTCGCTCGTCGCGCGCAGCCCGGATCGCAAACCGTCCCCATCCGCCGTGATCGGCGCGCTGGCAGCGGCGGCGCTGGTCGTGCTTCTCAGCGCGGCCCGACCGGTTCGCGAAACGCTGGCGGCAATGCCGTTGCTGACAGGCGCGCTTCTGCTTTTGGTGGCCGTGCAAGCAGGCTGGATCGTCGCGAAAGTCGTCAGCGGGTTCCGCAACGCCCGCGAACAGCGAATCGAGGCAGCCTTCGCCGCCGTACTCCCTGCTCCGCTGCTGCGCTTTGCCCAATCCGAGATCGCACTGCTGCGTTGCCTGTTCGCACCGCCGCGCGCGCAGCCGTGGATCCCGCAGGGGGCGAGCGGATTTGCGTGCCACAGCCAGACCGCGCCGATGCTGTGGGTGCTGCTGGTGCTCCAGGCGATCGAACTGAGCGTCACTCACCTGCTGATCAGTCACTGGAGCGAGCGCGCGGCGATCGTGCTCTCGCTGCTGACGGCGGTGGGTATCGTCTATCTGGTCGGCTTCATCCGCTCGCTGCGGCTGCTCCCCATCCTGCTCACCGCCGAGGGGCTGCACATCCGCACCGGGTTACTGATGCAACGCTTCGTGCGGTACGAAGACATCGCCGAGGTCGCGGCCTTTCCGCCGAGCGAAGCAGTCAATGCCGCAGATACGCTCAACATGGCGGTGCTGGCCTGGCCGAACATGATCGTGCGTTTGCGCCAGCCGCTGCCGCGACGGCGCCACCTGCGCGCGCGGCCGCCGCTCGCCGCGATCGCCTTTCGCCCGGACCGCCCCGACGAATTTCTCGTGGCCTTGCGCGCCCGACTGCCGGATTAAAGCCGAACCCCAGCGTTGTGCCCAAGCGTGCAATGCCATACCGCGCCGCCGTGCCTCGGTCCGCTTCCACTCTCGATCCGTTTGTCCGGCAAGCGCTCGCCGCGATCGACGACGCTGGCAGGCTGCGGATCACGCGTGAGGCGCAAGTCCTGCCGTGCGGCCGCATCCGCCGCGAGGGGCGCGAGTTCCTCGATTTCTCGAGCAACGACTACCTCGGGCTCAGTCTGCATCCCCTGCTGGCCGAGCGCGCCTGCGACTGGACGCAGCGCTACGGCACGGGCTCGGGTGCGTCGCGATTGGTGACGGGCACCGGTGAGGCCGTGGAGGCGCTCGAAGCGCGCATTGCCGCGTTCAAGGGCACCGAGGCGGCGCTCCTTTTCGCGACCGGATGGCAGGCCAACGCCTCGGTCATTCCGGCGCTGCTGCAAGCGATGCCGGGCGCGGCGGTGTGCGCCGATCGTCTGGTCCACGCCAGCATGCACGCCGGGATCGCCGCGGCGGGCGCGCGCCAGCACCGCTTCCGCCACAACGATTGCGATCATCTCGAACAGTTGCTCGCCGACAAGGGCCGCGACGCGCCGGCCCGCCTGATCCTGACCGAAAGCGTGTTTTCGATGGACGGCGACGGCCCCGATCTGATCCGCCTCGGCGAAATCGCCCGTCGCCACGATGCGATCCTCTACGTCGACGAGGCCCACGCCACCGGCGTGCTCGGCCCCGGCGGAGCAGGGCTGACGGCCACGGTTCCCGGCACGGTCGACATCGTGATGGGCACGTTCGGCAAGGCGCTGGGCGGGTTCGGCGCCTATGTCGCGGGGAGCCGCGCGCTGTGCGACTATCTGCTCAACCGCGCGAGCGGCTTCGTGTTCTCGACTGCGCTGCCCCCCGCCGCGCTCGGGGCGATCGACGCGGCGCTCGATCTCGTGCCGGACATGGCCGAGGAGCGCGCGCATCTCGCCGGGCTCGCCGCCCGACTGCGCGAGGGCCTGCACGATCTCGGTATCGAACATGGCGAATCGATCAGCCAGATCGTGCCCGTCATCGTTGGCGGCGAAGCCGATGCGCTGGCGCTCGCCGAACGGTTGGAGGCAGCGGGCATGCTGGCCGCGGCGATCCGCCCGCCGACGGTTCCGCCCGGTTCGAGCCGGCTGCGCATCGCCCTCAAGGCGGGCCAGAGCTTGGCCGACGTCGATGCCCTCGTCCAGGCGATCGGCGCGAACCGGTGAAGCTGCTGTTCGTGCATGGCTGGGGGTTCGATGCCAGCTTCTGGGACGATCTTGCCGCGCGGCTCGACGGGTTCGAACATGTGCGCGACGATCGTGGCTACTTCGGCACTCCCGCGCCCATGACTTGCGAGGGTCGCTGCATCGCCGTGACGCATTCCTTCGGCACGATGCGGCTGTTGTCTGAGCCGCCCGCTGGCCTCGCCGGGGTGATCGCGATCAACGGCTTCGATCGGTTCATCGCAAGCGACGACTATCCCGGCGTGCCGCCGCGGCTGGTCGACACGATGATCGCGCGGTTCGACCGCCGCCCACGTGCGGTGCTCGACGATTTTCTCGGGCGCTGCGGCTGCGGCCCCGCCCGCTACGAGTTCGACCGGCTGCAATTGGCCGCCGATCTCGAACGGATGCGCACGACGGATGTGCGCGGCGTGACGGCAGGACTCGACATGCCGCTGCTTTCGTTGCAGTCGGCGCACGACCGGATCGTGCCCGCCGCCATGCGGGACGCGGCGCTCGCCGGGTCGGGCAAGCTCGAACGGTGCAACCACCCCGAAGCGGGCCATTTGCTGCCGACCGACGAACCCGACTGGTGCGCCGCGGCGATCACCGCGTTTTTGGAGAGATTTTCATGAGTACCGAAACCCACCGCGAAAAAGTGCGTGCCGCTTTCGAGGGGGCGGACCAGTACGACGAGTTCGGGATCGTGCAGCGCAACGTGGCGGACGATCTTGCCGCTGCGCTTGTCCGGCTGAGCCTGCCGACCGAACCCAAGATCCTCGAAGTCGGCTGCGGCACGGGGTTCCTCACCGAGGCGATGCTGCGCGCCGGAATGCCCGGCGATTTCCTCATCACCGACGTCGCCCCGGCCATGATCGAGCGCACCCGCAACAAGATCGGCGATGGGTCCGACATTCGCTACGCCGTCCTCGACGCTGAATATGGTGCGCCCGAAGAGGGTCCGTTCGATCTCATCTGCGCCAACCTCGCGCTGCAGTGGTTCGAGGATCCGCACGCCGCGCTGGGCCGGATGATGAAATGGCTCGCGCCCGATGGCCACCTCGTCGCAACGATCCTCACCAAGGGCACGTTCGCCGAATGGCGCGAAGCCTGCGAAGCCGAAGGCGTCGCACCGGGCACACTCGACTTTCCCGATCCCTCGGATCTGCTCGGATGGTATCCCGATGCCATGCGCACCCGTCCGAGCGGGCACCACTACCGCATGATCTACAAGGACGGCCCCGCCTTCATCAACGCGTTGCGCGGGCTTGGCGCCAGCACCCCCGTCGACGGCTACGAGCCGATGAAGCCGGGTACGCTGCGCAAGGTCATGGCGCGCTTCGAGCAAGACAATGCGCTCGCTACGTTCGACGTCGTGACGCTGCATTACGGACATCCCAAGGCGGGCTGATGCCCTCCGAGCGCCATCCGGCCGCCCGTTATGTCGTGACGGGGACGGACACCGATGTCGGCAAGACGGTGTTCGCCGCGGCACTGGCGCAGGCCTTGGGCGCGGCCTACTGGAAACCGGTGCAGGCAGGCACCGACGAGGCGGGCCAGGGCGATGCGGACGTCGTCGCTCGCCTCACCGACTCGTCGCGAGTGACGGTCCTGCCGGGCGCTTATCATCTGGCGACGCCGTGCTCTCCGCATCGCGCAGCCGAAATCGACGGGGTCGGCATCGATCCGTCTCGTCTCGATCTGCCTGCGCATGACGGCCCCCTGGTGGTCGAAGGCGCGGGCGGCGTGCTCGTGCCGCTCGACCGGCAACGCACTTACGCCGATCAGTTCGCGCGCTGGGGCCTGCCGGTGGTGATCGTCGCGCGCACCGCGCTGGGCACGATCAACCACACCCTGCTCTCGATCGAAGCCTTGCGCGCACGCGGGATCAGCGTGCACGGCGTCGCCTTCATCGGTGATTCGGTTCCCGACAGCGAGGAGACGATCGCGGCGATGGGCGCGGTCCGGCGGCTCGGGCGACTGCCGCATCTGGACCATCTCGAACGGGCGGCACTCGCGATCGCCTTCGCGCGCGGCTTCGACCTGGCGGACTTTGCGGCATGACCTCCGCGGTCTGGCATCCCTTCACGCAGCACGGGCTCGGTGAGCCGATCCCGCAAGTGACCTCGGCGAAAGGCGCGCTGCTGCACACCGAGGACGGGCGCACGGTGATCGATGCGATCTCCTCGTGGTGGGTGACGACGCACGGTCATTGCCATCCGCGCATCGTCGCGGCCATCGCCGACCAGGCCGAAAAGCTCGACCAGCTGATCTTCGCCGGCTGGACGCACGAACCCGCCGAGACGCTTGCGACCGGCCTGCGCGCGATCATGCCGCCGGAGCTGACACGTGTGTTCTTCTCCGATTCGGGATCGACCAGCGTCGAAGTCGCACTGAAGATGGCGCTCGGCTACTGGGCCGGACGCGGCGAGCCGCGGCATCGCATCCTGGTGTTGGAGCACAGCTATCACGGCGATACGATCGGCACGATGTCGGTCGGCGCGCGCGGCGTGTTCAACCGCACGTACGCGCCGTTGCTGTTCGATGTCGGCACGATTCCCTTCCCCGCAGCGGGCCGCGAACAGGCGACGCTCGACGCGCTGGAGGCCGCTTGCCGCGAAGGCGACGTTGCCGCGCTGATCGTCGAGCCGCTGCTGCTCGGTGCGGGCGGCATGCTCATGTACGGCCCAGAAACGCTGGCGCGACTGCGCGACATCTGCACCGCGGCCGGCGTGCCGCTGATCGCGGACGAAGTGATGACCGGCTGGGGCCGCACCGGCACGCTGCTGGCTTGCGAACAGGCCGGCGTGGTGCCCGATATCCTGTGCCTTTCGAAGGGGCTCACCGGTGGCGCCGTGCCGTTGGCCGTGACCATGGCGAGCGAGGCGATCTACGACGCGCATCTCTCGCAGGACCGCGCGACGATGCTCTATCATTCGTCCAGCTACACCGCGAACCCGATCGCCTGTGCCGCCGCCAACGCCAATCTCGCGATCTGGCGCGATGAGCCGGTACTCAATCGCATCGCCGCGCTGGGCGCTGCCCAGCAGGACCGGCTCGACACGCTGGGTCGCTACGCGCACTTCGACAATCCGCGGCGGCTGGGCACCGTTGCCGCGCTCGACCTCAAGACCGAGGAAGGCGGCTACCTCGATACCCTCGCGCCGCAACTGATGGCCTTCTTCCGAGAACGCGACGTGCTGCTGCGCCCCCTGGGCAATACCGTTTACGTCATGCCGCCGTATTGCATCACTCCCGAGCAACTCGCGCAAGTGTGGGACGCGATCGGCGAGGCCGTGATCTCTTTCTGATCGGACCCGCCATGCCGCGTGGCGGGTCAGCGTCGGGAGCCGGTCAGGCGGCATTTCCAGCTCCCACCCGCGTGTGAGCACGAAGCTCTTCGCTTCGCCCCGACGAATCCCACGGCTGGACTTGCCGCCCTGCCTACAAGGGAAAACGGCGGAACACTTTAGCGCCTGCCGCTTTAAGCAGGACATAGAGAAAATTGATGCCGGATCAATTTGATCAATTTGGGACACAAGATGCCGATGCTGCTGGAGAAAGAGGAACAAACCGTGTGGGAGGAACAGTTCGCGACGTTCGTGCGCGCCCGGGCCTTTCCGTGCGTGGGCGCGAAAGCGGCCTTGTCGCGCGGCACTTTGCGCACGCTGGTCGCCTGGTCGGTCGAAAGCAGCTGGGACGACGTGCGGATCCACCGGGCGCTGCTCGATTGGGCTTTCGAATATCGCCGCGACCCCGGCCTGTTCCGCAGCCTTGCCGTGATTTTCGCGAACGACAGCACAACCCTCGATGAAACCCGCTTCGAAAATGCGATGTGGAATCGGATCCAGTCGCTTTCGGATAAGGACGCCTGGCTCGAACAACCTTACGACAAGCGCGTCAGCGGCGATCCCGAAGATCCGCATTTCTCGCTCAGCTTCGGCGGGGAAGCGTTTTTCGTCGTCGGCATGCATCCCGGCTCGAGCCGCCCCGCCCGCCGCTTCGATCGCCCGGTGATGGTGTTCAACCTGCATGACCAGTTCGAGCAATTGCGCAGTGACGGCCGCTACGAGACGATGCGCGAGACGATCCTGGAGCGCGATCACTCTCTGGCGGGCAGCACCAACCCCATGCTTTCTCGCCATGGCGATTCGAGCGAGGCAGCGCAGTATTCGGGTCGCAAGGTCGGCGCTGAGTGGCGCTGCCCCTTCGCCGACAAGCGGGCGTCGCCATGACCATGACGCAAGACTCTCAAGTGCAGCGCATCGCGCCGCGCTCCGCCGTCGGTTTCGAGCTCGAGGCGGGGCAACGCCTCACGGTGATCGATCCCGAAGGCGTGCAAGTCGCCGACCTCCTGGCGTTCGCCAAGGCGGACTTGCGTGAAGTGCTGAGCAATGGCCGCACGTTCGATTACGAGGAATCGATCCGCCTGACGACTGGCAACCGGCTGTGGTCGAACCGTTCCAACGTGCTGCTGACGATCGAGGCCGACACCGCCGGTTGCCACGATTTCCTGCTGACCCCGTGCAGCAAGGCGACGTTCCAGCACTTCTATCCCGACAAGCCGGTGCATCGCGGCTGTTTCGGCAATCTTGCCGAAGCGCTCGCGCCCTGGGGCATCGAGGAGGATGACATTCCGGTCGCCTTCAATTGCTTCATGCGCGTGCCGGTGGATGGCGAAGGCAAAGTCCGCGTGCTGGCGCCCGACACCAAGCCCGGCGATTCGATCACGCTGCGTGCCGAGACCGATCTCGTCGTCGGCCTCACCGCTTGCTCCGCCTACGATAGCTGTGGCGGCACTTTCAAACCGATCGATTACCAAATCACCGATTGAACGGACTGGCTCGAACTCGGGCAGGTTCAAGACGTCTCGCATCCACCGAAAAAGCGGCCGTGGCGCCGGTAGGTGCGCCACGGCCAAAGGCGGGAGGTCCCGGAAACGCGCCATGACACACGTTCCGGCAGGAGGGGCTTGACCGGAAGGACAAGCCGCGCGACAACCCTATTGCGATTCATTCTCATTCGCAAGTCGGAGAGTTGCCTTGTACGCTTATGTCGATCGCTCCCTCGATACACTCGATGAGGGTTGCCGTTTTCTCGTCTGGTCGATGCGGGCCTGGGTCACGCAAATCGGCCATGGGACCTGCCCCGCCCGAACCCTGGGCCCCGCCTTCGCACGCTGGAAGCTGATCGGCGCGCTGCAGCCGTTCCACCGGATGATGCTGGTGCTGAACCGCGACGGCGCCGAAACGCTGCACTTCGCTCCGCTGCCATGCCCGCGCGTGAGCGAGGACGAAGCCGTGCTGATCGGCCTGGTGCGCCAGATGCACGAAGCCGGCCCTTCGACCGCGCGCGACACGATCGCGCTCATCGTGACCGAGGATGGCATCGGCGACATGCTTCAGGCAGTCTCGCAACTCGCCGCGGCGATGGCGATCACCGGCGTGTTTCCGGGCGCCAGCGTGGCGCCGCGCGAGGGCTAGGGGATGCAGCTGGCGGGCCCTGGTTGAAGTGGAATGGCCGCCGGGCGGGCCCTTCGAGACCTAAGCGGCAGGCGAGATGGATGCTGAAACGAGTTCAGCATGACGGGTTTTGGACGCGTGCGCGGCGCGGATCGCTCAATCGAGCGGCGCGACGTCGACCGAGAACAGCATGGTCTGCTGGGCGTTGCCGTGGAAACGGCCATCGAACGGGGCGACATCGGAATAGTCGCGGCCCATGCCGATGAAGATGTGCTCGGCGTCGGCCAGCATGTCGTTGGTCGGATCGAAACCGACCCAGCCCAGCGCGTCGCCGCACCACAGGCAGACCCAGGCGTGCATCGCATCGGCGCCCACCAGCCGCTCCTGCCCCGGCGGCGCCTGGGTGCGCAAATAGCCGCTGACGTAGCCCGCCGGAATACCGTGCGCCCGCGCGGCGACGATCATCACATGGGCGAAATCCTGGCAGACCCCGCGCCGGCTGTTGAACGCCTCGATCGGCTGCGTATCTGGATAGGTGGCCGAATTGTCGTAGGCGAATCGCTCACCCACCGCCCGCATCAGGGCACGGCCCGCGTCCATCACCGGCATCGCAGCGTCGAGAAATTCGGCCGCCCACATCGCGATCTCGCGTTCGGGCCGAGCTATGGGCGAGGCAAAGATATACGATGCCGGACCCAGCGGAGAGAGATCGGGGCGGCTCATCGCCAGTTCGCGAAGGTCCGCCAGGCACGGCCCGAAGCCGGTCGTCACGCTGGCGGGCAGTGGCTCGCGATCGACGACGAAACGGCTGTTGACCGTGAGCTGCGAGATCGGCTCGCGCAGTTCGAACTTGCTCTCGTTGATGAAGTAGCCGCCCTCGCCCTCCAGGATCGCGACCGGCCTCGGATCGACCGTAAACTCGTAATCGCGCACGTGCTGCCCGGGCCAGCGCGCCGGGCGCAGCCGCACCGCGAACTGCGCCATCCGCACGGGTTCGGCATAGCGCAGCGTCGTCAGATGACTGACCGCGTATTTCATCCCAGCAGGCTCCGGCGCAGTGCGTCGTCGCGCTCGAACTGCAGGAAGTAGCGCGTCGAGATCTCTTCGGAGAGCGCCAGCAAGCGCGCCTCGATCCGATCGAGCCAGCTCCATTCGACCTCGTCGGCACGCGCCTCCTCGAGCACGGCCCGCAGCGTCCGCGCCTGGCGCAACGGCTCTTCGGGCAAGCCATCCTCGCGAATCGTGGGCAAACCCGCCAGCTGCTCGACGATCGTCGCCACCTGGAACGCGAGCGCTCGCGGATTGGCCGGATCGAGCAGCACGAGATCGATCACCGGATTGCGCATCGGCCCGGCCAGATAGCGGGCGCGATAGATGATCTGGCTGTCGCACAAGTCCAGCAGCGTGCCGAGCGCCTCGAAATTCGCCTCGACGTCCAGCAGCCGGCGCGCGATCCGCGTGGTGCCGATCGCGCGCTCCATGCGCTTGCCGATCTCGAGGAAGCGCCACGCGGACCCGCGCACCATGTTTTCCGAGGCGAGCCCCGCCAGCGCGCTGAAGTGTTCGGTCAACCATCGGGTGTTCGAGAGCATGCTCACGGGCCGCGCGATCTCGATCGTCGGCATCGGCCGGCTGACGATCCGCCACAAGTCGCGCGAAAAACGCTCCCGCATTCCCAGGCCGACTTCGAACCGCCGCCGCAGCAGCGTCGCCACGCCGCCCTGATTCAGGTCTTCGGACAAGGCCTTGCCGCAAATCACCGGGTAAGGCTCGCGCACGGTTTCCGGCCCGATCGCGTCCCACGATCGCAGCAAGTCGACGAGCGTGCGACGCACTTCGTCCTTGTCGGCATGGATCGCATCCATCTCGATCGAGCTGCCCAGGATCGAGCGCACGATCCGCACGGTCAATTCCGCGCGCTCGTTGTAGCGGCCGAACCAGAACAGGTTGTCCGCCGCTTGTCCGGCCAGGATGCCTGCGCCGCGCGAGATCGGCGGTTCGTGGCGCTGAGTGCCGGGCGCGACTTTGGCGGGCGTCGCCTCGTCCACCACCCAGACGTCGGCGGACAGATCGCCCTCGCCCATCAGCGACGTCGGCAGTTCGTCGCCGATCGAAAGCCGCGCGAAGCCACCGGGCATGACGCACCAATCGCCGTCCTCGGTCCGCGCGACGAACAAGCGCAGAGTGAAGGGGCGCGGCACCATGTGCCCCTCGATCATCGTCGGGCTGGTCGAAAGCTGCACGATTTCCTGGCCGCAATAGTCCATCGGCCGCCGCGCGATCGCGTCGGACAGCGCGGCGCGGCGCGCGGGATCGAACGAGGCGCCCGCGACGGGCGCGATCCGATCGAGCACGTCCACCGGTTCGCCGAAAGCGGGCAGCAACGCGAGCGTATCAAAGCGCTGCTCGACGGTGCTCGCTTCGGCGGCCTGCCCGCACCACCAGGTGGCCACCGTGGGGAGCAACGGCGCTTCGCCGAGCAGGATCCGGCACAGGCGCGGCAGGAAGGCGGAAAAGGCCGGAGATTCGAGCACTTCCACGCCGGGCCAATTGACCATCTCCAACCCGCCTGCGGCCCAGGCATCGAACAAGTTGGCAACGCCGAGCTGCGAGCGCGAATCGAACGACAGCGGATCGAGCGCGTTCGTGTTGACCCAGCGCCACAGCGCGTCGACCCGCTTGGGCCCTGCGATCGTGCCGACGTAAAGCTTTTCCTCGACCACCGACAGATCGCGCCCCTCGACCAGCGGCAGGCCGAGATAGCGCGCGAGGTGGGCCTGTTCGGCATACGTCTGGTTGAACCGGCCCGGCGTGAGCAACGCGATGCGCGGCTGTTCGCGGCGGCAGTCGGTCGCGATCCCTTCGCGCAGGCGGGAAAAGAAGTTGGCCATGCGGCGGACATGGTATTGCGACAGCAGCGCATCGGCAGTGCGCGACATCGCGAGGCGGTTTTCGAGCGCGTAGCCGATCCCCGTCGCCAGCCGCACCCGGTCCTGCAGCACCCGCCAGCCGCCCTGCGGCCCACGCGCCAGATCGGCGGCATAGACGTGGATGAAATGGCCGCTCTTGGGCCCGTGCCCCAACATCTTGCGCGCGAAATAGGGGCTGCCGGCAACGACTGCCGCCGGCAAGTGGCCCTGTTCAACCAGCCGCTGCGGACCGTAGATGTCGGCTGCCAGGGCTTCCAGCAGTCGGGCGCGCTGGACGAGGCCGCGTTCGATGCCCTGCCACTCGTCCGCCCCGATGATCACCGGCATCGAGGTCATAGGCCAGTTGCGTTCGTCGTCCTCGCCGGTGACGCGAAACGTCAGCCCGAGATCGGCGATGTGGCGGGCAGTGGTTTCCTCCAGCCCAGCCGGTTCGCCGCCCGCCAGCGCGTCGAGCGCCGCCGCGATGCCGCGCCATTTCGCCGCGACCGCCGGCGAGGCATCGCGATAGAGATCCCCGGTTCCGGCTGGGGCGGCGTAGTCGTCCAGCCAGTTTCGTGCCGCAGCAGGTGTCTCGGTGTGGGCGCTATAGCCCACGCGCCGGACGCCTGAGATCGAGCGAATGCGGAAATTCGCTCGGCGGTTCCTCGCTCGGGATAGCGACCGCGCCGGGGGTATGCCCGTCCTCCTGGAAGCGGGCCTTGCGACGCGCTTCGGCCTCGTAGCCGTTCACCGGAACGTTGTCGTAATTGCGACCGCCCGGATGCGCGACGTGGTAGACGCAGCCACCCAGCGAGCGCCCGTTCCAGGTATCGAGGATGTCGAACGTCAGCGGCGCATGCGCGGGCATCATCGGATGCAGGCACTCGGCCGGCGCCCAGGCCTTGTAGCGTACCCCGGCGACTCCTTCGCCCGGCCCGGTCATCGTCAGCGGCACGCGGCGGCCGTTGCAGGCGATCACGTGGCGGCCGGGCACGAGCCCAGTGGCGCGCACTTGCAACCGCTCGGTCGAGCTGTCGACATAGCGGACGGTTCCGCCGATCGCACCGGTTTCGCCCAGCACGTTCCACGGTTCGAGCGCGTGGCTGATCTCCAGGCTGACGCCGCCGCCTTCGACGGTGCCGTGCACTGGAAAGCGGAACATGCGCTGCGCTTCGAACCAGGCCGGATCGAAGGCGTAGCCCGCACGCTCCAGATCGCCGAGAACTTCGAGGAAATCGGCCCAGACGAACTCGCCCAGCATGAACTTGTCGTGCAGCGCCGTGCCCCAGCGGACCAGCGGCCCTTCGACCGGCTCCTTCCAGAACCACGCGGTGAGCGCGCGCAGCAGCAGTTGCTGGGCGCAGCTCATCCGCGCGTCCGGCGGCATCTCGAAGCCGCGGAACTCGACGAGGCCCAGGCGGCCGGTCGGGCCATCGGGACTGAACATCTTGTCGATGCAGATCTCGGTGCGGTGGGTGTTGCCGGTGACGTCGACCAGCAGGTTTCGGAACAGCCGGTCGACCACCCAGGGCGCAGGCTGCTCCTGATCGGGGCCCGGCACTTGCGCGAGTGCGATTTCGAGCTCGTAGATGCTGTCATGCCGCGCCTCGTCGATGCGCGGCGCCTGGCACGTCGGGCCGATGAACATGCCCGAGAAGAGATAGCTCAGCGAAGGGTGCCGCTGCCAGTACGTGACGAAGCTCTTGAGCAAGTCCGGCCGGCGAATGAACGGCGACTCGAGCAGCGAGGGCCCGCCCAGCACGATGTGGTTGCCGCCGCCCGTGCCGACCGAGCGGCCGTCGACCATGAACTTGTCGGCCGTGAGATGGATTTCGCGCGCGCAATCGTAGAGCGTCTCGGTGATGTCGACGATCTCGCGCCAGCTTGCCGCGGGATGGATGTTGACCTCGACCACGCCGGGATCGGGCGTGATCTTGAGCACCGTCAGGCGCGGATCGGGCGGCGGCGGATAGCCTTCGATCCGCACCGGGACCTGCTTTTCGACCGCCACGACCTCGATCGCGGCCACCAGTTCGAGATAATCCTCGAGGCGCTCGGTCGGCGGGATGAACACGGAGAAATGGTCGCCGCGCGGCTCGATCGTCACTGCGGTACGCACCGCGCCTTCGATGATGATTTGCTCGACCCGCTCCTGACCCTGCACGTCCGGGCCGGCGACTCGTTCGGAGCGCTGCGCCGGGGCTGCCTCGTCATCGCCCCCGGCAGTGACGGTCCGCCCGGTCACGCCGACATCGCGCACTTGCGCGCCGCGCTCGATCACTTGCTCGCGAAAGTCCGCCATTGGCTGCGGCGGCTCGGCGGTGTCGCGCGGGTGAATATAGGGATATTCCGATGGCGGAACGTACGGCAGCGAACCCAGCGGCAAGCGATAGCCCAACGCGGAATCGCCCGGAACCGCGGTCAGCTTCTCCTTGCGGACCTTCCAGCGCTCGCTCCGCCACCGCGGCACGGACATGTCGGCGGCGTTCCAGCGCTGGACCGGCAAGACAAAGCCGATCGGCTTGTCGAGCCCGCGCGTGTACGTCCGGCGAAAGCGCTCGGCCAGTTCGGGATCGTCGACCTTGGGGTCCAGTGTCGAGACATTGATCGGAAGCTCGGCTTCCTTGTTCGCCCATTCGTCGCTGTCTTCATAGACCGGCTGGACGAAGTCGCTGTCCACGCCAAGGTTGATCGCCGCGGCCTGGAGCATGGATTGCGCCAGCGCCGGATCGACCGTCTGCGGCTGGTCCGGCACGGATTCGTCGGCCTCGGACGTCTCGGGCATCCGCTCGCCCGCGATCAGCGAGGGGTCCGACCAGATCGGCGCCCCATCCTTGCGCCAGTAGATCGAAAATCCCCAGCGCGGCAGCGTTTCCCCCGGGTACCACTTGCCCTGCCCGTGATGCAGCAGCGATCCCGGCGCGAACTTCTCGCGCAGCATACGGATCAGACGATCGGCATAGACCGCCTTGGTCGGACCGACTGCCGCGCTGTTCCATTCGGGCGCCTCGTAATCACTGTCGGCAACGAACGTGGGCTCGCCACCCATCGTGAGGTTGACGCCGCCCGCATCCAGATCGGCATCGACCTTGTCACCCAGCGCAAGTAGCGCCTCCCAGCGCGCGTCGGTGAACGGCTTGGTGATCCGCACCGCCTCGGCAATGCGGCTGACGCCCATCTCGAAGTGGAAATCGACTTCGGCGGGCTCGGCCATGCCCTCGATCGGCGTCGCCGAGCGGTAGTGCGGCGTCGCACACAAGGGAATGTGGCCTTCGCCCGCGAACATGCCGGACGTCGCATCGAGCGCGATCCAGCCGGCGCCGGGCACGTAGGCTTCGGCCCAGGCGTGGAGATCGGTCACGTCCTCCGCCACTCCCGTCGGCCCTTCCTTGGGCGTAACGTCCGCGACGAGCTGGATCGAATAGCCCGAAACGAAGCGCGCCGCGAACCCCAGCCGCCGCAACAGCTGGACGAGCAGCCAGGCCGAATCCCGGCACGAGCCGATCCCCGCTTCCAGCGTTTCCTCGGGCGTCATCACGCCCTGTTCCATGCGGATCACATAATCGATCCGCTGCTGGAGGCGGCTGTTGATCTCGACCAGAAAATCGACCGTGCGCCCGGTGTAGCCCTGGTGGCTGGCGACGAGTTCCTCGAACAGTGGGCCCTGATCCTCGGTCTCGAAGTAGGCGGCAAGATCGCCCGCCAGCACCTCGTTATAGGCGAAGGGATACTCTTCCGCCTCGGGCTCGACGAAGAAGTCGAACGGGTTGATGACCGCCAGATCGGCCAGCAGGTCGACCTCGATCGAGAAGTGATCGACCGGCTCGGGGAAGACCACCCGCGCCAGCCAGTTGCCGTGCGGATCCTGCTGCCAGTTGAGGAAATGCTCGGGCGGGCTGATCTTGAGCGAATAGTTGGGCACCGCGGTGCGGCTGTGCGGGGCGGGTCGCAACCGGATGACTTGCGGGCCGAGACGGATCCGGCGGGAATAGCGATAACGGGTCAGATGGTGCAATGCGGCCTTGATCATAGCGCCGACCTTGGGCCAATCCATGCTGCGCTGCAACGTTATTGACGCTTATTGACACTGGCACGACCAAACCCGCTGGTATTCTGGCGATCAGACCTAATCTGGGGCAAGAGGCGGAACCCCGCGCAAACCTCGCGCGCACCAACGATCACGAGGACCATGCTCGATACACCCGATCCCCGGCCCGAAGCCGAACAGGCAGAGCCCACGCTGGATGCCGAAGCACTTGCGCAGAGCCCGGATCGGTACACCAACCGCGAGCTGAGCTGGCTCGCCTTCAACGAACGGGTGCTCGCCGAAGCCTCCAATCCCAATTACCCGCTGATCGAGCGTGTCCGTTTCCTTTCGATCTCGGGCAACAATCTCGACGAGTTCCTCACCGTGCGCGTCGCGGGCCTTGCCGGACAAGTGCGGCGCCAGATCGAGGAAATCTCGATCGACGGACTGACGCCCTCGCAGCAGCTGTCCGCGATCCACGAGGAAGTGCTGCGGCTGGAGACCGTGCAGCAGAGCACGTGGCTCGACCTCAAGGAACAGCTCGCCGAGGCCGGCATCCGCGTGATCGGCGACGAGCGGCTCGACCATGGCGGCGAAAAATGGCTCAAGGACTATTTCCTCGAGCATATCATGCCGGTCATCACCCCGCAGGCGATCGACCCGGCGCACCCCTTCCCTTTCGTCGCCAATGCCGGGATCGGTGTGCTGTTCTCGCTCACCCGGCTGGCGGACGATGCCCCGGTGATGGAAATGGTGCTGATCCCCCATGCCCTGCCGCGTTACGTGCGCGTGCCGGGCGAGGACGCGGTCTACATCTCGATCGAGGACCTGATCTGCCGCCACGCGGGGCAACTGTTCCCCGGCTTCAAGACGAACGGCCACGGCGTGTTCCGCGTATTGCGCGATTCCGACATCGAGATCGAGGAAGATGCCGAGGACCTGGTGCGGTATTACCGCACCGCGATCCAGCGGCGCCGGCGCGGCCTCGTCATCGTGCTGCAGCTGCAGGGCAAGTTCGATCCGGCAGCGGAAGACCTGCTGCGCAGCCAGCTCGGCCTCGACAAGGCGCTCGTCATCAAGACGGGCGGCCTCATCGGCATCGCCGGCCTGTCCGCGCTGTGCGACGAGGACCGGCCCGATCTGAAGTTCGAGCCCTATTCGCCACGCTATCCCGAACGCGTGCTCGAGCACGACGGCGACATCTTCGCCGCCATGCGCGAAAAGGACATGGTCGTTCACCACCCTTACGAGACCTTCGAAGTGGTGATCGACTTCCTCAAACAGGCCGCCGCCGACCCGGATGTCGTCGCGATCAAGCAGACGCTTTACCGCGCCGGCAAACAATCCGCGGTGATCTCCGCGCTGATCGCCGCTGCCGAGGCGGGCAAATCGGTGACCGCGGTCGTCGAACTCAAGGCGCGCTTCGACGAGGAGCAGAACCTGCTATGGGCCGGGCAGCTCGAACGCGCCGGCGTGCAAGTGATCTACGGCTTCGTCGACTGGAAGACCCACGCCAAGGTCTCGATGGTGGTGCGGCGCGAAGGCGACGGCTACCGCATCTACTGCCACTTCGGCACCGGCAACTACCATCCGCTGACCGCGCGCATCTACACCGATCTGAGCTACTTCACCGCCGATCCCAAGATCGGGCGCGACGCCGGGGCGTTGTTCAACTTCATCACCGGTTACGTCGAGCCCAAGCGCACCGAATGCCTCTCGATCTCACCGATCAGCCTGCGCTCGACGCTGAACGAGGCGATCGCGGCCGAAGTCGCCAACGCCGAGAAGGGCAAGCCCGCCGCGATCTGGGCCAAGATGAACTCGCTGACCGATCCCGACCTGATCGACGAGCTCTATGCCGCGGGGCGCGCCGGGGTCGAGATCCTGCTGGTGGTGCGCGGCATCTGCTGCCTCAAGGCCGGTATTCCGGGCTTCTCGGAGAACATCACGGTCAAGTCGATCATCGGCCGCTTCCTCGAACACAGCCGCATCTGGGCTTTCGCCAATGGCGCGGTCATGCCCAATCGCCGGGCCAAGGTGTACATCACCTCTGCCGACGGCATGAGCCGCAATCTCGACCGGCGCGTGGAGCTGTTGGTGCCGATCCGCAACAAGACGGTGCACGATCAGGTGCTCGGACAAGTCCTTCTCGCCAACCTGCTCGACAACGAGCAATCCTGGCTGCTCGAACCCGACGATACCTACGAGCGCGTGGCCGCCGACGGCGAAACCTTCAACTGCCACAGCTATTTCATGACCAATCCATCGCTTTCCGGGCGGGGCGCTTCACTTGCCAGTGGAAGAAGGGTGCCCAAGCTCTCGCTTCGCAGGGGGCATATCTGACATAGCGATAGCCTGGGGGAACCGGGTCGCTGTGGAATCGCTATGGATGACATGACCGGCAACAGCCACTCGGGCACGCGGGCTATCAAGCGCGCCATTATCGATATCGGATCGAACACCGTTCGGCTGGTCATCTACAACGGCCCACCGCGCGCGCCCGTCGTGATCCTGAACGAAAAGGTGACCGCGAAACTCGGCCGCGAGCTGGGCGAGACCGGGCGGCTGGCGGACAAGGCGGTGGAAACCGCGCTCGGCGCGCTGGCGCGCTTTGCCAAGATGCTCACCCTGTCCGGCGTCAACAGCGTGGAATGCGTGGCCACCGCCGCCGCGCGCGATGCCGCGAACGGGCCTGAGTTTCTTGCGGCAGTGCGCGATCTCGGCCTCGAACCCAGATTGCTTACGGGCGAACAGGAAGCGATGGCGAGCGCGACCGGCGTCATCGCCGCCTTTCCCGGCGCGAAAGGCACGGTGGGCGATCTGGGCGGCGGCAGTCTCGAACTGGTGGGCGTCGACGGCAAGGCCAAGCCGGGCGGCATCTCCCTGCCGTACGGCACGCTTCGGCTGCCCGCTCTCCGCGCCGATGGCGCCGAGCGTTTCGCGGCCACCGTGCGCGATGGCCTGGCGCGAGCCGAGTGGAAATCGGGCAAGGGCAAGCCGCTCTACATCGTCGGCGGTTCCTGGCGCGCGCTGGCGCTGCAGGCGATGCGTCGGATCGACTGGCCGCTGGACGATCCGCACGGCTTCGTAATTTCCGCCGAGGCCGCGCTGCGCACTTGCCGCGCGCTGGAAAAGGGCAAGATCGACGATCCCGACCCGCGCATTTCCTCGTCGCGCCTGGCGACGCTGCCCGATGCGGCGGCGCTGCTCGGCCAGCTGATCGAACGGATCCAGCCTTCGACGGTCGTGTTCTCCTCGTGGGGCCTGCGCGAAGGACTGCTGTTCGCGCAGCTCGATCCCGAAACGCAGGCGCTCGATCCGATGCTGGCGGGCGTCGAGGCCTTCGTCGCCGGATCGCTGGTGGAGCCGGCCCATGCGCGCAAGGTCGCCGATTGGGTGGCGCCGTTGTTCGCCCTGGAGGGTCAGGAAGCGCTGCACCTCGGCGCGACGATGTTGGCGCTTTCGGCCATGCGCAGCGAACCCAACATGCGCACCGAACAAGCGATGGCCTGGGCGCTGCGCAAGCGCTGGGTCGGCCTCGACGCCCATGGCCGCGCGGTCATGGCGATGACCGTGATCGCCAACTCGGGCATCACCGAAGTCCCCCCCGAATTCGACCGCCTCGCCAGCCGCGAAGACCTCGACGCCGCGATCGGCTGGGGCCTCGCCCTGCGCCTGTGCCGCCGCCTCACCGCCTGCACCGACGAAGCCCTGGCGCAGACCGCCGTGCGCCGCGAAGGCGGCCGCATCGTGCTGCTGCTCGAACCCGCAATGGAAGCCCTCTACGCCAACGCCATGGCCAAGGACATGCGCCGCCTCAGCGAATGGCTGGGCCTGGAATGGGACGTGAAAGTGGCGGAGGGGGTTTGAGGGTGGAGCGCTCCCCGCTGAAATGGACAGCTTGAAACGCTGATTTTTTCGACCATCAAGCGGCTTGCCAATGCACGCGACTGCCAGAACCTAAGTGTCTGACCGCGTTCGCCGCACCGCCATCGCTCAAACCAGCGTCGCACTCTCCGCGATCTGCGAGATGCCGCGTTTGCCTTCTACACGATCGAGCTGGACGACGATGTCGATCACCGAGGCGGCGTATTCCAGCGTTTCGGCGCGGGTCAGGCCGATGCCGGTCTGCATGGACATCAGCGCGATCTGTTCGAGCGCGCCGCGCGGGGAATTGGCGTGGACAGTCGAGAACGAGCCGGGGTGGCCGGTGTTGATCGCGCGCAGGAAGCTCACCGTCTCGCCGCCACGCAGCTCGCCCAGCACGATGCGGTCGGGGCGCAGGCGCAGCGCGGCCTGGAGCAAGTCGTTGGCCGAAACCTTGGCCTCGCCCAGCTCGCCTTTCACTGCGATCAGGCCGACGCCGTTTTCGCCCGGCAGGCGCAGTTCGGCGGTGTCCTCGACCACGACGACGCGTTCGTCCGAAGGGATTTCGCCGAGCATGGCGTTGAGGAAGGTGGTCTTGCCGGTCGAGGTGCCGCCCGAGATCAGGATCGTGCGCCGCCGCCGGATCGCTTCGCGCAAGTGCGCGATGGGCTCGGCCATCGGATCGGGCATGGGTTCATCGACCGGAGGCACGATCGGGCCGCGATCGTAGGCATCGAGCGGCAAGTCGAGCAGGCGGTGGCGGCGGATCGCCATCGCCCAGTTGGCGCGCGTCGCGGGCGGACCGATGAGCTGGATGCGCGCGCCCGAACGGTCATGGGCGTCGGGCAAAGTCGCGGCGAGCAGCGGGTGCTCGCGGTTGATGCCCTGATGGCTGATCCGCGCGACTTGCTCGGCTAGGCGCTGCAGCAGCTGGTTGTCCATCTGCGGCAGCATGACCTTCTGCATACCGGCATGCGCCGCGTCCTCGATCCACACTTCGCCGGGGCGGTTGACCAGAATCTCGGTCACCGTCTCGCGATCGAGCCAGGGGCGCAGCGGCGCGAGATAAGCGTCGAGATAGACGCTGCGCACGAAGGGCACCGGCGGCGGCGCGCCGGGCGGGGTCTCGCCGGAGCTCATCGACGCGACGAGACCAGGCTGGATCGGATGGACGTCGGCTGCCACGGGATCACGAGACCTGCGAGAAATCGAGATCCTTGGCAGTGAACACGCGGATCGGTTCGCCTTGGCGCACGCGGATCGTGGGGCCGACGTTCGAGCCCTGCTGCACGGCCTGCGCCGCCGCCGAGCTGCCGCCGCCGACGACGACCGAGGCGTTGCCCGCCAGCGTCGTGAGACCGCCGACCACCGACAGCAGCATGGCCGAGCCGAAGCGTTCGAAGAAGTGGCTGTTGACCTTGCCCTTCAGCCCCGTCTCGCCGCCAAAACCTATCGCGGGCGAACCCAGATTGACCGAGACACCGTCCGGCCGGATCAGGCGCGTCCATACCACATAGGCCCGCTTCTGGCCTTGCGCGTTGCTGCTCTTGTACTCACCGATGAGCCGCGAGGAGCGCGGGATCAGCGTCTTCTTGCCGTCGAAACTGCGCACGTCGGTCGACACGATGGCGCGGACATAGCCGGGCACGCTGGTGTCGATCGCGGTCTCGAGCACCGCCGGGATCAGCGTGCCTTGCGAGACGGTGGTGGCGGGATCGAACGAGCGCGCGGCCGAAGCGGCGGCTCCGCCGACGCCGCCGATGCGCGCGGCGAAATCGTCACCCGCATTCCCGGCGCTGGCGACGCCGGCTCCGGACGGCGCGCCCGGCACGACGGCGACGGCATTGCCGCCCGCGTCGAACACCACGGTCGGGCTGGCATGCGGGTTCGACTGGGGCCCGAGCGATTGCACCGGCGGCGCGGAGAGCACCGGCTGCGGCGCGGGCGCGGCGAGCGTGCGGGGCTGTGCCGGCGCTGGCGCTGCGGCCTGCATCGGGGGCGCGGCCATCGGCGCGGCGGGCGCCGGGGTGACAGGGGCGGGCTGCACCGCCTCTTCCTTCGGGCCATTGCGCGCGGCGTCCATGCTCCACAGGGTCACCGCGCCCAAGGCAGCGACGATCAGCACGCCGGCGGCCAGGCCCATCCCGTCCGCCTTCTTGCGCTGCGAGACTTGCGGCAGGACCGAGCGAGTGGCGAGGTCGATAACCTCGGCGCCCTCGCTCTCGCGCGGATCGTTGTCCGCATCGGGGGCGCGGCGTTCGCGGAAAGCTGTGTTTGGCGCCATGGTCAATTTCCCTTTTCGAATGTCGTGCGCGCGGCGAAAGCCGACGCGCCGGCGCGTGCGGTGGCCCCGGCTTCGGGCCGCTCGTTCTCGAGCGTGGCTTGCGACTTGCCCGAACGCAGCAGAATTTCGCGCGGAACCGCGTCGATGACGATGGTCGTACCGCGCACCGAATAGTTCACCGGCCCCAACTCGCCCTGCTCGTTCTTAACGAGGATTGCGGGCACGTCCTGCACGCCGCTCCACAGCAGATAAGTCGCGGCACCGTCGTCGTAGACGCGGGCGGGCTGGATCTTGGCATCGCCCATGCGCTTCCAGGCGAAGTTGAGCATGGCGGGATCGGGCTCGTCGGACGGCACCACGCCGCTCGCCGCCGCTTGCTCCTCGCCCGTCAGCGCCGCGACCATCGAGGGCGCCACGCTGTCGGGCACGGCCTTCTTGTCGGGATAGGTGAAGCGCAGCATGTACAGCGGCTTCGCCTTGTTGCTCGCGACGAGGTCGAAGAAATACGTGTGGCGATCGGTCACCACGGTCATATTGGTGCGCGCGCCGCCTTCCAGCGGCTTTACGAACAGCAGGTTGGCGCGCTTGTTGGGCGTGATCTGCCACTTGGCCGAATCGCCCACCGCGACGTTCTCGATCGCTTCGTCCTCGTCGAACGCGATCGTCGCCTGAACGCCAAGCGCGCCGTCGATGCGCACAACCTGGTCTTCCTTGTAGAGCCGTTCGACCAACCGGTCGTCGGCCCGCGCAGGGCCGGAAAGCGTCAGCGCGGCCGCCAGGATCGAAAATGGCGCCGCAGCGGCGAGGAGCGTGCCGCGTTTCATCGTTTGATCTCCTTCACTGGCGTGCGGCCAGTGTCATTGGACGGACTGCGAAAGCGGCTGCCGATGCCCTTGGCGCGCGATCCCGCGCGCGGAGCCAGCGGTTCGATGCCGCCGCCGCTGATCTGGGTGATGACGGTGCGGCGATCGCCGCCGTGGTGTGAAGCGCCCTCGCTCGAGCCCGCGCCGATCGCGGGTGCCGAAGCGGCCGCCGCGACGGCCATGGATGGGCGCCCGCCGCTGCCCGAGGTCATCGCGGCAGCGGACGGCGCAACCTGGCCGGATGCGGCGGCGTAGGCCGCAGCTCCGCGCGCGGCAGCGGTGTCGATCGATTCGGACGATTTCTCCGACCGTGCGAGTCCGAACACCTGCCAGCCCGCGACCAGCGTGCCCGCGACCTTGAACACCATGACCATCAGCGCGCAATGCACCGCCGCGACGAGGAACAGCGCCATCGCCGCGCGCCCGTCGATCTCGGTGAGATTGGAAGACAGCGCGCGGATGATCGGCACCAGCAGTTCGATCGTGATGCCGCCGCCGAGCACGACAAACAGCGGCGTCAGCGCGGTGAGCGCAACGCCGCGCAGCCAGCCGGCAGTGAGGCCCCGGGTGCCGGGAAACAGCGCCATGACGACGAAGATCGGGCCGATCGCAAGGAGGACGGCAAGCGCGATCCGTGCGGTCAGCAGTATCCCGACCGTGCCGAGCATCAGCATCAGCGCACCCAGCCACATGACCGAATCCGGGGTAAACAGGCCCGCCGCCGCACCGCCGCCCGCGGCCCCGCCGGCGTTACCGCCCGTGCTGCCGGCGTTCTCCGCGACATTGGTGATCGCGGCGAAGATCACGTCGATGCGGTCGCCGAAAATCTGTGTCGCGGAGCCTTTGGTGCCCATCAGCACCGAGGCGATCCAGTCGGGGCCGCCCAGCGCGAGGTTCCACATCACGCCCTGGTAGGCGATCCAGCTCGTCGCGAAGGTCAGCACCAGGCCCAGCGTCAGCATGCGCGGCGTCAGCGCCGAAATGCCCAGCGACGAACGCCCGGTGAGCAACGAGATCGCGAAAAAGGCGATATAGAGCGTGAGCAGGATCGTGAGCACCGGCCCCATCGCCCCGCCCGCGCCGAACAGGCGACTGAATGCATCAGCCGTCATCTCGTTCGCGACGCAGTCGACTGCGCGCAATGCGGGAGCGACGCCTGCCGAGGCGCCTTCGGTCAGCTGATCGCAGGCGACGCTCATTCGGCGGCCTCGGTCCAGATCGCGCCATCTTCGGCATCACCTGGCCAGTTGGCGCCGGTGAGCACGGGGTACCAGGCGGCGGGATCGTCGCCGTAGCGTTCGCGCAAGGTATCGAGCTTGCGCACGGTGCTTTCGCGGCCCGAGAGCAGCGTCAGCACTTCGGGCATGCCTGACAGATCGAGGCGCACCACCACCGAGGCGTCCGACTGGCGGATGAGGAAGCAGCGCGATTGCGCGGGCAGCGTGCGGATCACGTCGAGTTCGTGCTCGGTGAGGCCGAAGCCTTCGCAGTAGTCCTCGTAGCGGGCGCGGGCATTGGGCATGAACAGCATCGTCGCGGTCTGTTCGACCAGCGCGGTGGCGATCTTGGAATCGAGCGCGTCGCGCGCCGACTGGGTGGCGAAGCCCACGAGGGCATTGCGCTTGCGCAGCGTTTTCAGCCAATCGCGGATGCGCGCGGCGAAGACCTCGTCGTCGAGCGCCTTCCAGCCCTCGTCGATCAGGATCATCGTCGGCTCACCGTCGAGGCGTTCCTCGATGCGGTGGAACAAGTACATCATCACCGGCGTGCGCAGGCGCGGGCTTTCGAGCAGCGCGGTCATGTCGAAGCCGAGCTTGCTGGCCGAGAGGTCGAGCTTGTCCTCGGCGTTGTCGAACAGCCAGCCGTGCTCGCCTGCGCCAATCCACGCGTCGAGGCGGCTGGCGAGGTCGCCAGGCTCGGGCCGGCGCGCGCCCGCAAGCAGTTCGCGAAAGTGCGAAAGGCGGCGCAGGAAGGGATCATTGGCATAGGCCGCGTCGACCGCGTTGGCGATCGTCGTCAATTCCTCGGGGCCATTGGCCTTGAGCAGCACGCCGAGCCAGTCACGCAGGAAGGCGCGGTTGTTCGGGCTGTCGGGGAGCGCCAGCGGGTTGAAGCCGGTCGGATGGCCCGCCGCGATCCGCGAATAGGTCCCGCCGATGCCGCGCAGGAAGACTTCGGCGCCGCGATCCTTGTCGAACAGGATGGTGCGCGGGGAGAACTTCTGCGCCTGCGCGGCGAGGAAGTTCATCACCACCGTCTTGCCCGAGCCCGAGGGGCCGATCACGGTGAAGTTGCCCAGATCGCCCTGATGGAAATTGAAGAAGAACGGCGTCGCGCTGGTGGTGGCAAGCAGCGTCACCGCGTCGCCCCAGTGGTTGCCGCTCGCCTGGCCCATGGCAAAGCCGTGGAGGCTGCCGAAGCAGGCCATGTTGGCGCTGGAGATCAGCGCGCGGCGGACGATGTAGCTCTCGTTACCGGGGAACTGGCCCCAGAAGCCAGGCTCGAGGTTGACGTCCTCGCGCACCGCGATCGCGCCCGCATCGGCGAGCGCGGCGGCGCAAACGGCCGTAGCATCGTCGAGCGCGGCCAGGCTGGGCGAGCGGACCAGCACCGACAAGTGATGGTCGCCGAAGCCGACCGCGCCGGTGCCGAGGGAATCGCGCGCGCTCATCATCTCCCGCCGTTCGGAGACGGCTTCCTCGTCGGCGGACTTCAAGCGGCGGATGGCGAGATCGATCCGCTCGCGCGCGATCTGCCGGTCGGCGGGCGCATAGCTTTCGGTCAGCACCAGCTCGGTGGGCAGACGCAGCAGCGCGTCGGTAAGGCCCGGCGCGGTGGAATCGGGATAGTCCTTGAGGCTGACCAGCGAGGCGAAGGTCGAGCCCGCCGCGCCGCGCACTTCCAGCGCGTCGAGCCCGAAGCTGACGCGGCGATAAGGCAGCATGTGACCAAGATCAGTATCGGCGGCGGGTTTGCGCACCGGGCGCATCTCGCCGTTGTAGAGCGCCGAGAGCAGTTCGAGCGTTTCGGAACAAGTGCCCGAAGCGCCTTCGTAGTCGCCCAGCAGCCGTGCGCCATAGGCCCCGAGCGAGGCGGTCATCGCGCTCGCGGCGGCGCGCAGCGCGCGCACGTCGCCGGGGTCGGCTTCCACCGGACCTTGTTTCGAGCGCTTCATCATGCGCGCCAGCTTGTCGGGCCAGCCCGCCTTGCCGCGCGCCGGGCGGCGCACCAGGGTGATGAACTGGTCGTTGACGTAGAGCGCGCCCGACGCGGTGCGCGTGCGCCACCGTGCGTCGATGTGCGTCGAGATGGGATCGTCGAACGTACCCTCCATCTCGATCTCGACGCGGCGGCGGATCACGTGATGGTAGAGCACGAAGCGCGCATCGAGCGAGGAGCGCAGCAGCACTTCGCGCGTCGCGGCATGGGCGTTGAGCTCGTCGGTGTCGGCGGTCTCGAACGCGAGGCCCGGCACCATCAGCGAAAGCATCACCGAACCGTCGCGCAGCAGCATGACGTTTTCGTCTACCAGCGAGAGGTACGGCAGGCGGTCGCCGGCAAGCGCTTCCTTGGCGCCCCATCCCGCAATCTTGCCGAAGTTCGGTTTGGCCATGGTCGCTCTTTCCTTAGGGCGCGTAGCTGTTGCAGCCCCAGCGCTGCCAGTTGCGAATGCGCGGGCACTTGCTGACCTTGGCGATCCACAAGTCGAACACGCGCGGTTCGCGCAGGCAGGCAAGGTAGCCGGCGCCATGAATGGCAGCGGCTGCGGGCAGCGCCCAGAAGCTCTTGGTGATGAGAAAGATCTCGGTCGTCACCGCGGCGTTGATGATGAAATAGCTGTACGTCACGCCCGCGAACATTTGCGGGCGCGTGAGCGCGCGGTGGACCGGATGGCGCACCAGCGCCATCAGCCCGCGCCCGCCGCCGACTGGATGCCCGTGACGATCGAGCCCGCGCCGAAGAGCACGAAGACCCCGATGATCACCGTCGCGCCGAAGCGCCAGTTCAACCGGCCTGTCAGCATCATGAATCCCACCGCAGCGACCGCCATCACGGCGACCGCAGTGGCGACATTACCAAGCAAGGTCCCTTGAAGCCAGCCCAGTGCGGCCACGATCGGTCCGCTGCCGGCAGGATCGCTCGCGGCTTGCGCAAAGGCCGTGCCGGGAAAGGCCGCGACCATCGCGGCCAACCAAAGAGCGGTTTTCGTATTTCGATGCAATGTCTGTCGTCCCACGCGAATCGTCTTCCCTCGAAGGGGCGCGATGACGCCGTGGCATGACAGCAATGTGACGACGGGCGATCGAAAGGCCGCGCTTCGTCGCGAATTATCTTTGAACGGTGGCCCGGGCCTCGCTTTCAGCGAGCGCCCCTAATCAAGACGGTGCGACCCGCAAGGGCACAACACGCGCGACGGTGGAGGATGGCGCACGACCATCGCCTCCGCCCGTCGCGCAGATTTCGAACGACTTAGCGACTCGCCGCGAGCGCCATGGCGGTGACGAGCTTGTCGCGGGCCTGCATCGCGGCATCGCGCGAATCCATCCAGCTGCCGTCACCGAGTTCGAGGTCGTAGCGATCGTCGCTGGAGATCGCCGCGTTGTAGGCCCGCAGCGCCTTGTCGGTCATGCCCATGCGGGCATAGGCGGTGCCGAGGTTGATCAGCGTCGCGGGATCGTCGCGATCCATGCGCAGCGAATCCTCGAGCTTGCTGATCGCATCCGCGGACTGGCCTTGCGAGAGCTCGTGATAGGCGACGTCCTGAGACAGACCCTGCTGCGTATCGATAGCGAGCGAGAAGGCCGACTGGCCAAGCAGAGTGGCGGCGATGAGGGCGGTGGCGGACATCCGAGTGAACTCCCTTGTTTTGGTTTCGATGCGAGGAGTTTCGCGCCGAATCCTGCTTTCTCCAAGAAAATGCAGCAAGTGTCATAAAAGTGCAATGTTATTCCGAATCGCCCTGATTCGTGGGAGTCGCGCAGCCCATCGCCGATCGGATCGCGCCACTGTCACGAAACCGTCGCACGGTTACACATTAGTGTCATCTTACCGCCAACAAACTGTCACCGCCCCCGCCTAGATGCCCCGAACAACGATGACGGAGTCGCCGCGTCGTTCGACCACACAATGGGGGATCCAACGTGAAGAATATCCATGGCTTGCTGCTCGTTGGCTGCAGCGCTCTCGCGCTCGCCGGCTGCGGTCCGAACGAACTCGCCTCGCCCGGCACCGGCGGCGACATCATCATCAACAACCCGACTCCGACGCCCACTCCGACCCCGGTGCCCACACCCACGCCGACCAGCGCGCTGGTGACCCCGGCCGCGGGCTGCCCCACCATCGCCGCGACCACGGGTCTCGGCAACGAAGGCACGATCTCCGGCCCGACCGGCGAATATCGCGTCTGCACCCTGCCCGCGACTTTCGATCAGTCGTCGACACTCCCCTATGTCGAGGGCGTGCTGTATCGCATGAACGGCCGCGTCGACGTCGGTTCGGACGGCGGCCCGACGCCCGACGACAGCGACGGCCTGTCCGACACGAACGTCACGCTGACGATCCAGCCGGGCGTGATCGTCTACTCGAGCGGCTCCTCGTTCCTCTACGTGAACCGCGGCAATAAGATCAACGCGACCGGCACCCAGACGATGCCGATCGTCTTCACCAGCCGCGACAACGTCCAGGGCCTCAACAACAACAATTCTTCTGGCCAATGGGGCGGTGTCGTCCTGGGTGGCCGCGCACCGTTGACCGACTGCGACGCGCCCAACGCGGCCGAAGGCACGATCGAGTGCGAACGCCAGGTCGAAGGTTCGGCCACACCCGCATTCTTCGGCGGCGCCACCACCGACGACACCTCGGGCGTCCTCAAGTACGTCCAGATCCGCTTCTCGGGCTTCACGCTCACCGGCGGCAGCGAGCTGCAGTCGCTCACCACCGGCGGCACCGGCACCGGCACGCAGTTCGATTACATTCAGTCGTTCAACAGCTCGGACGACGGCGCCGAATTCTTCGGCGGCTATGTCAACATGAAGCACTACATCGCGGTGGGCGCCGAGGACGACTCGATCGACTCGGACACCGGCGTGCAGCTCAACATGCAGTACGCCATCGTCGTTCAGGACAGCGACCGGGCGCACGACGCGATCATCGAGGGCGATTCGAACGACAACCGCAACGCGGTGCCGCGTCAGGACAGCAAGATCTCGAACTTCGTGTTCATCAGCCCGACGGCGCCTGCCGATGCCGGTGCGGCGGTCTACTTCCGCGGCGGTACCGACTACGCGCTGCTCAACGGCATCATCATCAGCCCCAACGACGAGTGCATCCGCATCCGTCATGCCGAAACCGCGCAAGCCACGGGCCCCGACGAAAACGGCCCGCCGGTCTTCGAGTCGGTGCAGCTCTCGTGCCTCGCCTCGGGTCAGTTCGTCGGCAGCGATGGCCCCACGGCAGCCGATGTCCAGGGCTTCTTCGACGCCGGTTCGAACAACAATGCCAGCTACACCTCGACGCTGACCAGCCTGTTCATCAACGGCAGCAACGAGAGCGGCGTGACCGCGTTCGATCCCACGACGCTTTCCAGCTTCTTCGACGCCGTCAGCTACATCGGCGCCGTCAAGGACAGCTCGGACACCTGGTACACGGGTTGGACCTGCAACTCGGACATGGCCAACTTCGGCACCAACACCGGGAACTGCACCTCGCTGCCGGTCTACTGATCCGGTCGACGATCGGGGGAGGTGCAGGCTGCCACTCGCGGCCCCGCCTCCCCCTTTGGTCTTCGGGCGAATGCGCCTTTTGAATTTATCCGGACTTGAAACGAGGGGGCTTACCATGTCCAACAGCAAGCAGCTTGCGGGGCTGCTCTTGCTCACCACCGCGCTGACACTTCCGGGTGCGGCATTTGCGCAGGGAACCACCGGCAGCGGCGGCGCCAATGCCGGCGCCATTGCTCAGGAAGACCCGAACGCCGATCAGGAGCTTGCGGACCAGGAGGGTACGCCCGCCGAGGATTACGACGAAACCGAAGCGCAGCTGGAGATCTCGATCCCGGGCGGCGACATCGTCGTGACCGGCCGCCGCTCGCGCGACGTGACGCGCAGTTCGAGCCAGGTCATCTCGGTGCTCACCAACGAACAGATCGCGCGGACCGGCGAAGGCGACATCGCCGGCGCGCTGGGCCGCGTGACCGGTCTTTCGGTCCAGAGCAACGGCTTCGTCTTCGTGCGCGGCCTGGGCGATCGCTATTCGCTCGCGCTGCTCAACGGCCTGCCGCTGCCGAGCCCAGAACCGCTCAGCCGCGTCGTCCCGCTCGACATCTTTCCCACGAACATCGTCGCCTCCTCGCTGGTCCAGAAAACCTATTCGGCGAACTTCCCCGGCGAATTCGGCGGCGGCGTGATCAACCTCACCACCCGCGCCATTCCCGAAGAAAGCTTCCTCACCATCAGCGCCGGCATCAGCGGCGATTCCGAGACCACAGGTCGCCAGAGCTACACCGTCTACGGCTCGGACTACGATTGGTTCGGCTTCGATGACGGCACCCGCGACGTGCCCGACGCGCTGCAGGCCTTCTTCGACAGCGGCGAGCGTCTGTCGGGCGTCGATCGCGCCACCCAGCGCGCGATCCAGAAGGACCTGATCGAGCCCAATCTGGTCACCCTGCAGCGGATCAAGAACACCGCGCCGAACTGGTCGGGCTCGATCACCGGGGGCACCGCATTCGACATCGGCGACGATGCCCGACTCGGCGTGATCGCGACGATGGCGATCAGCAACCGCTGGCGCAATCGCCTGATCCAGAAGGACTTCGCGCCCGACGCCGACCTGGCGCTGCAGCGCACGACCCAGGCCTTCACCACCGACAACCGCGTGCTGGTCAATGGCCTGCTCGGCTTCGGCCTGGAAGTGGGCGATCACAAGTTTCGCTGGACCAACGTCTACATCCGCGATTCGATCAAGCAGTCGGTGCTGGGCATCGGCCAGGATTTCGAAACCGGCAACGAGAGCGCGGAACAGGATACCAACTGGTTCGAACGCCAGCTGATCGACACGCAGTTCGTGGGCGAGCTCGACTTCGGGGACCTCGATGTCGACCTTCGCGCGGGCTACGCGCAGACCTCGCGCGAATCGCCGTACGAATATAGCTTCGACTACTTCTACAACCCGAACGATCCGATCCAGGCGACCGATGAGAACGGCAACGTCATCAAGGTCTATCGCAACACGCTCGACGGGCAGCGGTCGGACGCCCGCGTCGCGTTTTCGGACCTGACCGAGGACCTTTACTATGGCGGTCTCGATGTCAGCTATCGCCTGAACGACTGGATCACGGCGACGGTCGGCTATGCCTATACCGATACGCAGCGCTTCTCCTCGCGCCGCGAATTCCGCTTCATCTCCAGCGCGTTCCCGCGCGGCTTCAGCTATCTGAACCCGCTCTACCTGCTGGGCGATGCGGTCATCGACTTCGGCGAGGATCCGGCCAACACCGATCCCTATCAGATCGTGCTGCAGGAACTGACCGAGGACACCCCCGCGTTCGACGCCAGCTTGCGGATCAACGCAGGCTACGGCCAGGTCAGCCTGGCGCCGATCACCGGCGTCACCGTCGATCTTGGTGTGCGCTACGAAACCGCGAAGCAGACCGTGAGCGCGGCGCAGGTGTTCAACACCCCGAACACCTTCGATGCCTCGACCTCGCTCAATAACGACTACTTCCTGCCCGCCGCGACGATCACCTACGACTTCGACAACGGCCTGCAAGTGCGGGCCAGCGCGTCGAAGACGATCGCTCGTCCGCAGTTCCGCGAGCTGATCTTCCAGCCCTATCAGGACCCGGAAACCACGCGCCTCTACAACGGCAATCCGCTGCTGCGGGACAGCGAGCTGATCAACGCCGAAGCGCGCGCCGAATACTACTGGGGTCGCAACAGGGCCTCGCTGGCGGGCTTCTACAAGACCATCGACCGGCCGATCGAAGCCTATTCGACGCTGGCCGATGGCCGCGTTCGCCAGAGCTTCGCCAACGCCCCGAAGGCGACGCTCTACGGCGCCGAGTTCGATCTGCAGTATAACTACGACCTGTTTGATCTGGGCGGCTGGTTCGAGACCAAGCGCGCGATCTTCATCGCGAACTACACGTACACCCAATCGGACATCAAGGTTTCGCCCGGCGACGAGACCTTCATCTTCGGTACGTCGAACACCGATGCGACGCTGTTCTTCCGCGACGGCGTGCCGCTGACCGGACAGTCGGACCATTTGGCCAACCTCCAGGTCGGCTTCGAGGATACCGATCATCTCCAGCAGTTCACCGTGTTGATGTCCTACGCCAGCAAGCGCGTTGTCAGCCGCGGCTTCAACAACCTGCCGGACATCATCGAAAAGCCCGGCTTCCAGCTCGACATCGTCGCGCGCGAGGAAGTCAACTTCCTCAACATGCCGGTCGAACTGAAGTTCGAAATGCGCAACCTCACGGGTACCGACCACCAGGAATATCAGGACAACGGCACCACCCGGATCGAGATCAACAGCTACGATATCGGCACGAGCGTGTCGGCTTCGGCCTCGATCAAGTTCTGAACCAAGCCAAGACGTTCGGGGGCGCCCTGCCCCGCAATCCTGACGGCCCGGTCGCAGCGATGCGGCCGGGCCGATTTTTGTGCGACAGACAATTCTCCCCTCCCGCTCGCGGGAGGGGCCGGGGGTGAGCCTTATGCAGGTGATGCTTCATGCCGACCCCGCTGCGACTAGGCGCTAAGCGCCAAGTCTCGCTGCCCCTCCCGCCAGCGGGGCGTCGGGAATCAATTCGGCTCAGTCCTCGCCGGTCGCGATCGGGCGGGAGGGATCGCTGGTCCACTCGCTCCACGAACCGGGATAAAGCCGCGCGCCCTCGATCCCCGCATGGCGGAGCGCCAGGAGGTTGTGGCACGCGGTGACCCCCGAACCGCACTGGCTGACCAGCGTGCGCCCATCGGCTCGCGCCAGCAGCGGCGCGAACGCGGACTGCAGATCCGAAGCGGGAAGCAGCTTGCCCTCGGCGTCGAGGTTCTCGCGAAAGAAGCGATTGGCCGCGCCGGGGATATGACCCGAAGCGGTATCGAGCGCATGGGTCTCGCCGCGAAACCGAGCGGCATCGCGCGCATCGACGACCAGCAGATCTTTGCCCGGCACATCGGCAAGGATTTCGTCCGCCGAGGCAGGTTCGGGTTCGAGCGAAGCCCTGGCGACGAAGTCGCCGGCCGCCGGTGTCGGCGCCGTGCCGCTCTCGATCGCGAAACCCGCAGCGCTCCAGGCCGCGAAACCGCCATCCAGCACGGCGACCGCCTCATGCCCGAGCCAGCGCAGTTCCCACCAGAGCCGCGCTGCATAGAAGCCACCGCTCCGATCGTAAGCGACGACTTGCGTGTCGTGGGACAGCCCCAGCTCGCGCAGCAGCGCCGCCAGCGCCGCGCGGTCCGGCAGCGGGTGGCGGCCATTGCCGCCGTCGGGCGTGCCGGACAGATCGTCGTCGAGGTGCAGGTAGACCGCGCCGGGCAGATGCGCCTCGGCATAAGCGCGACGACCCGCTTCGGTATCGCCGAGATCGAACGAGCAATCCGCGATGAGATTGCCTCCGTCGCCAAGCGCCTCGGCAAGTTCGGCGGGACTCACGATGGTCGTCCAGGTCATATCCGCCTCCGCATCATCGAACGTTCTCCTCGTCGCCGCTCGCGGCGCAGGAGCGCTCAGACGGCGTCGAAGACGTAGCCGAGCGAGCGGACCGTGCGAAGCGGATTTCCGGCCCCCGCCGCCTTGAGCGCGCGGCGCAACCGGCCAATCCAGACGTCGACCGTCCGCTCGTCGACCGCCGGCTCCTGCTTGCCGAGCGCCAGGATCAGCTGGCTGCGGTTGAACACGCGTCCGGGATGCTCGACGAAGTAACGCAGCAGCCGGAATTCGTTGGGCATCAGCGCGATCGGCTTGCCCTTCCAGCGCGCCTGGAACGCGGCGACGTCGATCGTGAGGTCGCCCTGCGAGAAGCGCGTCGAGGCGCCCGGCTGCGGCGCCAGCAAATTGGCCCCCAGGATCCGGTCGAGCAGCGCGGTGCGCGTCAGCGGACCCATCATATAGTCGTCCGCCCCGGTGCGCAGCGCGCGCTTGCGGTCCTCGACGTCGTCATCCTCGAGCACCATGGTGATATGCGCGCCGGCGGTGAGCGGATCGCAGCGCAACCGGCCGCACACTTCGAGCCCCGCCATGCCGGGAAGGACCCAGTCGATGAAGGCCCACAGCGCGCCCTCGATCAATGGCAGATCCGCCGTCCCGGCCCAGTGATGGATGACGAGGTTGAGGTCGTCGTGCCGGAAGGGCGCCATGCCGCCGTCGAGTTCGCTTGTCAGGAGTATGTCGATCCGGTGCACTGCCCCATCCCCGCTCGAATGGCGCTTGTGCAAGCGATCGATGACGGCAACGTGACACAACGGCGACGATTGTATGAAAGAGCGCCACTCAAGCCATTTTCCTGCCCTTTCCGCCCCGGTTGGCGCGTCCTGTCATCGAACCGACCTCGTACCGTCACCATGACGCAACGCGCGAAAGGTAGGCGCGAACTCGGGAAAAGCGGACGGGGAGCGCGACATGCGCATGCGTACGGACAATGCACTATCCCGGGACCCGGCGTCCCTTTTCGCTGGCGGCGGGATCCCGGAATGGCTCGACCTTCCCGATCCCAAGTCGTTCCGCCCGAAACGCAAGTATCGCACGATCTGGATCTCCGACGTCCATCTCGGCACGCGCGGCTGCAACGCGGAAATGCTGGTCGATTTCCTGCGCTCGGTCGAATGCGAGACCCTGTATCTCGTCGGCGACATCGTCGACGGCTGGCGGCTGCGGAAAGGCTGGTTCTGGCCCGACGCGCACAATGAAGTCGTGCGCCGCGTGCTCAAGATGGCGCATCGCGGCACCCGCGTGGTGTTCGTCGCGGGCAATCACGACGAGATGCTGCGCGATTATGCCGGCATGACCTTCGGCGGCGTCGAGCTGGTGCTCGAAGCCGTGCACGAAACCGCCGACGGCCGCCGCCTGCTGGTGACGCATGGCGACAGCTTCGACGGGGTCGTGCTTTATGCCAAGTGGCTCGCCTTCCTCGGGGACCAGGCATACGGATTGCTGCTGCGCGCCAACATCGTGATGAACGCGGTGCGCCGGCGGTTCCACCTGCCTTACTGGTCCTTGAGCGCCTACATGAAGAAGCGCGTCAAGAATGCAGTCGCCTTCATTTCCAGCTTCGAGGAAGCGGTCGCCACCGAGGCGATCCATCGCGGCATGGACGGGGTGGTGTGCGGCCACATCCATTGCGCCGAGATCCGCGAGTTTGGCGGCATTACGTATTACAACGACGGCGACTGGGTCGAAAGCTGCACCGCGCTTGCCGAAGACGCGTTCGGGGCAATGGCGATCATCGACTGGGCCGCGGAAAAGCTCGCCGAAGCAGAGCGCCGCCCGGCCGAGCAGCGGACCAAGCCCGACGTCCCCGCGCTGCCCGAGACCGCCGCGTGAAACTGGCGCTGGCGACCGACGCCTGGTTCCCGCAAGTCAACGGCGTCGTCCGCTCACTGGATACCACGATCGCCGAACTGGAGCGGCGCGGCGTGATGGTCGAGCGCGTGACGCCCGAACAGTTCCTGACCGTGCCGCTCCCGGGCTACGCCTCGATCCGGCTGGCGATGGCGCCGCGGTTCGGCGTGCGGCGCCGGCTCGATATGGCGGCACCGGACCTCGTCCACATCGCCACCGAAGGCCCGATCGGATGGGCCGCGCGCAGCTGGTGCCTGGCGCGGCAAGTGCCCTTCACCAGCGCGTTCCACACCCGCTTTCCCGAATACGCCGCGGTCCGCACCGGGATCAGCGCCGAACGGTTCTGGCCGATCATGCGTCGCTTCCACGCCCCCAGCCGTGCGGTGCTCGTCTCGACGCAGAGCCTGGAGACCGAGCTGGCCGCGCGCGGCATCGGCCCGACGGCGCGCTGGAGCCGGGGCATCGATCAGGCGCTGTTCCGACCCGACGGGCCACGCCATCCGGCGATGGCGGACCTGCCGGGGCCGATCCTGCTTTATGTCGGTCGCGTCGCGCCCGAAAAGAACATCGATGCCTTTCTGGACATGGCGGTGCCCGGCACCAAGGTGGTGGTTGGTGACGGCCCCTCGCTCGACGCCCTGCGCCGCCGCCATCGCGATTGCCGCTTCCTCGGCGCGCTGGCGGGCCAAGACCTCGCCAGCGCCTATCGCTCGGCCGATTGCTTCGTCTTTCCCAGCCTGACCGATACCTTCGGGCTCGTCGTGATCGAGGCACTTGCCAGCGGCGTGCCGGTCGCGGCCTATCCGGTCACTGGCCCGATCGATATTCTGGGCCGCGACGGACGAGGCGCCGAACGGGATTTGCCGCGCGCAGCAGGCGCGGTTGATGCGGATCTTACGAAGGCCGTCGCGCGTGCGCTCGAAGTGCGGCGCGAAGATGCGCTGACCCTCGGTCAACGCTACACCTGGGAAGCGGCGACCGACCAGTTCGAGACCGCATTGCGCGACGCACTGGCAGACCATCACCACAAAGCGCCGCGCGCCGCCGCCTGACCGCAGCGTCCAGGCGCACATCGCACAAGGAATAGAGCGGGGCGCGGGCCAAAGGCACCGCGCCCCGCTCGTATCAAGCGTTCAGTTGGCGTCCATCGAATAGCCGGCGGCGCGCACCGTGCGGATCGGATCGGGATCGCCGGCCCGGTTGATCGCCTTGCGCAAGCGCCGGATGTGGACGTCGACCGTGCGCTCGTCGATGTCGGAGTCCATGCCCCACACGCCGTCGAGGATCTGCTGGCGCGAGAGCACGCGGTTGGGCCGTTCCATGAAGTAGCGCAGCATCTTGAACTCGGTCGGGCCCAGATGCAGCGATTCGCCGTCGCGGCGGACGCGGTGCGAGGTGGGATCGAGTTCGATGTCGCCGAACAGCAGGTTGTCGCCGGCCAGAACCGGGCGGCTGCGACGCAGCAGTGCCTCGATCCGGGCCATCAGCTCGCGCGGGCTGAAAGGCTTGGTGACGTAATCGTCGGCGCCGGTCTTGAGGCCGCGGATGCGATCCTCTTCCTCGCCGCGCGCGGTGAGCATCACGATCGGGATGCGCGCGGTTTCCTTGTCCTTGCGCAATTGGCGGCAGACCTCGATGCCGGGCACTTGCTCGATCATCCAATCTAGAATGATGGCGTCGGGCGCCTGTTCGCGCACCATGACCAGCGCTTCCTCGCCGTCCCCGGTGGAACGCACGTCGTAGCCTTCGGCCGACAGGTTCCAGGACAGCAGATCGCACAGCGCGACATCGTCTTCGACTACGAGAACACTGGGGTTCATGATTCGGAATCCTTGGGAAGGTCCTTGGCGTCGCGCTCGTTGCAGTATTCCCCGGTCGCGGCGTAATAGACCATTTCAGCAACGTTGGTGGCGTGATCGCCGATCCGCTCGAGATTGCGGGCAATGAAGAGCAGCTGTGCGGCGCTGGAGATCGTCGCCGGCCTTTCCATCATGTGCGTGAGCAAAGAGCGGAACAGCGTGTTGTAGAAATTGTCGAGCTTCTCGTCGCGGCGGATGACTTCCACCGCTAGCATCGAATCGCGCGAGCCGTAGGCGTTGAGCACGTCGTGAACCATGCCTTGCGCGATTTCGGCCATCGCCGGGATCAGCGTGATCGGCTCGATCTTGGACTTTCCTTCGAGCTCCAGCACGCGCTTGGCGATGTTCTTCGAATAATCGCCGATTCGCTCGATCACGCCCGAGATCTTGAGCGCGGCGATCACGTCGCGCAGATCGTCCGCCATCGGCGCGCGCAGTGCGATCGTGCGCACTGCGAGCCGATCGACCTCGGCCTCGAGCGCATCGAGCCGGGCATCGTCGGCGACCACCCGGCGGGCAAGATCCTCGTCGTGGCGGGACAGCGCCAGGATACAGTCGCGGATGGCGACTTCGGCCAATCCGCCCATCTCGGCGATGAGACCGCGCAGCTGGCTGATCTCGCTGTCGAAGGACTTGACGGTATGTTCGACCATGATTGCGCTCCTCAGCCGTAGCGGCCGGTGATGTAGTCCTTGGTGCGGGTCTCCTGCGGGTTCTGGAAGACCTGCTCGGTATCGCCGTATTCTACCAGATTGCCGAGATGGAAGAAGGCGGTGCGCTGCGAAACACGCGCTGCCTGCTGCATCGAGTGCGTGACGATGACGATCGCGTACCGATTCTTCAGATCCTCGATCAATTCCTCGATCCGCGCGGTGGCGATCGGATCGAGCGCCGAACACGGCTCGTCCATCAGGATCACTTCGGGGCTGACGGCGATCGCACGCGCGATGCACAAGCGCTGCTGCTGGCCGCCCGACAACGCGGTGCCGGCATCGGTCAGGCGGTCCTTGACCTCCTGCCACAAGCCGGCGCGAGTCAGCGCCTTTTCGACGATCGCGTCCATATCGGCCTTGCCCTGGGCAATGCCGTGGATGCGCGGGCCATAGGCGATGTTCTCGTAGATCGACTTGGGGAACGGGTTGGGCTTCTGGAAGACCATGCCGACGCGGGCGCGCAGCGCGACGGGATCCATGCCGCTGGCATAGATATCATCCCCATCGAGCTTTATCTCGCCAGTGACGCGCGCGATCGGGATCGTGTCGTTCATCCGGTTCAAGGAGCGCAGGAACGTCGACTTACCGCAGCCCGACGGGCCGATGAAGGCAGTGACGATTCCGTTGTCGATATCGATCGAGACGTCGTCGATCGCCTTCTTGTCGCCGTAGAACACGTCGACGTGGCGAGCGGTCATCTTGGTTTCGTTTGTCATCGATCCTACCAACGGACTTCGAACTTGTTACGCAGATAAATGGCGAGCCCGTTCATCGCCATCAGGAATACGAGCAGCACGATAATCGCTGCCGAGGTGTTGACCACGAAGGCGCGGTCGATTTCGTCCGACCACAAGAAGATCTGCATCGGCAGCACCGTCGAGGGATCGGTGAACCCATCGGGCGGGCTGGCGACGAAGGCGCGCATGCCGATCATCAGCAGCGGCGCGGTTTCACCCAAGGCGCGCGCCATGCCGATAATGGTGCCCGTCAGGATCCCCGGCAAGGCCAGCGGCAGGACATGGTGGAACACTGTCTGCACTTCGCTGGCGCCCACCGCCAGGGCCGCGTCGCGGATCGAGGGCGGCACCGCCTTGATCGCGTTGCGCCCCGAAATCACGATCACCGGCATCGTCATCAGTGCGAGCGTGAGCCCGCCGACCAGCGGTGCCGAGCGCGGCATCTGGAAGGTGTTGATGAACACCGCGAGGCCGAGCAGACCGAAAATGATCGAAGGCACGGCGGCCAGATTGTTGATCGACACTTCGACCCATTCGATCCAGCGCGTGCGCGGCGCGAATTCCTCAAGGTAGATCGCGGCGCACACGCCCAGAGGAAACGAGATCGCCAGTGTGACTATCATCGTCAGCAGCGAGCCCTTGGCCGCGCCCCAGACGCCCGCGACCGAAGCCTCGGTGGAATCCGATCCCGAGAGGAACTGCCAATCGATCCCGGCCAGCCCGTTCTTGAGCATGATGAACAGGAGCAGCGCCAGGAACCCGAGCGACAGGACGATCGCGCCCAGACCAAGCAGGCGAAAGCGCTTCTCTGCAGCGTGGCGCTTGGCCAGCCGCTGCATGAAGGCGTCGGACTGGAAGGTGCTACTCATAAGCCTCACGGAAGCGCTTCACCACGCGCAGCGCGATGATGTTGAGAATGAGCGTGACGATGAACAAGACGAGGCCGAGCGCGAAGGCGGACAGCGTCTTGGGGCTGTCGAACTCCTGGTCGCCGGTCAGCATCTGCACGATCTGGTACGTCACCGTGGTCATCGAGGCGAGCGGATCGGCGGTGAGGCGCGCGGTCGCGCCCGCGGCCATGACGACGATCATCGTCTCGCCGATCGCGCGGCTGACCGCCAGCATCACGCCGGCGACGATACCGGGCAAGGCGGCGGGCAGGACGACCTTCTTGATCGTCTCCGAACGCGTCGCACCCATTGCCAGCGAGCCGTCGCTCATCGCGCGTGGGACCGCCGCGATCGAATCGTCGGCCATCGAGGAAACGAAGGGAATGATCATCACGCCCATCACCAGGCCGGCGGCGAGCGCGCTTTCGGTCGAGGGGTTCTGGTAGCCGAGCGAGGCGGCGAAATCGCGAATGGCGGGCGCGATCGTCAGCGCGGCGAAGTAGCCGTAGACGACGGTGGGCACGCCCGCGAGGATCTCGAGCGCGGGCTTTGTCCAGCGCCGGACTTTGGCGTCGGCGTATTGCGTGAGGTAGATCGCGCTCATCAGGCCAAGCGGAATGGCGATGATCATGGCGATGATCGCGCCGATGTAGATCGTGCCCCAGAACAGCGGCACCGCGCCGAAGTTGTCGTCGATGTCGGCGCCGATGGCGTTGCCGGGCGACCAGTGCGTGCCGGTGAGGAAGCTCCAGGGCGACACGTCGCGGAAGAAAAGTGCAGTCTCGAACACCAGGCTGGCGACGATCCCGACCGTGGTCAGGATCGCAATCAGCGAGGCGGCGAGCAACAGCAGCATGATCCCGCGCTCGACTCGCGAGCGCGCCGGGAAATCGGCGCGGATGCGCGTCCAGGCGTAGCCGCCTCCTGCCAGCGCGCAGATCAGCACCAGCGCGATTCCGATGAAGCCGAATTGCGTCTGCGCCGAGCGCATCGGTTCGGCGAGCCGATTGGCGAGCGGATTGAAGGCGACCGTCGAGGGATCGCTCGCCACCGCGCGCGCTTCGGCCAGAATGGACGCGCGCTCCATGTCGCTTGCCGGCAACATCTGCGCGGCCGGATCGGCCAGTACGGCCTCGTTGACGAGGCCCGGCGACACCGCCGTCCAGACCGCGAAAGCGATCAGCGCCGGGATCGCGATCCACAAAGCGAGGTGCAGACCGTGATAGTTCGCCGTCGCGCGCATCGACCCGCGGCCGGTGTAGAGCAGCCGGGCCTTGGCCCTGGCGGTATACCAACCGATCAGACCAAGGCCCGCCACGACCGCAAGAACGACGGCGATCAACATGCTAGGAAGCAGAGCCTCACTTAAGCTGCGACGGATCGACCAGCGTCATGCTGGCGACGACCTCGGCATTCTTCTGGCGAACGTCCTCGGGCGCAATGACCATGCCCTTGGCCTTGAGATACCCGTCGGAGCCCCAGGCGTTGGTCCATTCCTTCACGTATTCGGCCAGGCCGCGGATCGGCGCGAGGTGCTGCTTCTTCACGTAGACGTAAAGCGGGCGGGCACCGGGATAGGAAAAGTCCGAGATCGTCGCATAGGTCGGATCGATCCCCGACATCGGAATGCCCTTCAGCGAATCCGGGTTCTCTTCGAGGAACGAGTAACCGAAGACACCGATCGCCTTGGGGTTCTGCGCGATCTTCTGGACGATCAGATTGTCGTTCTCGCCCGCATCGATATAGGCGCCGTCCTCGCGGATCTGATGGCAAGTGGCCTCGTAGGCTTCCTTGTCACTGTCCTTGAGCGCGGCGGTGGCGGCGTCGGTCTTGCAGCCCGCCTCCATGATCAGTTCCTTGAGCGCGTCGCGCGTGCCCGAGGTCGACGGCGGGCCGTAGACCAGGATCGGCTCGGCCGGCAGCGAAGGATCGACGTCCTTCCACATCTTGGCCGTGTTCGGCTTGCCGAAGGGATTGGCCGCGAGCGCCTTGTAGACGATCTCGGGCGTCAGCTTCATGTCCGGACCATTCTTGGCCTCGGCGAAAGCGATACCATCGATGCCGACCTGGACCTCGACGATCTCGGTGACGCCGTTCTTCTGGCACTCGTCGTACTCGGCCTTCTTCATCCGGCGCGAGGCGTTCTCGATATCGGGATGCTGCGCGCCGACGCCGGCGCAGAACAGCTTCATGCCCGCACCCGTGCCGGTCGATTCGATCACCGGGCTCTTCGCGCCGGTCTGGGCGAACTTTTCGGAGACCGCGGTCGCGAACGGATAGACCGTCGAAGAGCCGACGGCGCGGATATAGTCGCGCGAGCCCGAGGCACCGCCTCCCGACCCTCCGCACGCAGTGAGGGCAACCGCCGAGGCGGCGAGAACGATGGAATGGCGGATCATACGCATGGAAAACCCCTTGGCCTTCATATTTGCGGCGCTCCTATGGGCCTGTGATGACAGTTCAGTGACAGTTTGATGACTATTAAGGCCGATCCCGGCTCAGAAGTCGACCTGGGCGCGCATTACCAGCGCATCGGCCCCGTAAGATGTGTCGCCCCCCGCCGCCGGATGGACGGCATCGCGATATTGCAGGCGCGAATAGCTCAGATACAACTTGGTGTAATCGGTTTGCGACCAGGCGAGCGCGAGCTGGTAGGCCTGCTGGCGGCCTCCGACAATGCCCTTGTCGCTCAGATCGAGATAATCGTAGCGCGCCGCGACCTGCACCGCGCCGATCCCGCCCGCGCCCACCGGATTGGCCGGCCGCACGCGATCGAACATGCCGTACTTGTACCCACGCCGGTCGCCGTGCGTCAGGAAATAGCCGATCTGGGCGTAGCCGCCGAAGAAAGTGGGGTTGGCAAGGCCGGGGCGCGAGACGGTCTGCCAGAACGCTTCGCCCGACAGATCGAGCCGCCCGGCTATCATCGCCGCTTCGAGGCCGACGCCGGTCTCGCCACTGGCGGCCATGCTGCCGGTATCGACGAAGCGCTCGCCGGTGAAGTGCTCGAAAGGCCGCTGGCGGTAGCGGACCGAGTTGCCGGATTCGAGTTCGGTGCGGTGGACCGAGGCGCCCAGATGGAGCTGCGTTTCGCCCAGCTTCGGCGCATAGACCGCACGCCCGTCGAAACTCAGGTTGCCGTTGGGCAGAGCCGCGTAATTGTCGGTGAACACGCCGCCTTCGAGCAGCACGGGGCCGCTCGCGTAAGTCACGCCAACGCCCAGTCTGCGTTCGAACCCGAAGGCATCGGTGAAGGCCGCGCGCTCCGTGAAGGGAATGTGCAGGCTGCTGGTCAGTTCTTCGAGCGACTGGAAGGTGTTCTGGTGGCCGACGATCAGCGTCAGGCCCTTGTCCGTATACGTGACGAAGGCATCGGTAATCGCGAGATCGGGTCCGAGCCCTGCTTCGAACTTGTAGCCGAAGCCACCGGGGATCGTGCCTTCGGCGCCGATGCGCGCGCGGCGCACTTCGCTGCCGAAGCCATCGTCGCGCCCGGTCGAATCCGGCACGTCGAAGAAGCCGGCATCGACGTTCACCCGGCCGCGGATCTTGAAGCTCCAGCCGCCCTCGCCCTCGATCACCGGCGCGCCCTTCCACGCGATCTTCACCGGCGGCTTGGCGGCGGGCTTTAGCGCCTCGGCCTGCGCGGCGAGAGCCGTTTCGGTCGCACCGGCTGCGGCAACGCTGGCCGCATCGGCGCGGGCATTGGCCGCGGCAAGCTCGCTTTCCAGCGAATCGATGCGGCTCGCCATCGCTTGCATCTGCGCGCGCATTTCCGCCAGCTCTCGCGCGATCGATTGGCGATCGGTCTCCTGCGCCTGCGCGGGAATCCCCCACGCACAGCCCAAAGCCACCGCCACCACCGACGTGCTCACGTTCCTCATTCGAGCGGATTCCCTCACTGCATGACACTTTCACGCCACTTTCGCGACGCCATTATGACCATGAAATGACACTTTGATGGCACAAGCCGGGACCGATCGGTTCCGGCCGCGCGATCGGCGCAATCAGTCTCGCCGCAAGGGAAGCATCATCGAGGCCGTCGTGCCCGCGCCGGGCCGACTGGTGATATCGAACCGGCCGCGGTGCCGCTCGACGATGTGCTTGACGATGGAAAGGCCCAGACCGGTGCCGCCCGCCGCGCGGCTGCGACTGGTGTCGGCGCGGTAGAAGCGCTCGGTCAGGCGCGGCAAGTGCTCGGGCGCGATACCGTCGCCTTCGTCGTGCACCCCGATCAGCAGCCAGCCGGTGGGCGTCGCCTCGATCGAGACGCTCACCGTTCCGCCGGGCTTTCCGTATTTCAGCGCATTGTCGATCAGATTGCGCAGCACTTGCGCCATCTGCCCGCGATCGCCCGCGATCTTCGCGCTGTCGCAGTTGGTCGTGACCTCCACGCGCGCATCGGTGCGGAACTCGCCTGCCGCTTCGCGCGCGAGCTGGACCAGATCGACGGTATCGGAGGGGACTTCGAACTTGCTCGCCTCGATCCGCGACAGGCTCATCAGGTCGGACACCAGCGCTTGCATGCGCAGCGCCTCGTGGCGGATCGTCTTGAGGAACTTCTCGCGTGTCGCCTCGTCGCCGCCCGCGCGCGGGTCCATCAGCGTCTCGACATAGCCGAGCACGGTCGCCAGAGGCGTGCGCAGCTCGTGGCTGGCGTTGGCGACGAAATCGGCGTGCGCGCGCGCGTTGCTGACCTGGGTCGAAAGATCGTACAGCGTTACCAGCCGTTCGCCGGCGGAGACCGGACGGCAATCGATCTCCCAGACGCTGCCGCCGACCGAAAGCCCGGTGATCTTCGCTTTGCCGCCGGCCTCGCTCAGGATCACCCGCACCGCTTCGGGATCGCGAATGGCGATGCGCACGTCCTGCCCGGAAATGTGCGCGCCCAGCAAATTGCGCGCTGCGGCATTGGCAAAGCTGACCTGCCCGCGCGAGACCACGAGCGCCGGGCTCTGCAACTGCTCCAGTAGGTTTACGCCCTCGACCGCCATGCGCGATCCTTTAGAGTGAGTTTCCCGGATGGGGAAGCGGGGGCTTTGCACCGCGCATTAACAGCGTATCGGAACCTGAGGAGCTTGCCTATCGTTCCCGGGTATGCTGCATTTGCGAAACACGCGGAACAGGGAGCCATCCGCCTTGCCCACTTCAGGACCCCGCCGATCATGACCGGGTTCATCGCGGATCGTCTGGTTTTGTTCGGTGCTACGGGCGACTTATCGAAGCGCATGCTGCTGCCTTCGCTGGCTGCGCTCGACGCCGATGGCCTGCTCGATCCTCACTTGGAGATCATCGGCACCGCGCGCGGCGAGATGGACGATGGCGCCTTTCGCAGCTTTGCGCGCGAATCGCTCGAGCAGTTCCTCCCGGCCGACCGGCGCGGCGGCATGGCGACGTTCCTCAATCGCCTGAGCTACCAGGCGCTCGATGCCACGACGATCGAGGGGTTCGACGCGCTCGCCAGGAAAGTCGGAAAGCCCGAACACGGCACCGCGATCTTCCTGAGCACCGCGCCCAGCCTGTTCGAGCCGACTATCCAGGGGCTGAAGGCCAGCGGCCTTGCCGGCGGCAACGTGCGGATCGGGCTGGAAAAGCCGCTGGGGACGGATCTGGCCTCCAGCAAGGTCATCAACGATGCGGTCGCCACCGCCTTTCCCGAACACCGCATTTTCCGCATCGACCACTATCTCGGCAAGGAAACGGTGCAGAACCTGCTGGCGCTGCGCTTTGCCAACATCCTGTTCGAACCCTTGTGGAACGCCCAGCACATCGCGCACGTACAGATCACCGTGGCCGAGACGGTCGGGCTGGAATCGCGCGTCGCCTACTACGACGATTCGGGCGCGCTGCGCGACATGGTGCAAAACCACATGCTCCAGCTGCTCGCGCTCACCGCGATGGAAGTGCCGGTCAGCTACGACAGCACCAACGTGCGCGATGAAAAGGTCAAGGTCCTGCGCGCGCTGCGCAAGGTGCACGCGGCCGACACCGTCACTGGACAGTACCGCGCCGGTGCGGTCGGCGGCGCGGCGGTGCCCGGCTATGACGACGAGCTGGGCAAGCCGTCGAACACCGAGACGTTCGTTGCGATCAAGGCGCATATCGACAACTGGCGCTGGAAAGGCGTGCCGTTCTACTTGCGCACCGGCAAGCGCCTGCCGCGTCGGACCACCGAGATCATCATCCAGTTCCGCGATGTGCCGCATTCGATTTTCTCGGGCCGCATCGCGCGGCTTCAGCCCAATCGCCTCGTGATCGGCATCCAGCCGGCCGAGAACATCACGATGTCGGTGATGGCCAAAGTGCCGGGGCTCGATCGCGGCGGCATCGGTCTTCGGCCAGTCCCGCTCGACATTGCCATGCCCGAGGCGTTCTCCGGTCCGCAGCGCCGGATCGCTTACGAACGCCTGCTGCTCGACCTCATCGAAGGCAACCAGACGCTGTTCGTCCGTCGCGACGAAGTGGAGGCCCAATGGGAGTGGATCGATGCGATCCGTGCCGGTTGGGAGGAACATGCGCAGGAGTGCAAGACTTATACGGCTGGAAGCTGGGGCCCATCGGCAGCGATCGCGCTGGCCGAACGCGACGGGGTGACCTGGCACGAATGAACCGGCCCGAACGACCGGGCCCGCAATGACCGCGCATGCATGACAGCGCTGCCCATCGCCGGGTGGCGCGGGAGAAACGCGATATGACCGACCTTCACCCCACCATCGCCAAGGTGACGCAGCGCATCGTCGAACGGTCCCGGCCCGGCCGGCAGCGCTACCTCGACCTCGTCGCGCGCGAGGGCGAGAAGTTTTCCGACCGCACGTTCCTGTCGTGCTCCAACCTCGCGCACGGCTTCGCCGCCGCCGGGGAGGACAAGGCCTCGATCGCCGGGCAGCGCGGGCCGAACCTGGCGATCGTGACCGCTTACAACGACATGCTCTCGGCGCATCAGCCCTATGGCCGCTACCCCGAGCAGATGAAGCTGTTCGCGCGCGAAGCGGGGGCCACCGCGCAAGTTGCGGGCGGGGTTCCCGCGATGTGCGATGGCGTCACCCAGGGCTTCGACGGGATGGAGCTGTCGCTGTTCAGCCGCGACACCATCGCGCTGTCGACCGGCGTTGCCATGAGCCACGCGATGTTCGACGGAATGGCGTTGCTCGGCATCTGCGACAAGATCGTGCCGGGCCTGTTCATCGGCGCGCTGCGCTTCGGCCACTTGCCCGCGATCTTCGTGCCATCCGGACCAATGCCGAGCGGCATTGCCAACAAGGAAAAGCAGAAAACCCGCCAGCTCTATGCCGAGGGTAAGGTCGGGCGCGACGAACTGCTCGCCAGCGAAAGCGCGAGCTACCATTCACCCGGAACCTGCACCTTCTACGGCACTGCCAACTCCAACCAGATGATGATGGAGATGATGGGCCTGCACATGCCCGGCGCCGCTTTCGTGCCGCCGAACACGCCGCTACGACAAGCGCTGACACGCGCCGCCGTCCACCGGCTCGCCGCGATCGGCCGCAAAGGCAACGATGTGCGGCCGATGGCCGAAGTCGTCGACGAGAAGGCGATCGTCAACGCCTGCGTCGGCCTGCTCGCGACGGGCGGGTCGACCAACCATGCGATCCACTTGCCCGCAATGGCGCGCGCGGCGGGCATTCTGCTCGACTGGCAGGACCTGGCCGATCTGTCCGCCGTCGTCCCGCTGATCGCGCGCGTCTATCCCAACGGTTCGGGCGACGTGAACCATTTCCATGCGGCCGGCGGCATCGGCTACGTCGTGCGCGAGCTGGTGGGCGCCGGCCTTGCGCACGGCGACATTCTCACGGTCGCGCAAGGCGGCATGGCGGACTACGCGAAGGAACCCGCGCTCGATGGCGAGGCGCTGGTCTGGAAGGATTTGCCCGAAGCGAGCGGCGATGACACGATGCTGCGACCGGTTGCAAGCCCGTTCCAGCCCGAAGGCGGAATGCGCCTCGTCGAAGGCAATCTCGGCCGCGCGACGTTCAAGACCAGCGCGGTCGACGAGGAACGCTGGACGATCGAGGCACCTTGCCGCGTGTTCGAAACCCAGGAGGCGGTGGCAAAGGCCTTTGCCGCAGGCGAACTCGACAAGGACGTCGTGGTCGTCGTGCGCTTTCAGGGGCCCCGCGCCAACGGCATGCCCGAACTGCACAAGCTGACGCCGCCGCTGGGCGTCCTGCAGGATCGCGGCCACCGCGTCGCGCTCGTCACCGATGGGCGCATGTCGGGCGCTTCGGGCAAAGTGCCCGCCGCCATCCATGTCACACCCGAGGCCCTTGCGACACGCGAAGGCCAATGGGGGCCCCTCGCCTACTTGCGCGACGGCGACATGGTCCGTCTCGACGGCGAGACCGGCGAGCTTTCCACCAGCGCCGATCTTTCCGGCCGCGAACCCGCCGCGCCGACGGAGGACGTCATGGGCATGGGCCGCGAACTCTTCGCCATGTTCCGCCTGGGCGCGGGCGGGGCGGAACAAGGCGGCTCGGCCATGCTCGAACTGGCGGGGCTGTGAGGCCATGACCAAGCTCGTCGCGCTCGACATCGGCGGCACCCATGCCCGCTTTGCCCACGCCGAAATCGGCGCGGACGGCGCGATCACGCTGGACGAGCCGGTGACGCTGAAGACATCCGATTACGTCAGCCTCAACACCGCCTGGGAAGACTTCGCACGCAAGTCGCAAAGCCCGGTGCCCGACAACGCCGCCATCGCCATCGCCGGGCCGGTCAACGGCGAGACGGTGCGGATGACCAACAATTCCTGGGTGCTGCATACCGGCCGGCTCGACGATCAGCTTGGGCTCGACAAAGTTACGCTGATCAACGATTTCGGCGCCGTCGCCCATGCCGCCGCCCGCGCCGACGATAGCGAGTTCGTCTATCTCGCGGGCCCAGACAAACCGCTGCCCGATACAGGGACGATCAGCGTCATCGGCCCCGGCACGGGTTTGGGCGTCGCGCATTTCCATCGCTATCCGGGCGGCTACCACGTGCAGGCGACCGAAGGCGGCCATATCGATTTCGCGCCGGTCGACCGCATCGACGACCTGATTCTGGAGCGCTTGCGCAAGCAGCATCGCCGCGTTTCGGTGGAGCGGGTCGCGGCGGGCCCCGGCATCATAGAGATCTATACCACGCTGGCCGCGCTCGAAGGGCGTCCCGCCCCCGACGGCGACGACAAGGCGATCTGGCAGGCTGGACTGGAGCGGTCCGATCCCATCGCCAGCGCCGCGATCGACCGGTTCTGCATGACCCTGGGCAGCGTCGCGGGCGACTATGCCCTCGCGCATGGGGCCAGCGCGGTCGTCATCGCCGGTGGCCTCGGCTACCGTATCCGCGAAACGCTGGTGCATTCCGCCTTTGCCGAGCGGTTCCGCTTCAAGGGCCGCTACGAGGAAATGATGGCGGGCCTTCCCGTCAAACTGATCACTCACCCCCAACCCGGCCTGTTCGGCGCCGCCGCGGCCTTCGCCAGGGAACACTGTACATGAGCGACTTGTCCGACCCCACCGAAGCGATCATGCGCATGGCCCCGGTGATCCCGGTGCTGGTGATCGACGATGTCGCGCATGCAGTGCCGGTCGCACGGGCGCTCGTCGCCGGCGGCTTGCCGGTGCTCGAAGTGACGCTGCGCACGGCGTGCGCGCTCGACGTCATTCGCGAGATGAAGCAAGTTCCCGGAGCCGTCGTCGGGGCCGGTACGGTGCTCAATCCGCTGGAGCTCGAAGCCGCGATCAACGCCGGCAGCGAATTCATCGTCTCGCCGGGGCTGACCGAAAGCCTGGGCAAGGCAGCGATCTCCGCCGAAGTTCCGCTCCTCCCCGGCATCGCGAACGCGAGCGACATCATGCGCGGACTGGATCTCGGCTTTACCCGCTTCAAGTTCTTCCCCGCCGCCGCTTCGGGCGGGATTTCGGCGCTCAAGGCGTTGTCCGGTCCCTTCGGCATGGCGAAGTTCTGCCCGACCGGCGGCATCGGCCTCGATACCGCGCCCGACTGGCTGGCGCTCGATGCCGTGCTGTGCGTCGGCGGCAGCTGGGTGGTCCCCAAGGGCCCGCCCGATACCGCCGCGATCGAAGCGGCGGCGCGTGCTGCCAAGGCGCTCGCACGATGACCGCCTTCAGCGAACTCGACGCGCGGCTTCAGGAGCTGCATCGCCGCACGGCGGAAACGCCGCTGTTCAATCCGGTCTTCCAGCTCGCGATCGAACTGTCGCGCAAGCTCGAAGCGAACGAGATGAGCCTCGACGACTTCGAGAGCCTCGTCGCCGAAATGGAGTGCGAAGGCTTGCGCGCCCGCGCGGCGCGGCTTGATCGCATGCTCGCGCCGATGGCTTTGCCGGAGAACGACGCGCACCTTACCGAACTCGCCAGCGAAGAGGACTTCACCGCTTTTGCGGTGCGCTGGCAGCGGCCCAATGCGCATGTCGTCTTCACCGCTCACCCCACCTTCCTGCTGAGCAAGGCGCAGACCGAGGCCGTGGCGACATCGGCCTCGACCGGCGATTTCAGCACCGGCACCGTCTGCGTCGCCGATCCCTCGCGCGACACCATCACGCTCGATTACGAGCACGATGCGGCGATGCAGGCGATCATCCGCGGTCAGGAAGCGCGCGACCGCATCACCGCCAACCTGCTCGACATCGCTGCCGCGCGCTGGCCCAAGCAGTGGAAGTCGCTGCGCCCCTTGCCGGTCCGCTTCGCCACGTGGGTCGGTTACGACATGGACGGGCGCACCGACATCTCGTGGAACACCTCGATCCGCTATCGCCTGCACGAAAAAGCGATGCGGCTGGAACGCTATGCCGCCATGCTCGAAGGGGTCGAGCCCGAGGTCGCGGCGAAGCTGCGGCGCGCGCACGATCACACCGCCGAAATGGCCGCGCACTTCGCCGAGGACTTGTCCGCGCCCGAAGCGCTGTCGGCGGCCGCCAATGCGCTCACCGCCGACCATCCCGACAAGCTGATCAGTCTCGCGCCGATCATCGCCGAGCTTGAGGAAGAGGCCCGGCACGCCGATCAGGAAAAGGCGCGCGACATCCTCGTTGCGGTGTCGGCAATGCTGGCGGACGGGCTTGGCATGGGCTGGATTCACTTCCGGGTGAACTCTTCTCAGCTTCAGAACGCGATCCGCCGCCGCATCGACAAGACCGGCACGATGAACCTCGCCAGCCAGGCCGCGCTGGCGAAAATGCGCGAGTTGCTGGCCGAGGCGAAGCCGCTCCGCTCGAACTTCGCCGCGCTGGCGATCGAGAATTCGACGGCAGTGCGCCAGTTCCTGGCGATGGCGCAGATCCTCGCCCATATCGACAGCGACACGCCGATCCGGATGCTGATCGCCGAATGCGAACAGCCGACCACGGTGCTGGCCGCGCTCTATTTCGCGCGGCTGTTCGGCATCGAGGACATGGTCGACGTCTCGCCCTTGTTCGAGACCGAGACCGCGCTGGAGCACGGCGGCCGCTTCCTCGACGCCGTCTTCGCCGAGCCTGCCTATCGCGACTATGCGAGGAAACGCGGGCGGGTCGCCATCCAGACCGGTTTTTCCGATGCCGGCCGCTTCGTCGGCCAGATCCCGGCGAGTCTGGCGATCGAGCGCATTCATGGCCGCATGGCCGAAGCGATGGTCGCGAACGGCCTCACCGACGTTGCCGCGCTGATCTTCAATACCGGCGGCGAATCGATGGGCCGCGGCGCGCATCCCAACAATCTTGCCGACCGGTTCGACTGGCAGATGTCCCCGTGGGCGCGGCGCCGGTTCCTGCGCGCGGGCATCCGCCTCGAACCCGAAGTCAGCTTCCAGGGTGGCGACGGCTATCTTTGGTACGGCTCGCCCGAACTGGCGCTGGCCACTCTGACGCGGCTGTGCGAGCGGCCCTTGTGGAAGACCGAGCGCGATGCGCCGACCGATCCCTTCTACCGCCGCACCGACCTCAGCCTAGATTTCTACCGCGCGATCCGCTCGGTGCAGCACGAGCACCTGGAAAGCCACACGTACAACCGCGCGATTACCGCGTTCGGGCTGGGCCTGCTCAACGACACCGGCAGCCGCAAGTCGCGCCGCCAGTCCGACCTCGCTTCCGACCGGACGATGAGCCTGCGGCAGATCCGCGCGATCCCGCACAATTCGATCCTGCAGCAGCTCGGCTATCCGGTGAACGTGATCGCCGGGATCGGCACGGCGGCCGAGAGCAATCGCGAGGAAATCGCCACGCTCCTGCGCGAGAGCCCGCGCGGGCGCGAGCTCGTCCGACTGGTGCGCGCGGCCAATGCGCTCGCCTCGATCAAGACGGTGGCGGCGCATGGCGAGCTGTTCAATTCGGCGTACTGGGCAAGCCGGCCCTATCGCGGCGACGAGCAGCACATCTCTGACGCCTGCCTCAAACTTGGCGAATATCTGACGAACGACGATCGCACGGGTGTCTATCGCCGCCTCGCCTCGCGGCTGCGAGTCGATTCGCTCAAGCTGCACCGCTTGCTGGAGCTGATCCCGGACGAGAATCCCCAGCCCGAACGCGAGCACACCCGCCGCAGCCTGGGCGCGCTGCAATCGCTGCGCCTGGCGCTGTTCAAGCACATGTTCCTGCGCGCCGTCTCGATCCCCACGTTCAGCCGGGCGAACGACATCAGCCGCGAAGACGTGCTCGAAATGGTCTTCACCTTGCGGGTCGACGATGCGCTGGCCCAGCTGCGCCGCGCCTTCCCGATCCATTTCCCCCGGATCGAGGACTTTTCGGTCGAATGCCCCAGCGACTATCCCGATTCGGGCGCGAGCGGCTATGCGCAGATCCACGCCGACTACATCGACCCGATCGAACGCAGCTATCGCCTGGCGCTGCGCATCACCACCGCCATCGCCAACGAGTTCGGCGCGCACGGCTGAGGCGGTTCGCTCGCCAGGCAGGAGGAGTTCGGCCAAAACAGGGCGGCCGGGGCGACCCGGGATTGGGTCACCTAATCCCGTCATGCTGAACTTGTTTCAGCATCTATCGTGCCACCCGCTCAGGGTCGGATACGGGGCGGCATGGATGCTGAAACGAGTTCAGCATGACGGGGGTTCGGTGTCGTCCATGATTGAGAATCCAACGCGCCGATTCTAGGTCGCGGTCACACTTTCGCTTCTCCGCCAGCCGTTAAGCTTTGCCGCGCATCGGTCCCTTGCCGAGACACCAACCAGCCCGCACTGGCAATTCGGGCAAGTTCACGCGATATTTAGCTTGGGCAACGAGTATAGTCGCAACACAGGTAGTCGAGTTTTCATGAACGGCCGCATCCTTCTCGCCACGACATTCACCGGGCTCCTCGCGATCGCCGGGGGCTTGTACCTCGCCAATCCGCCGCAGACGCCCGAGCCCGCCTCGCTGACATCGAGCGCGGTCGCGAGGGGCGATAACACGGCAACGGCGCCAGAACCCTTTGCCGAGAACGGGATCGCTCAGGCCCAGGCGGCCACGCCTGCGCCGGCCAAGCTGGACGATCACTTCACCATCAAGCACATCCTGCCGATCGAAGGCGCCATCAAGTATGGCGACTGGCACTGGGACGAAAGCGCCGCTCCGGCGGAAGGGCCGATCGTGATCACCGTCGATCTCGACGCGCGCGTGCTGTCGATCTTCCGGGGCGGCTACGAGATCGGCGCCGCCGCCGTGCTGCTGGGTACCGAAGACAAGCCGACGCCGCTTGGCGTGTTCCCGATCACGCAAAAGGCGCGGCACCACGTTTCCAATCTCTATGACGCGGAAATGCCCTACATGCAGCGGCTTACCAACGACGGTATCACCCTGCACGGCTCGAAGGTTGAATGGGGCTATGCCAGCCACGGCTGTATCGGAATGCCCGAACCCTTCGCCGCAAAAGTTTTTTCGCAGACGAAGCTGGGCGATCGGGTGTTCATAACTCGCGGCAAGATGGTCGGTATGGGCGATTCACTTGTCGATTCCTGATCGCAAATAGGGCACACTGCGCGGGCCGAAACGGTAATCCCGGCCCCCTGATAGCTCGGGATTCGCTTTCGACCTTTATGGTCGAGAGACCGGGGAAGCAATCGAGGGTAAAAAGACGGGCCACCCTCGATTGCTTCTCCCGGATTTTTCCTAAGAATTTGAAGGACTTGTCGGTGATTTCCGCGGCGCTGCGCGGCGTGCGGGCGCGCGCGTGAAGCTCCATCCGGCGATGTCGGGGCGCACGATGAGGCTGCCGATCGAGGCCGGCTTGCCCGCCAGCAGCGAGTCGACGAGTCGCGCCACGGCCCTCCCTCGCGGCGATTCGCCGTCGAGTTCGGTGACGATTCGCGCCACGACTCGCAGCACCGCCGCGCGCGGAGCCGCGGGGCGATAGTGCAAACCCATAGCTTCCTTCCGGACGTGGTCGCGATATTCGCGCAAGGCGACCCATTCGACGACCTCGTCGGCCTCCGACAAGTATGCGGCGCTGGCCGCCACCGCGGGAATGTCGATCCAGTCGACTGCCTGCAGCGCCTTGCGCATCCGCACGCGGTCGAAGCGGTCATCGAGGTTGCTGGGATCGGCCACGGCCGTGATGCCGGCGCCGGTCACGACCGCTTCCAATTCGACACGGCGCCAGTCGAGCAGCGGACGCAGCAGCGGAATGCGCGTCCCCGGCACGACCCCGCGCGCCCGGGCACCGGCAAGGCCCGCGACCCCGCTCCCCCGATTGAGCCGCATCAGCAACGTTTCGGCCTGATCGTCGGCGTGATGGCCAGTGGCGAGTGCGCCCAGGCCGCGCTCCTCGATCCAGCCGGCCATCGCGGCGTAGCGGGCGCGGCGCGCTTCGGCCTGAAGATTGCCGCCGGCGACCTCGACGCGCAGCGCGGCATGCGGCACGGCCAGGTCTACGCAGAGCGCGGCCACTTGCGCGGCCTCTGCCGCCGCTTCCGCTCTCAAGCCGTGATCGACAGTGGTGGCCTCGACGCGTCCGGATAGCGCGGCCGTCGCCAGCAGCAGCAGCGCGGTGCTGTCGGCCCCGCCGGAAACCGCCAGACCCAGCCGAGCGGCCGGATCTTCCACCTCGGGCCAGAGCCGCAGCAACCCCTCGCGAAAGCGGGCGACGGCTTCGGCATCGGTCTTCACGTCAGGCCGAACAGTTGAGCCCGTTGCGCGTGGAGGCATAGAGGCTGGCGAGGCGGCCGGAAGCCTCGGCCGCGTAAGTCTCGCTGAACTCGGCCAGCGCGATGCAGGCGCGGCTGGTATCCTTGAGCTGCTTCATCGACGCCGCGAGATACAGCAGCGAATCGGGCGCCCGCTCGCCGCGCTTGTCGGCCTGGTAGTTCTGCAGGAACCACTTGGCCGCTTCGCGCGGATTGCCGTCGTCGAGATAGGCGCGGCCGAGCAGATTGCGGCCCCAGCTAATCCGGGGGTGGCGCGGATACTTCTCGACGAACATCTTCAGCTGCTGCTGCGCTTCGGGATAGAAGTTCGCGTCCCACAGCCGAAACCCGTAGCTGTACTCGTCGTCGCCCGGGTCGTCGGTCTGCGGCTTGACGATCGCGCTCACCGCCGAAACCCGCGATGCCGGCGCGGGCTGCGCGGTGGCGGCGGGGCTCGGCGAAGGAGCCGGCGTCGAAGCGCCGCCCGACATCGCGCCGAGATTGCTTTGCGCCGCACCGGTGGTGGATGCGGGAACTTCGGTGGTCGCGGTCATCGCCGAGGCGCCGGCGGCCAGTTTGGTTTCGAGCTGGGCGATGCGATTGGAATTCTGCTCGATCTGTCCCGTCAGTCGCGCCATCTGCGCCTCGATCGCGTCCATCCGCACGAGCATGTCGGACACCGCCGTGGTCGCCGGCGGGGGGGTGGCGGTGGCGGTCGTGCCGGCCGTGATCTCGGGGGTGAAGAACTTGCCGTCGCCGCCCGGAAAGACCTTGCGCTGCAGCGCACGCACTTCGGCCTCGACCTTCTTCAAACGACTGTCGGTGGACTGCGCCTGGGCGGTCCCGCCGGAAAAAATCAGCGCCAGCGCCGTAGTCGCGATGGCGAGAGAGCGTAGTGCCCGCGCGGACGCCCCCGATGAACTCATGTCAGGCATTCCCTCGATTGTGGATCCGGAGCCCCGAGACTGGCGAAGCGAACCGGAATGCATGATGAACCGTTAACCCTGCAAAACCTTGCCCGCCCGAGACACGGCTGTCGAGACGGCTTACTCGGAATCGGTGGAAACCGGCGCCGGCGCGGCGGCTTCGGCCGAGACACTCGCACCCGACCGCCGCTGGGCAGGCGATTGCGGCGCCGTGGCCCCGCCTGCCGGTCGTCGAGCCAGAGGCGGGTTCGCACGCGGCGCGGCAGTTGTACGGGCGGGGGAAGACGGAGCCGGGGACGGCGCAGCGGCCGCGGGAGGTGACGGCGCTTCGGGCCGCCCCGCAACGCGCGCGCGCAGCTTGTCGGCATCGAGCGGGACGTCAGAGACGATGATCGGCGTGTCCTCGAGCCGCGGCAGCGCTTGGCCGTTGATGGTCAGTTCCAGCGCATCGGGCCTTCCGGTCCGCAGCACCGGCGCATCGGCATCGGCCGGCACGGTATAGACTTCGCCTTGCGACAGCTCCTTCTGGAACAGCTGATCGCCCGCGGCATTGGTCACCTTCACCCACACGTTGGGCGCCATCGCCTTCATGGCGACGACACCGCCGCTCGGCACGGGGGCCGCGGTCGGCTTGGCTTGCGGGGCTTGGCGGGCAGGCGCAGCTGCCGGCGGCGCATCGGCGATCAGGCTCGGCATTTCGGCCTCGGGGCTGAACAGGCTGTCCCACACGAAGAACAAGGCGATGAACACCCCGATCGCCGCGATGCCGGCAATCCAGGCCAAGGCCGAGGGCGGCACGCGGGCGGGGTCGCCGGGCTCGAAGCTGGTGGCCGGGCGCGGCTGATAATCGCGCGGCTCGATCTGGTCGCGGACCTGCTGGGCGATGACGCCTTCATCGAGGCCGACCGTCTTGGCGTAAGCCCGCGAGAAGCCCACGGCATAGGTCTTGCCGGCCAGATCGCCGAAGCGGTTCTCCTCGATCGCGACGAGGTGGCGCTCGGCGATCCGGGTCTGCGCGGCGACGTCTTCGCGGCTCAGACCCATCCGTTCGCGCGCAGCCAGTAGAGTGGCGCCGACGCTGCCGTTCGATCCGCTTGCGGACCCGGCAGCAGCATTGTCATCGTAATCTTCCATGCCACTCCCGCTCGGCGAGACTGCAACCCGTCAGCGTGTTAGGCCGCAACTCAAGTGGTGAAGGACGCCGCTGTCAATCCAGCCCCTAACAAAGGTTGCTCGCAAGTGCGACAGGCGAACCGGACCGCGCGATGAATTTCCGTGGACCGCGACCTGTTTCGCAAAGTTCGAAGCGTTCATGACGACCTCTCGCTCCGTCAATCGAGCTGCATCCCGCGCTCGGCCGCCCATTCGATCAGAGCCACGCGCAAGTTGGGCGGGGGCGAGGCAAGCCATTGCAGCATCGCTTCGCGGATTTCGCGCACCGAAACCATCCGCACCAGTTCCTTGATCGGGCCCACCGAGGCGAGCGTGATCGACAGCCGCGTAAAGCCGAGGCCGAGCAAGGCCAGAGCCTCGAGCTGGCGCCCGCCCATTTCACCGCAAACCGTGAGATCGATCTCGGTGCCTTTGAGATTGACGACGACTCGGCGCAGGAACCGCATGATCGCAATGCTCAGCCAGTCGTAGCGCGCCGCGAGCTTGGGATTCGATCGATCCGCCGCGAACAGGAACTGGGTGAGATCGTTGGTGCCCACCGACAGGAACGAGATGCGCGAGGCCATCGCGTCCAGCTGTTCGGCCAGCGCCGGCACTTCGAGCATCGCACCGTAGCGGACCTGTTCGGGCATCTTTTTCTTTCGGCTCCGCAGAAACGCGAGCTGCCCATCGAAGACGGCCTTGGCGGCGTCGAACTCCCAAGGTTCGCTCACCAGCGGGAACATCACGTTGAGCGTGCGCCCCGCGGCGGCTTCGAGCAGCGCTCGCGCCTGTACCTTGAGCAGGCCGTCGCGTTCGAGCGCGACACGCAACGCGCGCCAGCCCATCGCCGGATTTTCTTCCTCGCCGCCGTCGTGGCGCAGATAGGGCAGCGTCTTGTCGCCGCCGATATCGACCGTGCGGAAGACCACCGGCTTGTCGCCCGCGGCTTCCATCACATCGCGATAGAGCCGCGTCTGGCGCTCACGCGCGGGCAGCGTCGCCGAAACGAGGAATTGGAACTCGGTGCGGAACAGCCCGATGCCGTCGGCGCCCGTCAGGCTGAGGTTGGTGATGTCGTCGCGCAGGCCCGCATTGATCATCACCGTGACTCGTTCGCCATCGAGGCTGACGGGCTGCACGTCGCGCAGGGCGGCATACGTCGCTTGCCGTTCGCGACTGCGCGCGAAGCGATGTTCGAACGCATCGATGATGCCTTGCGAAGGTCGCACCGAAAGGGTCGCCTGGTCGGCATCGAGCAGCAACGGATCGCCTTCGCGCACGATACCGCGCATGCCGCGCATGCGGCCCAGCACCGGCACGCCCATGGCGCGCGCGACGATGACGACGTGGCTGGTGAGCGAGCCTTCCTCGAGGATCACGCCCTTCAGGCGCCGCCGGTCGTACTCCAGCAATTCGGCCGGACCGAGATTGCGCGCGATGAGGATGGCATCGCGCTTGAGGCCGAATTGCGCCGCCGTGCCGATCTGGCCCGAGACGATCCGCAGCAGGCGGTTCGACAAGTCCTCCAGATCGTGCATCCGGTCTGCCAGCAGTGGATCGTCGATCTGGCGCATGCGCATGCGGGTGCGCTGCTGCACGCGCTCGATCGCGGCTTCGGCGGTCAGGCCGGATTCGATCGCCTCGTTGATGCGCCGCGTCCAGCCTTCGTCGTAGGCGAACATCTTGTAGGTCTCGAGCACTTCTTCGTGTTCGCCGCCGACACCGAATTCGGCTTCTCTCGACATGCGCTCGATCTGCTCGCGCATGCGCTCGAAGGCCATGATGACGCGCTGGCGCTCGGCCTCGGTATCTTCGGCGACGACGTGCTCGATCGTGACGCGCGGCTGGTGATAGACGGCAAAGCCGCTGGCGAGGCCTTTGACCAGCGTCAGGCCATGGATCTGCTCGGGCCCGGTCTGGCCGACGCTCGGCCCCTGGGCGGCATCCTCGTCGATCAGATCGGCGTTGACGATCAGTTCGGAGAGCACCATCGCCACGGTCTGCAGCGCCTCGATCTCGATTTCTTCGTAGCGGCGCGGATCGACATGCTGGACGCACAAGACGCCCACGGCGCGCTCGCGCCGCACGATCGGCACGCCGGCGAAGGAGTGGAACTTCTCTTCCCCCGTTTCGGGCCGATAGGAGAAATCGGGGTGCGCGGTCGCTTCGGCGAGATTGAGCATCTCGATATCCTCGGCGATCGTGCCGACGAGGCCCTCGCCCACCGCCATGCGCGTGACGTGGACCGCTTCCTGCGCGAGGCCGCGAGTCGCGAACAATTCGAGCATGCCTTCGCGCAGCAGGTAAATCGAGCAGACCTCGCTATCGAGGGACTCACCGATCACCTCCACCACGTTGTTGAGCTTGGCCTGCGCATGGCTGCGCGAGGCCATCACCTCGTGGAGTCGGGTCAGAATATTTCTTGCTGCTTCCACGGCGCCGCTGCTCATGCCTTTTGCACGTAGAGCAAAGCGCACGGTTTGGAAACGCGGCGGATCCATCGAATGCATCCAGCCGATGCAATCAGCGGGGGAACGATGCCCCCGCCGTCTTTGCCGCTCGCGTCAGTGTCGCAAGAGCTCTTCCTTGAGCTTCAGTTTGCGTTTCTTCAGAGTCTGGATCGTCGCGGCGTCAGGAGATGGGCGCCCCAGTTCCTCGTGTAGCTGCCGTTCGATGCCGGCGTGCTTGAGCTGAAGAGCGCTGACGTGCGAAGTGTCCATGTATGGTCCTCCTTTTTTTCGCGGGGCCGGACCCCCGGTTGCCGACTCGCTTCCAGGCGTGTCCGGCTGATTGTCATGGAACCACAACACGGGCCTCTTGCGAAGCGCATTGTGACCCCATATCGGTGAACCGCAGCCTCCGCGCGTTGAGCCGGAAGCATTCTTGCAAAAGCTCACAGACGGGAAACAGGCTGGCGTGACCGAAGAAGAGATGCGCAAACGTCTCGAGGTCCTCAGGATCGAGCATCGTGATCTCGACGCGGCCATCGCCGCGCTCGCAGGCGCGGGCGTTCCGGACCAGTTGCAGATCGCGCGGCTGAAAAAGCGCAAGCTGAAACTGAAGGACCAGATCATGATGATCGAGGACTATCTCATCCCCGATATCATCGCCTGACCGGGCGAAAATCGGGCCTCCAAGCAAAAAAAGCCCGAAATCCGGCGAGTCGTCCCCCTTTCGGACAATCCCGATTTGGTCGCGGAAAAGCCACGGGTCAAGGTTGCCTCGAAGGCCCCGCTGGTCATAGGCAACCGGGATGAACCCCCCGGTGATGATCAGTGCCCGTATCGTTGAGACGCTCTACAGCGAGGCTCTGGTCCTGTCGGATCAAGTGCGGGCGGCGTTTTCGCTGTCCGATCGAATCGCGCTCGAGGATACCGAAGAAGACCTCGTGCGGGTCGCCCATTCGAGCGAGGGGCTGCGCACCACGACGCGAATGATGCATGCGGTCGCCTGGCTGCTCAATCATCGCGCCTTCCTGATGGGCGAGCTGACCGAGTTCCAGCTGCGCCGCTACGGCAAGCTCGCCCCCGATGGGCGCCGTTCCGATCCCCGGCATCTGGCACTGCTGGAGCCCGAGGTCCGCGCACTGGTGGCCGAGACCGCGCGCTTCCATGCCCGCCTGCGCCGGCTCGACGAAACCTGGCGGCGCCAGGTGCCCGCCGCGACCGGTGCGATCGAACGGCTGCGGGCCCGTATCGAAGGCCGGATGCCACAGCAGCAGGCCGTCTAGGCCGCGCCCTTACCGGCGATAACCGCCGCCCTCATTTGCGCAACGGCCCGTGCGGAACATTTCGATGGCCGCCGGGCGTGTCATCGGACACAAGGTTCTGGCGGAGTATGCGTGCGCGATCCGTTTTCCCGTTCCCCGGCGCTGCATGAGACTATCCGTTCCTTCCACTCGAAGGACGCTTCGCCAAACGGGAAAGTCGCATCGAGAATATCCGATGACCATTCCTCTGATCGATCTGCGATCGGCGCCCGACGCCGGTCAGGCCATGGATGCCGGTCTGGCAGACTACGGTTTCCTGCAACTCGCCCACATCGGCATCAGCCCCGCGGAGCTGGCAGCGGTATTCCAGGCGAGCGAAACCTTCTTCAAGAGTTCTCCCGACAGCAAACGCCGCTGCGCCTATCGCTCGGCTGCCGAGAATTTCGGCTATCAGGGCCTGCTGGAGGAAAACCTCGATCCCGCCGCGCCGGCGGACGTGAAGGAGACCTTCACCATGCGCAACATCGCGGCCGCTCCGCCGCCACAGGAGCGCTGGCCGTCCGATGCGTTTCGCGAGATCATGTGCGGCTTTTATGCCCGGGCGCTTGCCTGCGCACACCAGATCCAGCGGCAGATGGCGACCAGGCTCGGGATGCCGCCGGACTATTTCACCCGGCTGCATTCGGGCCAGAACGTCACCTTGCGGCTGCTTTATTATCCGGCGTCGCAGTCCGGTGCCGAAGCGCGCGATCCGGCCCAGTTGGGCGCGGGCGCGCATACCGATTACGGCTTCATGACGCTGCTGTTCCAGCATGGCGTCGGCGGGCTGCAAGTGATGGACAGCGCAGATGCGTGGATCGACGTGCCGCCGCGCGACGAGGCGGTGGTCGTCAACAGCGGCGACATGCTCGAACGCTGGACCAACGGGCGCTACAAGTCGACGATGCACCGCGTCATCGCCATGGACGGCCAGCGCGATCGGCTGTCCATCGCGATGTTCATCGATCCCGACAGCGACGCGCTGATCGAAGCGCTGCCGAGCTGCGTCTCGCCCGAAAACCCGGCGCGGTTCGGCCCGATCTCCGCCGGAGCGCATCTGCAGGCCCGGCTGGCTGCCTCGCACAAGGGGAGGTTCGCACAATGAGCGAGGCTTTGGGCCGCGACGGCGCGAAGCGCTTCGAATTCCCGCTCCTTCTGGCAGGATCGATCGCCTTCATGACCTCGACCATGTTCAGCGCGATGAAGCCGCTTCTGATCACGCGCTTCGTCGAGCAGACCGGCTATTCGCCCAGTCTGGCCGGGCTTGCCGCCGCGATGCCGTTCATCGGGGGGATCGCCTCGTCCTTTCTGATGCCCTGGCTCTTCCGTCATGTCGGCGCGCGCTCGGCGATGGCGGGCTTCGCGACCGGGCTTGCCTTGTGCGAGGCCGGCAACGCGCTGGTCTTCGCCGTGCCCGTGCTGGTTCTGCTCGGCCAGTTCCTCGCCGGGATCTGCGGCGGTGTGCTGATGGGGATGACATCGCGGCTGATCGCGGTTTCGAACCGCGCGGAGCAAACCTTCGGCGTCGTCGACATGGTGGGCGTGCTCGCCATGTCGGCGATGATCGCCGGCTTCGGCGTCTCCGTCGAATGGGACGGCCTGCGCGGAGCCTTCTGCGCCGCGGCGGCCTTGTGCGCGCTGTTCGCCGCCATCCTGCAAGCCTGTCGCACTGCGTTACCTGAACCGCACGCCGCCGGTGACCACCGGCAGACAGCGCCGCTCGCTCTCGACTGGCGGGCCGCCGCCATCGTCGCCATGGGGGTGCTGTTCATCACCTTCAGCGGCCTCGGCTTCGCCTTCATGATCACCGCGGCGCGCAATCTCGGCATGAGCTACGAAGAGGCGAGTTCGGCGATCGGCATCGTCCTGTTCGTCTCGGCCGCCGGCTGCCTGACCGGAGGATGGTGCGCCGCGCGCTTCGGGCCGAGAATGCCGCTGTTCGCCGCCTTCGTCGTCTGCGCGCTGGGCTGGAGCATCGCGCTTCATGCGACCAGCCGGGAGGTGTTCCTGCTCGGCCTCACTCCCGCGATCTTCGCGCTGCAGTTCTGCTTTCCGGTGCTGCTCGCGCTCGCCGGATCTTTGGACAGCGAAGGGCGGCTTGCCGCTATCGCCGCGCCGATCATCGTCAGCGGGTTCGCCTGGGCCGCGATCCTGGCCGGATTGCTCGTGGATCGCTGGGGACTGGGTTCGCTGCCATATGCCACCACGGCGGGGATGGCGCTTTGCGCGCTGCTGCTGCTCGCCGGCACAACGCAGCCTTCGCGCCGGGAGCCCGGCACGGCCTAAGTCGTGCGCAGCGCCTCGCGCCATTGCGCCAAACGCAAGTCGCGCACGTCGTCCGTCATCTGCGGTTCGAACCGCTCGACATCGCCGCGCATCGCTTCGGCAGCGACCGCCAGCGAGGGATGGAGCCCGGCGCCCGCAGCCGCCAGCATCGCCGCGCCCAGCGCGGTCGTCTCGATATTGTGCGGGCGCTCGACGGTGACGGCGAGGACATCGGCGAGGTCCTGCGCCATCCAGTCGTTGGCGCTCATGCCGCCGTCGATCCGCAGCGTGGTCCAGCGCGCGCCGTCGGCAGCGAAAGCCTCGGCAAGGTCGCGCGTCTGCATCGCCATCGCCTCGAGGGCGGCGCGTGCGATGTGGGCGCGCCCGGTCGCAAACGAGAGGCCGGTGAAGCTGGCGCGCGCTTCGGGCTTCCAATGCGGCGCGCCGAGGCCGGAGAGCGCGGGCACGATCACCACGCCGCCGTTGTCGGGCACCGATCGTGCCAGCCGCTCGCTGTCGGGCGCGGCGTCGATCACGCCGAGGCTGTCGCGCAGCCATTGCAGCAGGCTGCCGGCGACGAACACAGCGCCTTCGAGCGCATACGTCCGCTGCCCCTCGAATTGAGTCAGCACCGTCGCCAGCAGCCGGTGGCCCGAGCGCGGCGGCTCTTTGCCCATGTTGGCGAGCACGAAGGCGCCGGTGCCGTACGTGGCCTTGGTCTCGCCGGGAGAGAGACAAGCCTGGCCGATCGTCGCCGCCTGCTGGTCGCCCGCGAGACCGGTGATCGGGATCGCGCCGCCGAGCAGATCGGGCAGAGTCGTCGCAACCAGACCCATGCTGTCGCACACTTCGCCCAGTGCGGTGCGGGGCACGCCGAACAGATCGCACAGCCCTTCGTCCCAACGGCTCGCTTCGAGCGGCAGCAGGCTGGTGCGGCTGGCATTGGTCGCATCGGTCAGGTGCGTCCCGCCGGTGAGGCAGGCGAGCAACCAGCTTTCCACCGTGCCGAACGCCAGCCGCCCGGCCTCGGCCGCGCCGCGCACCGCGGCGTCGTGCTCGAGCATCCAGGCCATCTTGGTCGCCGAGAAATAGGGGTCGATGACCAGGCCGGTCTTCGCTTGCACTGCCGCCTCGTGGCCGGCCTCGCGCAATGCGCGGCAGTGCGGCGCGGTGCGGCGGTCCTGCCAGACGATCGCACGGGCGAGGGGATCGCCGGTGCGCTTGTCCCAGGCGACCACGGTCTCGCGCTGATTGGTGATGCCCAGTGCGCCGATCCGGTCGGCCCCGCCCGCCTGCGTCACCACTTGCCGCGCGCAGGCGAGCGCCGCGGTGCGAATCTCGTTCGCATCGTGCTCGACCAGCCCCGGCGCGGGATAGTGCTGCTGCAGCGGCCGCTGCGACATCGCACGCAAGGCACCCGCGCGGTCGAACACCAGCGCGCGGGTCGAAGTCGTCCCGGCATCGATCACCAGCACCAGTTCGCCCAGCGGGTTCATTGCGTGTCCTTCTTCCTCGTCCCAGGACCGGTCATGACCGGTGCGGGGCTGCCGGGCAAGGGTTGGCCTTTGGGCGAGAGGACGGACGCGGCTTCCCCTTCCCCCCTTCGTCATTCCCGCGAACGCGGGAATCCAGTGGGTGCCGTGCCATCAGTCGGTATAGAGCCGCGGTCGATCACGGTTGTTGCGGCGAGTGGTCTTCCTGCAAAGTCGCGCTGCTTGGATTCCCGCGTTCGCGGGAATGACGATTTGGAGAGTGGGTGTGCGCCTTCCCCACCCCCTCGCCTCGACAGCCGGAGGCATCGTCGCCATATCGAAGGGCATGGCCGCCGAAACATCCGCCCCGCCCGCCGAACGCCCTTATGCTTTCGCCGAACCCATCGATCCGCTGGTGCGGCGCGTGCTGGCGCGCAATCCATCCCCGTTCACGTTCACCGGCACGCAAAGCTACGTCGTCGGGGGAGAGGGTTCGGTCGCGGTGATCGATCCGGGGCCGGATGAGCCCGAACACCTCGAAGCGCTGCTCGCCACGATCGGTTCGGCGCAGCTCGCGGCGATCTGCTGCACCCACACCCACCGCGACCATTCGCCCGCCGCCGCGCCGCTCGCCGCGCGCACCGGTGCGCCGATCATCGGCTGCGCCCCGCTTACGCTGGAAGACGACGGGCCCCGCGCGGATGCCGCCTTCGATGTCTCGTATCGCCCCGATCGCGTGATGGCCGATGGCGAAAGCATTTCCGGCGACGGCTGGACACTGATTGCGGTGGCGACGCCGGGGCACACCTCCAACCACGTGTGCTTCGCGCTGCCCGAAAGCGGCGTGCTGTTCACCGGCGATCACGTGATGGGCTGGTCGACCAGCGTCGTCTCGCCGCCCGACGGCGACATGGCCGACTACATGGCAAGCCTCGCCCGCCTCTACGAGCGCGAGCAGGATCGCGTCTATTTCCCCGCGCATGGCCCCGCCGTCGAGAAGCCGCGCCAGCTGGTGCGCGGCATGATCGGCCACCGCAAGCAGCGCGAGCGCCAGATCCTGCGCCAGATCGAGGCGGGCCGCCCGCGGATCGCGGATATGGTGCCGCAGATGTACAAGGGTGTCGACGAGCGGCTGTGGCCTGCCGCGGGCCGTTCCGTGCTCGCGCACCTGATCGATCTGGAACAGCGCGGTGCAGTCGCGCGTTCGGGAGAAGAGTGGAAAATAACGGGTTAGGGACGAATGTGAGCAACGACGACAAGGCTCCGGAACCCCAAAAGCCGGCCTACAAGGCCTCGGATCACAAGCCCAAGGATCGCTCGCTGGCGATGACGCAAAGCATGCCCTGGCTGCTGCTGGTGGTCGCGCTGGCACTGGTCGGCTGGCTCGCCTACGTCGCCTACTGGCCCAAGAGCGAGGGCGATCCGACCGCCGCGAGCCTGTCCGCCTTCGAAAAGCAGGACCGCCTGACGGTGTTCAGCGCGCAAGTGACGCCGATGGTCACGGCCGAGGACAGCCGCTTGATGGGGCTGGTGGAATCGCGCCAGGCCGCCGTCATCCCCGCGCGCGTAGACTATACGCTCGACCTATCGAGCATGGACCGCAATCGCATGGTCTGGAACGACAGCGAGCGGACGCTGGAAGTGCTGCTCCCCGCATTGGAGGTCAGCGCGCCCAACCTCGATGAGGGGCATGCCAAGTACATGCGCGAGGGTCTGTGGATCGGCCGCGACGCGCAGGACAAGCTGAACCGCGAGACGACGCGCAAGGCGGAGCAGGAAGCGATCAAGCAGGCGAGCGCGCCCGAATTGCTCGCGCTCGCTCGCAGCGCCGCCAAGGACGCGGTGCGCCTGAACCTCGCCATCCCGCTCGAGGCCGCGGGCTTCGGCAAGGTCACCGTGCTGCCGCGCTTCCAGGGCGAAGCACCGCCCGAGGCCTGAGGCCGCCTCCCAACCCGGCGACAGCGCCGTTCGTCGATCCGCATCGACGTTTGAGGCTGTTGGTCGAAAAGCACAGCGCCTTTGTGCGTTTTGCCACCTCGCGCCGCGCGCCGATCGGATAGTCGCGCCCATCGCCTTTTGGGAAAGGGAATGGGAAAATGGCGTCGATCGCTCTTGCACGCCGGACCGCGCTGACGTTCTGGCAGAAAATGAACCTCGGGATGGCCGCGTTCATCCTCTTCGGCTTCGCGCAGTTCGCTGCGCGCGGCCTTGTCGATTATTCGCACGCTCCGCTGGAGTTTCACCTTCACGGCATGCTGATGGTGCTGTGGCTCGCCCTGTTAGTCGGCCAGTCGTTGCTCGCCGGGCGGGGCACGATGGCGCTGCACATGGCCATGGGCTGGGCGAGCGTGATCATGGTCCCCGCGATCGTCGTGATCGCCAGCCTGACATCGCTGGCCGCGCTGTCGGGCGGACTGGTGCCGCCGTTCTTCACCCCGGCCTACTTCCTGGCGCTGGTCCATGTGTCGATGGTGCTGTTCGCGGTGATGGTGATGGCGGCAGTGGTGCTGCGCGAGGATGCGGGCTGGCACAAGCGGTTGATGGTCGGCTCGACCGTATTGCTGCTCGAGCCCGCGCTAGGCCGCGTGCTGCCGATGCCGCTGATCATGCCTTGGGGCGAATGGCTCTCGATGGCGATCCAACTCGGCGTCGTTGGGCTGGTGGTGCGCCATGACCGGCGCGAGCTCGGTCGGGTACACCCCGCCACGATTGCGGCCGCGTTGGCGGTGGTGACGAGCCACCTTGTGATCGAGATCATGGCGCGCATTCCGGCCTGGCAGGACCTCGCAGCGGCCATCGTGCACGGCTAAAACCGGACGGCGCGCGGAACTCTTGGGTTCGCGCGCCTTTCTCCCTACATACGCGATCCATCGTTCCGGGAGAATCCATGACCGTCCAGCCCACGAACCTCGCCGGCCTCGACTTGCGCGCCGAGATCGACCGCTTGCGCAAGGAGCGCAACGCGGTGATCCTAGCGCACTATTACCAGAAGCCCGAGCTGCAGGATCTCGCCGATTTCGTGGGCGACAGCCTCGAACTCAGCCGCAAGGCGGCCGAGACCGATGCCGAGGTCATCGCCTTTTGCGGCGTGAAGTTCATGGCCGATACCGCCAAGATCCTCAGCCCCGACAAGATCGTGGTGCTACCCGACATGGAAGCCGGGTGCAGCCTGGAAGATTCCTGTCCGCCCGAAAAGTTCGCCGCCTTCCGCAAGGCGCATCCGGACCACATCGCGCTGACCTACATCAACTGCTCGACCGAAGTGAAGGCGCTGTCCGACGTGATCGTCACCAGTTCCAGCGCCGAGACGATCCTGCAGCAGATCCCCGAGAGCCAGCCGATCATCTTCGGCCCCGACCGGCACTTGGGCGGTTATCTCAACCGCAAGTTCAAGCGCGACATGCTGCTCTGGCCGGGCGTGTGCATCGTCCACGAGGCGTTCAGCGAAACCGAGCTGCTCAAGCTGAGGGCGCAGCATCCCGATGCACCGATCGCCGCGCATCCCGAGTGCCCACCGCACATCGTCGACCACGCCGATTATGTCGGCTCGACCAGCGGCATTCTGCAATTCGCCAAGACGATGCCGGGCGACACTCTGATCGTCGCCACCGAGCCGCACATCATCCACCAGATGGAACGCGCGATTCCGGAAAAGACCTTCATCGGTGCGCCCGGCGCGGACGGCAACTGCAACTGCAACATCTGCCCCTACATGGCGCTCAACACGATGGAAAAGCTCTACGTCGCCCTGCGCGACCTCGAGCCGCGCATCGAGATCGACGAGCCCCTGCGCCTCGCTGCCAAGAAGAGCCTCGACAAGATGCTCGAAATGGCCAGCGGCACGATCGGCAAGGGCGATTTGGGGGCGCGGTAAGGGCGCCCTTCTCCTTCGTCATTCCCGCGAACGCGGGAATCCAGAGCGGTGCGGACTGTTGTCGCCGCTCTGGAGTGAGTCGCGGCACTGACTGGATTCCCGCATTCGCGGGAATGACGAAAGGGGGGCGGGGCACCGCCACTTCCCCTCAGGCCTCCACCTCGCGCCATTCCCCCGGCGCCAGGCCGTCCACCGTCCACTCGCCGACCTGCCAGCGCACCAGTCGCAGCGTCGGGTGCCCCACCGCGGCGGTCATACGGCGGACTTGGCGGTTCTTGCCTTCGCGGATCGCGAGCGAGAGCCAGCAGTCGGGCACGGTCTTGCGGAAGCGCACCGGCGGGTCGCGCGGCCACAGGTCTGGCGCCTCGATCCTCTCCGCACGCGCGGGGCGGGTCTTGCCGTCGTTCAACACCACGCCCCCGCGCAGCGCCGCCAGCGCGGCCTCGTCCGGCTCGCCTTCCACTTGCGCCAGATAACGCTTGTCCATCTTGAAGCGCGGGTCGGCGATGCGCGCTTGCAGGCGGCCGTCGTCGGTCAGCAGCAGCAGCCCCTCGCTGTCGCGGTCGAGCCGGCCCGCCGGATAGACGCCGGGCACCGCGATGAAGTCCGACAGCGTCGCGCGCGGGCTGGGCGACTTCGCATCAGTGAACTGCGAGAGCACGTCGTAGGGCTTGTTGAAGAGGATCAGGCGGGCCATCGGACCCAGCCGATGCGCGTTCGCGCCGCCCGAGGCAAGGCTGGTCATCGCCGCAATCGGTGGCTAGACCTGCGACATAATCTTTGCCCGAAGCCTTTGAAGGTTGCGCCATGCCCTCTCCTAAGACCCTTCTCGCCAGTCTCGCCAGTCTCGCCGCCGCCCCGCTGCTGATCGCCGCGACCACCGCGGACGATCCCTATATCTGGCTTGAGGACATCCACGGCGAAAAGGCGCTCGAAAAGGTCGAGGCCTGGAACGCCGCGACGATGAAGGCGCTCACCGGCACGCCCGCCTTCGAGACCGACCGCGCGCGCGCCAAGGCGATCATGGACGATCCCGCGCAGATCGCCGAGCCACTCGAGGTTATGGGCGATACCGTCACCAACTTGTGGCGCGATGCCGAGCACCCGCGCGGGCAGTGGCGCCAGACCAGCCTCGCCAGCTATCTCGCCGGCAAGCCCGACTGGAAAGTGCTGATCGACGTCGATGCGCTCGGCAAAGCCGAAGGCAAATCGTGGGTGTGGCACAATGCCGATTGCCTCGCGCCCGAATACCGCCGCTGCCTGATCGCACTCAGCCCGGGCGGCACCGATGCCGACGTCGTGCGCGAATGGGACCGCACCACCGGCACCTTCGTCGAGGGCGGCTTCGAAGTGCCGCTCGCCAAGAGCAACGTCGCCTGGGAGGATATCGATACGCTGCTAATCGGTACCGACTGGGGTGAAGGTTCGATGACCGACAGCGGCTATTCGCGCGTGGTCCGCCGCTGGAAACGCGGCCAGCCGCTCGCCGAGGCGACGCTGGTGAAGGAAGGCGAGGCGAGCGACATCGCGGTTTCGCCCTTCACCCAGATGGACGGCAAGACGCGGCGCGTGTTCGTCGATCGCGGCACCTCGTTCTATCGCGACCAGTTGTTCATCCAGCAAGCGCCCGGCAAGCTGGTGCGCACCCCGCTCCCCGAGACCGCAACGCAGAAGGGCATCGTGCGCGGGCGGCTGCTCGCCTACCTCAACGAGCCGCTGGGCCAGGTTTCGGCCGGCTCGGTGGTCTCGTGGTCGGTCGCGGACATGCTGGCCGGGCGCGACAGCGCGCCGCAAGTGGTGTTCACGCCTGCCAAGGGCCAATCGGTCACCGAAGTGCGCACCACCGACAACGCCATCTGGATCCACTTGCTCGACGATGTTGCGGGCAAGCTCGTCGTGCTGAACCAGGGCGCGAACGGCGCCTGGACGCCGAGCGAAGTCGCGCTGCCCGATAACGCCACGCTCGCGATCGGCGCCACGGCGGACGAGCGCGACGTCGCCTTCGTCACGGCCGAAAGCTTCCTGCAGCCGCCGACGCTTTACGCGGTCTCGGCCGATGCCAAAGTCACCGCGCTGCAATCGCTTCCCGCCAAGTTCGATGCCGACCAGTTCACCGTCGAACAGGCCTTCGCCACCTCGAAGGACGGCACCAAGGTCCCCTATTTCCTCGCGCGCAAAAAGGGCAGCACGGGTCCAGTGCCGCTGCTGATGCACGCCTACGGCGGCTTCCGTGCCGCGCAGACGCCGACGTATCTGACCACCCAGCCCTATCGCGCCGGCCCACTCGCGCTCTACTGGCTCGAGGACGGCGAGGCTTACGTGCTCGCCAATATCCGCGGCGGCGACGAATACGGCCCCGCCTGGCACGATGCGGCGCTGCGCGAAAAGCGGCAGAACGCCTACGACGATCTCTACGCCGTCGCCGAGGACCTGGTGTCACGCGGCGTCACCGCCAAGGGTAAGATCGCGGTTTCGGGCCGCTCCAACGGTGGACTGCTGGCGGGCGTGGCGATGACGCAGCGGCCCGATCTGTTCGGCGCGGCGATCATCGGCTCGCCGCTGCTCGACATGAAGCGCTACAACCAGTTGCTCGCAGGCGCCTCGTGGATGGCCGAATACGGCAATCCCGACGTACCCGAGGATTGGGCGTTCATTTCCAAGTACTCGCCCTACCAGGCGCTGAAGCAGGGCGTGAGCTACCCCGCGCCGTTCTTCTACCTTTCGACCGAGGACGATCGCGTCCACCCCGGCCACGCCCGCAAGATGGCGGCGCGGCTGGAGGAGTACGGCCAGCCCTTCTACTACCACGAGTACCGCGAAGGCGGGCACTCGGTGGGCGCCGACCATGCGGAAGATGCGGTGCGCGCGGCGCTGCTGCACGCCTATCTGAAGGCGACGATCGGGGCCGAGTAAGCGGTCGCGGGCGCCCCTTCGTCATTCCCTCCCACCTTTCGGGGGCGCGGGGGTGGCGCATGGCCTTCGACGAGCTCAGGCTGAGCGGGTGTTGGGGTGATTGTCGCAGGGACGACGATACTGACTGCCCCTCCGCCAAGCCGTCACCCCCGACTTGATCGGGGGTCCCGCTCCTCCCCTGGCACGCCAATCGCAAGACAGCGGGATCCCGGATCGAGCCCGCGATGACGGGGAAGGGAAGCGGGTTTCCTACATCGCGACCTGATGTCATGCTGCGACGGCATGCTCTTTCCCATTGTCGGCGAACGCGAATGGCACCGCAGAAGTGTCACCCTGGCTTTCCGCACGATTCGTAAAATAAATCAGATATTTAAGTCGCAAACCGATGGGTGACACGGTGTCACCTTTGTCACCTTTGCCTGCCGCTTCAGGCCTTGTCGCCCGACCGCGCCATCACCAGCGCCGAGGCGAGCAGGACCATGCCGAGCACGTCGAGCGCGGTCAGCGTCTCGCCGAAGGCCAGCCAGCCGATGGTCGACGAGATCGCGGGCTGGGTCAGCAGCGCGAGGCCGATCACCAGTGGCGGGAAATGGCGCAGCGAATAGATCAGGAACCCTTGTCCGATCAGTTGGCTCGAGATCGCCAGCGCGATCAGCGGGGTCCAGTCCTGCGGCCAGATCGTCTCGCCGAGCAACAATGCCACGGCGAGCATCACCGGGGCGCTCACCAGCATCGATGCGCCGAGCAAGGTAAATTGACCGAGCTTGAGGCGCGCGGGACGCAGCATCAGGATGTAAATGGCATAGAACACGCCCGCCAACAGGCAGAACAAGTCCCCGATGAAGCTCGACCGGCTGATCTCGAGCGATCCGCCCATCAGCAAGGCCGCGCCGCCCAGCGCGGCGGCAATCGCGACGAGTTCGAGCAGCCTCGGCGCGCGACGCGCGGTTACCAGTCCCCAGGCCATCAGGATAACGCTGCCGGCGTTACCGAACAGCGACGCATTGCCGAGCTTGGTGCCCACGATCCCGACGTGCCAGCTGGCAAGATCGAGCCCGAAGGCCAGCCCGGCACCGGCAACCAACCACACCATTCCGCCGGCAAGGCGCCGCTGCGCCGCCGGTTCGCGCAGCGACAGCATGACCAGAACCGGAAACGCCAGCGCCAAGCGCCAGAACCCGGCGGCGACGGGGCCGGTATCGGCGAGCCGCACCAGCCACGGCCCCAATGCGAGCGCCACGTTCGCCGCGAGCAATGCGGCAAGGTGCACCGGAGTCCACCCAGTGCCGGAGCGAGGTTGGCCGTCGACGGCGGCGGGGGGCGTAGCGGCCATCGCCGCGCCCTAATCGCTGTCCGCTCGGCGTAAAGCGATTTTTGAGGCGAAGCGGAAATGGAACCGGCCGTCCTCTGGCGCTCTTATCCTGCAGCAGGAGGGTCCCCCATGTTCGCACGGCTGCGCTCGACGTGGTTCGATATCAATGCCAGCTACTGGTTCTATCCGGCGCTTTTCGCGGTTTCCGGGCTGATCCTGGCGCTGGGCCTGGTCCATGCCGACCGGATCGGCGCCGCCGAATTCGTCAGCGACTGGAAGTGGGTGAGCCCGGCGAGGCCGAACGGTGCGAGCAATATGCTGACCGTGCTGGCCAGCTCGATGATCGGGGTCGCTTCCACGGTGTTCTCGATCACGATCGCGGCGGTCGCTTATGCCAGCGGCACGTATGGCCCGCGCATCCTGACCAACTTCATGGAGGACAAAGGCAACCAGCTCAGCCTGGCGACCTTCGTCGGCACCTTCGTCTACGCCATCACCGTGCTGCGCTCGGTCCGCTCGGAGGACGAGGCCTCGCTGTTCCTGGAGGACGCGACCGCAACCGCCGCGCCGGGCTTCGTGCCGCAGCTTTCGCTGCTGGTGGCCTTTCTGATGATGATCTGCGCGGTCGCGGTGCTGGTCTATTTCCTGCACCACATCCCGTCCTCGATCCGGATCAACACCGTGATCGAGGATATCGCCGCCAAGCTGTTGGACGCCATTCCACGCCGCTTCCCGGACCACGGCGACGCCGAACCGTCCAAAGGCGAGCCGCCCGAAGGCGCAAAGGTCGACGGCAATGCGACCGGCTATGTCCGCGTGATCGACTTCGCAAGTCTGCGAGAGCTCGCCCAAAAGCACGAGATGAAGCTGTGGCTGTTCGTGCGCACCGGCGACTTCGTCTATCCGGGCAAGGCGCTCATCGGGATCGACCGCAAGACCGTGCCCGACGACGTGCGCAAGGCGGTTTCCGAATGCCTCGCGGTGGGGGCCTCGCGGACGCCGGAACAAGACCTCGAGTTTCCCATCGACGAACTGGTCGAAATCGCGCTGCGGGCGCTGTCTCCCGGGATCAACGACCCGTTCACCGCGATTACCGCGACGCACTGGCTGAGCGCGGCGACGACAGAGCTCGGTCGCCGTTCGCTGGTCGACGAGGAGTCCGAGCCCCGCGACGAAGAGCGCTGCGTGTTCGCGTTGCGAGACGGATTCGACCATTTTCTCGAACGCGGCTTCGGCGCAGCCCGCTCGGCGCTCGCCAGCAATCGCATGGCGGCACTGGTGGCGCTCGATTCGCTGGCCTCCGCGATCCGCTCGGTCGAGGGTGCGGCTCGCCCGTCGATGCTGCGCCACGAAGCCGCGCGCCTGCTCGAACAAGCGGAATGCGCGCTCGTCGGACCTGATCTGGAGGACGTGCGCGCGCGCTATCGCGAACTGTTCGCCTGACCCCGCGATCCAGGCGCGACCTGCGGCATCGCCGCCCGCGCGAGTGCGACAGGGCCGGACCGGAAAGCGATCAGGCGCGAGCGAACGCGATCGGCTCGGATTGCAAGCCGGCCAAGCGCGCGCGCAGGATCTCCTTGTGGCGCCGCAAGCGCACCACGGTCAGGGGATCGGCACCGCGCAACGACTGCGCCCGCCGCAGCAGGCTGTCGATCTTCTGCAAGCGCTCGAGAAGACTGAAAAAACGGTCGGACATCGAGATACTCCCTATCGAACGAGAACGATTTGGTTCGATCGGATGAGCCCGTGGTGGTGCCAGTTCGTGTCGGCACCGGTTACCGTCGGAAGGGGTATGGAAAGCTCCCTGTCCGGCGCATCGGTCTCATCCGATGCGGTCCGACATCACGTGGTCCAGTTCATCGAACTGCATCACGCCAGAGGGGCCCGGCCCGCACAGCGATACTGCCTCCGGCTGCGATCGCTTTCAAGAGATTCTCGGTTGCTTAACCGGCACCCTGTACGAACGGGCAGATGATACGCACGACTCTCGGCACGATCGCCGGCATCACCCTGGCCTTTGGCCTGTTCCAGACCGCCAGCACGGCCCAGCAGCCGGGCGGCGCATCGCCTTACACCGTGGTCGAGAGCGGCCGGGGTTTCGCACGATTGCAGGATGCGGTCGACGCGATCGGCGGTGGTACCGGCACGATCCGCTTCGGCACGATGAGCTTTGCCGATTGCGCGGTGCAGACACAAGGCAGCGTGACGTACCAGGCCGCGGTTCCCGGCCAGTCCGTGCTCGACGGCACGACCTGCGAAGGCAAGGCGGCGCTGGTGCTGCGCGGGCGCTCGGCCAAAGTCCAGGGCCTCGTCTTCGCCAACATGCGCGTGCCCGACAAGAACGGCGCCGGCATCCGTATCGAACACGGCGATCTCGAAGTCAGCCAGAGCTGGTTTCGCGATTCCGAACAAGGCGTGCTGGGCGCCTCGGATCCCGACGGGACGATCATGATCGACAAGTCCACCTTCTCCCGGCTCGGCACGTGCGAAGGCGGCGGCGGCTGCGCGCACTCTGTTTACATCGGCGATTACGGCGCGCTCACCGTCACCCGCTCGCGCTTCGAGGCGGGGCGCGGCGGCCACTACGTGAAGAGCCGGGCCGAACGCATCGGCGTGTTCAACTCCAGCTTCGACGATGCGGCCGGGCGCGGCACCAATTACATGATCGACCTGCCCGCCGGCGCCGTCGGCAAGATCGAAGGCAACTGGTTCGTGCAGGGCCGCAACAAGGAAAACCACTCCGCCTTCATCGCCGTGGGCGCGGAAGACCGCTTTCACTCCTCGAACGGCCTCCAGGTGAGCAATAACGACGCACGCCTCGCCCCCGGCGTCGAATGGCGCAGCGTGTTCGTGGCAGACTGGTCGGGCGATTCGATCGATATCGGCACCAACCGCCTCAGCGAGGGCCTGCAGCGCTTCGAGAAGCGCTGAGGGCTCACCGCACTCTCCCGAAACGCGCCAGGAATCGAACCACGTTTTCGATGCGTCGACGGAGGTTGGCTGCCTGCCTGGCTCCCTAGAGGCGATGTGGAAGGGATGGGTGACCCTCGCTGCCGCATCCGCTTGCACCAGATCATCACGAGAAGCCCAGCGGACCGAACCATGCTCCGGCACGCGCCGGTCTTCTCCTTGGGATTTTCTCCAACCATCGGCAGGCATTTCGCGATCGCGCTGACCCACGATGGAGCAACCGTGCGATCGCCGATGAGTTGGTGACTGTATCCAGCCAGGAGACAGCACATGAAACTCGACCTTTCCGGCCGTTCGGCCCTCGTGACGGGTTCCACCGCCGGAATCGGCTTTGCGGCGGCGAAAGCGCTGGCCGAATGCGGAGCGCGGGTCTTCGTCAATGGCCGCGATGAAGACCGCACTGCCGACGCCGCCGCACGGATAGAAGCCGGCGCGCAGCCCGTTGCCGGCGATGTCGGCACGGCGCAAGGCTGCAAGGCGATCCACGCCGCCACCGGCCCGGTCGATATTCTCGTCAACAATGCCGGGATCTTCGCACCCATCGATTTCTTCGATGCCGACGACGACACATGGGACAATCACTGGCGCATCAACGTGATGAGCGCGGTACGGCTGTCGCGGGTCTACGCACCGGCCATGGTCGAGAAAGGCTGGGGCCGGATCGTGATGCTGGGCTCGGAAAGCGCGTTCAACATTCCCGTCGAGATGATTCACTACGGCGTCAGCAAGACCGCCGATGTCGCCTTCGCCCGCGGCCTCGCGAAGCGACTTGCCGGGACCGGGGTGACGGTCAACTCCGTCCTGCCCGGTCCGACACTGTCCGAAGGTCTGGAGGACATGCTGGCCGACCGAGTCGCGGAGAGCGACAAGCCGGTCGAAGACGTCGCCGCCGAATTCGTGATGGAAAACCGCCCGACCTCGATCATCCAGCGCGCGGCGAGCGTGCAGGAAGTGGCCAACCTGATCGCCTACGTCGCATCGCCGCTGTCCAGCGCCACCACAGGCGCATCCCTGCGCGTCGATGGCGGCGTGATGGACACACTGTAGCGACGGGCAGGCTCACCCTTGGACGATGCCCTGCCCGCGTGCCCGGCTTGAGTCAGCGCGATCATCTGTGCCGGATCGCGCCAGCGTTGGATTCGATGGGGCGATCGAACTCCGCCGGGGCAGGATACGCGGACGTCCCTTCGGTGGCCTCAAGAGAGGCTCGCGCAGAATATCGGTCATTGACGAGCGAAGGCACCAGCGCCTTTGACCCAACGATTTTCCTAGGGAAGTGGGGCTTACAGGACTCACAGCTCAGGTGTAAGCATCTAATTTTATGGGGCCTATTTACGAGGCTTGTGAGTCGTGGCCCGACCGTGGCCCGCCCCCAAATTCCATTCCCGTGAAAGGACTCGTTTCCTCGCCGAAGCACCGATTCGCCGCATTGCTTTATGGGCTTGGCATCTTGCAGGGACGTGTCCGGCAGCTGAAAATTACCCGACAATTGCTAGTATGTCTTTGGCTTTAACGGATTGACCTACTCTTACTGTCAGCTCGATTATGGTTCCGGTGCGCTGAGCCAGCTCTGAAGCTTTCATTTTATGGCTTCGTCGGTGATCAAGATTGTCCCTTCTCGACTTTTGCCCAGTCTCAGCAGCAGTTGTGGACACTCCGCCCGGCATTGGCGCCGATAGATCCGCCATTCTGCGCGTATCAATCGCTGCTGCCACATGTCGGTTAGTCGTCGTGACGATGCGCATCTGCCCGTTCAGCTCGACGAACACGCGGACGCTGCCGTCCTGTTCGGTGGCGTCAAGCATGAGTGGTTCGTTATAGTAGAGGGTCGACACTCTGCGGAAACCGGGGGCGTCAGGTCGGCGCCCCTTGACCTCGTGGCCAGGCGCAAATGCAACATCGCTTGCATGGGACCGTGAACGAGCAGTCCGCGATAGCCTTCGACATCGCTCGCATAGGGCGCATCATAGTGCATGCGATGACCATCGTCATGGAAGACGATTTTACTGCCTGCCCATATGCGCCGTGGCACCGGCGGCAGAGTGCCGCCCAGCGCAGGATGGCCGCCCCCTGTCAACGGCGGAGTAAAAGTCGTCCATTAGGCGGAGTAAAACCAGGCCACTTGATCCGGGTGTTGGCGAGCGCCGTGAGGGCGTAGCCCGAGCGGGGGTCGCCAACACCCGGATTGTCAT
>NZ_WRPO01000009.1 GCF_009746585.1 Novosphingobium aquimarinum
AATGACAATCCGGGTGTTGGCGACCCCCGCTCGGGCTACGCCCTCACGGCGCTCGCCAACACCCGGATCAAGTGGCCTGGTTTTACTCCGCCTAATGGACGACTTTTACTCCGCCGTTGACAGATACAGGCCTCACTGTTATCGCCGTGGGCGGTTTCTCGCTGTCCCGGGGCCTGACCCTTGAAGGCCTGACGGTCTCCTACTTCCTTCGAAACTCCATGATGTATGACACGCTCATGCAGATGGGCCGGTGGTTCGGATACCGGACAAACTACGAAGATCTCTGCCGGATATGGATGCCTGAAGAGGCATCCTCGTGGTATGCGCACATCGCGGAAGCGACTGACGAGTTGCTTCGCGAACTCAAGCGCATGGAGCAAAGTAACGCGACACCCGAGGAGTTTGGTCTGGCGGTGCGCAGTCACCCCAGCGCGCTCATGGTGACCGCCCGAAACAAGATGGGCTCGGGTGAAAAGCACCTGCTCGTCGGGCTTTCGAACAACTTCATCGAGACTACGAAACTTGGCAATGACGAGGGCATAAGACGCAGAAATCGCGAAGCCCAAACCCGGCTTATCGAGGCGCTGCGCAGGATCGGAAAGGACCAGGGTTCAGCGGAGGAAGTTTCAGGAGGATACCTGCTCAGGCATGTTCCGGTGGAGTTGGTCGATAGCTTCCTGCGGGATTTCGACAACGTCCGCGAGTCTATCCTCACCGATACGCGGCCTGTGCGGGATTACATCCGGAAGCGGTCGGCAGATGAGCTTGCCGAATGGGATTTGCTTGTAGTCTCTACGAGCCAAAGTCCTGAGCCAGTTCAGGATATTGAAGGCTGGCAAATCAAACCCGTGCGGCGAAAGATCGGGGGGAGCTCTCTTGAAGAAAACGGACTTCTCGCGATCAGCGACAAGAAGGCTCGTTTGGCGTCACGTGGCGTGGAGAGAACCGGCCTCACCGACCAGCAAAGAGAAAAGGCTGAGCAGGACTACCAAGCATCAAGCGAGGGCAAGGCGAAAAGCAATTTTCCCGATAGAATCTATCGGGAAGTGCGCAAGCGCCCCCTCCTTATACTCTTCAACATTCGTATCACCGACGATGGCCTGACCGAAAAGCAGGCCGCATTGCTACCGACCAAGCCAGTCGTTGGCTGGGGCATTAGCTTCCCTCCTTCGGCAAACGCCGACAAGAAGGTCGAATACATTTTGAATACCACAAAGCTTCAGGAGATGTTCGGCGATCCGGATGACGACGAAGAAACGGAGCTCGAAGATGACTGAGAACCCATGGGGAAACCTTCATACGGGCGGCTCCGAAGCCAAACGGGTCGATAGCAAGGGCAAGCACGATTTCTTCTGGGTCGTGTCCGACAGGAGCGAGCCGGGACTGGTCCTTCGCCTCGATACTGAGACTGAAGCGATCCGCCCGTTGCCGAAGATGAAGAATCTGGACCTCTCGTATCGGGACCTCGAAGGCAGGCAGGGTTTGGTCCTGTTGCTGAAGGATCCCGAGCAGAAAGAACTCTTCGCCAGCCTCTGCCGTGATATCGTTTCAGCCGGTGAACTGGCCGCCGGAAACGCGGACGCGCTTCAAAGGGCTCTGCGCCGCACCTTACGCTGGCACCACCTGCTGCGTGGCGGCCGGTCGGACATTCTTTCACTCGAGGAGCAGCGGGGTCTTGTAGGAGAACTGCACTTCCTCGAAAAACTCATCGATCTGACCGGACCGAGTTCTGCGATCGAAGCATGGCGTGGTCCGCTTGGCTCGGCCAAGGATTTCGAACTTGGCGAATGCCTTGTTGAAGTAAAGGCCCGCCGCGGCGCCGCGAGACCGTATGTGCAAATCTCATCCGAAGATCAGCTTTCCGATGTCGAAAGTGCATCTCTTGTGCTGACAGTCGTGCCCGTAGACGCGGTCATCAAGCCGCACGGCATGACCCTTACCGATCACGTGCAGGCTCTCGAAGACGTCTTCGCGCAAGCCGATCTCGAAACCTATTCGCGATGGGAGGAAACGCTTGCTGCGACCGGCTTCGATTTCGAGGACGACTATTCCGAGCGCAGATGGATAGCTGGCGAACCTGACTTTTACTCGGTCCACGATGATTTCCCCCGAATTACGACGCCCTTGACGCCTGGGGTTTCCGGTGTCCGATACTCGATCGCTCTCGACGCCTGCGCGCCGTTCGAAATATCCTTCGAAGACGTCTCTTCGCTGATCACCGAAAGCCTTGCCGCATGAACGAAATGACGAGCTTCCATCGTGAACTGATTGCTGATGTTCAGGGTGACGCTGACGCGATGGGCCTCATAACCTCCGAAGCGTTCTTGGAGAAAGTCGGCGAGATCCTCGACGAGGCGGGCGAAATCAGCGCTTTCGAGCAGTGCTTCTACGAAGGCACCTATGACAAGAAATCGATCGGGATAAGCGCGTATTGCTGGGATCCTGGGGACGAAGAGGGCGTGCTAAGCATCATCATTTCCGACTTCGTCCGGTCGGAAGAGCCACAGGGCCTGTTGAAGGCCGACATAAATGCTCTGTTGAACAAGCTGATCCAATTCACCAAGGCAGCGCGCGATACGAGCTTCAGTGAGAAGCTCGAGGAAACAAGTTCAGCGTTCGTCTTCGCCGATTTCTTCGTTCGCAACATAAAGAAATTCGGCAAGATCAAGCTCATCCTCGTAACAAACCGGTTGAACAAGGCTCGATCCTGGGACGCTCACAGCCTTGGAACCATTGCCGGAATTCCAACAACCGTATCGATCTGGGATCTCGCCCGCCTAGAGCGCTTCATCAGTTCGGGACAGACACGCGACGACCTCGTCGTAAATTTCGCCGATGATTTCGGCGAGCCGATTTCCGTCCTGAAGGCGTCCTTTGATGGAGCCCCTCTCGAGAGCTACATCGCCGTCGTGCCCGGATCGCAACTGGCCGATATCTACGATAAATGGGGAGCAAGGCTTCTCGAAGCGAACGTTCGCAGTTTTCTTCAGGCCAGGAACAAAGTGAACCGTGGGATCCGGGACACGATCAAGGACGATCCCTCCATGTTCTTCTCCTACAACAACGGTCTCACGGCGACCGCCGAGAGCGTCGAGGTAGTCCAGATGGAAGATGGGCTGTTCCTGATGTCAGCCGAAAACTTCCAGATCGTGAACGGGGGCCAGACGACCGCTTCCATACACGCGGCGAAGAAGCTGTCTCCAGCTCAGCTAAAGAACGTCTTCGTGCAGATGAAGCTGACAGTCGTCCCGAAAGCGAGTGTCGAGGAGATCGTCCCAAACATCTCGCTCTATGCAAACAGCCAGAACAAGGTGAATGCGGCCGACTTCTCTTCCAACCAGCCCTTCCATGTTCAGATAGAGGAATTTTCCCGCCGCGTGCTGGCTCCGTCCGGAGAAGACGAATACCGGGAAACGAAGTGGTTCTACGAGCGGGCGCGTGGGCAGTATGCGGACGAATACGGCAAGCGCAGCGTGGCAGAAAAGCGCAAGTTCAAGGCTGAGTTCCCGCGAAGCCAGTTCATCACCAAGACCGATCTGGCAAAATTCGAGAATTCCTATCGATGCAAGCCGCATGTTGTCAGCCTTGGCGCACAGAAGAACTTCGGCAACTTTGCCAGCGCAATCGGAAAGGAGTGGAAGAAGAACGAAAGTGAGTTCGACGAAACCTGGTTCAAGCGACTCGTCGCCAAGGCAATCATCTTCAGGACCCTCGAAAAGCTGGTGCCGGCCCAAGACTGGTATGAGGGGGGCTATCGCGCCAACATCGTGACCTATGCGTTCGCCAAGCTTGTTCATGATGCGGAGCAACAAGGAAAGGTGCCTGATCTTGACCGGATCTGGAAACTTCAGCGCGTCCCGGCCGCTCTCGAAGAGGCATTGAAAGTTACCGCCAAGGCAGCGAATGAGCAGATCACGAACCCGCCTGACGGCGTCCGGAACTTCAGCGAGTGGGCCAAGAAGCAGGCCTGCTGGGAGCAGCTAAGCAGACGCGATCTGGAATATCCGGCGAACTTTGGTGATGTTCTCGTGAGTCCTCAGGAAGCGAAGGCGGCCAAGGATAGTGACCGCAAGGACCGCAATGCGATGAGCGGTGCAGAAGCGATGACCGAAGTGATGCAGCAAGGGGGGGAATACTGGAGCCAGATGCTCAATTTCGGCCTGCACATGGGAAAAATCTCTCCGAAGGAGAAAGGTATCCTTACCGTCTGCTCACAGATTCCGCACAAACTGCCCTCCGAAAAACAGGCGGTCATCGCGATCGAAGTGGCTAATCGGCTCGAGCAATTCTACTGAGCCGCAACTCGAGCTTTCGCCGTCTCAGCCCGTCCCAGGGCACAATCATCAAGGACCTGCCACAGCACGGCGGCTATCTGTCGGGCTAGCAGAGGCGGAACCGCGTTTCCGACCTGGACATACTGCTGCGTCCGGTTTCCTTCGAAGAAATAGTTATCGGGGAAGGTCTGCAGCCTCGCCGCCTCCCGAACCGTCAGGCTGCGACACTGGGCAGGATCCGGATGGATGAAGTAGTGCCCGTCCTTCGAGATGTGGCTCGTTATCGTGGTTGAAGGATGCTCCCAGAGCTGCACCCGGAAACGGTCGGCAAACTTCCCACTGTTCCAGCTCTTGTGATCAGGAGCCAATGCAGGAGGAAAGTCCTTCGCTTTCGGAGTCCGGCCTGTGACCTCGGCGAACGTCGCGACAAATGCGTAGCGAGCGAGGTCGCTGGGCATGTGACCTCTTGTCTCGTGGTTTGGCAGGCCCTCGAGATTGCCATCCTGCAGCCAAGCAGCAATCACGTTGCTTGCGATTGGGGTAGCCTGCGTCCCCTTTCTGCCCATCACCTTGTCGACTGAGAGGATCTCGTCGCGATATCCTATGAGCCGGTTTTGCACTTCACCCATTTCGGACTGACCTTCGAGTGCGTCGGCTGCTTCCGAAAAAGCTGTAGCCACGTGTGCTTGCCAGCGGTCGCCGTCGTCGCCTCCGCGGCTCAATCCGCTTCGCAGGCGCTCCATCCCCCCCAAGACATCAGCCACTGTCACCGTTCTGCTAACAGGCTCAAGGCGCGGGAAGTTGTCTATCCCATCCACCGCGTCAGCGCGGACGCCCATCAGGATCACGCGATGTCGCTTCTGCGGGATTCCAAACTTCTCGGCATAAATGATGTTGCCGCGCAAACCACCGTCGGGATGACTCACCAAAGGTATCAATCGATACCTGTCGGTCTCGCCTCCGATGGACCGCAGGTCAGCGATGATCCGATCAATCATGCTTTCCCCATCGACTGTGGCTGAGAGCATGCCCTTCACGTTCTCCATCACGAAAGCAGCCGGCTCGAGCCGTTCGATTATCCGGATGTATTCCTTGTAGAGGAAATGCCGATGATCTTCGGAAGCAACATATTCCGAATTGCCCCTGTTTCGAGCTCGGCCCACCAGCGAGTATGCCTGACAAGGAGGCCCGCCGATGAGCACAGTTTCGCCTTCGGATTTGAGGAGATCGAGGATAGGGTCCAGTTCGGCTCGGGCCTCGTCAGATCCGAGTTCCAGCATGCGCGTCTCGTCGGCAGCGGCTTGCCACTGCTTTGGATACGCCGCCACGAGGGCGTCTCTGGAAGTATTGCCGGCGAGGAAACGGTAGTATTCCGACGGCAACGTCGCGAATTGTCGCGAGAAAGCTCTCAAGCGTAGCGTTGCGAACGCCGACTTCTCCTTCTCTACCGAAAGGGCGATATCGAATGGCGACGAGCCATCATTTGCAATGAATGATGAGAAGCCTTCTGCGAGCCCGCCAGGCCCCGCAAAGACGTCTACTACCTTGAAACCAGAACCCAATTGCAGTCTTCCCTTCATCAGCCGTCTTACCAGGAAGGCTCGGATAATCCAGGATCAATTCACATGGTCGACGTCGTAAATCCAGAAACCCGTTCGCGAATGATGAGCGGCATTCGTGGCGCGAACACGAAACCGGAATTGAAAGTTCGACGAAGATTGCATGCTGCTGGTTTTCGCTACGGGCTGCATCGCAAGGATCTGCCGGGCAGACCGGACCTCGTCATGCCGCGCTACGATGCGGTTATTTTCGTCCACGGCTGCTACTGGCACAGGCACCCGGGCTGCCGTTTAGCGTCAACGCCATCCACGCGAACCGACTTCTGGACAGCGAAATTCACGGCCAATCAGGAGAGAGACCGGCGCAACATTGCTGATCTTCGTGTGAGGGGGTGGCGGGTTGCAATCGTCTGGGAGTGCGAGGTCAGGACTGCGACCGATGCTGATGAAGCAGTGAGTAAGCTGATCGCATGGCTGCTCTCCGACAGGGACCAGATCGAAATACCACAGGCAGCCAGATCCTGAAGATATCGGACACAGTCGGGCGAGGTTGCTGCTGGATTTCTATCGTCGAGACGATCTTAATTCGACTCTAGCACTGTGCCACAAATTGTGCCACAGATTGTGCTACACGCTTCGTCCGGGAGCGTGGAAATGGCTGTTTTCTGCGAACGCTTAGAAGCGGTCGAAAATTAGTCGGGAATCCTCTCTCCCCGACCACTTTCTTCTTCAAATATAGGCGCTTCGTGCGTCAGTCCGCCGGGGCGGGCGCCTGCGAGAGGCGCGTCATCAGGATCGCGGCGCGCTTGATCTGGCGCGGGAAGCTGGCGAGGTCGACGCGTTCTTCGGGCGTGTGGTCTCCGCTGCTGCTCGGCCCCAGCCCCGCCAGACCATCGACGTATTTCGCCACGAAGCTGATGTCGCCCGCACCGCGCTTGAGCGGATCGAGCGCCGGCATGGCATCGAGCCCGAGATCGGCATTGACCGCATTCAACCGATCCAGCAGCGCCTGATTGCCCGGCGTGGGGCTCATCGGGGGATAGCCGTCCTTGAACGTGATGGTTGCGTCCGTCTTCGGCAGATGGCGCGCGACGATCGCCTTCATCTTCGCTTCGGTCCGGTCGACCTGATCCTGCGTCAGCCCCCGATAGTCGCCGCGGGCGATCGCGATGGGGGGAACGATGTTGGTCTTGCCGGTCGCATGGACTTCGGCATCGTCGTCGCTCAACTCGGTGGTCGCGCCGCCGCCGATCAGACCGATGTTGAACGTGAGATTCGCTTCGGGCAGCTCAGTGCGGAACGCATCGACGATCCGCGCCATCTCGAAAACCGCGCCGCTGCCGACGCTGTCGGAGAAGATCCCGCTCGAATGGGCGGATCTGCCTGACGTGCGGATCGTATATTCGCGCGATGAACGCCGCGCGACGGAGCCGAAGTCCTGCCCGTCGATGACCACGAGACCCTCGAAATCGAGCGCCACATCGGCTTTGCGAGCGAGGTCCACGAGATCGGCGCGCGCCACGTCGACGGGTTCGCCGGCGGCCTCCTCGTCGCCGGTCAGCGCGACCACGATGTTCGCGCCGTCGAGCGTGCCCGCCGCCTGCATCGCGCGCAGCGCCGCAAGCATCACCACGACTCCGCCCTTGTCGTCCGCCGCACCGGGGCCGTGCAGCATGTCGCCTTCGCGTTTCACCGACTGGAAGGGAGAGCTCGGTTCGAACACCGTATCGAGGTGGCCGATCAGCAGCATCCGCGTGGTGCCGGGCTTACCTGCGTGCGTCGCGATCAAGTGTCCGGCGCGGTTGACCGCGTCCATCGGGATCCAACGGGTCTCGAAGCCCAGTGCCGCGAACTCGGGCAGCAGCATGTCGCGGACTTTCTTTACGCCCTCCACGTTGCGCGTGCCGCTGTTCTGCGCGACGAGCCGCTCGAGCAAGGCGATATCGCGCTCACTCCCGGCATCGGCGGCGCTGACCATTCGTTTTTCGGCAGGCGCGAGTTCGGCGTGAGCAGGTGCGGCGACCAGCAGCAACGGGGCGATAATCAGGGAAAGGCTTCGCATGTCGCTTACGATAGGCCGAAGCGCTTGCCTTGCAAGCACGGCAGCCGTTGCGCGCATATCAGCCGCCGCGCAACAGCTGCACGCCCCAGTCGCGCTCGAACAAATAGAGCAGCAGCCGCGCTGCCTCGCCGCGCTCGCCGGACAGGCCTGCGCCGCCCGAACGTTCCAGCAGCAACCGCGCATCGTCGTGCGCGACAGGAAGCAGGCGCTGGATCTGCTCAAGATCGGCAATCCGAAACGGCGTGTCGCCCGACTGGCGCGTGCCGAGCAGTTCGCCGCCGCCGCGCAGCTCGAGATCTTCCTCGGCGAGGCGAAACCCGTCCTGCGTCTCGCGCATCAAGGCGAGCCGCTGGCGCGCGGTCTCCGACAGCGTATTGCCGCGCAAGAGCAGGCACACCGACTTGCCTTCCCCGCGCCCGACGCGGCCGCGCAATTGGTGGAGCTGGGCGAGGCCGAACCGCTCGGCCTGTTCGATCACGATCAGCGTCGCGTTGGGCACGTCGACACCGACTTCGATCACCGTGGTCGCGACCAGCAGCTTGGCCGCACCGGTCGCGAATCGTTCCATCGCCGCGTCCTTCGCCTCAGGACGAAGCTGTCCGTGGACCAGCACCACGTCGTCCCCGAACCGCTCCTTGAGCGCGGCATAGCGCGCTTCGGCGGCGGCGAGATCGTCGCTCTCGTTGTCGCGCACCATCGGGCAAACCCAATAGGCCTGCGCGCCTGCCTCGAGATGCCGCGCGACTGCCGAGACGACGTCGTCCATCCGTTCGATCGCGACGACTCGCGTGTCGATCGGCTGCCGGCCGGGCGGCAGTTCGTCGAGCCGCGAGACTTCCATCTCGCCATATTGCGCTAAAGTCAGCGTGCGCGGGATCGGCGTTGCCGTCATCGCCAGGGTGTGCGGCGTGCGGCGCCCCTTGCGCGCCAGCATCAAGCGCTGGCCGACGCCGAAGCGGTGCTGTTCGTCGATCACGACCAGCGCCAGATTGCGGTACTCGACCGTGTCCTGGAAGATCGCGTGGGTGCCCACGATGATCTGGATCGAGCCGTCGAGCAGGCCCATCAGCACCGATTCGCGCGCCCGGCCCTTGTCCCGCCCCGTCAGGAGCGCGATCTCGACGCCGGTGCCGCGCGCCATCTTCATCAGTGTCGCATGGTGCTGGCGCGCAAGGATCTCGGTCGGTGCCAGCAGCGCCGCCTGCGCCCCGGCTTCCACCGCGACCAGCATCGCCTGCAGCGCCACGATCGTCTTGCCCGAACCGACATCGCCCTGCAGCAAGCGCAGCATCGGCGCGTCCTGCGCGAGATCGCCTTCGATCTCACCGATAGAGCGCACTTGCGCCCCGGTCAGCGCGAACGGCAGCGCGAGCTTGTCGCGCAAGTGCCCGTCGCCCGTCAGCGGGGTGCCGCGCTGCGCCCGATTGCTCGCGCGCACCAGCATCAGCGCGAGGCTGTTGGCGAGCAGCTCATCGAAGGCGAGCCGATCGAGCGCGGCTTCGCTTTTCTCGCGATGCGCGATCCGCAAGGCGTCGTCCCAGTCGGGCCAGCCGCGCTTCTCGACGAGCGCGGGATCGCTCCACTCGGGCAAGTCGGGAAGCGCCTTGAGGGCTTGCGCGACGAGGCTGGCGATGCGGCCCTGCGTCAATCCCTCGGACAGCGGATAGATCGGCTCGCGCAAATGCCCGAGCGGCGCGGCAGAGTCCTCGGACACATGCTCCGGGTGCACAATCTGCAGCATCTGCCCGTACTGATCGAGCCGCCCCGCGACCCAGCGTCGTTCGCCGACAGGCAGTGCCTTGCGCGCCGAGTAGGAAGCGCGGCCGAAGTAGGTGAGTGCGCAAATGTTGCCTTTGCCGTCTTCGGCGAGGACACGGAACGGGCCCCGGCCCGAGCTCGCGCGGTGTTCGCGGACGGTCAGCGCGATGACGATATTCTCGCCCACGCCTGCCTCGTCGAGGTCGGGCACCGCGCGTCGCTCCACGAAGCGATCGGGCAAGTGATAGGCCACGTCCTTGATCCGCGCGAGCCCGAGACGTTCGAGCGGGCGCTTCAGCTTGGGGCCGACACCTTCGAGGGTTTCGACTTCGGCAAACAGGGAGTGGAGCGCTTCGGGCCGCATGGGCAGGCTCTTAGCTTGCGAATGCCTCGTTTCGCCAGCGTCATCGGAACATCGCCGCAATCCCAACGGTTATGATGGGGCAGAACGATTACATAAATGGAGAAACCGCATGTTGTTACCGCACGGAACCGTCTTTGCCGTCGTCGATGGCGAGAATTTCGAGCTGTTCCGCAACACGGGAATGGAAGCCGATCCGGAACTCAAGCAATTGGAAACGCCTGATCTGGAGGAAACCAACTACAGCTACGGCGCGCGCGATCACGACAAGGTCTCCCGCTTCAACAGCGGCGCACCCAAGGGGCGCTTGGACAAGCTAGAGGAAAGCGCCCACGTCGTCGCCGTCGCGGAGTGGCTGAACAGTCAGGTGCTCAAGCACAAGATCGACAAGCTCGTGGTCGTCGCCGATCCCAAGTCGCTGGGCGAGATGCGCAAGCGCTATCACAAAGAGCTCGAGAACGTGCTCATCGGCGAGCTGCCCAAGACCCTGACCGGCCATTCCCCGGCCGAAATCGTCAAGGCGCTTCATAGCTGACGAAGACTGCGGGCGACTTTCCAAGCTTTCGGACTGGTCCGAAGCACATCTTGCCCGCGCCGCTCCGAACGGGTAGCGGCGCGGGCATGTCCGAACTTTCGCCCCGTCTCGCCCGCATGCGCTTTCGCGCCTGGCATCGCGGCACGCGCGAAGCGGACTACATGATCGGCTGCTACTTCGATCGCTTTCACGGCGAGTGGGACGAAGCCGCGATCGCCTGGTTCGAGGATCTGCTCGAGGAAGATGACGTCGACGTCATGGCCTGGGCCTTGCAAACCGATCCCGTGCCCGAACGGTTCGCGGGCGAACTGATGGTGCGCATGCAGCAATTGGACTACGTCGACATCCCACGGTGAATGCGCTGGCGTGAGGTCGTTATCGCGGCTTGCCGGTCCGGCCTACCGCCGATCCACCCACCCAGACCGTCACCCTGAACTTGTTTCAGGGTCCATCGCGCCCCGCAGACCGGCGGTCGGTGTGGAGGAATGGATGCTGAAACGAGTTCAGCATGACGGGCGGTGGCGCGCGCCGGTCGCCATTGGCATCCATTCCTTGCTCCGGCTGCGCCGCATGGTCAGCGCATCGCCCTGTCCCTTTCCATAGCGATTGAATTTCTCGGGCAAGCAGCTATCTCGCCCCGTTCCCGTCTCATGCCCGACATTCAACGTATTCTCTCGGCCAAGGCGCCGCTGACGCTGTCCTCCGTCGTGCGCGGGGCGCAGCCGCTCGTCATGGCCGACCTGGCGCGCGCCGCGAAGGGCCGCGCCGTGTTCGTAGCGAATGCCGAAGCGGACATGAGCGCGCTGGCTGAAGCAGCGTCGTTCTTCGCGCCCGAGCTCGATGTTATCGAGTTTCCCGCCTGGGATTGCCTGCCTTACGACCGCGCCAGCCCGGCGCTCTCGGTGAGTGCGCGGCGGCTTTCGGCGCTGCACCGCCTGCAAGCGAAGCGGGACGGGCCGCAGCTTCTGGTCACCACGGTCAATGCCCTGCTCCAGCGCGTGCTTACGCCGTTTCGCATCCGCGAATCGGTGCGGCTGCTCAAGACCGGCATGGAGCTGGGTCACGAAAGCCTGATCGCGCTGCTGCGCCGGCAGGGCTATCAACGCAGCGACACCGCGATCGACGCGGGCGAATTCGCGGTGCGCGGATCGATCTTCGACATCGTGCCTTCCGGTCTAGGCCAGGGCCTCCGCCTCGACTTCTTCGGTGACGAGCTGGAAACGCTGCGGCTGTTCGACACCTCTACGCAACGCTCAACCGGCCCGGTCGACGAGCACTTGCTGCTGCCCGCAAGCGAAGCGCTGATGGACGAAGACACCGTCAAGCGCTTCCGCAGCCGCTACCGCGAGCGGTTCGGCGCCAATGCCACCGGCGATCCGATCTACCAGGCGATCAGCGAAGGGCGGCGCCTCGCGGGGATGGAGCACTGGCTGCCGCTGTTCGAAGAGCGGCTCGATACGCTGTTCGCGCACTTGTCGAGCGACGACCTGATCGTGCTGGAAAGCAACGCCCAGGCGGCGGGCGAAGAGCGGCTGAAGGACATTGCCGACTATCACCGCTCCCGGCTCGACACCTCCGGGCAGCGGGCCGGCTCCTATCGACCGCTCGATGCGGACTCGCTGTACCTCTCGGCCGAAGAGCTCGAGACATGCCTGGCGCAATGGCCCGCGCACCGTGCCGATCCGTTTGCGCAACCCGAAGGCCCCAAGACGATCGACTTCGGCTTCTCGAACGCGCGCGATTTCGCGCCCGAGCGCGCGCGAGGCGACAATGCCTACGAAGCTGCCGCCAAGCACCTCCATGCGGTCACGAAATCGGGCCGCAAGGCGATCCTCGCCGCCTATTCCAAAGGCAGCCGCGCTCGCCTGACGTCGATCCTCGGCGAAGCCATGGCCCCCGAACCGGCCCTGGCCGAAAGCTGGCAGGACGCGCAAGGCAAGGCCTCGAAGTCGCGGCCCGCAGCGCTTGTGCTGCCACTGGAAACCGGCTTCGCCAACGATACGATCGAAGTCCTCGCCGAGCAGGACATTCTTGGCGACCGGCTCGTGCGTCGCAAGAAGAAGCGCAAGGATTCGGACGCCTTCCTGGCCGAATTGGCGGCGCTCACACCCGGCGATCTCATCGTCCACATGGATCATGGCATCGGCCGGTACGAAGGCCTGCAGTCGATCCCCGTCGGCAAGAGCCCGCACGATTGCGTGATGCTCGAATATTCGGGCGGCGACAAACTCTACATCCCGGTCGAGAACCTCGACGTGCTTTCGCGCTACGGCTCGGAAAGCGAAGGCGTCGCGCTGGACAAGCTCGGCGGTGAAGCCTGGCAAAGGCGCCGCGCGCGCCTCAAGGAGCGCATCCGCGAGATCGCGGGCGAGCTGATGAAGACCGCCGCCGAACGGGCCTTGCGCGAAGCAGTCGTCCTCCAGCCCGACAGTTCGAGCTACGATCAGTTCGCCGACCGCTTTCCCTGGCAGGAAACCGACGACCAGGAAGCCGCGATCGAAGATGTGTTGGGCGACCTTGCCGAAGGCAAGCCGATGGACCGTCTGGTCTGCGGCGATGTCGGCTTCGGAAAGACCGAAGTCGCACTACGCGCCGCCTTCGTCGCGGCCATGGCAGGCCAGCAAGTCGCCGTCGTCGCACCGACCACGCTGCTCGCCCGTCAGCACTACACCGGTTTTTCCGAGCGCTTCGCAGGTTTCCCGCTCGAAGTCGGACGGCTCTCGCGGCTCGTCCCCGACAAGGAAGCCAAAGCGACACGCGATGGATTGGCGGCGGGGACCGTTGACGTCGTCATCGGCACGCACGCTCTGCTCTCGAAGTCGGTCTCGTTCAAGCGGCTCGGTCTCGTCATCGTCGATGAGGAGCAGCGCTTCGGCGTCAATCACAAGGAGAAGCTCAAGCAGCTGCGGACCGACGTCCACATGCTCACGCTCACCGCGACGCCGATCCCGCGCACCTTGCAGATGGCGATGTCGGGCCTGCGCGAGCTGTCCACCATCCAGACCCCGCCGGTCGATCGCCTCGCGGTGCGCACGTACGTGATGGAGTGGGACGACATGGTGATGCGCGAGGCGCTGCTGCGCGAGCACCATCGCGGCGGGCAGAGCTTCATCGTCGTCCCGCGCATTGCCGACATGCCCGAAATCGAGGAATGGCTCGGCAAGCATGTGCCAGAGATCAAGGTCGTCACGGCGCACGGACAAATGGGCGCGGGCGAAGTCGAAGAACGGATGAGCGCCTTTTACGAAGGCAAGTACGAAGTGCTGCTTTCGACCACGATCGTCGAAAGCGGTCTCGACATCCCGCGCGCCAACACCATCATCATCCACCGCGCCGACCGCTTCGGCCTCGCGCAGCTCTACCAGCTTCGCGGGCGCGTCGGCCGATCGAAATTGCGCGCCTACGCTTACCTGACGACGCCGGCGAACACCGGGCTTGCCGAAGTGGCGGAGAAGCGCCTCAAGGTGCTGGGCGATCTCGACAGCCTCGGCGCCGGGTTCCAGCTCGCCAGCCACGACCTCGACATTCGCGGCGCGGGCAACTTGCTGGGCGACGAACAATCCGGCCATATCCGCGAAGTCGGGTTCGAACTCTACCAGTCGATGCTGGAGGATGCGATTCTCGCGGCCAAGGCAGGTGGAGCGGGTCTGGAGAAGGACACGTCGGGGCTGTCCCCGCAGATCACGGTCGATGCGCCGATCATGATCCCAGAGGATTACGTACCCGATCTCGCGGTCCGCATGGCGCTCTATCGCCGCTTGAACGACACCGATAGCCAACAGGAAATCGAAGCGCTTTCGGCAGAAATGATCGACCGCTTCGGACCGCTCCCCGACGCTACGGCCAACCTCATCAAGCTGATCGAAATCAAGCAGCAGGCGATCGAAGCGCACATCGCCAAGATCGACGTCGGCGCGCGCGGTGCGCTGGTCAGCTTCCACGAAGACGCGTTCGCCAATCCCGCAGGGCTGATCGAATACGCGGCCAAGCGCGAAGGGACGATCAAGCTGCGTCCCGACAACAAGTTGCAGGTCAATCGCGCCTGGGGCGATCCCAAGTCGCGCCTCAATGGCCTGTTCCAGCTCACCAAGGGGCTGAGCACGATCGCACGCAAGGTAGGTTCGGCGTAGATCTATCGGTTTGGCCGATGGTGGGTCGGGTTTAGACCGATTCGGTCGGTGCGGCGGGCGCACTTATTAATGCTGAACAATCGAGAGTATCGGTTGAGGCGTGGCTCATGGACGATGAGGCGAGTTTAAACTCGATATACATCAATAGAGCTTCGCTCTCGATCCCCATTACCCTAGGGATTCGACACCCTTTCTCCCACGCCAGGCGCACGTGCTTCTTTTGAGTGAAGCAAATCCGTGGAGCAGAGAAGGCTCACACCAAGAATAGGAGGCCTGATTTGGCCGAGATCCCCGTTGAACGGAAAAAAAGCAACGCCTGGATATGGATTCTGCTCGCTTTCATCCTGGCCGCCCTGCTGCTCTGGTGGGCGGTATCCAGCAGCGACAATGACGACGCGGCTTTGACGCAAGCCGAACCGGCTGCGGCCACCTCCATGGCGCCTTATGACGGCGCGACCGAAAACATGGGTGAGAAGGCGGCAGCTTCCGGCGCGAACGCCGATGCCGATGCGGATGCGCTGACCATCGCCGACATTTTCGCCACCCCCGAGCAGTATATCGGACGGGACGATTTCTCGGCCGAAGTCGATAGTCCCAAGGTTCCGACCGACCGTGGTTTCTGGGTCGAGCAGAAAGGCCGACGGATGTTCGCTTTGATCGTCGATGCGCCGAGCGACGCCTACAAGGACATCAACCCCGGCCAGCGCCTGCGCATTACCAACGGCATGATCCGTGATGCGAGCTCGATCGGCGATCTTCCCGGCAAGCCGCTCGATGCGGATACGCGCAAGATCATCGAGGATCAGCCGGCGTTCCTCGTCGTCGACGAGAAGAACATCGAGATCCTGCAAAGCGCCGCTTGAGCGGGCGCTGACTACGGAAAGGTACAAAGATGGTAGATCAATTTATCGACCTCAAAGAGTTGGACGATTACCAGCTCGAGAACGACAGCCAGGACCTGCGCGGTCGTGCCTTGCGGGCATACGACGGGACGCGGATCGGGACGGTTCAGCGCATGCTGGTCGATCCCGAGAAGTCGAAAGTCGCGGCACTGGTGCTCGAAGACGGTCGCGGCGTTCCGGTCGAGGATATCGAGATTCGCGACGGCGAAGCCTTCATCGATCCGGTTCAGGAATCGCGCTACTTCCAGTCCGAGGCCAAGCGTCACAACGTCGCGCGGGGCCCTGTCACAGTGCGGATGCGGCACAAGCTCTGATGCTTGTTGTGGACCACGGGTCCGTGCGAACGCGCGGCCCCAATGGTAACGATCATGCCTGTTAAGTAGGGGCGGGCAGAGCCCGCCCCTCGCTCATCACAGTCCGTCGACGCTCTTGCTGACGAGAATGTTGACCGCGACGCGGCGGTTCTGGGCCTTGCCTTCGGCCGTGTCATTGGGCGCCATCGGATCGGCTTCGGCCATGCCGGTGGGCGTCAGCATCCGATAGGGCTTCCACCCGCAGGATTGCTGCAGGTAATTGACCACGCGGCCTGCACGCTTCTCGCTCAGCGCCTGGTTCACTTCGTAACTGCCGGTGGAATCCGTGTAACCCACGACCAGCAAGAGCGCATTGTCCGTGCTTTCGGCCTGCGCCGCCGCAGCGCAAAGATCGGCCTTCGCTTCCTCGCTCAAGGCATAGCGGCCAGTGGCGAAGTTGACGTTGGTCGTGCCCTTGATGTTGTACTGATCGATGTCGCCCAGGCGTCCGCGCAGGGACTCGGTCGCTGCGGTCTGCTCCGCGAAGCGCTGGTCGGTGCCGTTGCGGATCATCCGCGCGGTCTTAAGATCCTTGGTCTTGAGTTCGATGCGCTTGGCCACGAGGCCGCCGTCCCACTGCAGCGTCTCGACCGCTACGGGCAGGCCGTTGAGCAAGGACGCCGCCGCATGTTCCTTGCGTCCCAGGCCGAGGAAACCACCGCTCGACTTGACCTCGGTGCTGTCGCTGAGCGCGACGACCGTTTGCGTGCCATCCGCACCCGTCACCTGCATTTTCTCGCCACTGCGGGCGGAAATGATCCCTTCGATTTCGGGACCTTCGGCCATGTCTGCCACGGCGGGCATGGTCTGCTCGCCGTAAACGGTCGCGGCAACGTCGGCCTCGGGTGTCTGCGCGGCGAGACCTCCCGCCAGCGGCAGCGCGGCGGCGGCAAGGATCAGATTGGCCTTGGACAAGGGGGGCATAACACGCATGAAACTCTCCTCAATTTGCAATTCCAGCCGCAATTTCGTCAGCCGGCGACGGACGCGCCCAGCGAAAAAGCTGCTCCCGCGGCCCTTCGATGCGGGCTCGCGGTTCATAAGTGCTGCCACCGGATCCAGGCGACATGTCCGGCATGGGTGTTCAAGCGAACCTTGCGCGCAAATGAACGCGCGCGCCGAAGAGCGCCCTCCCCTTGGCGATCCGGGCAGCGTCTGGGATGAACGGAGTGATTGTGGTGGTGCGAGCCGCGGGTCGAGTGACGACCCCTGCCCTCCAGCCGGGGTCAGGCCTCGGTCGCGACCATCGCTGCGAACGAGGCAGCGCTCATGGGCTCCGCGCGGAGGAAGCCTTGATAATAGGCGCACCCCTCGGCCGCGATGGCATCGCGCTGGTCGTCCCGCTCGATCCCTTCCGCGATGACCTCAAGATCGAGCGCCCGCGCCATCGCGACGATCGCGCGCAGTACCGCGACATCGCGTTTGTCGCGCGTGATCCCCTCGATCATCGAGCGATCGAGCTTGAGATAATGCAGCGGGAGAAGCTTGAGGTAGCGGAAGTTGCAGAACCCGGCGCCGAAGTCGTCGAGCGCGATGCGTATGCCTTGGGCGCAGAATTCGGCCATGGTTTGCGCGGCAAGACCGATGTCGCCGATCAGCGCCTGTTCCGTGATCTCGAGCGTCAGCCGCCGGGGTGGGAATCGGCTTTCGCGCACGAGGTCGGTCATCTGCCGGACATAGGAGCCGAACGCGAGATCGGCCGGCGTGATGTTGAGCGAAAGGCGCACATCGCCGGGCCATTCGCGCGCGGCCTCGAGGGCTTTTGCCGCGATATGGCGCGAGAGCGGCCCGATCTGGTCCGTGCGCGCGGCGATGGCGAAAAGCGAACCGGCGCCGATGCGGCCAAGCTCCGGATGGTTCCAGCGCGCCAGCGCCTCGGCCCCCGTCAACCGATCGTCCGGCAAGCTGAATTGCGGTTGGAAAAGGATTTCGATCTGTCCCCCGTCGATCGCGCCCATCAGGTCGGCCTCGAGCTCGGACGTCGTACTGCCGCGCGGAACCGCCTCCCCTCTTGCCCACACGAGATGCGTGCCCTCGCTGCGCCCGGCTTGCTCAAGCGCGTCACTGAGACGATCGTGCATCGAGGCGAATGTCTCGCCCATCAATGCTCGCACGAGCGCCACGCGCGGCGTCAGCCGCACGATTCCCGCAGATGTGTCCACCGGACGCGCCACCGCGTCCGCAAGCTGTTCCGCCAGCAAGTGCCACCGTTCGCGGCTGCAGGCCTCGTGCGCCGCGAGTAGGAAGCTTCCTCCCGCCACGCGCGCCACGAATGTCGGGGCATCGATATCGTCCTGCGCGAAATGGACGATCCGCGCCGCGATTTCCCCGAGGACGCCATCGCCGGCGTCGGCGCCATAGGCACGGTTCACCGTGTCGAAACGCCGCAAGCTGATGAGCATCGCATGGACATGGGGTTCGCGCGTTCCGGCCGTGGCCCCTTGGCCCCACTCGTCGAACCGCTGCCGGGCGCTGTCGAGCGCCGTCAGCCCGGTCATCCGCTCTTCCAGCTTGCTCGTGATCGTATCGATGGTCGCACGCATTCCTGGCCTGTATAGCATGGGCCTTGCCAAAGCGTTCAAAATTGTCGAGCCCTTCGCTGACAAGACGATCCGGGGGATGTCCATGGCAGGCGATCTGAAACTGGCACTGGTCGTGTCGGACAGCCGCAAGGCGCAGGAGGGCGCGACCGCGCTCAAGGCCAGTCACAGCTGGGTGAAGCCTGCGGACGCCGACGTGCTGGTCGTGGTGGGTGGCGACGGCTTCCTGTTGCATACGTTGCATGAAATGCTGGACTGGGACCGGGTGAAGCCGTGTTACGGGCTGAACCTCGGCACGGTCGGTTTCCTGATGAACGGCCATCATGCGGGTCAGGATATCGGTGCGCTCGTCGCTGCGGCGCACCGCGTCGCGGTCCATCCGCTCGAAATGCACGTGACCACGCAGGACGATCGGGAGTTGTGCTACCATGCGATCAACGAAGTCTCGCTACTGCGCGAAACGCGCCAGACCGCGAAGATCGAGATCCTGATCAACGGCAAAGTCCGGATGGAGGAACTGGCCGGCGACGGCATCCTGGTCGCGACGCCCGCCGGATCGACCGCCTACAACCTTTCGGCCAATGGTCCGATCCTTCCGCTGGGTTCGCGCATGCTGGCGCTGACGCCGATCAGCCCGTTTCGCCCGCGACGCTGGCGCGGTGCGATCATCCCGGAAAGCGCGGAGATCGAATTTCGCATCCATGAGCCGGAAAAACGACCCGTCGCCGCCGTCGCCGACCAAAAGGAAGTGCGCGAGATCAAATCCGTGCGGATTCTCGCATCCGCCGAAAAGGAACTGACCTTGCTGTTCGAACCCGGCTTCAGCCTGGAAGAGCGCATCTTCGCCGAACAATTCCAGGTTTGACGGCGCCGGCCATCCCCATTCGCGCGATTTCGCAACGGCACGGTCTTGCCAAACGTGTCTGCGCTGCTATAGGCCCACCCCTGCCCGGGAAACCGGGCTGCTCCCCGATAGCTCAGCGGTAGAGCATTCGACTGTTAATCGAATGGCCGTAGGTTCGAATCCTACTCGGGGAGCCACTTTCTCCTATTTACGTTCTCAAGTTTTGAGAATTGCGGAGACTTCGCAGCCGGATCCAACGCCTGCGCCCCATCCCAGTAGGAACAGCCCCCGCCAAGACAGGGCAATTTGCGATGCTATGCTGGCCGCGCAGCCCGCGAAGCTGTGCAATGGCACGGACCTCACGTTGAGGTCTGAAGCGGACCTGGGCTTCGCTCACTACGGGCGATCGGCCGTGCCGCCGATCTCTTCATTCTGTGGCCGATAGCGACCGTCACGAGCAGCAGGAGCGCTGCCAGCGTCGTCCAAATTCCGGCTGTCTCCAGTGGAAGGGGTTTCCAGAACATGGCAATTTCGCTGCGGCCCGCAGGCAACTCGACTTCGGCGAGGCCGGTCAGGCGTTCGGCCCGGACAGGCACTGCCACGCCGCCGATCTCCACCGCCCAGCTCGGGAACTGAAAGATCGGCAGCGTGACCGGGCCCGCATCCGTTGCATCGACACGAAAGCGGATCGCTCCGCCACTGCGACCGATCCGGGAGCAAGTGAGGTTCCGGGCCGCGCAGTGCGCCGGCCAGTCGAAGTCGTCGCTGCGATAACCGCGTTCCGCAGCGGCGGCGGTGCGATATTCATCGAGGCCGGGGTACGGCGACAAGGTGCCGAGATGGGGCGTGAGCGATTCGCCGTCCACCAGTGCGCTCTTTGCCACAAGGGCAGCCCCCATGGTGAGGGATGCGATGGCCGTCAGGCCCAAGACCAGCGATGACGACGATCGCCACCGTCCGATGCGCGCCCATGCGCAAACCAAGAGGAAGGGAGCCACCGGTTCGAGCAGCGTGACGAAACGATGCGGGAACTGCACGTTGCGCAGCGGGGTGTCGATCATCCACAAGGGATAGGACAGCTCGGTCGACAGGAAGATCGTGACGGCGACGATCGCCAAGGTGGGCGCGAACCACGGCGGAAGCGTCGATGCTTCCTTCTTTCGCCAAACGATCCAGAGGCCCGTACCGCAGAGCGCGAAAGAGACCAGCGATATGGGCCACTGGAAGCCGAACCAGCGAATGCCGTGAGCCGCAGCGCTCAGAACGGGCAAGCTGAAGGCATCGTAAGGCGTATAATTCTCGCGCCATACCCCCGCTTCGATAAGACTGAGCGACCCGAAGGCCGGAAGGAGGTACCATGCCGAAAGCGCCAGCCCGCCGAGAATCGTGGCAGCCGGGCGCCAAACGGCCGAACTTCGCCAGCAGGCGACAGGCGCGCGCAGGACTACAGGCAGGCCGGTCGCGCCGATCATGATCACCGCCATCAACCCGGTGACCGTGTGGGTGCAGATCACGAGTGAGAGCGCGCCGATCGCCACAGGATCGACCACCCGCCCGTCGAACGCCTTGGGCCTCATCAATGCCCAGTAAAGCACCGCGAGAGGCCCACCCGCGCTGGCCCAGGGATAGCCGTTGAAGCCGTTGTGCAAGAGTACGAGATTGGGCGCGAACACCGCCAGTGGCACCGCGAGCAGGCTGAGCCGTCCATACCCCCAGTCAGCGCACAGCCTCCAGGTGAACCAGCCCAGAAGAGCGCCAGCGCCGATCTCGACCCATTGCATTGCCTGCCAGACCGAACCCGTCAGCAGGTGCAGTGCCCAGACGGCGTAGTAGTAGAGCGGCGCATAATACATCAGGCCGGGCTCTCCGAGCCCTTCGTGGGCTTGGAAAGCCCAGTGCGGCCGCCACTCGCCCGCGCCGATCGCCGCGACGTATTCGCGGGCGTAATTGTAATGCACCCAGAAATCGAGATTCGGACTCGCACGAAGAAGAACGAGATCGGGAACCTGGCTTATGAAGGCGCAGAACAAGGCGAAAGCCAATGCCAACCAGCCAGTATTACCGCTCGAAATGCTCGGATGGCTTAAGTCAGCATGGCGCCCAGGATTTCGCATCGTACTGGCAATCCACTCTGCCACAAAAGTTCGATGCGTTTTTTAGGCACGAAAGCTTGCGAAGCGTTTAAGGCCATGCCTTTGATCGGAGTATTTGCGCGCGCACCGGAAACTTGGGAAACACGCCCTCCATCCCAAGGACGATCTTTGGCTAAGGGCGCGGCCAATGGAAGGTGGTGTCGCGACAGTCGATCCGGATCCATTGCTGACCGCCGCGCATGGCGGTTCCGTCATCCGGGGCGCACCGGCCGCGCAGGAAATTTTCCGGGTCATCCGGATCGCACATGCGCAGCGGATCGCCCTGCCCGCGTTCTTCGATGCACCGGCTTTTCGGGATCCATGCTTCCCAGCGCGACAATCCGTATTCGCGCGTGAAATAGAACCGCTCGATCGCGTTGTTGCTTTGCGACAGGTCGTGGTGCGCGTGATGTTCCGAGACGATCGTCGTGAGAGTCTTGCCGCTTTCGAAGCTGACCGTATGCGGCGCCTCCCAATACGCGACGATCTGCTTGCCGCCGACCCGGCTCATGCGTTCGCCGCTCGGGCACGCAGCCCGCGCATCGATCCGTTCCACAGTCATGTCCTGCCGCCGGCTTCCCGCTTCGCCAAGCGGACGATTCGGGAACAGCAACCAGCCGTCGTCCGATCCTGCCCCTGAAAGCCGCTGCTCCCCGCATTGCTGATCGTAGGTCGCGATGAACGAAACGTAATTCCCATCTTGCTCGATGATGTCGTAGCCGTCGGACGCCGGATCGAATTCGGCGGCGAGATCATCGCCCATGTGCTTGCTCACGCGCACTCGCCCCTCCGGTGTGGGCACACTCGTCACCGCCTGGTAGCGTGTGCCGCCGTAAGCCTTGTCATAGTCCGTCAGAAGAAAAGGCGGGACTTCCCCGGATTGCAGGTCACGACTTCGCAAACAGCTGGCGGGATCTTCGCCAGTCGTCGCGCCCGCTTCGTCGACGCACACGTTCTGAATGAGAAAGTCGGCGAGCGGCGATCGAGACTTCGCTGCGGGAGCGTCATTGGCACCGCAGGCGCCGAGCAATGCGGCGAACGCCAGAGGCATGCGGATATAGGCCACGCCTTTGTCCATCACCGAGAACTTAGGCTTTTTGGTCGAGCACGTCATCCGATCACGAAGCGGCGCAGATTTTATTCGCGTCGCAGCGGCCTGGTGTCGGCTTGTGAAAGCCAAGAACGCATCGCGCGAAGGGCACAGAGCCTTGCATTCGCCAGCGCCAATTAGAGGTGCCACGGCGGACATCATCGAGGACCGCTCTCTCGAACAACCGGCGAGTCCCGAATCCGAACATCCGGGGCAGCCAAACCAGATTGCGAGGCACGGCCTGCGCTATTAGCCTTGGCCCGTCCCGCAAGCGTTGCCGGTGAAACGAAATGAACAATTCGACGCGAGGCTTTTTCGGTGCCGTTGTCGCGATGCTGATGCTTTCGAACTTCGGTTGGCAAGGTCTGCTGTTGTGCCTGCCGATCCTGCTCGCCGTGCCGATCGTGGCGGATGGGATCGCGCGGCTATCGCGTCGCGGAACCAACACCGCCAGATAAGCGGTTCGAGCCGCTCGATCGCCAGCTCAATTACCGCATCGAAACCCCAAAACAGCAACGCCGCCCCCTGCTTTTGCAGAGAGCGGCGGAAACTGTGGCGCGCCCGGAACGATTCGAACGTCCGACCCTCAGATTCGTAGTCTGATGCTCTATCCAGCTGAGCTACGGGCGCGGGAGAGGGCCTATTAGAAAGGCGCTTCCGCATTTGCAAGCGCCTAAAGCAGATTGTGGAAAAGCAATTCTCTCAGACGCGCGGCGAGTGGTCGGTCGACCGGTGGCATGGCGAGCGCATCGAGATCGGCGATGTCGAACCAGTCGAATGCGTCGGCAGCGAGCGGCTCCGGCGTCCCGGACCATTGGCGGCACGCATAAAGCAGCATCGTCAAGCTCGCGGCGCCCGCCCCGGACACAATCTCATCGCTGGCGAACCCCACAACGACGAGCGCGTCGGATGGCAATGCGAGGCCCAGTTCCTCTCCTATCTCCCGCACGGCAGCGGCTGCGGGGTGTTCTCCCGGTTCGATCTTGCCACCGGGAAATTCCCATAGCCCGCCATGCATCGTTTCTGAACGCCGCCGCTGCATGAGGACACGGGATTGCGCGTCCAGCAGCGCGACAGCCGCCACCCATACCGATGTCGAGATTTTTTCCAGTTCGCCCACCCAAATTAATCAATATTTTACAGGGAACCTTCATCAGAAACGACGGTCGAATTGCGAGAGTAAAATTATGCTTTCCGATATTTTGCGAAAGCTTTCGCAAGACGACAGCGGGACGTCGGCTGTGGAATACGGCCTGATTTGCGCGATGATAGTACTCGTCATGCTGGGCGCGCTACAGGGGGTCGCCGATACTACGGTCACAATGTGGATCGATATCGCAAGAGAGACCCTCGCCGCATCCCGCCACTGACCGATTAAGCTTATTTCAAGAAATCTCCCCTAGTTCGAAGCCTGTCCGCGCTAAGATTTTTCGAGACGGACCGGGTACCGAAGACAGATTACTTCACCAGGAGACACACGATGAAGTTCATGAAGAAGCTCCGCCGCGATGAAGCCGGCGCGACCGCCATCGAATACGGCCTGATCGCCGCTCTTATCGCGGTTGCCGCGATCGTCGCCATGCAGGGCCTCGGCTCGCAGCTGAGCACGACGTTCACCACGGTGAAGACGAAGATGGCGAGCGAAGACGGCTCGTCGTAATCGACAGCACAATCGTTCCAAAGATCGGGCGGCAGGAGCAATCCTGCCGCCTTTTCTTTTGCCTGCAGCGGTTGAGCGATCGAGCTCCAACGCGCTTAGTCGGTAACGATCTTAACCTTGCTACCCGCCCCAAGCCGCGAATTGGCCGAAAGATTGTTAAGCACGAGGAAGCGCTCAAGCTTGGCATTGTCGAACGCCATGCGCGCCGCCAGAGTCTGCATTGTGTCGCCAGGCCTTACAGTCACGACGTCGAGCCGCTTGGGCTTGACCGCGCTGGCTTCGCTTGCCGAAATGCGGCGCATCGAGCGGAACATGGGATTGAACACCCCGGCGCCGCCTGCCTGCGTGATCGTCACGAAGTGGTAAGCCTTCCCGCCTCCGAAATCATAGGCGAACACGACGACGTCGAGCGGGCCGTTGCTCCCCTGCACGCGCGCGGTGCCATAAGCGGCAGGCAAGCCGTTCACGGTCGTACGCTCGATGTTTTGCGGGGTAATTCGCTGATTGCCCGATGAAAGCTGGCCGAATGCCGTGGTCACATAATTCGTCAGGTTGCCGTCGAAGCTTGCGGTCGTGAATTCCGCCTTGCCCGATTCGCCGCTGATCGAGACCGAGCGCGTACCATTGACGAGATAGAAGCCGTTGGGCGCTTCGAAGCCGAGGCGCAGGTCGGGATGGATGAACCGCGCGCCTTCGATCATGCCCTGCTTGGGATCATCGCCGTAGATCAGCCCGTCGATCCGCGTGAGAAAGGTATCCCGATTGGTCATGCCCGTGGCGTTTGGTCCCGCCTGCGCGAGAGCGGCGCGCACGCGCGATGCGGGGTCGGGGTGAGTCGAAGCCCAGGCGGGGACTTGATTTTGCGAGCCGCGCAGCTGCGCCTCGAGGGCATTTTGCCGAGCCAGACTTTCCAGCACGCTCGACATCGCGCGCGGATCGTAACCGGCGCTGCGCAGGTACGAGATGCCGAGATTGTCGGCCTGGGTTTCCTGTCCACGCGAATATTGCAGTGTCAGCAGCTGCGAGCCTTGCGAGAAGACCTGCTGCCCCAGTCGGCCGAAGGAGCTGTCGCCCAGAACCACGCCGGACAGGATCGAGCCCAAGGCACCCAGGATCGAATTGCGAGTCGCCGCCTTCTGCCGCTTGGCCGAGTGGCGTGCCGCGACGTGGCCGATCTCATGGCCGAGCACGCCCGCGAGTTCGGCTTCGTTGTTCATCAGCGCAGTCAGCTGGCGAGTGACGTAAACATAGCCGCCTGGAATCGCGAAGGCGTTGTTCACGGGAGAATTGAGCAACGTGACGGTGAAGTCGCTGCGCGCGTTGCTGAGCCCGGATTGCACCGCGATGTTCTTGCCAACGGTCTCGACGTAAGCCGCCTGGGGCCCGGTAACGACACCGCCGAATTCCGCGATCAGATCGGGATGCGCCTTGGCACCCTGGGCCTTGTCGGCCTGACTGATGGTATCCACCGTCGCGGGTGTGCCCATCGTCCCTTCGCGACTGGCCGGAGCCGTCGTGCACCCCGCGATCGCAAGCACGAGAGTCGCGCTCGTGCCGATGCTCGCCAGGGCGCGGCGAGCGCGGCGAATTTGGTTTCTTTGATTGCCAGACATCCGAGGATCCCCATTTTCCAGTTCGATCGTCGCGCGTTCAACGGCGTGCTTGCTGGCTTGTTCCCGATGGAGGCGTTTCGCGACGATGCGCATCGCGCAGCGGATGACGCGCATTGACCAGCGCAACGAGCCGCGCGCTGTCGACATGCGTGTAAATTTGTGTGGTTGCGATGTCGGCATGGCCAAGCAAGGTCTGCAGCACGCGCAAGTCGGCGCCGCCCTCGAGCAGGTGCGTCGCGAAGGCATGGCGCAGCACATGCGGAGAGACGCGCGACGCGTCAATTCCGGCCCGCGTGGCCAGTTCGCGCAAGAGCTGGAACAGACGCACGCGGCTGAGATGGCCCGAGGCACCGCGAGACGGAAACGCGAAACGCGATGGCTTGTCCTTGGAGACCAGCGCGCCCCGGTGCACCAGCCAGCGCGCCAGGACGGCTTGCGCCCGCGTGCTCACCGGGACGAGCCGCTGCTGTCCGCCCTTGCCGGTGACATGGAGGAACGGCGCATCGCGGGGAATGGCGGCGAACGGCAGCGCGACCAGTTCGGTAGCCCTGAGACCCGAACCGTAGAGTAGCTCCAGCATGGCGAGCAGCCTGACTGCGTCCGGGGCATCACCTTGCGCTTCTTCTTCTGCCCGCAAGAGGAGCCGCTCGACATCCTCATGCGAGAGAAGGCGCGGGAGGGGCCGCCGTGTCGCGGGGCGCGGCAAGGCGCCCGAGGGATCGTCGTCGCGCAGGCCCTCGTCGACGCAAAACCCGTAGAACTGGCGCAACGCCGAACATTTGCGGGCCAGGCTCGTGGCTGCGAGTCCAGACCATGCCTGCCCGAGGCGCGTGAGCGATGACCCGTCGGCCTGCACGAGATCGCCGATCACTTGGCTCGCGCCCTCCAGATCGCGTCGATAGGCCGCGATCGTGTTGGCCGCAGCGCCGCGCTCGGTCGCCAGCATCGCGAGGAAGTCCTCGATGCGCGATGATGCTCCTGGCCGGGCCGGAGCCATGGCCGGTCAGGCCCGAGCGACGGCTTCGGCAGCGATCATCCGAGCCTCGGCTTCGAGGCCGACGCGGCGCAGGGCGGAAACGATATGATAGAGGTAGCGCGGCGTCATGCGCCGCCAGCTCGATCCCTGCATGCCGAGCCCCGCGAGCAGCACGACCGACGCTTCATCGTTGCTTTCGGCTGCCGCAGTGATGGCGCGAGTCCATCGGGTCTGCCCCTCGAGGCTGAAATCGAGGCTCGAACCATATTGCGACGCCGTCCCGTCGCCGATCCGACCCAACCCGGCCAGACCCGCCACGAGAAACGTGGACTTGCGCGCTTCGGGACTGTCATCGTTCTCGATGAACCGATCGATCGCGCCGCTGTCGACTTGGTTCGAGCGAACGGGAGCCGCGACCGAAAGCAGGCCCCAGGCGAGCGATCCCGTGTCGACCGCCGACGCCCAGCGCATCGCATTGGCGTCGAGACCGGCGGTCAGCATCGAGGCGATCAGCGGCGCCGCGCTGGCCGCCCGCTCCGAACTCACCGGCAAACGCGCTGCCGCGAACGCGGTCAGGACCCGTCGCGAATAGAGGGCAGGTTCGCTCTCGGTTCCGTCCCAGACTTGTTCGATCGCAGCCAAACGCCTCGCAGCATCGCCGGCCACATAAGCGTTGCGCAGCGCTTCGGCCCGGCTCGAGAAGGCAGCCTCCATGTCGGGTTGCGCATAGATCTGGCCGTAGAGATCGATCATCGCCTCGCTTGACAGCACGCCCGCGGCGGCGGCCCAATCGGCGGCGGCGGCACGACGCTGCAGGCTGGCGGCAGGTGCCAGCGCCACGAGCGAATCGTAGCGATGGCCGCCGGCCTTCATGAGCGCGGCGGGCGGCTCCAGGCCGACCGCGGTGGCCAGGCCGTAGCGCCACGGTGTGATGCTCTCGACCCCGTCCCATTCGATCGTGACCGCCCGGCGGGTCTTGCCCGCAGCACCGGCGTATTTCTGCGCCAGAAGCAGATCGATCCGCGACATCTCGCCGCGCGAAAGCGATCGGTCGAGCTGGCGCAGGGCTTCGCTGCTGCTGCCGCGAAAGGCGCTGCAGATGTTGCGCGCGGCGGCCCATCGCGGATCGTCGCGCCCTCCTACGTTGGTCGACATGACCGGGCACACGCCGGTGAGATCGCCGGCATAGACGTATGTATCGAATGCCGCCGCCGTCAGCGCCGGCGTATAATTGCCGTTGTCGATGTCCTGAACGATGGCGCGTGCCGCATCGACTTCGCCCATGCGCAGAAGAAGCTGGACGCGCAGCGCCAGGAACTGCTGCGGCGAGAGCCCGCGAGGCGCATTCAGCCGCGAGGCAAGCGCCCGGCGCAACAGGATGTGGCCCCAGCGCGAAACGAGCTGCCCACGATTGCCAGCCAGCGCCAGGCTGACGAGCCTGCCGTTCTGACCGGCCAGCGAATTGGCGGGTAGACCGCCTTCCTCTTCGCCGATGAGGCCGACGCGGCTCATCTCGCGGCGCGCCGAAGGAGGAATGTCGTAATCGGGCTTGGTGCCGAGAATGTCGGCAAATTCCTCGGGCGTCATCCGCTCGAGTTCCTCGAGCGAAGGCAGCCGTTCGAGCGCCAGCCCGCCCTCCTCGGTCAATCCCCGATCCGGACCTCTTTCGCGAGCAGCAGGACTGGGCACGGACTGAACCACAGGGACCGAGACCGAGCGCTGCGGATCGCTGGCAGAGGGAGTGGGCGTCGACGCGCTCGGCCGCGCCGAGGGGGCCGGCGCCGGCGCCGGCGCCGGCGTGCGGGACGGCGGCGGGCTTGGCGCAGGCTCGGGCGTGCCGAAACCGGGTGGCAGCAGCGATTCGGGTGCGTCCTGCGCGAGCGCCAAAGCCGACGTCAAAGTCAGCGCGGCGGCGGACAAATACAACAATGGCTTCACTGGCCTGCCCCCGGAACCGGAATGTCGATCACGATGTCGCGCACGGGTTCGCGGCCGCCATCGACCCAGGCATAGACCGACAGCGCCGCGAGCCCCGCCACAGCCACCGACAGCAGCACGCCCCCTAGCTTTCCGACCGTCACTCGCCTTCCTTCAACTGCTTGCGCTGCGACCTAGCCCATCTATAGGCTTGCCCGCAATGGACCTGCGCCCTGCCCCAGCTTCTACCGCCCATGCGGCCGACATCGCGCGACGCCTCGATCGGCCGATCGTGCTCGTGGGAATGATGGGCGTCGGCAAATCGAGCGTGGGAAAGCGTCTGGCGGCGCTGCTCGACCGCCAGTTCGTCGATTCCGACGACGAGATCGAAGCGTCCGCACAAATGTCCATCCCGGAAATTTTCGAGATGTTCGGAGAGGACTATTTTCGCGACGGCGAGCGCCGGGTGATCGCTCGCCTGCTGCAGGAGAGTTCAAGCTGCGTCATCGCGACCGGCGGCGGGGCGTTCTGCAACCCGCAGACCAGAAAGCTGATCCTGGAAAAGGCGCTGACCATCTGGCTCGACAGCGATGTCGACACGCTTGTCGAACGCACCGCGCGCAAGGACAACCGTCCCCTGCTCAAGCAAGGCGATCCCAGACAAATCCTTGCTGAACTGCGTGAGCAGCGCATTCCTGCATACAGCGAGGCACCGATCCATGTGACAAGTTCCAGCGGACCGCATTCGCTGACCATCACCAAGATACTGGACGGGCTCGACAAATGGCTGTGATCCCGGTCGACATTGCCGGTCGGCCTTACGAGGTGCGAGTGGGGACCGGCCTGCTCGACCAACTCGTGCCGCTCGCGAAGGGCAAGCTGCGCAAGCGTGCGGTTCCCATCGTCACCGATAGCAACGTACATCGGATCTGGGGCGAGCGCGTCGAAGCCGCGCTGCGCGACAACGGGCACGAGCCGCAGTGGCGCATTCTTCCGCCGGGCGAATCCACCAAGTCATGGCAGGAACTTGCCGCGACGATCGACTGGCTGCTCGCGCTGGAAGTCGAACGGGGCGATCACATCATCGCGCTGGGCGGCGGTGTGATCGGCGATCTCACCGGGTTCGCGGCGTCGATCCTAAAGCGTGGCTGCCACTTCATCCAGGTTCCCACGACATTGCTGGCGCAAGTCGATTCCAGCGTGGGCGGCAAGACCGCGATCAACACGCCGGCGGGCAAGAACCTCGTCGGCGCCTTCCACCAGCCTGCGCTGGTCATCGCCGATCTCGCGGTCCTCAAGACGTTGCCCGAACGTGAGTTGCAGGCCGGTTACGCAGAAGTGGTCAAGTATGGATTGATCGACGACGCGGACTTCTTCGACTGGTGTACCCGGAACGGAGCGGCGATGCTTTCGGGCGATGCGGCGCTGCGCGAATACGCGGTCGCGCATAGCGTCGCCGCAAAAGCGCGCATCGTCGCCGAAGATGAACGCGAGACGACCGGCCGTCGTGCGCTGCTCAATCTCGGGCACACCTTCGGCCACGCACTCGAAGCCGAGACGGGCTTTTCTTCGGAGCTGCTGCATGGCGAGGCGGTCGCCATCGGAATGGTGCTTGCAGCGCGCTATTCGGCGCGGCGCGGGCAGATGGACCAAGCCAGCGCCGACCGGGTCGCCGACCACTTCGCGCAAGTCGGCATGCGAGCCCGGCTGGCGCATCTCAAGCTATCGTGCAGCGGCGGCGACCTGGTCACGCACATGCTGCACGACAAGAAGATGGATGCCGGCACCCTGCCCTTCCTGCTACTGAAGGGCATTGGCCACACGTATCTCGATCGCGATGTGCCTCTGGACGATCTTGCCAATTTCCTGGACGGCGAGCTTTAACGCCGCACGTTTTCCCTGGGACGTGACCCCTGCGCGACGAAGCGTGGCGCAGCGGGGAAACAGGATCGGTCGCTTGCGTTGTTTCCCAATAAGCGTTCCGCTGCAACAGCTTGACCCAGTTTAATCCCGCCGGATTTTGTCGGGGGGGGGGCTGTTGCGCCGATCACGAGCGCACGGGGCGGCAAGTCCTGCAACGATCTGCCGCCTTTACGCGGTCAAAAGGAAGCCGACGTCATGCCAGCCAAATCCAAAGCCCAGCAAAAAGCCGCCGGTGCGGCACTTTCCGCCAAGCGCGGCGAGACCAACAAAAGCGACCTGCAAGGCGCCTCGCGTGAAATGTACGACTCGATGAGTGAGAGCGAGCTCGAAGATTTCGCGTCGACCAAGCGGGAAGGCAAACCCGAACACGTCGACGACTGAGGCCGATGCGGCGAAAGGCCCCGTTCTCAACCGAACAAGGCGATGGACTGCGTACCCGTCGATACGGGACGCATGTCCTGCCCCCACATCGAGATGCTTTCGCTCAAGCCCCCGTCACGCACGAAATCACCGGTCGAGCGCAGCAGCCACCAGCCATCGTGCGGTTGCGGTTCGGTATCAAGCACATTGACTTGCCAGTGCATCGAACTGACGGGAACCGTCGGCCCGAGCATCGAAATCACGCTCGGCGGCAGCGCATCGCCGCACAGCAACATGGCCGTCATCGGATGCAAGCCCTCACGCTCGACGAGACGGACCCACCAGCATTCTTGAGCGCTTACGTGCCCTTCGTCCGGCAGGGCGTGACGGGCTTCGAAATTCTCGCGAAGGAATGACGGGCTTCGCTCGCTGAAGAATGGAACCGCATCGTCCGGCAGGATCAAACCTTCGGGAACGCCGATGGCATCGAGGACAAGCCGGCTTTCCACCGCCTGCATGAAGACGAAATTCGCAACGAGACCCACGCCTTTTTCGCTTGTGAGACGCGCCTCGATCCAGATGGCGTTGCGACCGCGCCGCAAGACTTGCGCGCTGGCCTCGATCCGCCCGGCAAGCGGCGCGATCATTGCGATCTGTGCAGATCGCAGCGGCGGCAGGTCAGACCCGCTCCGCATCGCTTCGTCGAGCGCGAGAGCGGTCGAGAACCCGCCATACGCCGTGCGCCCCTGAGACCAGGCATCGGGAACCGTGAAGGCGCGGCCTGACGCGGTCTCCTCGGCTTCGGCAAGGACTTGCGCAAAGCCGGGCATCAGAACAGCCTCGCGCCGTCCGGAACGCGGCTGTCGGGCGAGAACAGCACCACCCGCCCTTCCTCGTCCGCAAAACCGAGCGTGAGCGCTTCCGACAGGGCCCTGCCGATCTGCCGCGGCGGAAAGTTGACGACGCCCGCCACTTGCCGCCCGACGAGATCTTCCGGCGTATAGAGCGCGCGCACTTGCCCGACGCTCCGGCGCATGCCTATGCCTGGGCCGAAGTCGATCTTCAGCTTCAGGCTCGGCTTGCGCGCGCCATCATAGACTTCGGCCTCGACTATCGTGCCGATGCGGATGTCGACCTTCAGGAACTCGTCGAAACCGATCTCGTCTGCCGGCGCCGCGCCGGGGTCGTGATCGAGATGCATTCTATTCGAGTTCCAGGATCACCGCGTCCACGGCAAGGCTATCACCCTGCTTCGCGTTGACCGACTTGACCGTGCCGGATTTCTCGGCGCGCAGGATGTTCTCCATCTTCATCGCCTCGATCACTGCGAGCGGCTGCCCCATCTCGACCTTGTCGCCCTCGCCGACATTGAGCGAGACCAGCAGCCCCGGCATCGGACAAATGAGGTACTTCGAAAGATCGGGCGCCACCTTCTCGAGCATGTGGCGCGCGAGGTGCGCCACTCGCGAAGGCAGACAGCCGACGTGGTGGCTCGCACCGCGCGTGGTCATGCGGAACCCGGTGCGTGTGACCGCGAGCTTGACGCCGATGTGCTCACCACCGACTTCGGCCGTCGCGAAGCTGTCGCCCGGCGTGTATTCCATCTCGATCTCGACCGGCTCGCCATCGACCGTCAGCTCGTCCTCGCCGATGACGACTTCGAACGGCTGCTTGGCGATGGTGACGGTCCATTCCGCGGGCGGATCGAGCGGATCGGCGAGCTGGCCGTCGACCCGGCGCGACCGGTCGGCGCGCGCGGCAGCCACAAATGCGGCAATCGCAGCGAGTTTCACCTTGAGATCGTCCGAGGCGGGGGCGCCCTGGAAGCCTTCGGGGTATTCCTCGGCGATGAAGCCCGTCGTCAGTTCGCCCGAGCGGAAGCGCGGGTGTTGCATGATCGCGGACACGAAATCGATGTTGTGGCCGAGCCCTTCCAGCTCGAACGCATCGAGCGCGGCGATCTGCAGGTCAGCAGCCTCGTCGCGCGTTTCGCCCCAAGTCACCAGCTTGGCGATCATCGGATCGTAGAACATGGAGACTTCGCCCCCTTCGTAGACGCCGTCGTCAACGCGTACGCCGGCAACGCCGCGCCGGCCGTTTTCGGCGCCGTCATCGGTCCAGCCTTCGACCGGCGGATTGTAGCGCGACAGTCGCCCGGTGGAAGGCAGGAAGCCACGATAGGGATCTTCGGCGTAGATGCGGTTCTCGATCGCCCAACCATCAATCTTCACGTCGTCCTGCGTCATTTCCAGCCTTTCGCCGGCGGCGACGCGGATCATCTGCTCGACGAGGTCGACGCCCGTGATCGCTTCGGTCACGGGGTGCTCGACCTGCAGACGCGTATTCATCTCGAGGAAGTAGAAGCTCTTGCCCGTCGGGTCCGCGCCCGAGACGATCAGTTCGACCGTACCGGCAGAATAATAGCCGACCGCCTTCGACAGCGCGACGCATTGCTCGCCCATGGCTTTGCGCATTTCGGGCGTCACGAAAGGCGAAGGCGCTTCCTCGACCACCTTCTGGTGGCGACGCTGGATCGAGCATTCGCGCTCGTTCAGGTAAAGGATGTTGCCGTGCTTATCGCCCAGGATCTGGATCTCGATATGGCGCGGGTTGAGGATGAACTTCTCGATGAAGACGCGGTCATCGCCAAACGAGTTCAGACCCTCGCGCTTCGTGGCTTCAAAGCCCTCGCGCACGTCCTTTTCGGAGTAAGCAAGGCGCATGCCCTTGCCGCCGCCGCCAGCCGAAGCCTTCATCATCACCGGGTAACCGATCTCGTCCGAGATGCGCACCGCGTGCTCGGTATCCTCGATTTCGCCAACGAAGCCCGGCACAACATTTACGCCTGCTTCCATGGCGAGCTTCTTGGACTCGATCTTGTCGCCCATCGCGGCGATGGCGTTGACCGGAGGGCCGATGAACTCGATGCCTTCGGCTGCCAGCGCTTCGGCGAACGAAGTCCGCTCGGACAGGAACCCATAGCCCGGATGCACTGCATCGGCGCCGGTCTGCTTGCACGCGGCGATGATCTTGTCAGCGACGAGATAGCTTTCGGCGGCTTGCGGTGGGCCGATGTGCACTGCTTCGTCCGCCATTTTCACGAACGGCGCGCGCGCATCGGCATCGGAATAGACCGCGACCGTGGCGATACCCATGCGGCGGGCAGTCTTGATCACACGGCAGGCGATCTCGCCCCGGTTCGCAATGAGGATTTTCTTGAACATTAGTCCCTGTCTTTCGTCACTCGCCGTGCGGCGAAAATTCCAATTTCGGTCTCATCAAACGGCGTCGTCGCGCTGAACCTGTTTGCAGCATGACGGGTAAAGTCGGCGAAAGTAAGCACGGCTATTCGGCCGCCTCCAGTTTCGCGCATCCTGCCGGCATGCGCGACGCTTCGACGTCCGCACGCGTTTCACTCACCGCCATGGCGCGCATGCCGAGGCGGGCGAGCATGGCACTGTCCACATCGTCGCCGGCATTGGGCGCAGTCAAAAGCTTGTCGCCGGTGAAAATCGAATTCGCGCCGGCCAGGAAACACATCGCCTGGGTCATTTCCGACATGCTTTCGCGGCCCGCCGACAAGCGCACCATCGAATGCGGCATCGTGATCCGGGCGACGGCGACGGTGCGCACGAATTCGATCTCATCGATTTTGGCGAGGGGCGTGTCGGCGAGCATGTCGCCCAGCACCGTGCCCTTCACCGGCACCAGCGCGTTGACCGGAACCGATTGCGGATGGTCGGGCAAGGTCGCCAGAGTGTGCACGAAGCCTACGCGATCCTCGCGCGTCTCGCCCATGCCGACGATGCCGCCCGAACACACGTTGATCCCCGCGCGGCGCACTTCGCCCAGCGTATCGAGCCGGTCTTCCATGGTGCGCGTGGTGATCACTTCGCCATAGCGCTCGGGCGAGGTGTCGATGTTGTGATTGTAGTAATCGAGGCCGGCCTCGGCGAGCATGTCCGCCTGTTTCGGCGTGAGCATGCCCAGCGTCATGCAGGTTTCCATGCCCATCTCGCGCACGCCCTTCACCATTTCGATGATGGCAGGCATGTCGCGGTCCTTGGGATTGCGCCACGCGGCGCCCATGCAGAACCGGGTCGAGCCCTGGTCGGCGGCTTGCGCGGCGCGTTGCAGCACTTCCTGCACGCCCAGCAGCTTGGTCGCCTTGACGCCGCTATCGGCATGGACCGACTGCGAGCAATAGCCGCAATCCTCGGCGCATCCGCCGGTCTTGATCGAAAGCAGCGTCGAGAGCTGCACTTCATCCGGCGCGAAATGGGCGCGATGCACTTCGGCCGCACGAAACAGCAGTTCGGTGAACGGCAGGTCGAACAGTTCGGCGATTTCCTCGCGAGTCCAATCGGTACGGGGTTCGGCCAAATCAGATTCCCTCCAGCGCCTGCGCGAGATCGGCAATGATATCGTCGATGTGTTCGATGCCGACCGAAACGCGCACCACGTCGGGCCCGGCTCCGGCATCGACCAGTTCGGCCTCCTCGAGCTGGCTGTGCGTCGTCGAGGCGGGATGAATGATGAGCGAGCGGGTATCGCCGATGTTCGCCAGATGGCTGAACAGCTTGACCGTCTCAACCAGTTTCACGCCCGCATCGTAGCCATCCTTGAGCCCGAAGGTGAAGACCGCGCCGCCTTTCCCGTCGAGGTACTGCTTGGCCAGTGCATGATAAGGATCGTCTTCGAGGCCCGCATAGGAGACCCAGGCGATCTTGGGATGGTGCTTGAGCCAGTTCGCAAGCATGGCCGCGTTATGGCAATGCCGCTCCATCCGCAGCGACAGCGTCTCCATCCCGGTCAGCGCGAGGAAGGCGTTGAACGGCGCCATCGCGGGGCCGAAATCGCGCAGACCCAGCACCCGGCAGCCAACGATGAACGAGATCGGGCCGACCGGTTTGAGCGCCTCGTTCAGCACCAGGCCGTGATAGGACGGATTGGGCTGGGTCAGGCTCGGGAATTTGTCGCTCGTGCCCCAGTCGAAATTGCCGGAATCGACGATCAGGCCGCCAATCGCATTGCCGTGCCCGTTGAGAAACTTGGTCGCGGAATGCACGACAATATCCGCGCCGTGTTCGATCGGCCGGCACAGCATCGGCGTTGCCATCGTATTGTCGACGATCAGCGGAACGCCGGCCTCATGGGCCACTTGGGCAATGGCGGCGATGTCGGTGACGATGCCGCCGGGGTTCGCCAAGCTCTCGATGAAGACGCAGCGCGTCTTGTCGTCGATCGCGGCCGCGACCGCGGCCGGATCGCCGGCATCGACGAAGCGCCCTTCCCAACCGAACTTGCTGATCGCATTGCCGATCTGATTGAGCGAACCGCCATAGAGCCGGCGCGCGGCGACGATGTTGCAGCCCGCCTCCATCAGCGTGTAGAAGGCGAGAAATTGCGCCGCGTGCCCGGAAGACACGGCCAGCGCGCCCACGCCGCCTTCCATCGCGGCGATCTTGCCTTCGAGCGCTTCGTTGGTGGGGTTCATAATCCGGGTGTAGATATTCCCGAATTCTTCCAGCCCGAAGAGCCGCGCCGCGTGACTGGCGTCGTCGAAGGCGTAGCCGGCGGTCTGGTAGATCGGCGTGATCCGCGCCTTCGTCGTCGGATCAGGCTGCGTGCCGGCATGAACCGTGAGCGTTTCCCGCTTATGCGTCATGACCTGCTTCTCCCCTCGACTTTGCCGGAACCGTCCACTGCCAACCGTTATTCGGCGGCTTCCAGTTCGCTGCCCACCGGCGGCATGTTGTGGCCGAGCAGGCGGAGCACGTCGGCGGCACATTCGACCACGTTCGAGCCCGGTCCGTAGATGCCCTGGACACCGGCATTCTTGAGGAATTCGTAGTCCGAGGCAGGGATCACGCCGCCCGCCACGACCTTGATGTCGCTGCGACCGGCATCGCGCAGCAGGCCGATCAGTTCGGGGATAAGCGTCTTGTGTCCGGCGGCAAGCGAGCTCGCACCGATCGCATCGACATCGGCTTCAAGCGCCATGTCGCATGCTTCCTTGGGCGTCTGGAACAAGGGGCCCGTTACAACATCGAAACCCATGTCGCCGAAGGCCGACGCGATGACATTCGCACCGCGATCGTGCCCGTCCTGGCCCATCTTGGCGACAAACATCTTCGGGGCGCGTCCGAGCCGGCGCGACACCGCCTCGACGCCATCGAGCACCTGCTGGTACCGGTCATCGCCTTCATAAGCCGCACCATAGATGCCCTTGACCGGACGCGGCATCGTGCAGTGGCGACCGAACACGCTTTCCATCGCGTCGGAGATTTCGCCGAGTGACGCGCGCTCGCGCGCGGCATCGACCGCCAGCGCCAGCAGGTTGCCATCGCCCGCCGCGCCATCGGCCAGGGCCTTCAAGGCGGCCTTGCACTTGGCCTCGTCGCGAGACTCGCGCATCGTCTTCAGACGCGCGATCTGCGCTTCGCGAACCTTGTGATTATCGACCGCGAGCGTCTCGATCGGATCTTCCTGATCCTTGCGGTACTTGTTGACGCCGACGATCACGTCGAGGCCCTTATCGACGCGCGCCTGACGCGCGGCGGCGGCTTCCTCGATCATCGCCTTGGGCCAGCCGGCCGCGACAGCCTTGGCCATGCCGCCTTCGGATTCGACCCGCTCGATGATCTCCCAGGCCTTGTCGACGAGCTCCTGCGTCAGCGCTTCGACATAATACGAGCCGCCCAGGGGATCGACGACATTGGTCATGCCGGTCTCTTCCTGGATCACGATCTGGGTGTTGCGCGCGATGCGGGCCGAGAAATCCGTCGGCAGCGCAATCGCTTCGTCGAGCGCGTTGGTGTGCAGAGACTGGGTGCCGCCCAGCATCGCCGCCATCGCCTCGATCGTGGTGCGCATGACGTTGTTGTAGGGATCCTGCTCCTGCAGCGAGACGCCCGAGGTCTGGCAGTGCGTGCGCAGCATCTTGGATCGCTCCGACTTCGCGCCGAGCTGGGTCATGGCGCGGTGCCACAAGGTGCGCGCGGCGCGCAGCTTGGCGATCTCCATGAAGAAGTTCATGCCGATCGCGAAGAAGAACGAGAGGCGGCCCGCGAACTTGTCGATGTCGAGGCCCGAGGCCACGCCGTACTTCACGTATTCCATGCCATCGGCAATGGTGAAGGCCAGTTCCTGGACCTGCGTCGCGCCGGCTTCCTGCATGTGATAGCCGGAGATCGAGATCGAATTGAACTTGGGCATGTGGTCGGCGGTGTAGCCGAAGATGTCCGAGATGATCCGCATGCTCGGCTCGGGCGGGTAGATGTAGGTGTTGCGGACCATGAACTCCTTGAGGATGTCGTTCTGGATGGTCCCGGTCAGCTTGTCGGGCGAGACGCCCTGCTCTTCGGCGGCGATGATGTAGAACGCGAGGCACGGGATCACCGCGCCATTCATCGTCATCGAGACCGACATCTCGTCCAGCGGGATGCCGTCGAACAGGATCTTCATGTCCTCGACGCTGTCGATCGCGACGCCCGCCATGCCGACATCGCCGACCACGCGTGGGTGGTCGCTGTCATAACCACGGTGCGTGGCAAGGTCGAAAGCAACCGACAGGCCCTTTTGGCCCGCCGCGAGGTTGCGGCGATAGAACGCGTTCGATTCCTCGGCGGTCGAGAAACCGGCATATTGGCGAACCGTCCAGGGGCGGCCGGCGTACATCGAAGCCTTCACGCCGCGCGTGAACGGTGCGAAGCCGGGGAGGCCCGGATCAGTCTCGACGTCCTCGGCGGTATAGAGCGGCTTGACAGCGATGCCTTCGGGCGTTTCCCAGGTCAGGTCGCGGCCTTTGACCTCTTTGTCGGCAAGCGCCTTCCAGTCGTTGATGTCGGCCATAATCGCGTTCCTCAAATCCTGTTGCCGCCGTCCATCGGGGCCGCGTTATTCAGTGCGCCTCTTTCGGCGTTTCCATGATCTCCGTGAGCTGTCCGCCCATGTCCTTCGGGTGGACGAAGATGATCATCGTTCCGTGCGCGCCGATGCGCGGTTCGCCCAGCACGCGCTTGCCCTGGCTTTCGAACCAGGCCTTCGCCTCGTGAATGTCCGGCACTTCATAGCAGATGTGGTGCTGGCCCCCGAGGGGGTTCTTCTCCAGCCACTTGCTCACCGCCGAGTCCGGCTCGGTCGGCTGCAACAGTTCGATTTGCGTGCCCGCCGTCCCGTTCTCGCCCGGCGTATTGACGAAGCAGACGCGCACCTTCTGGCTATCGAGCACGAAAGGCTCGGTCACGTCGGTTGCGCCCATCACGTCCTTGTAAAAGGCAATGCTGGCATCGAGATCGGGCGTCGCAACGCCGATATGGTTCATCCGGCCCAGCTTCACGGTTAGGCTGCCACGTTCTCGATGATCATGGCGATGCCCTGCCCGCCACCGATGCACATGGTGATGAGGCCGTATTTGCCGCCCGTGCGCTTCAACTCGTACATGCACTTGATGGTGAGCATGCAGCCGGTGGCGCCGACCGGATGGCCGATCGAGACACCCGAACCGTTCGGGTTCACCTTGGCTTCGTCGAAACCCAGGCACTTGGCGACGGCGGCGGCCTGCGCGGCGAAAGCCTCGTTGCTCTCGATCACGTCGATCTGGTCGAGCGACATTCCGGCGCGTTCCAGCGCGATCGGGACCGCCTTGATCGGCCCTTCGCCCATGTAGTCGGGCTCGACGCCGGCATGGCCCCAGGCGACGATCTTTGCCATCGGCTTCAACCCGCGCTCCTCGACTTCAGCACCCGTCGCCAGCACGACCATCGCCGCGCCGTCGTTGATGCCGCTGGCATTGCCTGCGGTGACCGATCCGTCCTTCTTGAAGGCGGCGCGCATCTTGCCGAGCACCTCCATCGTGGTGTCGGCCTTGACGTGTTCGTCGGTGTCGAAAACGGTCACGCCCTTGCGGGTCTTGATCTCGACGGGAACGATCTGGTCCTTGAAGCGGCCTTCCGCGATCGCGGTGGACGCGCGCTGATGGCTGGTGACCGACAGGGCGTCCATATCTTCGCGCGTGATTTGATGGCGCTCTGCCATGTTCTCGGCGGTCACACCCATATGGTAGCCGCCGATGGCATCGGAAAGCCCCAACGTCAGCGCGTCTTCCTGGGTGTTCGCGCCCATCTTCCTGCCCCAGCGCACGCCGTGGTCGTGATAAGGCACGTTCGACATCGATTCCGCACCGCCCGCCAGCGTGATCGAGGCCTCACCCAGCTTCATCGCGCGCGCCGCGTTGATGATCGCCTCGACGCCCGAGCCGCATAGCCGATTGAGCGTCAGTGCGGGAGTGTGCAGCGGCACACCGGCTTCGATGCCGATCACCCGGCTGAGCATTTCGTCGCGCGCACTGGTGGGCATGACCTGCCCGACCACCACGTGCTCGATCGCCTCAGGCTCGACGCCAGCACGGCTCAGCGCTTCCTTGGCGACGATCGCCCCGAGCTGGCTCGGCATGAACGACTTCAGCGATCCGCCGAAATCTCCGACCGCGGTGCGGGCACCGGCTACGATATAGATGTCTTCCATCTGAGGTCCTTCCACCGCGTTTACAGCGGGATGTTGTCGTGCTTCTTCCAAGGATTCTCGAGCGACTTGTTGCGCAGCTTGCGCAGGCCGAGGGCAATGCGACGGCGCGTCGAATGGGGATAGATCACCTGGTCGATATAACCGCGACTCGCGGCGACGAACGGATTGGCGAAGCGATCCTCGTATTCCTTGGTCTTCTCGGCGATGCCTTCTTCGGAAAGCCCGCGAAAAATGATCTCGACTGCGCCCTTGGCCCCCATCACCGCGATTTCGGCGGTCGGCCAGGCATAGTTGAGGTCTCCGCGCAGATGCTTGGGCGCCATGACGTCGTAAGCGCCGCCATAGGCCTTGCGCGTGATGACGGTAATCTTGGGCACGGTCGCCTCGGCATAAGCGAACAGCAGCTTGGCGCCATGCTTGATGATGCCCTTGTGCTCCTGATCGGTACCAGGGAGGAAGCCGGGCACGTCGACGAAGGTGACGATCGGGATGTTGAACGCGTCGCAGAACCGAACGAAGCGCGCCGCCTTGCGCGAGGAATCGATGTCGAGAACCCCCGCCAGCACCATCGGCTGATTGGCGACGATGCCGACGGTACGGCCTTCCACGCGCCCGAAACCGATTATGATGTTGGCCGCGAAGGTCGGCTGGAGTTCGAAAAAGTCCCCCTCGTCGACGATCTTACGGATGACCTCGTGCATATCGTAAGGTTGACTGGCACTCGGCGGGATGATCGTGTCGAGGCTATCCTCGAGCCGGTCCCAGGGATCGGCACAAGGCCGTTCGGGGACGTCTTCGCGGTTCGAAAGCGGGAGGTAGTCGACGAAATCGCGCGCGGCGAGCAGTGCCTCGATGTCGTTCTCGAGAGCCAGGTCGGAGACGCTGGTCTTGCTCGAATGCGTGATCGCGCCGCCCAACTCTTCCTGCGTCACGACCTCGTTGGTCACCGTCTTCACCACGTCGGGGCCGGTGACGAACATGTACGAGCTGTCCTTCACCATGAAGATGAAGTCAGTCATCGCCGGCGAGTACACTGCGCCGCCCGCGCAAGGCCCCATGATCAGCGAAAGCTGCGGCACCACGCCCGAGGCGAGCACATTGCGCTGGAAGATCTCGGCATAGCCGCCGAGCGCGTCGACGCCTTCCTGGATGCGCGCACCGCCCGAATCGTTGAGCCCGATCACCGGCGCGCCGACCTTCATCGCCGCGTCCATGATCTTGCAGATCTTCATCGCATGGGTCTTGGAGACCGCGCCACCGAAGACCGTGAAGTCTTGCGAATAGACGTAGACAAGCCGACCGTTGATCGTGCCCGATCCGACGACGACACCGTCGCCGGGGATCTTCTCCTGATCGCTCATGCCGAAATCGACGCAAGTATGTTCGACGTAGGCATCGACCTCCTCGAAGCTGCCTTCGTCGAGCAACACTTCAAGCCGTTCACGGGCGGTAAGCTTACCCTTTGCATGCTGTGCGTCGATCCGGCGCTGGCCGCCGCCGAGCTTCGCGCCAGCCCGGCGCTTCTCCATTTCCGCGATGTTGGCTGACATTCCCGATCCTCTTTGGGCCCTGCGGCATCCGATTAACGTGGCAATGCCTAAGGCATTTGAAGCCCGCCGCGTCAATAGTTTTAATCGCGCGGTTAAATAACCAATCCCCAGAATTCAGGGGTTCACGGCATCTCGACCAAGCTTAGAAAAACACCGCTTCACTTCAGCAACACGAGTTCCTCGGCCATCGTCGGGTGGATCGCGACGGTCGCGTCGAAATCGGCCTTGGTCAACCCCGCCTTCACTGCGACAGCTGCGGCCTGCATGATCTCGGGTGCGTCCGGTCCGATCATGTGTATCCCCACGACGCGGCCCGTATTGCCGTCGCAGACCATCTTGTAGAGCGAGCGCTCGTTACGGCCGGCCACGACGTGCTTCATGGCGCGAAAATCGCTCTCGTAGACTTTGACTGAACCCAGCTTGTTGCGGGCCTCGCTCTCGGTCATGCCGACGGCCGCGATCGGCGGGTGGCTGAACACTGCCGAAGGAATGCAGCCGTAGTCCACAGTGGAGGGATTGTCCCCGAACACGGTCTCGGCAAAGGCCTGCCCCTCACGGATCGCCACCGGGGTGAGTTGGACGCGATTGGTGACGTCGCCGATGGCGTAGATGTGATCGACACTGCTCTTCGAGCTATCGTCGACACGAATGGCGCCCTTGTCGTCGAGTTCGACGCCTGCCGCTTCGAGGCCGAGGCCTTCGACATTCGGCACCCGGCCAGTGGCGAACAGCACGCAATCGACATCGAGCGGATCGTGATTGGTCATCTCGACCCGCAGGCAACCCTCGTCGGTGCGTTCGATGCCACGGAAATCGGCGTTGAAGCGGAACTGGATGCCCTTGGTGAGCGAGATCTGCAGCAATCGGTCGCGCAGCGATTCGTCATAGCCGCGCAGCAACTGGTCCGACCGGTTGATGAGAGTCACCTTGGCACCGAACTGATGGAAGATTCCGGCGAACTCGTTGGCAATGTAGCCGGCGCCAGCAATCAACACGCGCTTGGGAATGGCATCGATGTGGAATGCCTCGTTCGAAGTGATGCCGAGCTCGTGGCCGGGACAGGACGGCACGTGCGGGCGGGCGCCGGTGGCGACCAGGATGTATTTGGCCGTAACGATCTTGCCGCTCGCCAGCGTGATCTCGTGAGGGCCGGTGATCGTCGCACGCTCGTGGAAGATCTCGACCCCGTTGTTCTCCAGAGTCTGGGTATAGACCCCGTTGAGCCGGTCCACATCACCCAGGACATTGTCGCGCAGCTTGATCCAGTCGAACGTACATTCGGGGATGTCCCAGCCGAACTGACGGGCATCGACGAGATCCTCGGCAAAATGCGCGCCGTAGACCAGCATCTTCTTGGGTACGCAGCCGCGGATCACGCATGTCCCGCCAACCCGGTATTCCTCAGCCACCGCGACCTTGGCGCCGTAAGCGGAGGAGACGCGCGAAGCCCTGACTCCGCCCGAACCGGCACCGATAGTGAATAGGTCGTAGTCGTATTCGGACATGATGTCCCCTTTGGTCTGCGGATGTCGGCGTTCGGGCATATGGGCCTAGCGAGGCGCCATTGCCAAGCCAGTTGCAAGGAAGACTTGCCATTTGGACCACGCGCTTAAAGCCACCGGACCGGCGCAATCGCGGTGTCCGCCGGGCGAGTCAGCGGAAAAATTTGACTGCCGTACCTAGACGACGCCGGCTTCCGCCAGGAGCGCCTCGGTCGACGCATCGAACGAGGTTCCTCCCGCCTCGATCTGCTTGGCGATCGACTTGCCGAGTTCCACGCCGAACTGGTCGAAGGGGTTGATTTCCATCAGTACTGCGTTGGCGAAGGTGCGGTGCTCGTGGAACGCGATCAGCGCGCCGAAGCTCATCGGAGTCAAGGCATCGAGCAGGATCGTGGCCGAAGGGCGGTCTCCCGGATAGGCGCGCGCCGGATCGTCGCTGGCTTGCCCCGCCATCAGCGCCGCGCCTTGGGCGAAGCAATTCGACAGCAGGATGCGGTGATGCTCGGGCGCGAGATCGTCGCCGGGAAGAATCGACGCGATGAAGTCGACCGGCACGAGGTTGGTGCCCTGATGGAGTAGCTGGAACACCGCATGCTGCGCATCCGTGCCGACGCCGCCCCAGGTGATCGGCGCGGTCGGGCCATCGACCGGATCGCCGTCGAACGTCACGGCCTTGCCGTTCGATTCCATCTCGAGCTGCTGAAGATAGTCAGGCAGCAGCGCCAGCCGCTCGTCGTAAGCGAACACGGCCCGCGTCTGACAGCCGCGCAGGCGGGTATAGTACTGGTCGGCGAAAGCGGCGCGCAGCGGGAGGTTGGCAAGACCATCGGTATCGCGAAAATGCCGGTCCATCACCGCCGCGCCTTCGAGCAGCTCGGCAAAATCGGGCCATCCCAGCGCGATCGCTACCGGAAAGCCGATCGAGGACCATAGCGAGTAACGCCCACCCACACTCTCGGAAAACGGCAGGACGCGCGTTTCATCGACGCCCCACTCGATTGCCTTTTCGGGCGAGGCGGTGAGCGCGACGACCCGCCCATAGGCGTCCGCGACGCCGTTTTCTCGTAGCCACACGATCACGCTTTCGGCGTTGGTCATGGTCTCGATCGTGGTGAAGGTCTTGGACGCCACCGCCAGCATCGTCTTGGCCGGATCGCAGGCGGCGAAGGCCTCCTCGAGCGCGCAACCGTCGATGTTCGAAACGACATGGACATCCACGAGGGCCCCGCCGCCATCGCCGTCGGCCCGCGCCAGCGCGTCGACGGACAGCGCAGGGCCGAGCGCGGAGCCGCCGATGCCGACATGAATGAGATGCGCGATCTCGCCCATCGCGCCGCCGTGAATCGCTTCGACCATCGCGGCCATGCGGGCATGGTTCTGGTGGGCCTGCGCCACGCTCTCGTCGCGGCCGACGCCGCGCTGCGCGGTATGCTCGGCCGCGCGTCCCTCCGTCGGGTTGACCACATCGCCGGCGAACAGCGCGGCGCGCCGCTCGGCAAAGCCGGCCGCATCGGCGAGCGCTTCGAACGCTTCGACGTGCGCCGCATCGAGGTGAGTCTTGGACCAGTCGAAGCGGATGCCCTCACCCTCTTCGAGCTCGAACCGGTCCGACAGCATCGCGAGCCGGTCCCCCTCAGCGAACAGCTCGCCGAGCGTCGGCTTGGCGAGCGCTTTCAGCCGTTCCCATTGCGCGCTCGTCGAATTGGCCATGCTATTGCCCCTATTTGCATGTTTAGCGTCCGACCGGACCGGCGGCCTTATGCATGGTGCAGCCGTTGAGTCCAAGCGTCTGTGGGGTCGGATCTCTCCGCCTGCCGGCGCGCATAGCACTTGACGCGAAGAGGGCCCGGCAACATGGGGACTGCGATGACTGAAACTGCCCCCGCCCAGGCCGCTCCGGCCGAGGATAAAAAGGCTACGGACGAGAAGCAGGAAAGCTTTTTCGTGTTCCTTCTCAAGACCGTACTGATCGTCTTGATCTTCCGCACTTTCATCTTCTCGCCGTTCAACATCCCCAGCGAATCGATGTTGCCGCGACTCGAGAACGGCGATTACCTGCTCGCCTCGAAGTGGTCCTACGGATTTTCCCGGTATTCGATGCCGTTCAGCCTGCCGCTCATTCCGGGACGGATCTTCTCCAGCGAACCCGAACGCGGCGATGTCGTGATCTTCAAGGCCCCGCCGGGCAATCAGACGGACTACATCAAGCGCGTGATCGGCCTGCCGGGCGATCAGGTTCAGGTTCGCGGCGGCCAAGTCTACCTCAACGGCAACGCGGTGCCGCGCAAGCGCGTCGCCGATTTCGAGATCGAGATCAGTTCGAACACGCGCTGCTATGCCTACGAATTCGAGACGGTTTCCGACGATGGAACGCCCGTCTGCCACTACCCGCAGTTCCGCGAAACGCTGCCCAACGGCAAAAGCTACAACGTTCTCGATCTCGGGCGCACGCCGCAGGACAACACCGAGACCTTCATCGTCCCGGCCGGGCACATGTTTCTGATGGGCGACAACCGCGACAATTCGCTCGACAGCCGCTTCCCGCCGATCGAGGGCCAGGGGATCGGCATCGTCCCGCAGGGCAATCTGGTGGGCAAGGCGACGATCGTGATGTTCTCGACCAATGGCGGCGCCTCCTGGTTCAAGCCCTGGACCTGGTTCACTGCGGCGCGCTGGGATCGGGTCGGCGGGACGTTCTGAGTGCTCTCCGACGCTGACCGCGCATTTCTGACCAAATACACCGGCAAGGCTCCCGGCAACGATGCCCTGTGGTTCGAAGCGCTGACGCACGGGAGCACTGGCGAGAAGCGCACCTACGAACGCCTCGAGTTCCTGGGCGACCGCGTGCTCGGTCTGGCCATTGCCGAATGGCTTCACGACGTCAGCCCCGATGACGAGGGGCGTCTATCGCAGCGTCTGAATGCCTTGGTCAGCCGCAATACGTGCGCCGCGATGGCGCGCGAGATGGGGCTCGGACCGCATATCCGCCTCGGCAAACAGGCACGCGACGATGGCGGACAGGAAAGCGACAACATTCTGGGCGATGTCGTCGAAGCGCTGATCGGCGCCTGTTTCGTGGAAAGCGGCTGGGAGGCGGCGCGCAGCATGGTGCGCTCGCTTTGGGCCGATGCGATGGAGGGCAAGGCGGGCAAGCGCAAGCATCCCAAGTCGGCACTGCAGGAATGGGCCGCGGGCAACAAGCGTCGCATGCCCGAATACCAACTCGTCGAGCGTACAGGCCCCGACCACGCGCTGCGCTTCACCGTCGAAGTGACAGTGCACGGCGTCGGCGCGGTGCAGGCGACCTCATCGAGCAAGCAGGATGCCGAGACCTTGGCAGCCGAAGAATTCATGGAGAAATACGCGTGAGCACCCGCTGTGGCCTCGTCGCCGTGATCGGTGCGCCCAATGCGGGCAAATCGACCTTGGTCAATGCGCTCGTCGGCCAGAAGGTCGCGATCACTTCGGCGAAGGCACAGACGACGCGCGCGCGACTGCTGGGCATCGCCATCGCCGACGAGGTCCAGATCATCCTGGCCGACACGCCCGGCATCTTCGCGCCAAAGCGGCGGCTCGACCGCGCGATGGTGGCCGCCGCGTGGGAAGGCGCGCATGAGGCGGACGCGATCCTGCTGGTCGTCGATCCGATCAAGCTGCGCCGCAGCGAGCTCGACCCGCTGCTCGAAACGCTGAAGAATCGGCCCGAACGCAAACTGCTGGTGATCAACAAGGTCGATGCGAGCGCCAAGGAACCGCTGCTCGTGCTCGCAGAGGAACTGGGCTCCCGCGGCGAATTCGAGGAAACCTATTTCGTTTCGGCGCTGACGGGTGACGGCGTTCCCGAACTCAAGGCCCAGCTCGCCGCGCGCATGCCGGAAGGCCCTTGGCATTATCCCGAGGACCAGGTTTCGGATGCCAGCGAGCGGCTGCTCGCCTGCGAAGTGACGCGCGAACAGCTCTTCCGCCAGTTGCATGACGAATTGCCGTATGACAGCGCGGTGCGGCCCGAGTCCTACACGCAGCGCAAGGACGGTTCGGTCGAGATCCGCCAGCAGATCGTCATCGCGCGCGAGAGCCAGAAGGCCATCGTGCTGGGCAAGCGCGGTGCCAGGATCAAGCAGATCGGCGAGGAGGCGCGCAAGGAACTCGCCGCAATTCTGGGGCAGACAGTGCACTTGTTCCTTCACGTCAAAGTGGAGGAAGGCTGGGCCGAAGGCCGCGACATCTACGAAGACATCGGACTGGACTGGGTAAAGTGAAAATCTCTGCTCTGGCTGTTGCCCTGATCGCGGCCTTGGCGGCTTCGGCTTGTTCCGGCCCCGCCACCGTCAAAGCGGCATCGCCAGCCCTGACCGGCGACTACGTCGCGCTCGGGGCCTCGTACTCGGCAGGGCCAGGCCTGGGCGAGATCAAGCCCGGTTCGCCCACCCGCTGCGCGCAGACGATGGGCGGCTTTCCGACGCTGCTGGCCGAAGACTTGCGCCTTGCGCTGTTCGACATGTCGTGCAGCGGCGCGACCAGCCAGCAAGTGCTGACGGGGTGGAACGAGCTGCCGCCGCAGATCGACGCCCTGACGCCAGAAACCACCCTGGTCACGGTCAACGTCGGTGGCAACGACCTCAACTATGTCGGCAATTTCTTCTCTGCCGGCTGCGCGCCCGACGGCACGGCGCAAGTGTCGGGTCGCAAGTTCACCTGTCCGGTCCCGCGCAAGCCCACCGAGGCACAATTCGCCGCGGTCGAGGCCAACTTGCGTGAGATCGCGAAGCAGGTCCGCGCCCGATCGCCCAAGGCGCGACTCGTATTCGTGCCCTATCTCACCCTGCTCCCGAGCGAGCCTTGCCCGGCAGCGCCGATCGATGCCGGGCTGTGGACCATCGCATCGGAAACCGCCGATCGGCTCTCACGCATGTCTCGCCAGGTCGCGAAGGAATCCGGCGCTCTGCTGGTGCCGATCGATACCGAATCGCGCGAGCACACCGCGTGCGACAGCGTTGCCTGGACCAACGGCCGCAAGGCCGCCGCGCCCGGCGATGGGATCGCCTGGCATCCCAATCGCGCCGGCATGCGCGCAACGGCTGCCGCCATCCTGGCGGCTCTCGGCCCGATCAAGCGCTGATCGGGCCAAAGAGCTGCACGATCAGGCTTCGCTAGCCTCCGCAGCCTCCTTCTTGGCCCCGGTCGCAGATCCCTTCTTCGCCGCCGGTTTCTTTGCCGCAGCCTTCTTTTTCGGTGCGGCTTTCTTCTTCGGCGCCGCCTTCTTGCCCTTCCCCTTGGCCGGACCCTTGGCAACCTTCGCGTCGATCAGCGCGATCGCCGCTTCAGCGGTCAGATCTTCCGGTTTAGCGTCGCGGGGCAAAGTGGCGTTGGTGCTCCCGTCGGTGACATAAGGTCCGTAGCGGCCGGCCATCACTTTCATTTCGCCGCCGCTGGTCGGATGCGCGCCGAGGACCTTGATCGGCTCGGCCGCGACACGACCGCCGCGGTTCTTCGCTTCGGCGAGCAACGTCACCGCCGCGTTCATCCCCGTCTCGAACACCTCGGACGTGCTGCGTAGCTTGGCATACTTGCCCTCGTGCACCAGGTAGGGCCCATAGCGCCCGATGCTTGCGTTGATTTCCTTGCCGGTTTCCGGGTGCGTACCGACGGTGCGCGGCAAGCTCAGCAGCTTGAGCGCCCATTCGAGGTTCAACTCGTCGATGTCCTTGGGGATCGAGGCGCGCTTGGCTTCCTTGCCTTCGCCGAGCTGGATGTACGGCCCGAAGCGACCCGTGCGGCGCACGATGTCGAGTCCCGTTTCCGGATCCTTGCCAAGCGTTTCATCCTCGGCCTCCTCGCCATTGCCGCCAGGCTGCGCGAACTTGCGGGTGAACTTGCACTCCGGATAATTCGAGCAGGCCACGAAGGCACCGTAGCGACCGCCGCGCAGCGCGAGCCGACCATCGCCGCACTTCGGGCAAGCGCGCGGATCGCTGCCGTCCTCCTTGGGCGGAAACAGGAATTCCGAAAGGTACTCGTCGAGCACTTCGGTCACTTCGGAGGGCTTGCGCTCCATGACCTCGTCGGACTTGGGCTTGAAGTCGCGCCAGAAGGCCGCGAGAAGCGCGCGCCATTCGGCCCTTCCGCCGGACACGTCATCGAGTTCCTCCTCCATTCCGGCGGTGAATTCGTAAGCGACGTAACGCTCAAAGAATCGCTCGAGAAACGCCGTGAGGAGTCGGCCCGATTCTTCTGCAAAGAAACGATTTTTTTCGGTCCGCACATAAGCGCGGTCCTTCAGCACCTGGATCGTCGCGGCATAAGTCGAGGGTCGGCCGATGCCGAGCTCCTCGAGCCGCTTGACCAGGCTTGCCTCGGAATACCGCGGCGGCGGCTGGGTGAAATGCTGTTCGGCCGTCACGTCCTTTTTCGCCGGCGCGTCGCCCGCTTTCATGAAGGGCAGCAGACCCGATTCGTCATCGTCGTCCTTCTGGTCCCGCCCTTCTTCGTAAACCGCAAGAAAGCCCGGAAACTTCACGACTTGGCCCGTCGCGCGCAGCTCGTTGCGGCCAGTGCCGTCGCGCAGCGTGACGGTCGTGCGCTCGAGGCTGGCCGAGGCCATCTGGCTGGCCATCGCGCGCTTGAACACGAGATCGTAGAGCTTGGCTTCGTCGCCCGAGCCGAACCGATCCTTGGAGAAGTCTGTCGGCCGGATCGCTTCGTGAGCTTCCTGCGCATTCTTCGCCTTGGACGAATACTGGCGCGGCTGCTCAGGCAGATAGTGGCCGTCGTAGCGATTCGTGATCGCCGCGCGGCATTCCGAGATCGCCGAGGGATCCATCTGCACCCCGTCGGTCCGCATGTAGGTGATGGCCCCCGCCTCGTAGAGCGATTGCGCCACCCGCATCGTCTGGCTGGCCGAAAAGCCGAGCTTGCGCGAGGCCTCCTGCTGCAGCGTGGAGGTAGTGAAGGGCGGCTGCGGATTGCGGCGGTGCGGCTTGGTCTCGACCGTCTCGACCTTGAAGGCGCCCGCTTCGACCGCGGCCTTGGCGCGCATGGCGATACCCTCGTCGCCGAGGCTCAGCTTGTCGACCTTCTGGCCTTCGAATGTCACCAGGCGCGCGGTGAACGGCGTGCCATCCTGCTCCATCGCGGCGGCCACCGACCAGTATTCCTGCGGGACGAACGCTTCGATCTCGCGCTCGCGATCGACAATCAGCCGCAGCGATACGGACTGCACGCGGCCCGCGGACTTGGCGCCGGGCAGCTTGCGCCACAGCACCGGCGACAGAGTGAACCCGAACAAGTAGTCGAGCGCGCGCCGCGCCAGATAGGCATCGATCAGGTCCTGATCGAGCTCGCGCGGCTGCCCCATCGCCTTGGTCACCGTGTCCTTGGTGATGGCGTTGAAGGTTACCCGCTGCACGTCCTTCGGAAGCGCACGACGTTTCGCCAGTAACTCCCTGACATGCCAGGAAATCGCCTCGCCTTCGCGATCCGGGTCAGTCGCGAGAATCAGACGGTCGGCGCCCTTGGCGGCATCGGTGATCGCCTTCACTTGCTTTTGTTTGTCGCCATAGAGCTCCCAGTCCATGGCGAAATCTTCATCCGGCCGGACCGAGCCGTCCTTCGGCGGCAGATCGCGGACGTGGCCGTAGGAGGCGAGGACTTTGTAGCCCGGGCCCAGATACTTCTCGATGGTTTTGGCCTTGGCAGGCGATTCGACGATAACCAGTTGCATTTGTGTAGAGTTCCGATGGGCCTGTTCGCGTATACGTGCGTGAATCTGGGTACGGCTCGCACCGTTCGTCAAGGTCGGCTCGCCGCCAGTCCCCCTTTTCGGGTCCTTCGCCTCAACCGCCTCCGTCAGCGAGCGAGACGCGTCCGGCGGCATGGCGCACCAGCCGTCCGGCCAGTTCCAGTTCGAGCAGCGCCAGCTGAATGGCCGCGGCGCCCTGCCCGCTCTGCCGGATGAGTTCGTCGACTGAGACCGGTGCCGACGTCAGCATGCCGGCAATGTCCGCCGGTTCCTGCGCCAGCATCTCGTCGGAGGCGTATTGCTGCGAAGGCACTTCGCGGAACGTGGAGCGCAGCTGGCCGGTGAACCCCGTCAGCAGTTCGATCACGTCGGCCACGTCCTGCACCAGGATCGCGCCTTCGCGGATCAGATGATTGCAGCCGCGCGACCGCGAATCGAGCGGCGAACCAGGGATCGCCATGACCTCTCGCCCCAGGGCCCCCGCAAGCCGGGCAGTGATGAGCGAGCCCGATTTCGGCGCTGCCTCGACCACCAGCGTGCCCGCCGCGATCCCGGCGATGATCCGGTTGCGCGCCGGGAAATGCCGGGCGAGCGGCTCGGTGCCGAGCGGCTGTTCGGCAAGGAGCAGGCCCTCTTGCGCGATACTCTCCTGCAGGTCCGCATGCTCCGGCGGGTAGGCGATGTCGATACCGCTAGCGATCACGCCGATCGTCCCGCCACCGCCGCTCATCGCGCCCCAGTGCGCAGCCCCGTCGATTCCGCGGGCAAGGCCGGACACCACGACGTAGCCCGCCTCCGACAGCGCGGCCGCGAACTCCCGCGACAGCTTGATTGCCGCCGCCGAGGCGTTGCGCGCCCCGACCATGGCGACAGCAGGCTTCGCGGCCATCGCCAAACGCCCCCGCGCCACGAGGATGGGCGGCGCGCCATCGGCCTCCCGAAGCAAAGGCGGATAGTCGGGCGAATCGTGAAACAGGTAGCGCGCACCGGCCCGCTTGACGCCTGCGACCTCGTCCACGATCCGCGCTTCGGGGGCGGGCCGATAGGGTTTGCCGCCGCGCGCCGCGATATCGGGGAGAGCCTCCAGCGCCGCCACGGCCGTGCCGAAGCGCGTGAGCAAGGTTTGATAGGTCACGGGTCCGACATTGGGCGAACGCAGCAGCCGGATTCGCGCGAAGGCCTCGTCCTGCGTGATGGCCGCCTTGGCGTTCACGCCTTGGTGCCGCCGATCCTCGGCTCGGTCCCGCCGCGCAGACGCGCGATGTTCTGCCGATGTTGAAAAAGGACGATGATCGCGATCAGAGCCAGCACCCCAGCAGCGTCAGGCCGGTTGAAGACCAGGGCACCGATCGGCGCCACCACTGCCGCCGTCATTCCCGCGACCGAAGACACGCGCGTCGTCCCGAGCAGGACCAGCCAGACGAAGGCGTAAAGCACGCCGACCGGCCAGGCGAGGCCGAACGCGACACCTGCCGTCGTCGCCACGCCCTTGCCGCCGCGAAAGCCCATCCAGAGCGAGAAACAATGCCCCAGGAACGCCCCGAAGCCCGCCGCGGCGCCCGATCCCGGCAGCAGCCATTCGGCGAGCAGTACGGCGGCCAGGCCCTTGAGCAAATCGAACAGCAGGGTCGTCGCGGCAAGGCCCTTGCGCCCGGTGCGCAGGACGTTCGTTGCGCCGATATTGCCCGAACCGATGCTGCGCAAATCGCCCGCCCCACCAATGCGCGTGACGATCAAGCCGAACGGGATCGAACCCAGCGCATAGCCCAGAAGAAACCCCAGCACCCAGTTCATGCGCCCTCGATATATCAGCTAATTGTTGCTCCGGATGCGACCCTGCCCCTAACAGGGCCCCGGCACAACGCCTTGTCGGATATCCATGACCCTTCCCGATCGTATCGACCCTACCGCTCCTGTCCTCCTGTTCGATTCGGGCGTGGGGGGACTGACCGTACTTCGGGAGATCCGCCAGCTCCTGCCGGACGCACCGGTCGTCTACGCCGCCGACAATGCCGGCCTGCCGTATGGCACTAAGACCGAGGCACAAGTCGCGGCGCGCGTGTGCGGCCTGCTCGGCCGGATTACGGAACGTCTCCAGCCGCGGCTGGTCTGCATTGCCTGCAACACGGCGTCGACGATCGCGCTTGGCATGGTTCGCGACGTGCTGGAAATTCCGGTCGTCGGGACCGTTCCCGCGATCAAGCCGGCCGCCGCGCTGACTCGCAGCGGCGTGATCGGTCTGCTCGGCACCGAAGCGACCATCCGCCAGGATTACGTCGACCGCCTCGAGGCGGAGTTCGCACAGGACAAGACACTACTGCGCTACGGCGCGCCGCGCCTCGTCGAGGCAGCGGAAGCCAAGCTCCGCGGCGTGACGCCCGATCCCGATGCCGTGCGCGAGGCCGTCGACGGGCTGCGCTCCATGCCGGGCGGCGAAGCGATGGACGCACTCGTGCTGGCCTGCACCCATTTCCCGCTGCTGGCCGATGAATTGCAGGCAGCGCTCGGTCCCGAGGTCCGGCTGGTCCATGGTGCCGAGGGCATCGCCCGCCAGGTCGCTCGCCTGCTCGCGGGGCAGATGTTCGAGCGTGCCCGGCCTGACTTGGCGTTGTTTACCGCCGATGGCCCTGGCATTGCCTCGCTCGCGCCGTGCCTTGAATCCTACGGGCTCCCGAACATCGACGTGTTCAGCAAGCGTTGATCGCGTTCAGGCAGGAATGTTCGCGCCCATCTCCCGATAATTGCTGGAAATCAATGAACGGATCAGATAAACGCCCCAACCGACGACCGGCCAAGCGGCAGAAGTTACGCGGGACGAATTTTTCGTGAACTACGACCAGATTTTCGATCAGGCGATCGATCGCCTCCATTCCGAGGGCCGCTATCGGGTCTTCATTGATATCCTGCGCAACAAGGGTGCGTTTCCCAACGCGCGTTGTTTCGCCGGCCACAACGGGCCGAAGCCGATCACCGTATGGTGCTCAAACGACTATCTCGCGATGGGCCAGCACCCCAAGGTCGTCGCGGCGATGGAAGAAGCCCTGCACGATGTCGGCGCCGGCTCCGGCGGCACGCGCAACATCGGCGGCAACACCCATTACCACATCGAGCTCGAGCGCGAGCTGGCCGACCTGCACGACAAGCAGAGCGCGCTGCTGTTCACCTCGGGCTACGTCTCGAACGACGCGACGCTCTCGACTCTGGCCAAGCTGCTGCCGGGTTGCGTGATTTTCTCGGACGAGCTCAATCATGCCTCGATGATCGCGGGCATCCGCAATTCGGGCTGCGAGAAGAAGGTCTTCCGCCACAACGATCTCGAGCATCTCGAGCAGTTGCTTGCCGAGACCGATCCCCATCTGCCCAAGCTGATCGCGTTCGAAAGCGTCTACTCGATGGACGGCGACGTGGCCCCGATCCACGCGATCTGCGACCTGGCCGACAAGTACAACGCGCTCACATACATCGACGAGGTCCACGCGGTCGGCATGTACGGCAAGCGCGGCGGCGGCATTTCCGAGCGGGACGAGGCGGCCGACCGCATCACCATCATCGAAGGCACGCTGGGCAAAGCGTTCGGCGTGATGGGCGGCTATATCGCGGCCGATACCAAGATCATCGACTGCATCCGCAGCTATGCACCGGGTTTCATCTTCACCACGTCGCTCTCGCCCGTCCTCGTGGCCGGCGTCCTTGCTTCGGTGAAGCACCTCAAGTCCTCGAGCGAGGAGCGTGACGGCCAGCAGGCTTCCGCCGCCCGGCTCAAGAACATGTTCCGCGATGCGGGACTGCCGGTGATGGATTCGACCACACATATCGTCCCGCTGATGGTCGGCGATCCCGTCATGGCCAAGCGGATCAGCGACATCCTGCTCGCCGAATACGGTGTCTATGTGCAGCCGATCAATTTCCCGACCGTGCCCCGCGGCACCGAGCGCCTGCGCTTCACGCCGGGCCCTGCGCACACCGAGGAGATGATGCGCGAGCTGACTCAGGCTCTCGTTGAGATCTGGGATCGTATGGAGCTGCGCCAGGCCGCCTGATCGGCGGCTTGACGATGCAGGTCGATCGGGCACGACGCATTCGCGCCGTGCCGTCGGAGTGGCCTATCTATCGGTCGATCTGCCAGCGCGCGCGGCCTGCTCCAGCAGCGGCGACGGATCCATGAAGCGGTAACCCGGCGCCTCATCGGCGAAGTGCCGCAACCAGTAGACATGGCCTGAACCGACGAGAACGAGCACTTTCTCGCCGGGCCTGGCGATCCTGCCCAGTTTCGCGAACATCTTTGCATTGCGCATGTACCACAAGGCGTTGAGTTCCGCGCCGGCCTGATCGTTCGCATCGCCGATGGGAAGCATGCCGTAGTACAAGCGACGATGCATCGGCAGGATGCGTGACGGATCGTTCTCGCGCAGCAGCATGCTGGCGATCGAGTTCGTCCGTTGAAGCGCCTCGCCCTCGGCCGCATCCTTCTTCACTGGGCTCAGCAGTCCGGTAAGGTAGTCCGATTGGCCATGGCTGGCGGCAGACGCCTCGACTTTGTCGAAGGGAAAATAGTCGGGCTCGCCCTCGCCCGGCTGTTCGTCGAAGCCATAGACCTTGTCGTGACCAAGCAATCGCGCAAGGCGAAAGCCGATCTGATCGATCTCGTTGCGTTCGCGCGTCAGGTCCTGCGGAGTGAACCGCGCGAAGGACGGCATCGATAGATCCGGCTCGAGAGACTGGCTCTCCACAGCGATGCGATCGGGCTTCCATTGCGCCAGCACTCGCGCCAGCGCGGCAAGCTCCGCCTGCCGCCTCGGGGCCAGCACATCGTCGACAGTCATGCCGACGACGTCACGCCCTGGATTGGCGAAATGGTATGTGCCCACAATCATGACGCTGACGGTGGCCCGTTCCGCTTCGGCCGCCCGCGCGGGCAGCGCCGTGCCCAAGATCACCATCGCCCAGATCCAGCCCTTGAACAGCATGTCGCGCCTCCCTGCATGAGCCGTTGTCTAATTCATCGGCAGGCGCCGGCCCATGCCGCTCGTCGTGGATTCTGGCACTCCGGTCGATCCTTGTTACGGATCACTCCGGCGCCTCAGATGACCCCAGCCGTTTGCGCCAGCAGCCACAAGCCGATCGCGAGGAACAGCAGCGCGGCCACGATCCGCACGGTCTTGAGCGGAATTCGCTCCACCAGTTCCTTGCCGAGGAACACAGCCGGGACGTTGGCGATCATCATGCCCAAGGTAGTCCCGCACATCACCGCGAACACGCTGTCGAAGCGGGCGCCGAGCGCGATCGTGGCGACCTGCGTCTTGTCTCCCATCTCGACGAGGAAAAAGGCCACCAGCGTCGTCAGGAACGCCCCGTAGCGCACCGGCTTCTGCTCGTCCTCGTCGAACGTGTCGGGAATCAGCGTCCAGCCCGCCATGACGATGAAAGAGGCCGCCACGAGATAGCGGAACCAGGTTCCGTCCAGCCAGGCGGAAGCCTGCTGACCGACCAGCGCCGCCAGAAAGTGGTTGGCCACCGTCGCCGCGAGGATGCCCCACACGATCGGCCAGGGCTTGCGGAAGCGAGTCGCCAGAACGATCGCGAGCAACTGGGTCTTGTCGCCGATCTCGGCAATGGCGACGATACCGATGGATGTGAGAAAGGCTTCCAAACGCAAGGCTCCTGTGCGGTCGCGGAGCGCTTGGTTAGCCCGCTCTTGGCCCGCTGCAAGCGCGATGTTGCCAAATGCGGCAACCGAGAGGGGTCTGTGGCCGATCGATCGCTGTATCGCCTGCGCCAGGCAACACGGCGCGGCGGGCTTATCACCGCCGCGCCGCTGCCGTTACCTCAGGCTGACGACGTTGTCGCTGACGCGCGGGTCGGGACGGCCGGTGTAGAGGCTCGCCATCGGCTCGTCGGTCACAGTCACGACTTCACCCTGGCCAAAGCCGTTGAAGGCGGTCCGCATCGCCGCGCCGTAAGCGCCGAGCATGCCGATTTCGAGGAAGTCGCCAGCCTTGATGTCGGCCGGCAGCACGAATGGCCCTTCCATATAGTCGGCATCGTCGCACGTCGGGCCGTAGAACGCGAAGTTCTCCTCGGCATCCATCCGCTCGGCATTGAGGCACCGGACCGGGAAGCGCCAGGCGACATGCGCGGCATCGTAAAGCGCGCCGTAGGCACCATCGTTGATGTACAGTTCGTTGCCACGCCGGCGTTCGACCTTGACGATCATCGAGTTGTACTCGGCGCACAGCGCCCGGCCCGGCTCGCACCAGAGCTCGGCGTTGTAGGCGATCGGCAGGGCTTCGAAGTGGCGGTGAATGATCGCGAAGTAGTCTTCGAGCGGCGGCGGTTCCATGCCCGGGTAGATCGAGGGAAAGCCCCCGCCTACATCCACCATGTCGATGACCACGCCCGCTTCGGCGATGGCGGCACGCGCGCGCTCGAGCGCCTGAACGTAAGCGAAGGGCGTCATCGCCTGGCTGCCGACATGGAAGCACACCCCGAGCCAGTCGGCGACCTGACGCGTCGCCTGCAGCAGCGGCGCCGCATCGGCGAGGTCGATGCCGAACTTGGAAGCAAGGCTCAGTTCCGAATACTCGGATGAAACGCGCAGTCGCACGCACAGGCGCAGGTCGGTGGCATTCTCGCCGTTCTCGTCCCGCGTGGCCTCGAGGATCTTTTCGACCTCTTCGATCGAGTCCAAGCTGAAGGTGCGTACGCCATGGACCCTGTAGGCCTCCGCGATCGCACTCTTGGTCTTGACCGGGTGCATGAAGCACAGCGTCGCTTGCGGCAGGGTCTGGCGCACGAGGCGCACTTCGGCGATCGAGGCCACGTCGTAATGCGTGATCCCGCCGCTCCACAGCACCTCCAGGAGATCCGGGGACGGATTCGCCTTCACCGCGTACAGCGACTTGCCCGGAAACTTCGTGGCGAAGAAACGGGCTGCGCGCGTCGCGGCATGCGGGCGGTTCAGGATAACCGGTTCGTCGGGCGCGAGGGCGCCCGCTACAGCCGATGCTTCAGGGTAATGGTGCAACTCAAGGGACCCCCAAACGAAATGTCAGACAAAAGCTGCCTTGCGGTTTGGAAGTCCCCTTGGGGCAGCGGAGGGCGGATATAGGTCCGATAGCGTGAAGTGCAAGTTAAAAACGAGGGCTTTCACAAATACGTCATAGAGTCGGACACGGAGCGCGGGACGTGCGCCGGCCTGGGAGCGATTTTCTTGTCATCCCAGTGTCTTATACGCGGCCATTCAGAACCGATCTTCCCTCCTCCTCCACGACCGATCCGTCGCGATCCAAGCGGAAGACATGTTACCAGCCTGGTCCGCGCAAATCGCACCAGCTGGGATCGATCGGGTCTCGATTGGGATGGGCCGAGCCGAGGCCATCAGCTCAAACGGTTCCGGAAATCTTCGTAATCGAAGCGACGGATACACTCGAGCTGATCGGTCTCCGAATCCCACAGCCAGATCGAAGGCAGCGGCACACCGTTGAACGTAGTGGTCTTGACCATCGAATAGTGAGCCTGATCAAGAAACGCGAAGCGCTGCCCCGGCTTCACCGGCTCGGGCAGCACATAATCGCCGATCACGTCACCCGCGAGGCACGAAGGCCCACCCAGGCGGAACCGGCCACCTTGAGCTTCGTCGACGATCTGGTTTTCGTCGAAGGGCGGCTCGCCCAGCATGGAGGGACGGTAAGGCGCCTCGATCACGTCGGGCATGTGGCAAGTCGCCGATACGTCGGTCACGGCGATCGGCATCCCGTTCCAGCCGGTATCGAGGATCGTGCCCACCAGGATCCCGGCATCGAGCGCGACGGCTTCGCCCGGCTCGATGTAGACTTGGGCCCCGGTATCCTCGGCAAGGTCGCTCAGGAACTGCACCAGATTCTCACGCTGATAGTCGGCGCGGGTGATGTGATGGCCGCCACCGACATTGATCCAGGCGAATTGGCCGAAATAGGGCTCGAGAAAATCGAAAACCTTGTCCCAGGTGCGTTCGAGCGGCGCGAAGTCCTGTTCGCACAAGTTGTGGAAGTGAATGCCCTCGACCATCGCCATGTGCTCTTCGGTCAGCTGGTCGATCGGAAAACCCAAACGCGAGTGCGCGGCGGAAGGATCGTACTTCGGCACCTCGCCTTCCGGTTGCATGGGGTTGATCCGAAGGCCGATATCGAAGGCCTCGCCGCGCGCACGCGCGACTTCGATCACCGGGCGCATCAGCTCGATCTGCTGCGGCGAATTGAAAATGACGTGATCCGACAAGCGCAGGATCTCATCGAGCTCATCGGGCTTGTAGGCCGCGCAGTAGGTCGCGATCTCGCCATCGTAGAACTCCGAGGCCAGCCGCGCTTCCCACAGGCCCGAGGTGCAGACGCCATCGAGAAATTCGCCCACGATCGGCGCGACCGACCACATCGAGAAGGCCTTGAGCGCGGCCAGAACCTTGGCCCCCGAGGCTTCGCCGACGTCGCTCAGGATGCGCAAGTTGTCGCGCAGCTTGGCCGCATCGACGACGAAGGCAGGCGAATCGACGCGCGAGAGATCGAACTGCGCAAAGGCGCCCGGATCACCGGCTCGTGTTTCCATCAGGCGTAAGTCTCCAGGCAATCGTTCATCAGTCACACGAAGCAGGCGAGTTCGGTCTCAGGCAGCATGGGGACGGCGTCCGGGAGTGCGACCAAGCGAAGCGGCGGGAACAACCGCCTCAGTCCACGCAGATCGCATAGGCCGGCTTGCCGCCGAGGATTTCGGAATAGCAGCCGAACAGCTTGTCGTCTTTCTGGCACGAGCCCGCGGTCTGCTGCGTCTCCGGCCCCGGTTGGCCCACGCACTTACCCTCGCATTGCGACGAATCGGTGCAAGCCTTGCCTCCGTCGGCATAGGTATGGAGGCATGCTTCCATGCCCGCCATGCCGCGCGCTTCGACGGTGCCGCCGGATGCCTCGCACTGCGCGCGCTTGGCGGGCGACATCGCCTTCTGGAACGGGCTTTGTAGACTTCGCTTGGCACCGGATGCAGGGGCCGGCGCCACCGTCTCGCTCGTCGTCGGCGCCGGCGGAGAGGCATTCTCCTGCGGCGCGCAGGCCGCGAGCGCCAGGCTGAAAAGAACCGGAAGGATGCGCATCAAAACGGCAACGGCTCGGTCAGTTCCTCGACGGTCCAGGGCAGGCCCTGCTCGCCCAGCATCGCCAGGAACGGATCGGGGTCGAACTGCTCCATGTTGAACACGCCGCCCTCTCCGTTGGCACCCTTCCATTTGCCGGTGACCAGCATCGCCGCGCCGACCATGGCGGGAACCCCGGTGGTGTAGCTCACCGCCTGGTTGCCCGTTTCCTCGTAGGCGTCTTCATGGTCGCAGATGTTCTTGATGTAGAACGTCTTCTCGCCGGACCCGTCGAGTGCTTCGCCGGTCGCGATATCGCCGATGTTGGTCTTGCCCTTGGTCGTCGGACCAAGCGAGGCGGGCTCGGGCAGAACCGCCTTCAGAAACTGCAGCGGGATGATCTCCTGCCCGTTGTAGATTACCGGATCGATCCGCGTCATGCCCACGTTCTGGAGCACGGTCAGGTGCTGGATATAGGCATCACCGAAGGTCATCCAGAACCGCGCGCGTTCCATCTCGGGGAGGAACTTGGCGAGGCTCTCGAGCTCCTCGTGGTACATCATGTACATGTTCTTGGCGCCGACGCCTTCGAACTCGAACGACTGCTTCTTGCCCATCGCCGGGGTTTCGACGAACTCGCCGTTCTCCCAGTGCCGCGCGGGCGCGGTCACTTCGCGGATGTTGATCTCGGGATTGAAATTGGTGGCGAACGCCTGACCGTGATCGCCCCCATTGCAATCGAGGATGTCGAGCAAGCGAATGGTCTTGAGCTTGTGCTTCTTGAGCCACATCGCGAACACGCTGGTGACGCCGGGATCAAAGCCCGAGCCGAGCAGCGCGGTCAGTCCCGCTTGCTTGAAGCGATCGTGATAGTCCCACTGCCAGCTATATTCGAACTTCGCGACGTCGCGCGGCTCGTAATTCGCGGTATCGAGATAATTGGTGCCGGTCGCCAGGCACGCATCCATGATCGCGAGGTCCTGATAGGGCAGCGCCAGATTGACCACCAGTTCGGGGCCGATCTCGCCGATCAGCTTGCTGGTCGCTTCGACGTCATCGGCGTCGATCGCGTATGTCGCGATAGCGATGCCGGTGCGCTCCTTCACAGACGCCGCGATCGCCTCGCACTTCGAGACCGTCCGGCTGGCGAGGTGAATGTCCGTGAAGATGTCGGGGTTCATGGCCATCTTGTGGACCGCCACCGATCCGACGCCGCCTGCGCCGATCACCAGAACCTTGCTCAATTCGCTTCTCCTTGCCGCAGGATCGTTGCCGACCCGCCGAAACGCCGGATATAGGCCCCCATAATGACAACTCAACCAACTCCATCGGTGCGGTCGCCATCCATGCGTGCTCCGACGCGCGCCGGCGTGCTGCGTGCGGCCGAGCGGATTGCCGCCATCCTGCCCCCGACGCCGCTGCTTACGCTCGACGTGGCCGGACGCACGATCTGGTGCAAGGCGGAGTGCCTGCAACCGGTCGGAGCGTTCAAGATTCGCGGCGCCTGGCACCGGCTGAGCGCGCTGAGCGAAGCCGAGCGCGCGCGCGGCGTGGTCGGCGTCTCCAGCGGAAACCATGCGCAGGGCGTGGCCTGGGCGGCACGGCGGCTGGGAATGCAGGCGACGATCGTCATGCCGATCGATGCCCCGGCCGTGAAACTGGCGAACACGCGCGCACTCGGCGCCGAGGTCGTGCTCTACGATCGCGCGGGCGGCGAGGACCGCGACGACGTGGCGAGGCGGATCTGTGCCGAAAGCGGCGCCACTCTCGTGCACGCCTTCGGCGATCCCTGGGTCATCGAAGGACAGGGAACAGCGGGCATCGAGCTGACCGCGCAATTGGCAGCAGCGACCGGTAGCGGCCCGGACCTGCTGCTAGCACCCTGCGGCGGCGGCGGGCTGACGGCCGGGCTGGCACTGGCCTGCCCCGAAGCCACGGTGGTGCCGGTCGAGCCGGAAGGGTGGGACGTCGTCGGTCGCAGCCTGTCACAAGGCGAGATCGTCGGGACTCGAGCCGATCCCCCATCCACCTCATGCGATTCCCTGCAACCGCCGCGCACGCACGCGGTCAATTTCGCGGTGCTGCAGGAGCGCTGCCGGTTCGGGCTGACCGTCAGCGACAGCGAAGTCCGCGAGGCACAGCGGCTTGCCTTTTCGTCGCTGCGCCTCGTCATTGAGCCCGGCGGCGCGGCGGCGCTGGCGTCCGTGCTTGCGGGCAGAATCGAAGCGACGGACCGGACGGTCGTGATCCTCTCGGGCGGCAATACCGACGCCGCTGCCTTCGCACAGGTTCTGACGACGTCCGACTGACCGCGGCCGGAACGGCTAATCAGAGGCGTCCCTGTCGGGCTCACCCATCTCGCGCGCGCCAAAAAGAATGGCCCGCGGAATACCGCGGGCCAGTTGCCTTTGAAAAGGTAGGGAGGTCAGCGCAGAGGGGGTGGGAGGGTGGAGGGAACTGCCGCGCCGGCCTTCACTCGCACCAACGTCGCCCCGCTCATACCGTTCCCGCCTCGCGATCAACCGTGCGCCGCTGTCGCCGTAACGATCGGATCCCTAACTCTGCGAGGTAAGTCCCTCTCCCGTGCCGCGTGACAGGCTGCCGTTGGCAGACTTCCGGAAAGTCGCTATCGGGGCCGCTCAGACAAGGTTAAGCCGCCTTGCGCCAACCGCTCTCTTGCAAATCTGCCCAGAGGAGCCGGCGCATCCGGGTCCTCGTCAGCGGGAGCGCCGGAGAGCCGGCCAGGAACGGGAACGACGCCAGAGTGAAGCAGTCATTGGGTTCGATCAGGGGATTGGGTATCGCGATCGTGCTGGGCTTCGGCCTGGCCGGGATCCAGGGCGCTGCCGCGCAATCGGCGCCCCAGGGCAACATCGTGATTCCGCCCGACGTTACGATTTTCGGCGAAGCCAACCCCAACGTCCGCAAGGCGACCGCGGTCGTCAATGGTGACGTCATCACGGGCACGGACGTCGACCAGCGCATGGCGCTGATTCTCGCAGCCAACGACAACAAGCTCAGCAGCGAGGACATGGAACGCCTGCGCCTGCAAGTGCTGCGCAACCTGATCGACGAGACGCTCGAGATCCAGGAAGCCGAAGCTGCCGAGATCAAAGTGCCCGAGGCCGAGATCAACCAATCTTACGCCCGCGTCGCAGCGCAGAACTTCGGGCAGGACACCGCTGCGATGGATGCCTACCTCAAGCGGATCGGCTCCTCGCCGGCTTCGCTCAAGCGTCAGATCGAGGGCGAGATGGCCTGGCAACGGCTGTTGCAGCGCAACGTCGCGCCTTTCATCAACGTCGCCGACGAGGAAGTGAACGAGGTCATCTCGCGACTGCAGGCTTCGAAGGGCACCGACGAGTATCGCATTGGCGAGATCTACCTTGCCGCCCCCGCCGAAGCGGAGCAGCAAGTCGCGGAGAACGCGCGCCGCATCGTCGAGCAATTGCGTGAGGGCGGCAGCTTCGTCGCTTATGCACGGCAGTATTCACAAGCCTCGACCGCGGCCGTCGGCGGCGATCTCGGCTGGATCAAGCTCGAGCAATTGCCGACCGAACTGGCCGTGGCCGCGCGCGACCTTACGCCCGGCCAGCTTGTCGGGCCGATCGCGGTTCCCGGTGGTTTCTCGATCCTCTACCTGATCGACAAGCGCCAGGTGCTGATGGCCGATCCGCGCGACGCGGTACTGGCGCTCAAGCAGATCTCGATCAGCTTCCCCAAGGGCACGACCGAAGCGCAGGCGCAGGCGCGCGCCAAGTCTTTCGCGCAAGCGATGGGGCAAGCGCGCGGCTGCGGAACCGTCGACGAAGTGGCCTCGAAAATTGGCGCACAAGTCGTCACCAACGATCAGGTGCGCGCGCGCGACCTTCCCGGACCGCTGCAGAATGCAGTGCTCAATCTGAATGTCGGGGAAAGCTCGCCGCCGTTCGGCTCGATCGACGATGGCGTGCGCGTGCTGATGCTGTGCGGCCGCGACGATGCGCAAAGCCCCTCGGGCCCCAACTTCGACCAGCTCATGGCGCAGATGGAGGAGGACCGGATCAACAAGCGCGCGCAGATCTATCTTCGCGATCTTCGGCGCGACGCGGTGATCGACTACAACTGAGATGGCACTCGCGGTCTCGCTCGGCGATCCCGCCGGGATCGGACCGGAATGCATCGTCGAAGCCTGGACGAAGCGGAACGAGGAGCAACTGCCCCCGTTCTTCGTCGTCCATGGCGCCGACGTGCTGGCGGCGGCAGCGGCGGCGCTCGGCAAGAGCCTCGCCATTCGGCGGATCGATGATCCCGGCGAGTGCGAGACCGTATTCGCCACCGCCCTACCCGTGCTCGGGTCTCAGGATGCGCCGTATCGCCCGGGACAGCCCGACCGGACCGGCGCCGACCTCGCACTGGCATCGCTGACCGATGCGACCGCGCATGCCCGCGCCGGAACTGCAGACGGCGTGGTCACGTGCCCGATCGCCAAGGCGCAGCTTGCCGAAGTCGGCTTCACGCAGCCGGGACAGACCGAATTCCTCGCCGATCAATGCGGCCTGACGCACGAGGATGTGGTGATGATGCTCGCCGGACCTTCGCTGCGCACGGTGCCGTTGACGATCCACGTCGCGCTGGCTGACGTGCCCCGGCACTTGTCGAGCGACTTGATCGTCCGCCGCGCCCGGATCGTCGCCGCGGCCTTGCAGCGCGATTTCGGCCTCGCGGAACCGCGCATCGCGATGACCGGCCTCAATCCCCATGCCGGTGAGCAAGGCCGGTTCGGCGACGAGGAAGCGCGCATCATCATTCCCGCGATCGAACGCCTGCAGAACGAGGGTATCACGGTTACCGGCCCGCATCCGGCCGACGCCCTGTTCGCGCCGCACGAGCGTGCGGGGTACGATGCGGCGCTGTGCATGTATCACGATCAGGCGCTCATCCCGATCAAGGCCCTGGATTTCGACTCCGGCGTCAATGTCACGCTGGGATTGCCGATCGTGCGCACTTCGCCCGATCACGGTACGGCGTTCGGGATTGCCGGAAAAAGAGTCGCACGAGCGTTCGCGACGATCGCTGCAATCCGGATGGCTGGTGAATGCGCCGCACGCCGTAGCGCGGCATGAGCGAGGCTCTGCCACCCATGCGCGAAGTGATCGCGCGCCATGGCTTGTCGGCGAACAAGGCTCTCGGCCAGAACTTCCTGTTCGACGAACAGTTGCTCAACCGGATCGCGGCGATCCCGGGTGACATCGCAGGAAAGGACGTCCTCGAAATCGGGCCGGGCCCCGGCGGCCTCACGCGCGCCTTGCTGCGCGCCGGCGCGAACGTGACCGCGATCGAGATGGATCGCCGCTGCCTGCCCGCGCTTGCCGAGCTGGAAGCGGCGTTTCCGGGACAACTCCGCGTGATCGAGGGCGATGCGACGAAGATCGATCAGCCAGGCTTGTTCGAAGGCCCCTTCGCGGTCGTGGCCAACCTGCCCTACAACGTCGGCACACACTTGTTCACGGGCTGGCTTTCCGGCGCGAGCTGGCCTCCGGCCTGGACGTCGCTGACACTGATGTTCCAGGAGGAAGTGGCGCGGCGGATCGTATCGGAGCCCGGATCGTCGGCATACGGACGGCTCGCCGTCCTCGCGCAGTGGCGCTCGAAACCTCGACTGGCGCTCAAGGTGCACCGCAGCGCGTTTACCCCGCCGCCCAAGGTGATGAGCGCGATCGTCCATGTCGAGCCCTCGACTGCGCCCGCCGGGGTCGAGGCCCCGATGCTCGAGCGCGTGACCGAGGCTGCTTTCGGCCAACGCCGCAAGATGCTGCGGCAGAGCCTCAAGGGCCTGCCGGGCGCGATAGCGGCGCTGGAAAACCTGGGGATCGATCCGCAACGGCGCGCGGAAACGCTGTCCATCGCGGAGTTCGTGGCGGTCGCGAAAGCGCTGAGCTAATCCGAGACGGTATCGCGCCGGCTCTCCCTTCACCTACTCGTCATGCTGAACTCGTTTCAGCATCCATTTCGCCTCATAGGGCGGTTGTGTCGGGGGGCCACATGGATGCTGAAACAAGTTCAGCATGACGATGGGGCGAAGTTAAGTCCCGAGGCGCAGACGTAGCTCTCTGCCCTCGGGATATTGAAGCCGCTTCTATTCAGCCGCCTTCTTCTTGAGCCGCCAGGCGTGCAGCAACGGCTCGGTATAGCCGTTCGGTTGTTCGACACCCTTGAACACCAGATCGCAGGCGGCCTGAAATGCCAGGCTGCTGTCCCAGTTGTCCGCCATCGGTTCGTATAGCGGATCGCCCGCGTTCTGGGCATCGACCTTGGCCGCCATGCGCTTGAGCGAATCGAGCACTTGCTCCTCGGAACAGACGCCATGCAGCAGCCAGTTCGCCATGTGCTGGCTGGATATGCGCAAGGTCGCGCGATCTTCCATGAGACCAATGTCGTTGATGTCGGGCACTTTCGAGCAGCCGACGCCCTGGTCGATCCAGCGCACGACGTAGCCGAGCAAGCCTTGCGCATTGTTGTCGAGCTCCTCGCGCACTTCCTCGGCGGACCAGTTGGTGCCGAGCGCGAGCGGGACTTGCAGCAACTCGTCGAGCCCGGAAATGGCCTCTGCTTGCTTCTCCGGCTGTACCACGCCGAACACGTCGATTTCGTGGTAATGCATCGCGTGCAACGTCGCGGCCGTCGGCGACGGGACCCAGGCCGTGTTCGCGCCCGTCTGCGGATGACCGATCTTCTCGGCGAGCATCGCTGCCATGCGATCGGGCGCGGCCCACATGCCCTTGCCGATCTGCGCCTTGCCCGACAGGCCGTGCTTCAGGCCGATCGCGACGTTGCGCTTCTCGTAGGCCTTGATCCAGGTCGAACCCTTGATCTCGCCCTTGCGGATCATCGGACCCGCGCGCATCGAGGTGTGGATCTCGTCGCCGGTGCGATCGAGGAATCCGGTGTTGATGAAGACGATGCGATCCTTCACCGCGGCGATGCAGGCCGCAAGGTTCGCCGATGTCCGGCGCTCCTCGTCCATCACGCCGACTTTCACCGTGTGACGATCGAGCCCGAGCAGATCTTCGACGGCGTCAAACATATCGTTGGTGAACGCGCATTCCTCGGGGCCGTGCATCTTCGGCTTGACGATGTAGATGCTGCCCGTCCGGCTATTGCCGAACTTCCCCGTGCCCCGCACGTCCTGCGTCGAAATCGCACTGGTGACGACGGCGTCCATGATGCCCTCGGGAACTTCGCTGCCATCGGGCAGGAGGATCGCCGGGTTGGTCATCAGGTGGCCGACATTGCGCACGAACAGCAAGCTGCGGCCCGGCAGGCTGGCACTCCGGCCATCTGCCGTGGTGTAGGCCTTGTCCGCCGCGAGCTTGCGAGTCAGCGTCTCGCCGCCCTTCTCGAAGGTATCTTCCAGATCGCCGCGGATCACGCCGAGCCAGTTGGCATAGGCGAGCGTCTTGTCTCCCGCGTCGACCGCCGCGACCGAATCTTCCAGATCGACGATCGTGGTCAGCGCCGATTCCAGCACGATGTCGCTGATCCCGGCCCGATCGGACTTGCCGACTTCGCTGGTGGGATCGACGACCACTTCGATATGCAGGCCATTCGAGCGGAACAACACGCCGTTTTCGGTCGTGCCCACGCGTTGGTCGGGATGGGCCAGAGCCAGGTCGAGCGTCGCCGCATCCTTCCAGCTCCCCTGAGCGAGCGGGAGCGCCTTGTCCAGGAACGCGCGCCCCGCCGCGATGACCGCCGCGCCGCGCTTCGGATCGTAGCCCTTGCCTTCGGCGGCAGGCGCATCGAGCGCATCGGTGCCGTAATAGGCATCGTAAAGGCTGCCCCAGCGCGCATTGGCCGCGTTGAGCAGGAAGCGCGCGTTGAGGGAGGGGACCACCAACTGCGGTCCCGCCATCGTCGCGATCTCGGGATCGACATTGGTCGTGCCGACGGTGAAATCGCCCGGCTCGGGGACGAGGTAGCCGATCGCCGAAAGAAAGGCGCGATACTCCTCCATGTCGATGGGCTTGCCCGCCCGCGCGAGGTGCCATTCGTCGATTTGCGCCTGAAGCGCGTTACGCTTTTCGAGCAATTCGCGATTGCGCGGAGCGAAGCGGCTCAAGAGCTCGGCAAAGCCGCCCCAGAACGGCTCTGCGGCAAGCCCGATCGGCTGCAGCACTTCGGTTTCCATGAAAGTCGCCAGGCCGGCATCGACCTTGAGACCTGCGCATTCGATCCTGTCCGTCATCGTTCCTCGCATTGAATGGCCCGACGTCCATTGGGCTCGTCGGGGCTTGGCGTGATTCAAGATGCCCTGGGGAAGGAATGCGTCCGGCTATGGCGCATGGCCAAGCCGCTTGCAACAGTGTGCTGGCGCCTGGCACGGGGGTCGTGATATCGAAGGTTTGGGACACGCTGTCGGGAAGTCTTACAGCCGGGCTTCGCGAACTTGGTAAAAAACCCGCAAACCGTGAATTGGCACGATCGTTGCTGAGGGACGGTGAAGGAAAAAGGGTTGAATATGCTCAGGAAAATCGGTCGACTGTTCGTCATCAAGACCAATTGGGAAGCCTACCTGATCATCTATGCCCTCGGCCTGGGCGCGGCGGAGCGCGGCAAGGTCTATCTGGATGTGATTCCAGGATATGGCGGCAAACTGCTGTTTCTGGCCTGCACCGGCGCGGTGTTTCTCGCCGGCGCCAAGATCCTCGACTGCCTGAAGTACGAGAAGGCCGCGCGCGAACAGGGCTTCACGCTCAAGCCCGCGGCGAACGATACTCAAGGGCCGGCCACGAAGGAACGGCGGCGCGCCTGATCGCGCCGCAACCCAAGATATCATCGCTGGAAGAGGTGGGGGTTTCTGTTGCTAGGCACCCCCGGGCCCCCGGAATCCACTTCTGTTGCCCGGTGGGTCCAACCGCGTTCTAACTTTGTAACTTCAGGGCGTTAGCCCCTAGAATTACGCCGCGAGAGCAAGTGCTTCGTTGTCGTTGGCACTTATGAGTTTTGAGCCTTTAACGGGTTACTCAGCCCGGGCAAAAACAGCGCCTTTCAACACACGTCGATCCTAGTTCGGCCCCATCATTTCCCCCGCGACAACGGGAAAGGTGGTGGAGCCGCCGGGTACCGCCCCCGGGTCCGCTGCGCCTATTGCACGCTGCAGTTTATCGCCATATCCGGCCGAAGCCGGCACCGACCCATATAGGGCATTCGCCATGAATGTGAAGTGAGCGGAAAGCAGAAGCTTAGGCCTTGGGCACCTTGCGCATTTCGGCCAGGATCGCATTCAGCACGTCGAGCTGCGGATCGGTGGGGATCGTCGGCTCGTCCGACGTATTCGCGGCCTTCTTCTTTTCGGCTTCCATCGCATCCGTGAGCCGGTTGACCGAGCGCACCAGCATGAACAGCACGACCGCGACGATCAGGAAGTTGACGACCTGCGTCAGGAACGCACCGTAGCCGATCATCGCGACACCCGATTCCTTGAGCGCGTTGTAGTCGGAAAGGCTGCCCTTGTAGTCGGCCGGGACCGATCCGAGCATGAGGAAATATTTCGAAAAATCGATGTTGCCGAAGGCCCAGCCAATGACCGGCATGATGACGTTCTCGGTGAGCGAGGTCACGATCTTGCCGAAGGCGGCACCGATCATCACGCCGACCGCAAGATCGAGCACGTTGCCACGCGCCACGAATTTCTTGAATTCCTCGAACAGCGTCATCCATCGGGTCTCCGGCAATTGCGGGCAAACAAATGGCAAAGCCGCGCGCCGGGGACAAGATGGCCACAGTTGCGCCTTCGTCGCCGCTCGCTATTTATCCCCACTGGAACGGCACGGGCCGCGCCGGTGCATCAGGAGGATTTGCTTGCCATGACTCACGGATCGTTCGTCCGCGCCTGGCGTCTCGCCGTCGTCGCGCTGGCCGCGGCCAGCCTTGCGGCTTGCGGCATCAATTCGGTGCCGACCAAGCAGGAGACGGCGAAAGCCCGGTGGGCCGACGTCCAGGCCGCTTTCCAGGAGCGCGCCAACCTCGTTCCCAACCTCGCCGCCGTGGTCAAAGGCGCGGCCGAGCAGGAAAAGGAAATTCTCACCAACGTCATCAACGCCCGCGCCCGCGCGACCAGCGTGCAAGTGAGCGCCGACGAGCTCGACGATCCGGCCAAAGTGAAGCAGTTCCAGCAGGCGCAGGACCAGTTCGGACAAAGCCTTGGCCGGTTGCTGGTGAGCGTCGAGCGGTACCCCGATCTCAAATCGATTCCCGGCTACACCAAGCTGCAGGACCAGATCGAAGGTCAGGAGAACCGCATTCGCATCACCATCAAGGACTACAACGAGGCCGTGCGCGATTATAACACGGAGGTACGCGTCTTCCCGACGATGATCGGGGCGATGGTTCGCGGCGCGAAGCCGATGACGCCATACAGCGCGGTCACGCCCGGCGCCGAAGTCGCGCCCAGCCTCGAAGGCAAGCTCTGAGCCGGAATTGACCATGCGGGCCCTGCTCGCCTTGCTGCTGGCAATGGTCGCCGCGCTCTGTGCGGGACCGGCGCTGGCTGCGCCCGAATTCCCCAAGCTGACCGGGCGCGTGGTCGATGCGGCGAATATCATCCCCCCAGACGAGGAAGCTCGGCTCGACAGCAAGCTGGCGGCGCTCGAAGCGGAATCGCAGCGCCAACTCGTCGTCGCTACCTTGCCGAGCCTGCAAGGCTACGAGATTTCGGATTACGGCTACCAGCTTGGCCGCGCCTGGGGGCTCGGTGACGAACAGCGCAATGACGGGGCAATCCTGATCGTCGCTCCCAACGAGCGCAAATTGCGGATCGAAGTCGGCTACGGCCTGGAGCCGATCGTCACCGACGGCTTTTCCTCCGACGTTATCAACCAGATTATCGTGCCGCGCTTCAAGGCGGACGATCTTCCCGGCGGGATCGAAGCCGGGACCGACGCACTTATCACCCAGCTCCAACTGCCCCCCGACGAAGCGGCGCAAGTCGCTGCCGAGGCGGATCGCGCAGCCACCGCGAACGCGAGCGGCGGAGTCGACATCATGGCGGTGCTGCCCATCCTCATATTCGTGTTCTTCTTTTTCATCCTGCCGATGCTGCGCGGCCGCTCGCGCGGGGGATCGCGGCGTCGTTCGCGAATGGGCCCGGTCGTTTGGATACCCGGCGGCTTCGGTTCGTCGGGCGGCGGCGGCTGGTCCGGGGGCGGCGGCGGTTTCGGTGGGGGCGGATTTTCCGGTGGCGGCGGCAGCTTCGGCGGCGGCGGCGCGAGCGGAAGCTGGTAGGGACGAACCATGGCACCCCCACTCTCCCTTTCCGCTGAGGATCACGACCGCATCAGCAAGGCCGTCGCCGCGGCCGAGGCCGACAGCGCCGGCGAGATCGTGACGATCCTCGCCGAACGCTCGGACGGATATACCGACGTCGCGCTCAGTTGGGCGGCCTTGGCGGCGATCGCCACGCTCGCCGCCCTTGCCGTCGCGCCCGGCGCCTTTCTCGAACCTTATGCCTGGCTGCGCGGCGGCTGGGTGAGCGAATGGACCATTCGCGATGCCTTGTTGGTCGCACTCGTCGTCACCGCATCGGAATTCCTGGCGGTGCTGCTGATACAGCTGTGGCCGCCGTTCAAATTCTGGCTGGTGCCGCCGCCGATCAAGTCCCTGCGGGTGCGCGATCAGGCGGTGCGGGCCTTTCGCATCGGCGCCGAACGGCGCACGCATGGGCGCACCGGCATTCTCATCTACCTTTCGATACGCGAGCGTCGGGCCGAGATCGTTGCCGACGCCGCCATCGCGGCGCGCGTGGATCCCGACGTATGGGCCGACGCCATGGCGGCGATGCTCGCTCGCGTCGGGCAGGGCCATGTCACCGACGGCATGATCGCGGCCATCGAGCGCGTCGGGGCGATCGTCGCGGAGCACTTCCCTCGCCCCGCGGACGACCAGAACGAACTGCCGGACAGGTTGATAGAAGTATGATCGAAGATGCCGACGCGCCCGAGGAGATCGTCTGGGAAGGCCAATACATCGTCACGAAGAAGCGTGGACGGTGGGAATACGTGGGCCGCGCGCGCGGGATCCATGCGGCGGTGATCCTGGCCGTCGATGACGCCGATCACGTGATCCTGGTGGAGCAGTTCCGCGTCCCGCTCGGCCGCAAATGCATCGAGCTTCCCGCCGGCCTGGTGGGCGATCACGACGATGTCGCGGGCGAGGATGCCGCCACGGCCGGTGCTCGCGAACTGGAAGAGGAAACCGGATATGCCGCGGGCCGCATCGACGTGGTCGGCGAATTCCATTCCTCGCCGGGGATGGTGAGCGAGAGCTTCACTCTACTGCGTGCGCATGATTTGAAGCAGGTCGGCGAAGGCGGCGGAGTCGACAGCGAGAACATCACCGTCCACCGCGTACCGCTGGCCGGGATCGAGCAAGCCATCGCCGGGTGGCGCGAGCAAGGCTACGCGATCGACGTAAAATTGCTGCTGCTGCTGGGGGCGAAGCTGCTCGGCTGATGCGCACCAAGCCGGGGCACTGCGCGCGCAAGCGCCGCTTCGCGAGCGAGGCTGCCGCCAATGACATGGCAGCGATCGCGCAAGTCACCCTGCGCCCCTATCGTTGCGGGCTGTGCCGCCAGTGGCACCTCACCAGCCGCACCAAGGGGATGAAGCTTCCCCCCTTCGAACTGGCAAGGCGCAAGGCAGCAGCCCGCGATCGGTGACCCGACCCCGCCACTGCCTCGCAGCGCGATTTACAGCGTGGTGAAGATGGCCCCGAAGTCCTTGCCGCCACCGCCGGCTTCGCAAAAGGCCTCGTAGATCTTCATGGCGTGCTCGCCCATCGGCACAGTAGCGCCGGCGCTTTCGGCGCCTTGCATTGCGAGCCGGAGATCCTTCAGCATCAGCGCCGAGGCGAACCCGCCAGCGTAATCGTTGTCCGCCGGGCTCGTGACGCCGACGCCTGCAGCTGGAGTGTAATCGTTGAGCGACCAGTTGTAGCCGGTGGCATTCGAGCTGATCTCGTAGAACATCTGCGGGTCGAGCCCAGCCTTTTCCGCCAGCTTCAGCGCTTCGCAGGTCCCGATCATATGGATCGCCAGCAGCATGTTGTTGCACATCTTGGCGACCTGCCCGGCCCCGATCGCACCGGCGTGGATCACCTTCTTGGCCATCGGCTCGAGGACCGTCTGCGCCTTGGCGAAAGCCGCTTCGGTGCCGCCGACCATGAAGGTCAGCGTCCCACCGTTGGCCGCAGCGATCCCGCCCGAGACCGGCGCATCGACCATTTCGTAGCCCGCCTCGCGCGCCAGCTTCTCGACTTCGCGTGCGGTGTCGACGTCGATCGTGGAGCAATCGAGAAAGAGCGCGCCAGCAGGCGCCCTGCTGAACACGTCGCTGGTGTAGACGCTCTTCACGATCCCGCCATTGGGCAGCATCGTCACCACGGCATCGACGCCCGCCACCGCCTCGGGGACGGTCGAAAATGTGGCACAGCCGTTTTCGCCTGCGCGCGCCAGAGCCTCCTCGGACAAGTCGAAGGCCTGCACGTCGTGCCCCGCCTTGACGAGGTTCGCGGCCATGCCGCCGCCCATGTTGCCAAGCCCGATAAACGCGATTTTCATGTCTACTTGGCCTTCCAGACGCCGGGACGCTTCTCCACGAAGGCGGTCATGCCCTCGGTCTTGTCTTCGGTGGACGCGAGAACCTGGAACATGCGGCGCTCGGCCAGGAGGCCCAATTCCAGCGTGGTCTCGAAGGCGACGTCGACCATCTCCTTGTTGATCATAGCGGCAAGCGGCGGCATCGACGCGATCGTCTCGGCCGCCTTCACTGCTTCGTCCATCAGCTGCTCGTGCGGAACGACGCGGCTGACGAGGCCAGAGCGCTCGGCTTCGGCCGCATCCATGTTGCGACCGGTCAGACACATGTCCATCGCCTTGGATTTGCCGACCGCGCGCGTCAGGCGCTGCGAGCCACCCATGCCGGGCGCGACGCCCAGCTTGATCTCGGGCTGACCGAACTTGGCGTTCTCCGAAGCGATGATGAAGTCCGCCATCATCGCCAGCTCGCACCCGCCGCCCAAGGCGAAGCCGTTGACCGCTGCGATCCACGGCTTGCGCACGCGGCGCACGATGTCCGCCTGCCACCCGGAGAAGAAGTCCTGCTTGAAGAACTCCGCGCTCGATTTTTCGACCATTTCCTTGATGTCGGCGCCGGCGGCGAACGCCTTGTCGCCGGAACCGGTGATGACCGCGCAAAGCTGGCCGTCGTCCGCCTGGTATGCCTTGAAGGCTTCCGTCAGTTCGGCGAGCACCGTCGAGTTGAGGGCGTTCAAGGACTTGGGCCGGTTCAGCGTGATCAGCGTCACCGCGCCCTTGGTTTCGACCGTGATCGTTTCGTAGCTCATAGCGGTTTCCATTCCTCGTTTGCGGCAAGCTGCGCGAAGATCGCGTCCAGCGTTTCAGCGCTCACGCCTTCGGGCGTGGCGGGGTTCCATTTGGGCGCATGGTCCTTGTCGACGATCACCGCCCGCACGCCTTCGGCAAAGTCGGGCTTCGTCAGCACCCGCGAGGCGATGCGGTATTCCATCGCCATGTTGTCGGCAAAGTCGCCAAGCGACTTCGATTCCTTCAATTGCCGCAGTGAAACCTTGCAGGCCTGCGGACTCTTGGACCTCAAAGTGGCCAATTCCTTGGCGGCCCATTCACTATCGTCCTTCTCGAGCGATGTGAGGATGTCTTCGAGGCGATCCGACGCGAAGTGCCTGCGGATCGTCGCGGCATGCGGAGCGATCTTCGGATCGGGCGGGGTTGTGGCCAGAGAAGACAAAACGCCTGCGATATCGTGCCCGGCCTCGATCCGGCGCTTAGCCTCTGGCAAGGCTTCGGCCGGGAGGTAATGCGTCGCAAGCCCCGCCCAGAGGCATTCGGCGCCATCGAGCCGCGCGCCCGTAATGGCGAGAAACTGGCCGATGCGCCCCTCGAGGCGGGAAAGATACCAGCCTCCGCCGACGTCGGGAAACAGCCCAATCCCCGTTTCGGGCATGGCGAAGCGCGTGTTCTCGGTCGCCACCCGGAACGTCGCGGGCTGCGAGATGCCAACGCCGCCGCCCATCGTGATCCCGTCCATGAACGCGACCACGGGCTTGGGATAGGTGAAGATCTGGTGGTTCAGGCGGTATTCGTCGTAGAAGAAGGCGCGACCCGCCTTGCCCTCATCGTTCAGGGCCGACTGGCGAAGCAAGTTGATGTCGCCGCCCGAGCAGAACCCCCTGCCCTCGCTGTGATCGATGATGACCGCCTTGACGGCATCGTCGCCTTCCCACGATTGCAACGCTTCGCTCATGTCGCGGCACATCTCATGCGTCAGTGCATGGATCGCCTTGGGTCGATTGAGTGTACAGTAAGCCACGGCGCCCGCGCGCCGGGTCAGCAGTTCTTCGGTCATAGCCCCCTCCTCACTGGCGCAGAAGTTCGCGCCCGACGATCATCCGCATGACCTGATTGGTACCCTCCAGGATAGAGTGCACGCGCAAGTCGCGCCAGAAGCGTTCGATGGGGTAATCCTTGAGGTAGCCATAGCCCCCAAACAACTGCAGCGCATCGTTCACGATCTGCGAACCGCTATCGGTTGCAAGCCGCTTGGCCATGGCCGAAAAACGCGTCTTATCGGGCGCGCCCGCGGTGACCTTGGCGGCGGCGAGATAGAGCAAGGCACGCGCCGCTTCGAGGTCGGTCGCCATGTCGGCGAGCATGAACTGCGTGTTCTGGAAATCGCCGATCGGCTGATCGAACTGCTTACGGTCCTTCACGTACTGGATCGCTTCGTCGAGGCAACGTTGCGCGCCGCCCAGCGAGCAGGCGCCGATATTGATGCGCCCACCATCCAGCCCCATCATCGCGAAGCGGAAGCCCTCACCCTCTCCACCGACGCGGTTCGCCACCGGCACGCGGACGTCCTCGAAGATGACCTGCGCCGTAGGGGATGCGTTCCAGCCCAGTTTCTTTTCAGGCGCGCCGAAACTCAGGCCCGGCGTGCCTTTCTCGACCACGAAGCAGGATATGCCCTTCACTTTGTGGTCGCCCGTGCGAGCCATCACGACGTAGATATCGTTGACGCCGCCGCCCGAGATGAATTGCTTGCTGCCGTTGAGAACGTATTCGTCTCCTTCGAGCCTTGCGCTGGTCTTGAGCGCCGCCGCATCGGAGCCCGATCCGGGTTCGGTAAGGCAATAGGAGGCAATTTTCTCCATCGTCACCAGCTCGGGGAGGTAACGGTCCTTCAGGTCCTGCGATCCGAACATGTCGATCATCCACGCCGCCATGTTGTGGATCGAGATGTAGGCGCTGGTGGTCGGACAACCATAGGCCATTGCTTCCATGATCAGCGCGGCTTCGAGCCTCCCCAACCCGATCCCGCCATTCTCCTCGGAAACGTAGATCGCGCCGAAACCGAGTTCGCCTGCGGCCTTCCACACGTCGATAGGGTAGTGATGCGTCTCGTCCCACTCCGCCGCGAACGGCGTGATTCGGTCTTCGGTGAACTTGCGCGCGGTATCCTGAATCGCGAGCTGGTCTTCGGTCAGCGCAAACTGTTCGGTCATCTCAAGCCCCCCTTTTTTCTGATCTTCAAGTAGTGCAGCGGCTGTAGACCAGCGGCTCGGGCATGGCGTCGGGCCCCTTGTCGCGGCGGGTCAGAGTCTCGCCGTCGTCGCTCAGTTCCAGCGCGACTTCGAGAATCCAGCTGTGCCCCTCACCGGAGAATTTGAACGACGCGGCCAGCAAATCCGCATCGACCCGCTGGATCATCCCCAGCTTCGCCACCGACTCGTAGAACTTGAGGGTGTCGGGGCTCACGACCATGAGGCCTTTGGCATCGCCTTTGGTAGACGTGCAATCGGCGGCGACGAGGCCCCAGCGGCCCCGCATCGCCGGGGGAATCGCGTCGCTCGGGATGGCTGGTGCTGCGCTGGCGCTGGCGGCCGGCGAGGCTTCGACTGCTTCCTCGCGGTCCGCGCCGGCCGAAGCGCTTTCCATAACCGAGGCGTCGGTTCCCTGGGCTTCGGGCTCTGCATTCTGGCTCGAACACGCCCCTAGCGTCAGCAACGCCGTACAGGCGAGCAGCGGCAACATGATTTTCATCGATCTCTCCAGTCGACTCGTGCCTCGGCGCGCGGCGATCCGCACCCGCGCGCCGAGAAAACGCTTTCGGCTGCTATCAGCCGATCAGTTCGATGATGTCCTTGCCGAACAGGTCCTCGTCGGCGGGAATGGACTTGGTCTGCGCCAGCGGCTTGGAAACCCAGGTCTCGTTGATGAGATCGCGCCAAGTGATGTTGTTGTTGGTGCCATTGCCGCCCCACGAGCCGCAGCCCAACGAGAAGGTTTGGCGCATGCCGTTCCACAAGTTGCCCGAGTTCGAGGCCGACTGCGGCTGGTTGACCATCACACGGCTGGTGCGCGTGTTGTTCGCCAGCTTCATGATGTTTTCGTCGGAGTTCGAGTAAATCCCGCAGGAGTGACCCTGGCCCTGATAGGCCTGGATGTTGTTGGTCAGCGCGATCGCCTCATCGATGTCCTTGGCCCGATAGAGCGCCATCGTCACCGTCATCTTCTCGCCCGAGAACTTGTAGTCGGCGCCGTGGCCCGTTTCCGGCACGATGAAGAACTTCGTCCCCTCGGGAATCTGGAAGCCGGCATAATCAGCGATGAAGTCGGCGGGTTGGGCCACGACTTTAGCGTTGATGTGCTCGCCATCTTCCCAGATCGCGTTCTGCAGCTTGGTCTTGTTCTCGCCCTCGATGATGAATCCACCCTTCTCGATGAGCTTCGCCAGCATCTCGTCGTAGATCGCGTCGAGTAGGATCACCGCGTTGTCGGAAGAGCACGAAGCCGCGTTGTCGAGCGTCTTCGACAGCAGGATCTTGGCGGCCGCGTCATCGAGGTCGGCGGTATCGTCGACGGTGATGACCGCATTGCCCACGCCCACGCCCAGCGCTGGCGTGCCCGACGAATAGGCCGCGGTCACCATCGCGCCGCCGCCGGTCGCGAGCACGCGATCGCACTGCTTCATCACCTCGTTCGTCTTTTCGACCGAAGGCCGCTCGATCGCGATCACGAGGTCGGCGGGCGCGCCCATCTTCTCGAGCGCATCGCGCATCAGGCCGCAGATCTTGGCGTTGACGAACTTGGCGCGCGGGTGCGGACAGACGATGATCGAGTTGCGACCCTTGACCGCGCTGATCGCCTTGATGACCGGGGTCGCCTCGGGGTTGGTCGAAGGCGACAGCGCGCCGATCACGCCGACGGGCTTGGCGATCTTGACGATGTTGCGCTCGGGCAGCTCCTCGATGATCCCCACCGACTTGTCGTCGATGATATCGTACAGCGTGGCGCGGGTCTTCACCGAGATCTTCTTGAACTTGCCCTCGTAATTGCCGAGCTGCGTTTCCTCGACCGTCTCGCGAGCGATCTCTTCATCCATACCCGGCTTGCAGACGGCATAGACCATGCCCTTGATCCAGGTATCGACCTGCTCCTGCGTGGCATGCTCGATCTGCGCCTGCGCCTTGCGCGAGCGAGCGACGAGTTCCGCGACTTCGTCCGCGATAGTGATTTCCGCTACGTCTTCAACGGTGGCCATGGCATCGTTCCCTTTTGATCATCGAACGTCGCGAACGTTCGCGCGCCGTGTTTCGGATTGGTTCCTGCACAATCCCCAGATGGGGTGCAAACAGTTTAATCGATCAATTAAATTGGTGCAGTTGCCATTCTTGCAAGCAATCGTTCGCACCTTGCACCTGCAGAATGGGTCAGGTTATCGCACCACCGTCGGTCGCGGCGGGACTCTTGCCCTTGAAACTGCGCGCTCGTGCCGACAGGTTGCGCGTCAGCGAAAGATTCGCCACCGGCGAAGGACAACATGGAGCATAACGCGCTTTGGGCATGACAACGATCGATCCGGAAGATTTTCGCAAGGTTCTGGGGAGCTATCCCACGGGAGTTTGCGTGATCACCGCGCTCGACCCCGAAAACCGGCCGATTGGAATGGTCATCGGCTCCTTCACCTCGGTATCTCTCGACCCGCCATTGGTCGGCTTCTTTCCCGACAAGAAATCGACGTCTTGGCCGCTGCTGGAAGCCGCGGGGCACTTTTGCGTCAACATATTGGGCAGCAATCAGCAAGCGATCTGCCGCGCGGTAGGGGCCAAAGGCGAGGAAAAGTTCGTCGGCGTCGAATACGCCATTTCCGACCATAACCTTCCCGTCATCGCCGACTCGATCGCCTGCATCGAATGCCGACTTCATTCGGTCACCGAAGCGGGAGACCACTGGTTCGTACTGGGCGAAGTCCTCCGCCTGGAGACGACTCGCGACGAGGATCCAATGCTGTTTCATCGTGGGCGCTATGGCGGCTTCGCGGAGGTGATCTGAGGCTTCGGCGCGGATGTGCGAGAGGCCCGGCCGAAGCGTGCCGGTGGAATCGCCGTTCAGACAACCTCGATCCCAATACGATGAGATAGTCTCTGCATGACCGAACGCTTCACAGTCGAGCTCCAAGGAGCGCGGATCGTAGGAGACCGCCGGGGAACCGGTGGTGTGCCACTCGTTCTGCTGCACGGTTTTGGCGGGTCGCGATTGGATTGGGATCCGGTCATGGCCGCAATGCCCGAAGATCACGCCATCGTGCGCTACGACCAGCGTGGTTTCGGCGAATCGGGGCTCGCGCTGACGCCATATTCGCATGCGGACGACCTCGTCGCCGTGCTGGACAAGCTGGCGATCCCGCAGGTCGATCTATGCGGAATGTCGCTGGGTGGTGGAACCGCCGTCACTTTCGCGCTGCAGCACCCGGAGCGGGTCCGCCGTCTGATCCTGGTCAGCCCGCTGATTGCGGGATGGAATTGGAGCGAGGAATGGATCGCGCGCTGGAAGCAGATCGGTCGCGCGGCGCGCGGCGGCGAAATGGCAACCGCGCGCGCCCTATGGCTCGATCATCCGCTGTTCGCGCAAGTTCGCAGCTCGCCGGAAGAAGCCGATCTCCGAAAGTCGGTTGGCGCCTTTCAAGGACGGCAATGGATCGAGGATCCGGCCCGACCGGCCTCGCCCGACCTGGAACACCTGCCTGCCCTCACCGCGCCAACTCTCCTACTGACCGGCGAGCGGGACATGGAGGATTTCCGCCGCATTGCCGAGCTGATCGCGAACAATGCGCCGAAAGTGAAGCGGATCGATTATCCCGAAGCCGGTCACATGCTGACGATGGAGCGGCCAGGACCGGTGGCTGAGGCCATCCGTCAATTTCTGAGCCAGTAGATCCCGCTTAGGCATCGCATCGCAAGTCGGCGAAACCCGAAGCCGGGTTGCTACCCTCGCGACCGAGGCGTCAGGCAGTGGCCGGGTTCGGCACGCGGGCGCGCTGTCTGCGGTCGGGGCCCAGGCCGATCAGCGGACGAAGCGGCGCGATCTCCCTGCCGAGCAGGTAGAAGGCGACGCAGCCGATGCTCGTTGCCGCGACGAGGACGAGAAATTCGCCCAAGGCTCCAAGCCCGAAGTCGTTCAGCCACCAGCCCGCGCCGATGTAGAGCGTCTGGTGAATGATGTAGAACGGGAACACCGCTTCGACCAATGCCGCGCGTATCGGCGCATCGTGGTTCCAGTAGCGGCCGGCAATCCCGAACAGGGCGACGATCGCGCTCCAGCCCAGCAGGGCCTTCGCGGCGCTGAACAGCGGCTCGATCCGCGCCGGAAGCAGCGCTTCGCCGGGGAACGCCATCTTGCACGCGACGATCACGCCATAACCGATTGCGGCTGTGACGAGCGCGATGCGCCACTGGCGCCTGATCGCTTCGAGCAAGGCGGGGGACTGGCGCAGCAAAACGCCAAACAGAAACATGGGCAGATAATGGGCATGCGCGGCAAGATCATCGACGAGTTGGTGGGTGTCGGTCCAGCCGTTGCCGAGGAGGCGTATGCAGAAGAGGAAGGCGACGGGCAGCGGCAGAAACAGCGGGCCCGCCAGCACCCATTCGAAGCCTCGCTTGAAGCGCGACTTCACCGTCTCCGGCAGCTGCATCAGCGCGCACAGAACGCCTGTATAGACAAGCAGATACGCGACGAACCAGAGGTGGATCCATCGAGGCACCGGTATGCCGTTGACGTTCTGAAAGAGGGAATAATCGTTCGTCAGGAAGGTCAGATAGCTTCCCGTATACCCCGTGTCGCGCATCGCCCCGACCCACGGCTGCGGCGGCACTATCACGAGGATGCCGAAGATGAGCGGGACCGCAAGCCGCGTCACACGACTGCGGAAAAAGACCCCGACGCCTTGGCGTCGTTCCAGCATGGCTGCACTGGAATAGCCCGAGATCGCGAACAGCAGCGATAGACGCCAGGGGCTGAGCGCCAGCAGCAGCACGTCCACACCTTCGACGACGCCGCGCGAAGGGGTCTGATAGCCCCAGGGCGTGAACATGAAACCGATGTGATAGAGGATCAGCAGGACGAAGGCCGCGATACGCAGCCAGTCCATTCCATAGTGCCTCGCTTGCGGCGGCGACGTCAGCGATCCGGTTTCCTGCACGCAACGCCCCTAGCACTGTAACTCGCGGCTGCAAATCGGGACGTTCTGCAGGCGATCATACCGGAGCGCTCGGCATCCGACGCCTTCGCAAAGGTCGCGTTAGCGCCCCTTGAACGCTGGCTTGCGCTTCTCGCCGAAAGCGGTGACGCCTTCGATGAAGTCGTCGCTGCGACCGGCTTCGCGCTGCATGCGGCGTTCCGTATCGATCGCGGTTTCGAAATTGCTGTCGAGCGCGTCCCAGGCCATGCGCTTCATCATGCCCAGCGAGCGCGGGCCCGTGGCGAGCTCCCGGGCCATCGTCATGGCCGCATCGTCCAGTTCGGCATCCGGCACGACCTTGGTGACAAGGCCCCACTCCAGTGCGCGATCCGCCTTAAGCTTCTCACCCAGCAGCATCAGTTGCATCGCCCGGACGCGGCCGATGGCCCGGCTCAACAGCCAGGTCGCGCCGCCGTCCGGAACGAGACCAACGTGGCGGAAGGCGAGGTAGAAGTAGCCGCCCTCGCCCATCATGATGATGTCGCCCGCAGCCGCCAGACCCGCACCGTAGCCCGCTGCTGCGCCGCGCACTGCGGTTACGACCGGGATTTCGAGGCGCTTCATCGCCACCAGCACGGCATTGAGCGAAACTTCGAGCTGTTCGCCAAAATCGCGCCGCGGATCATCGAGAATGGCGGCCGCCGAAGCGAGGTTGCCACCCGAGCAGAACGCCTTGCCTTCACCTGTGAGCAATACCGCCCGTGCCTCCTTCGATGCGCGATCGAGAGCGTCGACGATCTCGAAGCCCATGTTGGGGCTGACCGCGTTCATCGTCGCCGGATCGTTCAATGCGATCCGCGCGACATCGTCGGCCAGCTTATAGGTGATCCACTTGTAGTCCATGTCGTCTCCCTTAGCCTGCCATGCTGACAAAGCGACTTTTCACGATCTTTAAGGCCTCGCCGGCGATACGGTCCAACAATTCCTGGCACGAGAGGATCTTCTCGATCGGCCCCTGCGTCCTGCCCACCGAGCAGATACCGCAATCGTCGCCCCTCGTTCGTCATCCCATCGGTAAACGCTCACCCGCGTCAGGATGCCGTCAGCGCGGCGACGAGGCTGCGGACTTTCGCTTGTCGCCATTGCGGTGCGGGTGCCACCAACCAGTAACCCCGTCGGCAGCTCGCGCACTCGCCGATGAACGCCTCATCGTTCCTTGAGGCTTGAGCTTCCGCCAGCAGCCCCGGCACGCGCGCGCGACCGATGCCGGCGCGGGCCGCGGCGATCGCCTGGCCGGCATCGGCAACGATTACGGGAGGCTTTTCCTCGCTCTGGCCGGGATTGGGATCGCCGGGCCAGCCGATCCAGTCGCCGGACCCGATGATGGTCCATTCGGGCTTGCCCAAGGCTACGCCTTCGAGATCACCCGGTCCTTCGACCCAGCGCACCGCGAAGTCGAGGTTCGCCTCGGTGAACTCGGCCGCCTCGTCCTCGACCAGGACATAGCGGACGTCGGGATGCTCGGTGCGGAACGCGGCCAGTCTCGGCGCGAGCCAGGCCGCGAAGAAGTCGCGTGGGGCAGCGATCGTATAGACCTGGCTCGATTGGCCGGCCTGCATCGCGCGCACCGATTCTTCGAGATAGAGAAAGCCGGTGCGCAAGCCTTCCAGGCCGGACTCGCCTTCTTTGGTGAGTTCGAGCCCCTTGCTGGTGCGGCGGAAGAGAACCACGCCCAGCACGTCCTCGAGCGCGCGGATCTGTTGCCCTACAGCGGCGGGCGTCACCGCCAGCTCGTCGGCGGCACGCGTGAACGACAAGTGGCGCGCGGAGGCATCGAACACGCGCAGGGCATTGAGCGGCAAGTGAGTTCGCTTCATGCCATTTTCCTAGGTTCTGACCGTCGCGAGGGCAATCACCGCAGCAAGCCTGTCGGCGTCATACCGCTGGCAAGCTCCGCTGGATCAGCCTGCGGTCGCGGGAGCGGCCAGGGGGAAAAAGGGAATGGCCGCCTTGATCGGCGCGCCCGTCGGGCCACGGAAAGTGTAATGTCCCTCCATGCTCCCGTGAGGCGTGGAAAGCGGGCAGCCGGAGACGTAGTCATGCGTCGCGCCCGGGCGCAGAACGGGTTGTTCGCCAACGACTCCGTCCCCCTCAACCAGACTGACGTTGCCGTTACCGTCCGTGATCCGCCAATGGCGAGTCATGAGCTGGATGGTTTCGCCACTCTCGTTCTCGATACGGATGTGGTACACCCAAAACCACTTGCCTGCCTCGATACGCGACTGTTCGGGCAGAAAATTGACCGCCACCCTGATGATGACGCCATCGGTGATGGCCGTATGCTGAAACAATTCCTTCATCGCAGGAGCAAGCCTAACGCCTAATTCGCGGCGCTACAACCGCATAGGCTCAGGTCAGCGGAGCGCGCTGCGGTTGCAGGACAATGTCCAGACGAAACCTTCTGGCGGGTAGGCGACGTCGACATCGGCGAAAAGATTATGCCGCGGCGCATCGACGATGACTCGCGTTCCGAAGCCCTTCGACCGAGGCTGTTCGACCATTGGACCGCCGCTTTCCTGCCAACGCATATGGAAACGAGGTTGGGTGTCGTCCGCATCGGACAGCGACCAAACTATGGATACCTGGCCGGTCGAGACCGACAAGGCCCCATATTTGAGGGCGTTGGTCGCCATCTCGTGCAACGTCATCGAGAGGCACTCCGCAGCCTTGGGAGACAGCATGACTCGAGGGCCGGACGCCTGACACTGTGCTGCCGCCTCTCCCAGAACCCGGAGCTGCGAGCTGACCATGTCAGCGAGCGGGACGTTCGACCAAGACCGACTGACCAGCAAATCCTGATTGGCGGCCAGCGCAGTCAACCGCTGGTCGAATCGATTCAGGAAATCGGGCTTGTCGGGATCGCTGCGCCGGGCAAGCGACCGGATGATCGCGAGCAAGTTCTTGGATCGGTGGTTGACCTCCTGCAACAGCAATTCGATGCGCTGTTCGGCATCGCGCATCTCGGTCACGTCGGTGTTGGTTCCGAACCAGTACGTGATGGCTCCGTCTGCATCGCGAATAGGAACGGCCCGCGAAAGGAACCAGCGGTATGTGCCGTCGGCGCCTCGCAGCGGGAAGGTGTCTTCCCAATCGACACCCGTATCGAAACTATGCTGAATTCGTTCGACCACCCGGTCGACTTCGGCAGGATCGTGAACCGTGGTCCAGCCCCAGCCCACCATGTCCTCCAGGGACGTGCCGGTGTAGTCGAACCAACGCTTGTTGTACCAGAAGATCCGGCCCTCGCTGTCGGCGATCCATGCCAGCTGCGAGATGTTGTCGGCGAGCAGGCGGAAATGGTGTTCGCTTTCGGCCAGCCGGTCCTGCACGGCCTTCTGGCTCGTGATGTCCCGCGCAATCTTGCTCGCCGCGACGACCTTGCCCGTGGCGTCGCATATCGGGGACACTGTCACCGCAACGAAGACCTCGGAACCGTCCTCATGAAGGCGGATGGTTTCGAACGTGGGAACACGTTCGCCGCGCAGGATCGTGGCGATAATCCTGTCTTCCTCGGATTGCCGGTCGGCGGGGATGAGATCGCGCACATTGCGACCGATCATTCTTTCGGCCGTATAGCCAAAGACCCGTTCCGCACCGCGGTTCCAGCTCAGGATGGTCCCGTCGAGAGCCTTGCCGACGATCGCGTCGTCAGTCGATTCGACGATCGCCGCGAGAAACGCGTCAGGCGCCAGTCCTGAAATCGCGGTGCTCAGAGGCCGGCTTTCGAGAATGCCTGATCCAGATCCTCGATGAGGTCATCCGGATCCTCCAGGCCAATGTTGATGCGCAGCATGCCTTCACCGATACCCATCGCCTCGCGACCTTCCGGCCCCATGTTGTGATGCGTCGTCGAAGCGGGATGGCACATCAAGGACCGTGAATCGCCGATATTGTTCGAAATGTCGATAAGTTCGAGCGCGTCCAGCACCGCATGCGCCTGCTCGCGCCCTCCGTCGAGCACCATCGAGAAGATCGGCCCGCAGGCATCCATCTGCTTCATCGCCAGCTTTTGCTGCGGATGGCTGTCGAGCCAGGGATGGCGGATGACCGGGACCCGATCGGCAACGAACTTGCCGACCTTGAGAGCATTCTCGCTCTGGCGGCGTGCGCGAAGATCGAGCGTCTCGAGCCCCTTGAGCACCACCCAGGCGTTGAAAGGCGAAAGATTGGGCCCCGTGTTGCGCTGAAAGGGCAGCAACTTGTCGTTGATGAATTCCTCGTTGCCGCAGACTGCGCCCGCCAGCACCCTGCCTTGCCCGTCCATCAGCTTGGTCGCCGAATAGGCCACCACATCGGCTCCGAACTCCAGCGGTCGCTGGAGCGCGGCGGTACAGAACGCATTGTCGATCACCGAAGTAATTCCGTGCGCGCGCGCCAGCCCGCAGATATATTCAAGGTCCGCGACATCCATCGTCGGATTGGCCGGGGTCTCGAAAAAGAAGACCTTGGTGTTGGGCCGGATCGCGGCTTCCCAGGCCGCATTGTCCGTCGCGTCGACCACCGTCACGTCGATCCCGAAGCGCGGCAGCAGATGATCGCCGAGCCAACGGCACGAGCCGAACGCCGCGCGGGCCGTGACCATATGATCGCCGGCCGAAAGCTGGCACAACAAGGCAGCCGTCATCGCCGCCATCCCGGAGGCCTGCACCCGGCAAGCATCGGCCCCTTCGAGCAAGGCAATGCGCTCTTCCAGCATCGCCACGGTCGGGTTTTGCAGGCGCGAGTAGGTCATGCCGTCCTGCTCGCCCGCGAACCGGGCCGCGACCGTCGCCGCATCGTCGTAGGTGTAGCCCGAGGTGAGGAACAAGGCTTCGCTCGTTTCGCCTTGCTCGGATCGCCAGGTGCCACCGCGCACCGCCTGCGTGGCAGCGCGCCAGCGCGTGGTTTTCGAGCGGTCTTGTCCAGTGGTACGTTTCATGCGGTCGCCTTAGATTTGCGCCGGGTTACGCGCAAGCGTCTGCGCGGCCAAACACCATTGCTTGCGGCGGACGGCGATCGTGCTATCGGCGCGCGCGATGTCCTTAATCCGCGGAACCGCCAACAGCACCGAACGCGATCCGATAGTCTGGTGCTGGGCGATCGCGCTCGCGTTTCTGACGCTGTGCATCTGGGGCATCGCGATCCCGACGCGGCTCTATTTCGACGAGATCCACTACGTGCCCGCCGCGCGCAAACTGCTGCAACTGCAGGCCGCCAATCGCGAGCATCCGCTGTTCGGCAAGGAGATGATCGCCCTTTCGATTGCGGCCTTCGGCGATAGGTCCTGGGCCTGGCGACTTCCCTCAGTTCTGTTTGGCGCGCTGGGATTGTTCGCGTTCGTCCGGCTGGTGTGGTGGTCGAGCCGGCGACGATGCGCCACGATCCTTGCCGGGCTGCTGCTCGCGACCAATTTCACCTGGTACATCCAGAGCCGGATCGCGATGCTCGACATGGTGAGCGCGGGCCTGCTGATGGTCGGACTGTGGCAGTTCGCTGCCGCGCTTGGGCAGGAGATCCGGATCGCAAGGCTGCGACTGGCTTGCTGCGGCGTGGCCCTCGGCCTGGCGATGGGCGCGAAATGGAGCGGGGTTCCGGCGATCGTAATGCCCGGCCTCGCCTTCGTCGCCTTGCGCCTACGCGAGAGCGGCTGGCGCATCGTTGGCCGGGCTGGCGCGGGGCCGATCCCCGGCGTATCGCTGGTGGAGGCTTTCCTGTGGCTCGGAGTCCTGCCGCTCGCGGTCTACTGGGCGACGTTCACTCCGGCGATGTTCTATCCCGGATCGCTCAAGCTCGACCCCTGGGATTTCATCGGCCAGCACGAAACCATGATCCGGCTTCAGGACAGTGTTCGCAAGCCGCATCCCTATCGCAGCGTCTGGTACCAATGGATCGTTGACTGGCGCGCGATTTGGTATCTCTACGAGCCCGTGGACGGCGCGCAGCGCGGGATCGTGCTGATCGGCAATCCCTTTTCCATGCTTGCCGGGCTTCCCGCACTGGTCTGGTGCCTGTGGCGCGGGTTCGTTCGGCGCGAGGGATACCGGATCGCGTTCGCGATACTCTACCTCGCCTGCCTTTGCGTCTGGATCGTCAACGGAAAGCCGATCCAGTTCTACTATCACTACTTGCTGCCCGGCGCGTTCCTGATGGCCTGCCTCGCCTTCGCGCTCGACGATATCGGCCAGCGCCGCGACCACTGGCGCTGGATTGCGCCTGCCAGCCTCGTCGCCGCCTTCGGCATGTTCGGCTGGTTCTTCCCGATCATTTCGGCAACGAAACTGGCGGGTGGGAAACAGGCTTTCGCCAAATGGATGTGGCTGCGCTCCTGGCGGTGAGCCACCCTGCCCCGGCCGAAGCCGAAGTCCTTACGTCCCGTATTTGCCCCAGACGAACTTCGACGACAGGGCGAAGTTCCAGACCGACGCGATCACGATGCCGACGAGCGCCGCCGGGTATTCGTGAATACCATAACGCACGAGAATCGCGGCGACGCCGACATTGGCAGTGAGGCCGACGAGACAGGTCAGTCCGAATTTCGCCCAACCGCGCAGCAGCGGGACGAACCCGGTGAGCCGCTTGTCCGCGTAAGTCAGCGCGTTGTTGAGGAAGAAGTTGAACGTCATCGCCGTCAACGCGGCGACGGTCTGACCGACTTCGAAGGCCGTGACCAGCTGACCGCGGATCGGCGGACCGCCGAACACGGCGAGAAACGCCGAGAGCACGGCCATGTGGACCAGGACACCGAAGGCGCCGATCGTGCCGAACAAGGCAAATCGCGTGGGGATGATGCGCCCCAGCCACTTGTCGTAAAGACCGACGAGGAACTCGAAGACGACGGTACGATCGAGTTTGCTCTCGCCGTCGGCGCGGGCCGCGAAGCTGAGCGGGAATTCCTTGACGCGCAAGGGGGTCTCCACGGTGGCGAGGATATCGAGCAGGATCTTGAAACCGACCCCGGACAAGCGGTGCGCATCGGCGCGCAGCGTGGATGTCCGCAGCATGAAATAGCCGCTCATCGGATCGGTCAGAGTGACGCCGGTCACGCGGCGAGCGAGGTTGTTGGCAAAACCTGAAGCTTTGACCCGATCGGGTCGCCCCCAGGCAGCGGTGCTGGCGCCTTCACAAAAGCGCGAGGCATAGGCGAGATCGAATTCGCCCGAAGTCACTGCCGCGAGCATCTCTGGAAGCAGCGCCGGATCGTGCTGATGATCGGCATCCATCACGGCGACCACCGGAGCGGCCGTCGCGCACATTCCCTCGATCGCCGCCGAGGAGAGACCGCGGCGGCCAATCCGCTCGATCACGCGCACGCGCTGGTCGCGCAGGGCGATGGCGCGGGCTTCGTCCGACGTGCCGTCCGGGCTGTTGTCATCTACGATGATCGCTTCCCAGGCGACACCCTTCAAGGCGGCGTCGAGGCGATCGATCATCGGTGCCAGATTGTTACGTTCGTTGAACGTCGGCAGGACGACTGCAAGCTGCAGCGGCCTTGTCGCCACGCTGACCGTATCAGTCAGATCATCCTGCAAGAGTGTCATCGGCGTCCTATTAGGCGACATAAATGAAGCAACGCTTACTTATCTAACGGAACCGGCTTGATATCAGAGCCGCGCAATGACCGCATCGCCGATTTCCCGCGTTCCCGCACTTCCCCCCAGATCGCCGCCCCGTACGCCGTCGGCAAGCGCCTTGGAGACTGCTGCTTCGATCCGGGACGCTTCGGCCTCCAATTGATAACTGTGGCGCAGCAACATGGCAGCGGACAGAATCGTCGCCATCGGGTTGGCCAGGCCCTTGCCAGCGATGTCCGGCGCGGAGCCGTGAATCGGCTCGTAAAGGCCGAAAGTCCCTTCCGCCAGCGACGCCGACGCCAGCAACCCGATCGAGCCGACACACATGCTGGCCTGATCGCTCAGGATGTCGCCGAACATGTTGCCGGTCACGACGACGTCGAACTGGCCAGGATCCTTCACCAGCTGCATCGCCGCGTTATCGACATACATGTGGCTGAGTTCGACCTCGGGGTATTCAGCCGACACCTCGATCATCACGTCGCGCCAGAGCTGCGAGGTATCGAGCACGTTGGCCTTGTCCACCGAGCACAGTCTGCGGCCGCGGCCCATCGCCGCCTTGAACCCCGTGTGCGCGATGCGGCGCACTTCATCTTCGGCATACGACATGATGTCGTAGCCCTGCCGCCGCCCGTCTTCGAGCGTGCGGATGCCCTTCTCGCCGAAATAGACGTCGCCATTGAGCTCGCGCACGATCAGCAAGTCAATCGCTGCGGCCACTTCAGGCCGCAGCGTCGTGAGATCTTCGAGCCCCTTGAAGACCGTCGCGGGCCGCAAGTTGGCAAAGAGCCCAAGCTCCCGGCGCAATCCGAGCACTGCCTGTTCGGGCCGCAACTGCCGATCCAGATGATCCAGCGAGAAGTCCCCGACAGCGCCGAACAGGATCGCCCCGCACGAGCGGGCGATGTCAAGGGTTTCAGGCGGCAGCGGGTGACCGTGCTTGCGATAGGCGGCGCCGCCGACGTCGCCCTCGACCAGTTCCAGTCCATCGATCCCGAGCGCTTCGAGGACGCGTACCGCTTCGCCAATCACTTCGGGACCGATCCCGTCACCCGCGAAAACCGCGATCCGCATGTTTGCCCCGCTCACTCGTCAACCTCCTTCGATCCGTGCCAGCCGCTCCCGCAGCATGGCGCGCGCCGCCATAACATCGGTTCGGCGATCGGCAAGCGGGTAGGCTTCGAGCAAGCGCCCCATGCGGTCGAACGATCGCAGGAACTCCGGCCATTCCTGCTCGTTGGCGCGTTCGAGCGCTCCGCCGTAGCCGAGCTCGCGCAGCAACAGCGTTTCGTAGGCGACCAGCGCACCGGCCCAGCCCCGGGCTGACGGTGCGACACAGATTGCCTCCAGCAGCCCGGTGAGCGCTTCATGAATCGAGGGATAGGCCTGGCGCTCGGGCAGCGCCGCGGCGGCCAGCGCCGTGACCCAGACGATGGCGGCCGCCGGCAGCGGCTCGCTCATCCAGGGCCCGCGACTGCGCATCAGTTCGATCCGGGCGAACGGCAGCCGGCCTTCGGTCTTCGCGCGGATTTCGGCTTCGACCGTGTTGCCGGGGATCAGAACGGGGCGCATCAGCCGCCCGCGACCGCCCGCGACATAGGCCGCGACCATGCCTTCCTGGGCGGTGAGGAGGCGGACGATCACCGCTGTCTCGCCATGCGGCCGCACAGCGCAGACGATTGCGGACGCGCGTAAGTTCATCTTGGCGCGAACGTCACCGTGCGACCGGCCAGCGCCGGAGCATGCCCGGCAGGCTCAGCATACCCCACGCCATGCCGAAGATCAGGCATGTCGCCGCCGCCTCGCCCGCAAGCAGGATGACGAAGGCGTTGCGTTCAAGCGGCATGTCGCGCGGTGGTCCGACAATGCGCCCCAATACGAACGCGACATAAAGGTATGTTGACAGGATCGGGAACGCTAGCGCGGCCAGCGGGATGCGCCGGATGAGCGCACTGAACGACAGCCACAAGGCAACCACCCCGATCGGCACCACCAGTTCGAGGTAGCCGAAGTCGGCCGTTTGCGTGGGAAGATAGCCGCGCGCGAGACCGAGAACGTGCTGATAATGCCACGACAATGGCAGCAGCGCGGGCAGCAGAATCAGACCCGGGAGCCAAGCTGGGCTATTGCCGGGCGAGAGACGTTCGTCGATCGCCTGCCCGATTACGCGCCCGACCGCTAAGGCAAGGACGCAACCAAGGCAGAAGACGACGGCAACCGGCCACACCGATAGAATGCCTCCGGCTCTCAGCCCCGCTTACTTGGCGGCGAGCTTGCTCTCGAGATCGTCAATGCGCTTCTTCAGCGTTTCGGCCTCTTCGCGCGCCGTCGCGGCCATGAGCTTGACCGCCTCGAATTCCTCGCGGCTGACGAAGTCCATGTCGCCCATCAGCTCCTTGAAGCGTTCACGCGCCGAGTCGCGCGCTTCGCGCCCCATTCCGGCAACCGTGCCGGCGGCGCTGTTCATGAGCTTGACGAAGTCGGAAACGATCGGGTTCTGGCTTTGCATGACCCTAGAATGGGTGTCTTGCGCGCACAAAGCAAGGCCCCCATGCCGCAGGTCTGTCAGAGTTCGATGCGCTCCACCGCCCCGCTGACGTCGGCCCCGTCATACCCCGGGTTGAGCCGCAGGATGTCCCAGTTGAGGTACGTCGCGAACCCGGACCACAGCAGGTATGGCACGAGCATCAGTCCGGCCAGAGGTCGCACGCGCCAGAACAGCACGATCGTCGCGACGATCGCGAGATCGAGCACGCCGAGCACGATCAGCGCACCGCTCATCGAGTGATACGCGAAGAAGATCGGAGACCAGGAGAGGTTCAGCAGCAGTTGGATTGCGAAGGCAATCACGGCGATGCCCCTGCCCCGCGCGCCCCGGGCCGACAGCACCAGCGCGAGCGCCACCCCCATCAACGCGTAGAGGATGCTCCAAACGATCCCGAACGCCTGCGGCGGAGGATAGGCATCCGGCTTGAGCAGCGCTGCGAACCAAGGGTTCTCCGGGCCATTTCCGGCCAGCTTGCCCGAAAGCATCCCCAGCAGAAGCAACGTCGGAACCGTCACGAGTGTCCAGCGCAAGAGCGAAACCCGTAACTGGCCCCGCGAGGCGATCACATTCATGGGTCTCAACAACTCCCGATTCGCGCCAATCCGGCGGATTTATCTACGGGAGTTAACGTTTGTGCAATGTCCGCGCAGGGATCGGTCATCCCCGATTGGCACAGATCAGGAATTCCACGTTGCCTTCCGGCCCCCGGATCGGGCTCTCGACAACCCCGGCGACGGCCCAGCCATTTTGCTCCAGCCAGTCCCGCACTTCCTCGCAAACGCGCGCGTGCAGCGCCGGATCGCGCACGACGCCGCCCTTGCCCACTTCGCCGCGTCCGACTTCGAATTGCGGCTTGATCAGCGCGACCAGGGTGCATCGCGGCGCCGCGAGCTGCAGCGGGATCTCGAGCACTTTGGCCAGACCGATGAAACTGGCGTCGCACACGACATAATTGCACGGCGCGTCGATCAGTTCGGGCGTCAACACGCGCGCGCTGGTCTTTTCCAGCACCGTCACGCGCGGGTCCTGTCGCAATTTCCAGGCGAGCTGGTTGGTGCCCGAATCGACGGCAAACACCCGCTCGGCCCCGTGCGACAGCAGCACATCGGTGAAGCCCCCGGTCGAACTGCCGATGTCCATCGCGAAGGCGCCCGCCGGATCGAGCCCGAAGTGCGCGATCGCATGCGCCAGCTTGATCCCGCCGCGCGAAACCCACGGATGATCGCGCCCGCGCACTTCGAGCGGCGCGTCCGCGGCCAGGGTCTGCCCGGCCTTGGCGATCTTGGTTTCGCCCGAATAGACGAGCCCCGCCATGATCAGCGCCTGAGCGCGCGTACGGCTCTCCACGAGCCCGCGTTCGACGAGCAAATGGTCGGGACGGGCCTTTGCGCCGGTCGGGGACTTGGGTGGGACGGTCATCTGTGTGCAGGGCTTGTGATGGGCGGCGTCTGATCCCATACGGGCGGCATGAACGCAATCCTGCGCCGACGTGCGCTCGCCCTAGTCGCCTCGTTATCGGTCATCGCCCTTGCGGCATCTTGCTCGGATTCGCGCATCGCCCCGACGCCGACACCGACGCCGACCGCGACCCCCGCGCCGACCCCGACGCCGGTCGCGCCTCCCATCGACTGGCAGGACGCGCCCATCACCCCCGGCAACTGGACCTGGGCCCAGATCGCCGGCCAATCGACCTCGCGTTTCGCCGGCGACTTGTTCGCCATGCGCTGCAACCGCGCCGACGGCACGATTCGCCTGCTGCGCGCGGGCTCCGTGGACGGACAGCTCCCGATGACGGTCGTTACCGAGAAGGCCACCCGCCAGATCATGGCCCGAGGAGTCCCCGGTTCGACCCCGGTGATCGAGGCGAGCCTGAGCGCGCGCGACCCGTTGCTCGACGCCATGGCCTTCAGCCGCGGCCGCTTCGCCATCGAAGTCAATGGCCTGGCGACGCTCTACATCCCGAGCTGGCCGGAAGTCAGCCGCGTGATCGAGGACTGCCGCTAGTCGCGCGGGCCTTCAGCCCCAGGACATCGCGTCGACCGCCATCGCCATCGGCGCGACTTGATCGGTAGGATCGAGTGTCAGAGCCGTCGCAAGGCTGGTGGCCGTGACTGCATCGCCGCCGATCGTAATGGCTCCCACGGTCGTATCGAACCTCAGTTCGCGCTCATCTCCGCCCTCGAACACGAGCGTCGTAGCCTGCTGCCCCACGGGTATGCTGAGACTTCCATTCTCGGCCACCAGCACCACCTGCGAGCCGTTGCGATAGGCAGAAAAATCCTCGGCCGCACCGCCCACGGCAATCGTGTCTCCGCCGCGATTGAAGGAGGGATCGAAGGAGAAAGCGCCCCAAAGCCGCACGACTGTTTCCGCGTTTTGCGGCGTCCCGAAAATCCGATAATCGCCGCCAAGCGTGGCTTCGCCTCCTGTGTCGAGAATTACCCTTGCAACGCTGTCCTCCAGCGCACCACTCGGCAGTGTCCCGCTCTGCGGCGGCGCCACGATCTGCTCGGGCACGTTCAGAAAGTGCTGGCTGCCAATTGCGGCCGACTGAGTGTCGAGATCGTAGTAGAGACGCCGCGCGCCATCGGCGAAGACGATTTCGTTCCCGTCCGGACCGAGCGGGATCCAGACCGATCCGGCAAGCCCCACAAATCGAGCATTTGAGCCGTCTAAGGAGACCGTATATTCCTTGGCATCGCCCGGCAGGCGGATGATGTCGCCACCGCGGTTGAATGAGGGATCCAACTGGATCTGCGAGCCAGATCCGGAGATCGTGAGGTCTTGGAAGCCATTGGTGCCGAAGACCCGCACTTGGCCCGCGATTTCTCCCACGAAGCCGTTCGTGGTCAACAGTCGGAACCCATCGGCCAAAGTGGGAGGCTCGGGTTCAGTCATGAGCGGAGTAATCGTACCCGCTTCATTGATGCGATATATTGTGCCACCGAAATCGAAGAATTCGACGCCCGAGACCCGATCGATGCCTTCGCCGGTGATGGTCAGCACGCCGGGCGCCGCCGCGATCGTGTAGTTAGAGATGGGCCCCGCAAAGACCGCGGTATCTTCGCCGCCTGCGCCGTAGATAGTGTCGTCTCCGCCTCCGCCGCGCAGTCGGTCGTCACCTTGGCCGCCAGCAAGCACGTCGTTGCCAGTTCCACCTTCGAGAACGTCGTCTCCGTATCCGCCTTCGAGGAAAGAGCCGATCAGCGTGCTCTCGGACGAGGTAACCGTCGCTTGCATCGAGACGCTGAGTTCGTAGCGCGCATCCGGGCGGACCTCACCGCTGAATTCGGCAACCTCGATGACATAGCGATTGCCCGCGACCAGCCCGGTCAGTTCCAGATAGCTGTCTGTCAGCGTAGCGCTGCCGGGATCGAATTCAGTGGTGTCGTCGGACTGGCCGATGACGTCACCAAATAAATCGACCACGCGCAGCAAGCTGTCGAACGCGAAAGTATTGTCGATATCGATGACGACCGGGCCCGACTGGGGCGCAGTGAAACTGAATGAATCCACCACACTGCCTGGCGCATGGATGCGGATCGATGTCATGGAGCTCGAATCGGGAATGGTCGGATCACCGCGAGAAGAGGCAAATCTTCCGTCCAGATCGAGCCGGGGCCGATCGGTGGACGGGGGAAGAAACAGCTCGTTCAATGCATCGGCGTCGACGACGCCGTCGCGAGCGACGAGGCGGTCGTTGCCCGAACCGCCGATGGCGCCCTCGATGGAAATCAGCGTGTCATTTCCGTCTCCGGTGGCCGTTCCCTTCGACAAATCGATCACGACATTCGCCGATACGCCGACGTAGCTGACGATGTCGAAGCCGCCGCCCCCGTCAAGCCGGTTCGACGCCGAATTGCCGTGAAGGATATCGTCTCCAGAGCCGCCCAAGGCGTTCTCGACGACCACGCCGTTGGCGATCGTCACGCCACCGAGGATTCCGCCAACCCACGATCCGAAACCGCCGCCGCCGAGTTCGGCCTTCAGCGTCGCGGCGCGCAAATCGATCGTTGCGCTTGCGCCGTTTGCCGATGCAGCCGAAATCACGTCGATCCCGCCGGTATCCCAGATCGTATTCCACCCCGTGCCGTTGGCATTGGCGCTGGGCAAAGTGTAAGTCGTCGCGCCAATGTTCGTCTGGGTATTCGCACCGTAGATCGCCTGGGCCGCCGCGATGTCGAACGCGCCCGGCCCGACATTCCAGCCGAACTCGAAAGAGTTGGGAAGGCCGACTTCCCGATAACCTGAATTGTACGACATCGTCGTGAAAACGCCTTGGTTGAGCTGGTAGTCACCAAGATCGTCGGAGCCTTTGACGCCGGGAAAGATCAATCGGTCAGCCGGATCGCCTTCGTCGAGATGCGGATGCACCAGTCCCAGGCCATGCCCCACCTCGTGCACGAATGTCGCAAACGTGTAGCCGCCCGCCGAGAATGCGCCGCGCGTGGTCAGTTCGGCCGCATTGCTGAAATCACCGCGCATCGTGCCCGCAAAAGGCAGCGTGTGTTCGCCCAGGGTGCCGTCGTCGAACGTCTTGAAGCCTTCGATGAAGTCGTAAGCGGCGGTGCTGCCGGTGCCGCGGTACGGGCCCGCTTCCTCGACGAAGCGCAGGTTGGCGACTGCGGACCAGCTCGCCAAGGCCGCGGCGAAGCCCTCACGCGCGCCGTTGCCCCAGGTGGTGCCGCCATAGGCGCCGTTGCCTTCCAGGACGTAGTTGATGACGATGCCGGGGATCCAGGCGCGATTATACGTGATCGCATCGATAAAGACGTTGCCCGTCTGCCTCGTCGCGACAAGCTCAGCTGCTGTGAACACGGTCCGATACCTCAGGGGTAAGATAGCCGGCCCGCATTGTGGCGGACCCGTCAGACGTGCAGCGGCCTTGCGCGTGCCAGGCCGTCGCCATACTCACGAACGTGAACGGTGCCCCCCACCGCCTTGTCGCCTTTCCTATACTCAGTATTTTTTTGATTCGGAACGAATTTCATGGGCTTTTACTTAGCTGGATCGAAGCGGAAGTGACGCGGCCCCGCGTTCTGTTCGTATGCCTCGGCAACATCTGCCGTTCGCCGCTGGCCGAAGCCGCGCTGCGGGCGGAAGCCGACCGCGTGGGCCTCGATATCGAGGTCGATTCGGCGGGAACCGGCGACTGGCACGTCGGCGAGCCGCCGGACTCGCGCGCGATCGCCCAGGCCAGGCGCCACGGGATCGACATTTCCGGCTATCGCGGTCGGCAGGTCCGCAAGGCCGACTTCGACGACTTCACCCATGTCCTCGCGCTCGATCACGACAACCTCGCGGCACTGGAAGACCTCGTGCCGCCGGGCCGGGAGAACCGTCTCTCGCTCCTGCTCGATCATGTGGAAGGGTGCGAGGGTCAGCCGGTGGCCGATCCCTATTTCGGCGACGCCGATGGTTTCGAGCGGACCTGGTCGCAAGTGACTGCCGCCGCGCGCGCACTCGTCTCGGAACTGGCGCGCTAGTCGAGCTCGCGCATCCAGAACTGCATCGGCTTCGCACTCGCGCGGTCCTCGCCATGCTCCTGCCAATCGAGGCTGGTGACGAGCCCGGGCACGGGCGCATAGCCGCGCCTGCGCCAGAAGGGCGCGAGATCGCGATAGTCGCCGGCTCGCGCCGGATGGTCGGGCGGTCGCACCACCGCGGCGAACATCGCGTAGCGCGCGCCGCACCGCCTTGCATGCTCCTCGCGGTGATCGAAAAAGGCGCGCCCGATGCCATGCCCCCGCCACCGGGCCAGCAACACGCTTTCGCCGAAATAGAACACCTGCGCGGGATCGAGCGAGGTGGCAGCGACGGGATCGCGCAGCTCTGCTTCCTGCGCCGTCATCGGCGAAGCCGTCGCGATCCCGACAACGTCGCCGTCGCATCGTGCGACGATCGCCACGGCATCGCGGGCCGCCACGAATGCGCGCAGATAGTCGCGCTCGTAGGCAGCATCGCCCTGATAGAGATAGGGATACTCGGCGAAGACCGTCATCCGAAGCTGCGCGAGATCGTCGATGATCGCGTCAACGGCGTGGCCCGTCATCGGTTCGATACGAAGTTTGCTGTCCATTCTCACCTTATCAGGCCGCCTCGCCGGTTTGCTTTCGCATGGCCATGTCCTATATGCGCAACGCATTGCCCCGGCCGAATGGATCGCTGTTTGCGCGATCCATCGCGCTGGGGCCAGTTATCTATTGTTCCCAGGGGATACCGCTATGTCGCGTCGGCGCCAGATCTACGAGGGCAAGGCGAAGATCCTGTACGAAGGGCCCGAGCCCGGCACGATCATCCAGTATTTCAAGGACGATGCCACGGCCTTCAATGCCCAGAAAAAGGGCACGATCCAGGGCAAGGGCGTCATCAACAACCGCATCAGCGAGTATGTGTTCACGCGCCTCAACCATATCGGCGTGCCTAACCACTTCATCCGGCGTCTCAATATGCGCGAGCAACTGGTTCGCCAGGTTGAGATTATTCCGATCGAAGTCGTCGTGCGCAATGTCGCGGCCGGCTCGATCTCGAAGCGCCTGGGCATCCCCGAAGGCGAGCCGCTGCCGCACACCCTGCTCGAGTATTACTACAAGGACGATGCTCTGGGCGATCCGTTGATCGCCGAAGAACACATCGCCTGTTTCGGCTGGGCCTCGAACGAGGAAATGCAGGATATCTCTTCGCTCGCGATCCGCGTGAACGACTTCCTGTCTGGCATGTTCGCCGCGATCAACATCCGACTCGTGGACTTCAAGCTGGAGTTCGGGCGGATCTGGGACGGCGATTTCAGCCGCATCATCCTGGCTGACGAGATCAGCCCGGACGGCTGTCGCCTGTGGGACATGCAAACCGGCGAAAAGCTCGACAAGGATCGCTTCCGCCGCGATCTCGGCGGCGAGGAAGAAGCCTATCAGGAAGTCGCGCGTCGCCTCGGACTGCTTCAGGACGACGGTACGCCGGGCGAAGTGTTCGATCTGAGCGCGCACCGAGGCAAGCTGCGCGGCGGCAAATCGCACAAGTAACAATTCGCCAGCGACCGGACTTCGCCGTCAGAGTTCCAATGCCGAATTCTCTCGCCCTAACGCGAGTGTCATGTCTGCCCTCGGCCGGATTCGACGACGCATGAGATCCTTTCGCCTTGCCTGGCTCGGTCTGTGTCTGGTCCTGTGGTCAGCGACGGGTATCGCTCAGGATGCGGCGCCGGATCGTTCCACGGAAGAACCGGACTGGGCCTTCGAAACCAGCGACATCCCGCTCGATCCCGGATACCGCTTCGGGCGGCTCGCAAACGGCATGCGCTATGTCGTGCGCAGCAACGGCACGCCCGAAGGCACGGCGCTGATCCGCATGGTGATCGAAGCGGGCTCCTTCGACGAGCGCGATGACGAACAAGGCTTCGCCCATTTCGTCGAACACATGGCGTTCAACGGGAGTACCCACGTCCCCGAAGGCGAAATGATCCCGCTGCTCGAGCGCGACGGGCTGGCTTTCGGTGCCGATACCAATGCGTCCACCGGCTTCGAGCGCACGACGTACAAGCTCAACTTGCCGCGCACCGATCCCAGGCTGCTGCAGACCGCGCTCATGCTCATGCGCGAAACGGCGAGCGAGCTGACGATCGCGCCGGATGCGGTCGAGCGCGAACGCGGCGTCGTGCTTGCGGAAATGCGCGATCGCAACACCTGGCGATATCGTGACCTCGTGGCCAACACCAAGTTCCAATACCCCGACTCGCGCTTCGCCACGCGCTTTCCGATCGGCGTTCCCGAAACCGTTGCCGCCGCGACCGCGGATGCCCTTCGCGCCTTCTACGAGCGGACTTACGAACCCGCGAATACGACGCTCGTGGTCGTGGGCGACTTCGACCCGGACCTCGTCGAGCGGGAAATCCGGGCGCGGTTTGCCGACTGGCGCGGCCAGACGCCACGTCCGCAGCCCATGGCAGGCCCGATCGACCCGCAAGACAAAGATCGGGTGGCGATCTATGTCGATCCGGCCGTGTCGGAACGCACCATCGTGCAGCGGCTCAGCCCCTATCGCGATCTGCCGGACAGCATCGCGAACCGCCGCCAGAAAATGTTGGCCGGCATTGGCTATTCGATCGTCAATCGACGTCTGCAGCGCCTCTCGCGCCAGCCCAATCCGCCGTTCCGCGGTGCCGGTTTCGGCACGGGCGACGTATTCGAGGCAGCGCGCGCCACGCGCCTCATCGTCGATACCGTCGACCGCAAGTGGCGACGCGGCCTGATCGCGGCTGCCCGTGAATATCGCCGCGCCCTGCTCTATGGGTTTGATAACGCGGAAGTGGCGGAACAAGTCGCCAATATCCGCACATCGATCGAGAACGCCGCAGCCTCGCGGGACACCCGCAGCAATGCCACGCTGGTGCAGGCGATCGAAAACCTCCTCGAGGACGGAACCGTCCCCTCTCCCCCCGCAAGCGTGCTCGAACGGTTCGAGGCCCTGGCGCCGCAGATCACGCCCGAGACAGTGATGGCCGCGTTGGTTGCGGATGCCGAGCCGATCGAGGATCCGCTGATCCGGCTACGCACCCGTTTCGCCCCCGCGGGCGGCGAGGACGCGCTTCGTGCCGCGTGGGACGAAGCGATGGAGGCCGCGATCGACCAGGAACGCAGCACGAACCTTGCCGGCTTTGCCTATACCGACTTTGGCGCGCCCGGAGTTGTGGTGAGTGACCGGCGCGAACCGGTGCTCAACATCCGTGAAGTCGTCTTCGCCAATGGCGTCATGCTCAATCTCAAGCGGACCAGACTGGAAGAGGACCGGGTCCGCATTTCGCTGAGCCTCGATGGCGGGGACAAGCTCGATACCCGGGAAAATCCGCTGGCCACTGCGATGGTATCATACCTCGACGAGGGCGGACTTGGGAAACACAGCACCGACGAACTCCAGTCGATCCTCGCCGGGCGCACGGTGTCAGTCAATTTCGGCGTCAGCGAAAGCAGCTTCGACGCGCGCGCCCTGACGACGCCGCGCGACCTTCAAATGCAATTGCAGTTGCTTGCTGCCGCCGTCAGCGATCCGGGTTATCGGCTGGAGGGCGAGATCGCCTACCGGCAGCAGATGAACACCTACTTTCTGCGCAAGGACGCGACGCCCGCATCCGCGCTCGGTGCCGCGCTCGGCGGCATCTTGTCCGACGGCGATCCGCGTTTCACTCTGCAGGATGTGGACGCATATCGAGCGCGGACCTTCGCCCAGCTGCGGGACGACATTTCCGAACGGCTGTCTCGAGGCGCGATCGAGATCGGCATCGTCGGCGACATCGACGAGGATCAGGCGATCGCGCTGGTCGCGGCGACGTTCGGTGCCCTGCCCGCCCGCGAGCCCGCGTTCCGCAGCTATGACCAGCAACCGCAACGCCCGTTCTCCGCCGACCGCAAGCCGCGCGTCGTCTACCACGACGGACCGGCCGATCAGGCGCTGCTGCGGCTCACCTGGCCCACTCGCGACGATTCCGATGCCGACGAAGCGCTGCGCCTCCAACTGCTCGAACGCATCGTCCGGGTCGAACTCACCGACACTTTGCGAGAGGCGCTCGGCAAAGCCTATTCGCCAAGCGCATCCAGCGCGCTGTCCCGCTACTGGAGCGGATACGGCACATTCGCGATCTCGGCTTCGGTCGATGTCGGAGAAGTCGCCGCAACGCGCGCGGCTATCGACGAGACCATCGCAGCCTTGCGGTCGAGTCCCCTGCCCGCCGACGTAGTGCGCCGTGCTCGAGCGCCCTTGGCCGAAGCCTATTGCAATGCGCTCAAGTCGAATGGCGGCTGGCTTTCGCTTGTCGACCGCGCGCAGAGCGAGCCGGAACGCATCGCGCGATATATGTCCGCCAGCAAACGACTCGACGCGATCACCCCTGCGGAAATTCAGACGCTGGCTTTGCGCTATCTGGATCCGCGGGCAGCGCTGGAAATCCTGGTGTTGCCGCGAGAGCCCGCGGCGTCGGACGCAGATTGAGCGGAATGTCTGCCGTCCTGGCAGCTTTTGGCTCTTATCTCATCCAAATCCGCGCGGAACTTGTGCTGGTCCGATCGGTTGCATGAAGCTACCAAGCTGACAAGCGCCTCCTCCCTTCGCCCGGGCGGGGCAAATTGCCAACGTTTCCAAGCCCTGACCGAATAGAGGAACGCCTTTGCCCGAACCCCTGATGCTGAAGATCGCGCTGATTGGCGCACTCGGCATGGCGGCCCAATGGATCGCCTGGAGGACCCGCAAGCCCGCCATCGTCTTCATGCTGGCGGCGGGAATCATCGCCGGACCGATCTTGGGCCTGCTCGACCCCGCGCGCGACTTCGGTGATCTCCAGCAGCCCATCATCAAGCTGGCCGTCGCGGTGATCCTGTTCGAAGGCGGGTTGCAGCTCAACTTCCGGGATTTGCGCGAAGCCGGCCGCTCGGTGAAGCGACTGATCTTTCTCGGCGTGCCGCTCGGCTGGGCGGCCTGCACCTTTACGGTGCACTGGGGCATCGGCCTGAGCTGGGAGCTTTCCGCACTGTTCGGCGGCATTCTGGTGGTCACCGGTCCGACGGTGATCGGACCGATGCTGCGCGCGATCAGCGTGCCGCGGCGCGTGGCCGATACGCTGAAATGGGAAGCGATCATCAACGATCCCATCGGCGCGCTGCTGGCGATCATCATTTTCGCGCAGATGACCTTTGCGGAAGAAGTCGGTCACCATAGCACCAGCATACCGGCAGTGCTGGGCGCGTCCGCCGCTGCAGCGGTCCTGGGCTTCGCCTTGGGTTTCGCCGTGACCTGGGCTTTCCCGCGCGGTTACGTGCCTGAATACCTCAAGGCGCCGATGCTGCTGGTGCTGGTCATCGTTTCCTTCGTCATCGCGGACACGTTGCAGCACGAAAGCGGTCTCATCACCGTGACCGTCATGGGCGTGACACTCGCGAACCGACCGACATTCTCGTCCGGCACGATCCGCCGCTTCAAGGAGGATCTCGCGGTCCTGCTGATAGCGGGCGTGTTCATCATCCTGTCGGCAACGCTCGATTGGCAAGTGGTGAGCCGGGTCCAATGGAACTTCATCGTCTACATCCTTATGCTGATGTTCCTGGCGAGGCCGTTGACCGTTGTGATCTCGTTGCTTGGCAGCGACATGCCTTGGCGCGAACGCCTGTTCATCGCCTGGATCGCGCCACGCGGCATCGTCGCCGTCGCCATCACCGGCCTGTTCGCGCTGCGGCTCACCGAAAACGACGTACCAGGCGCGGAATTGCTGGTTCCGCTGGCGTTCTTCACTGCGATCACGACCATCGTCGCGCACGGTTTCACCGCCCGATGGTGGGCCGGGCTGCTCGGGATCGCGCGCGGCGAAGGCAATGCCTTGATGATCGTGGGCATCAATCAATGGTCGGCCGCCGCCGCGGCGGCACTGAAGGACGCCGGCGTCGAAGTGATGATGACCGACAACTCGAAGTTTTCGCAACGTCATGCGCGAGCCCTCGGCCTCGAATCGCTCAAGGGCGACGTCTTGAGCGACAAATTCCGCCACCGCTTCGATTGGATCGAATACCATCATGTCATCGCCGCTTCGGACAGCGACGCGTACAACGCGTTCGTTTGCGCCGAACTCGGTCCGGAACTGGGGTATGACAAAGTGCTGCAGATCGCGCCCGACAAGCGCGATGGCATGACGCAGCCCAAGGGAGGCACGGTGTTTCCCAGCCCGGTCGACATCTACCAACTCCAGACCCGAGCGACGGAGGGTTGGACGTTCAGCCCGACCCGGATCACCCAGGAATACGATTTCGACGCCTTCCAGGCCAATCTCAGCGACGGCGACCTCGCCTTTGCCGTGGTTCGCGCCAACGGCACTTACGAGATCTTTTCCTCGGTGCGATCGCCGGCGGTCGGAGACGGCGACACGGTGATCACCTTCGTACCGCCCGAAACCGGCGCGGAACGCAAGGCCAAGCGCGACGCGAAAGGCGACGGCAAGAAGCCGACGAGTCCCGTTTCGGCCTGATCAGAGTCGCCGCAGTGCGGGCACCAGCTGGTCGAAGTGATCGATCACGGCGCTGGCGCCGAGTTCCGCCGGCGGCGCGTCGCAGAAGCCGAAGCTGACTGCGACGCAGGGCACCCCGGCTGCGCTCGCCGCGCCGGTATCGTAAGTCGTGTCGCCGACGAACGCCGCGCGCCCGCCGCCCGCCCGCGCCACCATCTCGTTCAGCAAGTCGGGCTTCGGCTTGGCGCGTCCGGGGCCCAGCGTATCGCCGCCGATGATGGTGAAGAACCGGTCGGTCAACTGCAATTCGTTCAGCAGCCGGCGCGCCAGATGCTCGAGCTTGTTGGTGACGACCGCGGCGCGCACGTCAAGCTCGGCCAGTGTACGGAGCATGTCTGCTCCGCCGGGAAACAAGCGCGAGTGGACCGCGATGTTGTCCTCGTAATAGACGATCAGTTCGCCATGCAACTGCTCGAACCGGGCTTCGGGAACGGCGCCGCCCGTGAGGTCGAGGGCGCGTCCGAGCATCTTGCGCGCACCGCCGCCGATCAGATCGCGAATCCTGTCTGCCGGAACGGCTTCGCGCCCTTCCAGAGACAGCGCGTGATTGACGGCTGCCGCCAAGTCGCCATGAGTATCGAGGAGTGTCCCATCGAGGTCGAAACCCACGATGTCGAAAGGAAACGTAGTCATCCACGCTCCGTTGGCCTGTCGTAGTGGAAACGGCAAGCATTTGCTGGCAAACGGCGCTCCATGACCAAAACCGCTGCGCCTCTCGCCGTCGTCATTCTCGCCGCCGGAAAAGGGACCCGGATGAAGAGCGACTTGCACAAAGTGCTTCATCCCGTCGCCGGCAGGCCGATGATCGAGCATTTGCTGGCAAGTGTCGCCGAACTCGAACCGGAGCGGCAAGTGGTCGTCGCCGGTCATGGGCGCGAGCAGTTGGAAAAGGCGCTAGCCGGGCGCGTCGGAATTGCGTTGCAGGAACCGCAACTCGGCACCGGTCACGCGGTTCAGCAGGCTGAGACCGCGTTGGCGGATTTCGCAGGCGACATCCTCATCCTCTACGGCGATGTGCCGTTCGTGAGCGCAGCGACCATGCGCACCATGCTCGATCGCCTGCACGGAAGTCACCAACCGCCCGTCGTGGTGCTTGGCTTCGAACCGCCCGATCCGCTTGCCTACGGCCGCATCGTCGCCGACGGTGATCGGATCATCTGGATGGTCGAGCACAAGGATGCGACCCCTGAACAGCGCCAGGTAACTCTCTGTAATTCGGGCATCATGGCGGTTCGCTCAGCGGACCTTTTCGCCCTGCTTGCACGCGTGAAAAACGACAATGCGGCAGGTGAATACTACCTGCCCGATATCGTCAACATCGCCATCGACGATGGCCGGCATGCCGCGGTCGTGATCACCCCCGACCCCGAAGAAGTGGGCGGGATCAACAGCCGCGCCGAACTGGCTCTGGCGGAGCAGCACTGGCAGGCCAGCCGGCGTGAACGAGCGATGGCGGACGGCGCCACTTTGATAGCGCCCGACACTGTCTGGTTTTCGTGGGACACCGCGATCGGCCGCGACGTCCTGATAGAACCCAATGTCGTTTTCGGTCCCGGCGTGACCGTCGCCGACGACGTTACCATTCGCGCTTTCAGCCATATCGAGGGCGCGACCATAGCCGGCGGTGCCGAAGTGGGCCCTTACGCGCGGCTGAGGCCCGGAGCGGACCTTCGCGTAGGCTCCAAGGTCGGCAATTTCGTCGAGATCAAGAACGCCGTGATCGGTGCCGGAGCGAAAGCCAACCATCTTTCGTACATCGGCGATGCCGATGTCGGCCCCCAGGCGAACATCGGCGCTGGCACGATTACCTGTAACTACGATGGCTATTTCAAACACCGCACGGTGATCGGGGATCGCGCCTTCATTGGTTCGAATTCCGCTCTCATCGCTCCGGTCCGGATCGGGGCCGATGCGATCGTGGCTGCGGGCAGCGCGGTCAGCCGCGATGTCGGCGATGGCGAGTTACGCCTGGTCCGGGGCGAGCAGCTGGTGAAGCCCGGCTGGGCAGACCGCTTCCACGATGCGATGAAGAAGAAGAAAGCCGACAAGGCGCAGTAGGGCCAGTTATCTCAAGCGGAGGAGCGCGACCATGAGCAGCAGTCCTTGGAACCATACCCGCAGCAGCAGCCTGTCCGACGATATCGATTTCGAGATCAAGGGCCAGGAGCTGCAATTCGTCGAAATCGAGCTCGATCCGGGAGAAAGCGCGGTCGCCGAGGCCGGCGCGATGGTCTGGAAGGATTCCAGCGTCGAAATGACCACCGTGTTCGGCGACGGCTCGCAGGCGGGGGCCGGCGGCGGCTTCATGGGCAAGCTGCTGGGCGCGGGCAAGCGCTTGGTAACGGGCGAGAGCCTCTTCACCACCGTCTTCACCCACCACGGTTCGGGCAAGGCGCGCGTGGCTTTCGCCGCTCCCGTTCCCGGCGCGATCCTGCCGATCAAGCTCGACGACGTCGGCGGACGGCTGATCTGCCAGAAAGATGCCTTCCTGTGCGCCGCCAAAGGCGTTTCGATCGGCATCCATTTCCAGCAGCGGATCATGACCGGCCTGTTCGGCGGCGAAGGCTTCATCATGCAGAAGCTGGAAGGCGATGGCTGGGTCTTCGTCCAGATGGGCGGCACCGTGATCGAGCGCGAACTCGCGCCCGGCGAGGAATTGCACATCGACACCGGCTGCGTCGCCGCCTTTACGTCGGACGTCGATTTCGACCTGGTGCGCGCGGGCTCGATCAAGTCGATGTTCTTCGGCGGCGAAGGCGTATTTTTCGCCAAACTGCGCGGGCCGGGGAAAGTCTGGGTACAGTCGCTGCCGTTCTCTCGCCTCGCCGGTCGCATGCTTGCCGCGGCCATGCCGATGGGTGGGCAGAACCGCGGCGAAGGTTCGCTACTCGGGGGGCTCGGCGATCTGCTAGACGGCGATTGACGAACGCGCGCGGTTCGGTGCGTTAAACCCAAATTCAATCCGGCCATGCCATGTCCGGCACTCAACCCATTAACCCTCAATAGCGGGGCATGACCAGCATATGTGCGGAATTATCGGCATCGTCGGCAAGGATGAAGTCGCGGACCGGCTCGTCGACGGCCTCAGGCGCATGGAATACCGCGGCTACGACAGCGCCGGCGTGTGCACGGTCAAGGACGACACGCTGATCCGCCGCCGCGCCGAGGGCAAGCTGATCAATCTGGTGCGCGAGCTCGAACGCGATCCCGCGCCCGGCAAGATCGGCATCGCCCACACCCGCTGGGCCACGCACGGCGCACCGACTGCGGCCAATGCCCACCCTCACGCCACCGGCGAACTGGCGCTGGTGCACAACGGCATCATCGAGAATTTCCGCGCCTTGCGCGATGCCTTGTCGGCGCGAGGCCGCAGTTTCGAAAGCGAGACCGATAGCGAAGTCGTCGCCCATCTCGTTTCGGAACGGATCGAGGCCGGCGACAGTCCGCAGGATGCGGTGGCGGCCGCCCTGCCCGAGCTGCGCGGGGCCTTCGCGCTCGCGATCGCGTTCCGTCAGCATCCCGATCTGCTGATCGGCGCGCGCCTCGGGTCTCCGCTGGTGGTGGGCTATGGCGAGGGCGAGATGTTCCTGGGCTCGGACGCGCTGGCACTCGCCCCGTTGACCCAGCGAATCAGCTATCTCGAGGAAGGCGACTGGGTCGTCATCACTCGCGAAGGCGCGCAAATCTACGATGCCGCCAATCAGCCGGTCACGCGCGAGATCGTCACCTCCGGTGCGTCTGCCGCCGCGATCGAGAAGGGCAATTATCGCCACTTCATGCAGAAGGAGATCTTCGAGCAGCCGACCGTGGTTGCGCAAACGCTGCGCAGCTACGTCCGCCAGATCGATCAGAGCGTCGCACTGCCGCAGATCGACTACGACCTCTCCACCATCAAACGCGTCACCATCGTCGCTTGCGGGACCAGCTACTATGCGGGGATGGTCGCGAAGTACTGGTTCGAACAATTCGCGCGACTGCCGGTCGATATCGATGTCGCCTCCGAGTTCCGCTATCGCGACCCCGTGCTCGAGCCAGGCGGCCTGGCGCTGTTCATTTCGCAATCGGGCGAGACCGCCGATACACTGGCCGCACTGCGCCACTGCAAAGCCGCGGGGCAGACGATCGCGGTCGTCGTCAACGTCCCGACCAGTTCGATGGCGCGCGAAGCGGACCTCCTGCTGCCGACGCACGCCGGACCAGAGATCGGCGTCGCTTCGACCAAGGCCTTCACGTGCCAGCTTGCGGTGCTTGCGGCTCTCGCGACGCACTTGGCCGTCGTGCGCGGGCGGATGGACAAGGCCGAGGAAGCCGAAGTCGTCCGCCACCTCACCGAAGTCCCGGCCTGCCTCAATGCGGCGCTAGGCTACGACGAGGAGATCGCAAAGATGGCGCACCTCATCGCACCGGCGCGCGACGTGCTTTATCTGGGGCGTGGACCCGATTATCCGCTGGCCCTGGAGGGTGCACTTAAACTGAAAGAAATCAGTTATATACACGCCGAAGGCTATGCTTCGGGTGAAATGAAGCATGGGCCGATCGCGCTGATCGACGACGACGTTCCGGTGATCGTCCTCGCGCCATCGGGGCCGCTTTTCGAGAAGACCGTCAGCAATATGCAGGAAGTCCGCGCGCGCGGTGGCAAGGTCGTGCTGATCAGCGACTGGGAAGGTATCGCCGATGCCGGTGAGGACTGCATGGCCGTGATCGAAATGCCCAAGGTCCATCCTTTGATCGCACCTCTGGTCTACGCGATCCCGGCCCAGCTGCTCGCGTATCACGTCGCCTGCATCAAGGGCACGGACGTGGATCAGCCGCGCAATCTGGCCAAGAGCGTCACGGTCGAATAGCGACCGTTTCCGCCGTTTCTCGCGAGAGCGAGCGAGCCACGCAAAGGCTCCTTCGTTCGCCAACTTTACCCGGCGCTAATACCTCTGGGCTAGAGATCGCGCGTGCCCAACAGATTTGCCTCGTCCGTCGCTCTGCCGACAGAACTCCCGATCCTTGCATTGCTCGGGATTTCGGACCCCAAGGAAGGCGATTGGGAACGGCTGCGGGGGCTCCAGTTCGCTGACATTCACAGCGCAACGGTCACGCGTACTTTCGCGCAAATGCTGGCTGCACTGGCTGCGACCGTGCTGTTCCTTGGCAGTATTCCGGCCATCGCCATCCTCGTCTGGCACTTTGCCCTGACAACGACGCTCATTCAGCTATGGCGCATCGAATCGCGCCTTGCCGCGTCGGACCAGCGCCGAATCGCCCGCGAGGAGACCAAGGGCCAGGCCATCGCCACGCTGGCCAATGGCCTAGTGTGGATCGCGCCCTTGGCTGGGTTCGGTCCCTTCGTGGATCCTGCGATCGCGATCAAGTTCTGGTCGGTTCTCGCCCTGCTGATGACGGCATCCGCCGTTCTCCTCCCGGCAGTTCCGATGGCGACCACTCTGTTCCTCGGCTTGCTTGCATGTTCCAGCATCGCGTATTTCGTTTCGGTCCAGATGTGGGACATGGTCGTCCTCGCGATCACCTTCGGATCGGTCTGCATTTCCGGCACGGTCTTCACCGCCCGGCGCTTTCTTCTGACGAAGATCGCCCAGGCTGGTGTGGCCGAGAAGGATCAGGTCGTCTCGCTGCTGCTGCGCGAGTTCGAGGAAGGCGATGCCGACTGGCTCTGGCAGATCGACACCGCCAGACGGATCCGGCTGGTCTCGCCCCGGTTCGCTTATGCACTGGGCAAATCGCCTGCCGAGATTGAAGGTTTGCCCTTCCTTCAACTGATCGCGGGCGAAGCCTGGAACACCGGCCATTTTTCTTCCAGCATGCACGATCTTGCCGAACGCCTGCAGCGTCGCGAGAGCTTTTCCAACTTGCTCGTCCGAGTCACGATCAACGGCGAACCGCGGTGGTGGGAGCTTTCGGGAACGCCGAAGATCGACGAGAACGGCATGTACGACGGGTTTCGCGGTGTCGGCTCCGACGTCACCGAAGCACGCGAGAATTCCGACAAGATCGCCTATATGGCGCGTTACGACACGCTGACGAGCTTGCCGAACCGGATGATGCTTACCGAGGCACTCGGAGAGGCGCTCGACTATGCCGAGAAATGGCACACCCGCTGCGCGTTTCTGATGATCGATCTCGATCGCTTCAAGGCGGTCAACGACACGCTTGGCCACCTCGTTGGCGATCAGTTGCTCGCCAGGGTATCGGAACGACTGCGCGAGCACTTATCCGAAAACGAGCTATGCGGGCGTCTCGGCGGGGATGAATTCGCCATCGTGATCCGGGACGCGACCGATCTCGCCAAAGTCGATCACGTTGCTGAACGCGTCATCGCGAAACTCTCGCAGCCCTACGAAGTGGATCACCATACGCTCTACGTCGGTGCCAGCATTGGTTCCGCGATCGGCTTGCGCGATGGGGCGACGGTCGAGACGATCATGCGCAACGCCGACCTCGCGCTGTACCGGGCCAAGGACGTCGGCGGCGGGCAGCACTACAGTTATGAGCCGGCGCTGCACGCCCATGCCGAGGAGCGGCGAAAGCTGGAGTTCTCACTGCGCCGGGCTCTCGACAGCAACGAGTTCACCCTGAATTTCCAGCCCGTGGTCGATGCTGTCGACGAAACCGTCGTCAGCTTCGAAGCGCTGCTGCGCTGGAACAGCAAGGATCACGGCCCGGTCAATCCGGGCAAGTTCATCCCGTTGGCTGAAGACACCCGCCTGATCATCCCGATCGGCGAATGGGTGCTGCGCAAGGCGTGCGAGGAGGCGGTAAACTGGCCCGACCATGTACGCGTTGCCGTCAACGTGTCGGGCGAACAGCTGCTGGACCCCAATTTCGCGCCCAGCGTGGTCAATGCGCTTGCCGCCAGCGGACTGCCCGCCCGGCGACTCGAGATCGAAGTGACCGAAAGTATTTTCCTGCGCGATGCGACGATGGCGCGCGCGGCGCTCGAGCAAATCATGGCGCTGGGATGCGGGGTGGCGCTCGACGACTTCGGCACCGGCTATTCCTCGCTCGGTTATCTGCGGAAGCTGCGCTTCTCGACGATCAAGGTCGATCGAAGCTTCGTGCACGGGGCCGCGGGCGGCAATCCAGAAAGCCTCGCAATCATTCGCGCGGTCGTCGCGATGGCGGACAGCCTCGAGATGTCGACCACCGCCGAGGGCGTCGAGACCGAGGAAGAGCTGGCGATCGTGCGCAGCCTGGGCTGCCGCAAGATCCAGGGCTATTACTTCGGCCGTCCCATGACCGCGGCCGAGGCGCTTAAGCTGTTTCGCAAGACCAATCCCCGACTGTCCATGCAGTCGGCCTGATTCGAGTCAGGCTCCGACCAGCCCGCGCACTGCGCTTTCGAATAGCATTCGTCCGTCGTCATTGCCTTGCGCCGGTTCGATCGCGCGTTCGGGGTGGGGCATCATTCCCAGCACATTGCCCGCGCGATTGAGGACGCCTGCAATGTCACGCGCCGAACCATTGACCGGCTCGGCATAACGCAACGCGACCCTACCCTCGCCTTCGAGGCGATCCAGCGTCTCTTCATCGGCGAAGTAATTGCCATCGTGATGCGCCACGGGCAGCCGGATCCGGGCGCCGGCGGTAAAGCCCGAAGTGAACAGCGAATCGGTGTTGACGACCTCGAGCGGAACCTCGCGGCACACGAAGCGGATCGCCGAATTGCGCAGCAGTGCGCCGGGCAGCAAGCCGCTTTCGGTCAGGACCTGGAAGCCGTTGCACACGCCGAGAACCGGCACGCCGCGCTCGGCCGCCGCGATCACCGCGCGCATGATCGGCGAGCGCGAGGCGATCGCGCCGCAGCGCAAGTAGTCGCCGTAAGAAAACCCGCCCGGGAGCGCGATGAAATCGAGACTCTCGGGCAAGTCCGCATCGCCGTGCCACACCCTGATCGGCGCCGTGCCCGACACTTTTTGCAGCGCGACGGCCATGTCGCGATCGCAGTTCGATCCGGGGAACGTGACGACCGCAGCGCGGAAGTCGCTCATGCCGCGACCTTCTCGATACGATAGTTCTCGATCACCATGTTGGCGAGCAGCTTGCGGCACATCTCATCGAGCGCCGCGTCGCTCGTGCCATCGTCCACATCCAGCTCGATCAGCCGACCGGCGCGGACGTCGTTGACGCCCGAAAACCCCAGGCCTTCGAGCGAGTGATGGATCGCGCGGCCCTGTGGATCGAGCACTCCGGGCTTGAGGCTAACGTGCACACGCACCTTCATCGCAGGGCCTTTCGCTTCGACATGCCTGACATCGCGACGCCTCTGGCATTCTCCCCCGCCTGGCGCAAGGCATCGTCGGCAGTTGTACGATCGACCGGGCCGTGCCATCGCCTGCCTATGAGCATCGATTTCGGCGGCAGAGTGGCCATCGTGACGGGCGCGGGCAACGGCCTCGGTCGAGCCTACGCGCTCGCGCTGGCGCAGCGCGGTGCGCGAGTCGTCGTGAACGATCTCGGGGCCTGCCGCGACGGGACCGGCCAGAGCGAGGCCGCGCTCGAAGTGATCGAGCAGATTCGCAAGGGAGGCGGCGAGGCCATCGCCGACGGCGGCGACGTTACCGAGATAGAGCACATGCACGCCATGGCCGCCCGCGCGCTCGAGGCCTGGGGGCGGATCGACGTGCTGATCAACAGCGCCGGGATCTTGCGCGACCGCACCTTCGCGAAGATGGATCCTGCCGATTTCGAGACGGTCGTGCGGGTGCACTTGTTCGGGAGCGCCAATGCGACCCGGGCTGTGTGGGATGCGATGCGCACGCAAGGCTACGGCCGCGTCCTGATGACCACGTCCTCGGCGGGGCTCGGCGGCAACTTCGGGCAAGCGAATTACGCGGCCGCGAAACTCGGTCTGGTCGGCTTGGCGAAGACGCTCGCGCTCGAGGGCGCCAAGCACGACATCCGCGTCAACGCGCTGGCCCCCACCGCCGGTACGCGCATGACCGAGGACATCTTTCCCGAGGACGTCTACCGCGCCTTCGGCATCGAGAACGTCGTACCCGCAGCGCTGTTTCTGGTGAGCGAGGCAGCCCCGACCAACGCGATTCTGGCTGCCGGTGGCGGTGTCTTCCAGAGCGCGCGCGTGGTCATGAACGAGGGCGTTTTGCTTCCCGAAGGGCAACGCACGCCCGAGGGCATCGCCGCGGCGTGGGAGACCATCGCGAATCCCGACACGGACAGGCCCGTCGCGCACGGCATGGAGCAATCGCGCGACACGATGGAACGCCTCGCGAAAGGCAAGTGATCAGTCGACCAGCTTGAGCAGCCGTCGTTCGAGCGGAACCAGCACGCCGGCCAGTTCGTGGCCGCGCTTCAGCACTTGCCCGACTTCGCCGAACAGCGTCCACATACCCTGCTTGCCGCGCAGCGCGGGGCGTTTCTCGATCCGGGCATGGGGTCGTTCGGCGGCGCGACGGAATGCCGCGAAGCTTGCCGCGTCCTTGCCGAAGTCCATCGCGTAGTCGCGCCATTGCCCGGCAGCGACCATGCGGCCGTAGAGATCCATGATCTTTTGCAGTTCGAGCCGATCGAAGCCGACTTGTGCGCGTCCCTGCCCGGGAAACGCGATGATGGTTCCTGAAGCCGGGTTTCCGCCCGCCGACCCTGCCGCCATCGAGCTTAAAGGCCCTTGCAGGCCGGCTGCGGCTCGGCCCGTTCGGCGACCAGGGCTTCAACCTGCTCGCGCAACTGCGCCACTTCCGCTTCGAGATCCGCGACCCGCTGGCTGCCGGTGGGCTCGCAAGGTTCCTTGCACGGCGTGCCGTAAGGCATGAAGTCCTTGGCATAGGTTTCCGCCGCGATCAGCGTCGATCGCGCCTTGATGCCGATCATGGTCGCGCCTTCGGGGACGTCCTCGGTCACGACCGCGCTGGCGCCGATCCGCGCGCGCCGCCCGACAATAACGGGTCCCAGGATCTGGGCGCCCGATCCGACGATGACGTCGTCTTCCAGGGTGGGGTGGCGCTTGCCCGCCTTGCCATTGGTCGGATTGGTGCCACCCAGCGTAACGCACTGATAAATCGTGACATTGTCACCGATCACGGCGGTTTCCCCAATCACCGTAAAACCATGATCGATGAACAGGTTGCGACCGATCCGGGCGCCGGGATGAATATCGATCGCGGTCAGGAAGCGGGAGAGGTGATTGATCGCGCGCGCCAGGAAATACCAGCGCGCGCGAAACAGCCGGTGCGCAATCTTGTGAAAGAACAGCGCCAGGACGCCGGGGTAGAGCAGCACTTCCCAGCGCGAACGTGGCGCGGGGTCGCGCGCCTTCACCGAGTCCAGATAGCGGATCAAAGCAGAAACCATCGGGACGAATCTCCCATTATTCAGGACGCAACGCAAGCATGAGCGCTCAGGTTCCGCGGGTTTGCGCCAAGGCCTCGCGCAAGATCGCAAGAGTCGCCGGATGCTTTCGCTCCAGACTCAGGCGGTCGATCGCGGCGACCAGGGTCTCGACGCCCACGTGGCTACGCTCGCAGCGTGGTACAAGATATTGCGTTGCGGAAGGATCAAGAACGAGGCCGCGCATCTCCGCGTGGACGCCGATCAGATCCGCCAGCATTGCTTCATCGGGGGTGCCGATCTCGAGCCGCAGCGCCGCCCCGAGCCGTGACGCGAGATCGGGCAGACCGACTTCCCACCGCCCATCGCGCGCGCCGCAAACCAGCAGCAGCGGTCGTCCCGTCTCCTGCCCGCGATTCCAGCGATGAAAAACTTCGTCGTCGGCCAGCGTGTCGGCATCGTCGAGCGCGTCGCCCGCACCGCTCTCGACGAACCAGCGCGCGAGCAGGGATTTACCGGAGCGCGGCGGTCCATGGAGAATGGCGGTGCGATAAGGCCAGTCCTCGGCAACGGCGAAGGCTTCCACGATCCGACGATTCGCATTGCCGACCACAATGCGATTTGCCGCACCGTTTCGGGGTTCGAGCGGAAGTGCGATCTGCGACATCTTCGGAGCGCGCCTAGCGGCTGATCCGCAAGACTCCGCCGCCCGAAGAGACCTGCCAGCCTTGCGAACGCAGCGCCGCAGCCAGCGCGTCGATCCCGCCCGCGACCGTGACTCGCATGACGGATGTGCCGCCGATCGCGAGGCTCGTGGTGGCAGCCCCTTGCACGCCCGGCGCACCACGCACGGCGGCAAGCGCGGAATCGATCGCGGCGGCGTCGGGCGAGGCGAATTGGACGTTGACCGTCGCGACGCTGGGCGCATCGCTCGCACTGGGAGGCGGCGTCGTGGTCGGGACGCTGGGGCCTTCATTCGTTGGACCGCTCGGGCTCACGGCCGGTCCCAGAGGCATGAGCTTCTGCCGCAAGGCTTCCAGCGCGCTGTCGAAGGCCGCTTGCCCACTCAGGATCGTCGGATCGGGCGTGAGACGACCTTCCATCAGTGCTCGCCGGTAGATACCGTCGATCTTGATGATCGCCTGCTCCAGCATCGCCGGCAACTTCTCGTCGTTGTCCGCCGTGAGCGTGAAGGACTCCAGGAACGTGTTGTCGGGGCCGTAACGCGCGGTGAAGGTGCCGCGCACCGGGCCGCCGGGCCATTGCCGCTCCAGTCGCGCGACCGGCACGAGCACATCGGCGGCATCGAACTGGTTCAGCACCGTGCGCCACCAGATACGGCTGCGCCGCCCCGCCTGCCCCGCCGTCAGAATCAGCGATTCGCCGCCCGCGCCGACCGGCCGGACATAATCGATCGGGCTGGCGGCGGCCTGGAAGTTGGCCCAGGCGCGTTGCCACGGGCTCTGTACTTCGAACACCTGCCTGACGCCGCCCGAATAGAGCACGGGGATCACCAGCAGCGGCGCCGAACGGCTGCCCACGCCGCCGGCGGTCCGGCCGACGAACTGGCTGGCCTTGGCCTTGTCGAAGATCACGCCGAGCCGCGCCTTGTAACGGCGCGGACCGATCTGCTCGTTCTCGATCACGACGGCCGAGACCATCGCGTCGATCTGCTCGATTCCCATTTCAGGGCCGCCGAGCTTCTCCCAGGCCTTCTTCTGCGCGATCTTCCAGCCCTCGTGCCGCGCTTCCTCGCCCGACTTGCCGGTGACGTCGACTTCGATGCCGGTCACCTGGATATCGTCCGTATTGGCGAGCGGGGCGATGCCACGATCGCCCTCGACTTGCGCGATGAGGCGCGAGCCGCCGACCACCACGAGGCCAAGCGCCAGCGCGCCGCCCAGCGTCAGCCAAAGCTGCGCGGCAGGTCCGGGGCGGCGTCCGATGAAGGATCTGCCCAAAGAGAATCCGGGCCGCTGGCTGCTGGTCGTGGTCATATTCATCGTAGAGGGCGGCCTTTTGCCCAAAGGCAAGTGGAAATCCAAGTCGTAAAGCGCTAACCGCCTCGCGATGTCAGATCCACAGTCACCAGAGCGCTACAGCTACGCCGAGGCAGGCGTCTCGATTGCCGCCGGAAACGCGCTCGTTCGCGCGATCGCACCCCTCGCCCGCGCCACCGCCCGCCCCGGCGCGACCGCCGATCTCGGAGGGTTCGGCGGCTTCTTCGATCCGCGCGCGGCCGGCTATACCGATCCGCTGCTGGTGGCGGCGAACGACGGCGTGGGGACCAAGGTCAAACTCGCGATCGATCATGACCGGCACGATGCGATCGGCATCGATCTGGTCGCGATGTGCGTGAACGATCTCATCGTGCAGGGCGCGGAGCCGCTGTTCTTCCTCGACTACTTCGCCACCGGCAAGCTCGACAACGGGGTCGCGGAGCGAGTCGTCGCGGGCATTGCCGAGGGGTGCAAGATCGCCGGCTGCGCGCTGATCGGCGGCGAAACGGCAGAGATGCCCGGCATGTATGCACCAGGCGACTACGACCTGGCCGGCTTCTGCGTCGGCGCCGTGGAGCGCGGCGAGCAGCTGACCGGCGATCGCGTGTGCGAAGGCGACGTGCTGCTGGGCCTGGCCTCTTCGGGCGTGCACTCGAACGGCTATTCGCTGGTGCGGCGGCTCGCGGCGGACAAGGGCTGGAAGCTCGACCGCCCTGCCCTGTTCGATCAGGACAGGCTGCTGATCGATGCGCTGATTGCGCCGACCCGAATCTACGTGAAAAGCCTGCTGCCGCTGGTACGCGGCGGCAAGATCCACGCGCTGGCACACATCACCGGCGGTGGTCTGCTCGAGAACGTGCCGCGCATCCTGCCGGAAGGCCTGCGCGCACAGATCGATGCCGATGCCTGGGACCAGAGCCGGCTGATGGCTTTCCTGCAGGGCCAGGGCAATATCGAGCCTGAGGAAATGGCCCGCACCTTCAACTGCGGCATCGGCATGATCCTCGCCGTCTCGCACGACGACGTGCACGGCGTGGTCGAGGAACTGGAACGGGCCGGAGAGACCGTGCACCGGGTCGGAACGATTGAAGCCGGTCCGCGCGGTTGCGTGGTCGGCGGCAAAGCCGGAACCTGGAGCGCGCGCGAGGATTGGCAGGCCGCGCATAATGCCTGAGCGGCAGAAGGTCGCGGTCCTGATCTCGGGCAGCGGCACCAATATGGCCGCGCTGCTTTACGCCAGCCGCGCCGCGGATTGCCCGTTCGAGATCGTGCTGGTCGCCAGCAACAAGTCCGACGCGGGCGGTCTGCGGCTCGCCGAGGGCGAAGGCGTTGCGACCTTTGCGCTATCGCACAAAGGCATGGACCGCGCCGCGCACGACATGGCGATGGACGCCGCGATCCGCGACAGCGGCGCGCAATGGGTTGCGCTCGCCGGCTACATGCGCATCCTGACGCCGGACTTCGTCGCAGGCTGGGAAGGCCGGATGGTCAACATCCATCCCTCGCTGCTGCCCAAGTACACGGGCCTGCACACGCACGAACGCGCCATAGCGGCGGGTGACAGCCACGGCGGCGTGACGGTCCACGTCGTGACCGCCGAGCTCGATTGCGGGCCGATCCTCGGCCAGACGCCGGTCGCGATCCTGCCCGGCGACACGCCCGAAACGCTGGCAGCTCGCGTACTGATCGCCGAGCACCAGCTCTACGCGCGCTGCCTCGCCGATTTCGTGTCCCGCGGGACGAGGCCCGAATTTCTGCTCGAACAAGTCCGCGCGCGGGCGATGGCGATGCCGGAAGCGGACGAAGTGACAAGTCACGGAATGCCGTGCTTCGGCATCGTGAAAGGCAAGAAGTTCGGCTATTTCAGCGCGGACCATCACGGGGACGGACGCACTGCGCTGCTCGTCAAGATCAGCGGGCCGGAGGAGCAGGCGATGCTGATCGAGCAGGATGAAGCCCGCTATTTCCGCCCCGCCTACTTCGGCGATGGCTGGCTCGGCATTCGCCTCGATCTCGGCGACAATGACTGGGACGCGATCGGAGATTGGCTTGCCAGATCCTGGCGCGCCATAGCTCCGAAAAAGCTTACGAGCCTGCGCGACGCGTCCGACGATTTCTGATCGACAGTCCGCTTTACCTCGATGACAGGGATGAGACGTGCAGCGTCATCGCTCGTGTTCGATCCGGCACCGACGCGGCCCAGCCTCGCCCGGCAAAACAAGCTCGGCGTCTTGGAAATTGAGACTCAGAACCACGTCGCCCAGATTGTTGTCGCCGGCGTAGCGCTCGACTTTTCCATCCCGCACGCGGCGTAACGCAACGGCCTGGTCTTTCCAGAAGACGAACGCGCCACCCGGGTCACTGCGCAAAAGCGTGAGCCCGACAGGGAAATCTAACCCATCGCAAGCCAGCGGCACCGGACCACTCGAGATGCCGGACGTATCGCTGCCACCGGCATCGGCGTATACCATGCGCAGCTCATTGATCCGTCCCGAGTAGGACGAAAACAGGCAGTAACGCGGATCGGGCGCGTTCGCACAAGCATCCCGGCCTTTCAGCCACACTTGCTGCGTGCCCTCCAGTTCCGCCGCGCGATCGGCGTCGAGGTTCGGCGTTGTCCGAGCCAGTTCATAAAGGCGCGCCATCTCGCGATCGAGCGCAGCCAGTTCCGCATCAGAGCACACGAGGCTGCGCGAGCCTTCGCGCTCCCCGGTGCAGTCGAAGCTGGGCGAGGCCGTTACAGTATCGGGCTCCGCATCCTGCTGTTCGGATCCCGGCGCGCAGGCGGCCATCGCCAATGACAGCAGGACCACGATTTTCGTCTTCATGCGAACCTCCCCCCATACGGGGACCCGGCGTAGCTCGCCCCGTGCCGGGCGCCAAGAAAAAGACCGCCCGGTAAGGGGCGGCCTTCGGTCTTGCTTATGGCAGCGATCGGGATCAGCCGACGATCTCTTCGGGCTTGAAGAAGTAGTCGATCTCGATCTTGGCGTTTTCCTCGCTATCCGAACCGTGCACCGAGTTGGCCTCGATGCTCTCGGCGTACGTCTTGCGGATCGTGCCTTCTTCGGCGTTTTCGGGGTTCGTCGCGCCCATCACGTCGCGATTGCGCTTCACCGCGTCCTCGCCTTCGAGGACCTGGACCACGACCGGGCCCGACGTCATGAACGAGACGAGATCGCCGAAGAAGGGACGCTCGGAGTGGACGGCGTAGAAGCCCTCGGCCTGCTCCTTGGTCATCTGGATGCGCTTCGAAGCGACGACGCGCAGGCCGGCGTCCTCAAGCATCTTGGTCACGCCGCCAGTGAGGTTGCGGCGCGTGGCGTCGGGCTTGATGATCGAAAAGGTGCGGGTAACCGCCATGGGGATGTTCCTTGCGAAGTTTTCGGATTTCGTGTTGGGCGCGCCCCTAGCCGGGAAAAACCCGCGCGGCAAGCAGGCTCCAGGCCCTGACTAGCCCGCTTCGATCCAGCGTCCGCCGTCCTGCTTCCAGAAGTGCCGCTCGACGCCCTCGACGTTTCGCAATCCGCTCCAGACCTTGCGAGCGGCGGCCACCGTCTCCTCGTCGAACAGCAGGAAGGCGCGATCGAACCCCGTCGCCGCCTCGCGCCAGGTGCCGTCCGCCAGCGCGAGGTAGGCCGCGCCGTTCGCCGGCTCGGTCTGGTCGGACAACAGCACCGGTTGTTCGGCATCGTCCGCGCCGCCGGAATGACCATTCGCGAGGAACGTGCCGGGCATCGACCAAAGGCCGCGGCTGATCCGCTCCCGCTGTGCTTCGTCGGCCGAGACCACCAGCAGGCGTTCCCCTGCCTTGAGCGTGGCGCGGGCCAGCAGCGGCACGACCGCTTCGACCGGATCGCGGCTGAGCTGATAGAAATCGACGCGCATCAGCCCCCTTCCCGCGATGGCTTCGACGATCTTCGGCAACGCTCCGAACAGTAGCGCACCGAATCCCAGTCACGTTCCCATTTCTTGCGCCAGGTGAACGGCAGGCCGCAGGTCGCGCATGTCTTGCTCGGCAAGTCCGCCTTGCGTCGCATGCGCGCCATGGGCCGCGCCGCTCAGCTTTCGAGCGTGTCGCGCACGAAGCGGTCGAGCAACCGCACACCGTAGCCGGTGGCGCCCTTCGCCCAGGTCGCGCCCGGCTTGTCGGCCCAGACCATGCCGGCGATATCCAAGTGCGCCCAGGGGGTATCGTTTTCGACGAAGCGCTTGAGGAACTGCGCTGCAGTGATCGAGCCGCCGTAACGAGACCCGACGTTCTTCATGTCGGCGATCGGGCTTTCGAGCTGCTTGTCGTAGGCAGGGCCCATGGGGAAGCGCCACAAGCGATCGCCGCTCGCTTCGCCGGCGGCGGTGAGATCGGCGGCGAGAGCATCGTTGTTGGAGAAGATGCCGGCGTACTCATGCGCCAGCGCGGCAATGATCGCGCCGGTCAAGGTGGCCAGATCGACCATCCGCGCCGGCTTGTAGTTGCGCTGCACCCAGGTCATCGCGTCGCACAGCACGAGGCGACCCTCGGCATCGGTGTTGATGACCTCGATCGTCTGTCCCGACATCGACGTGACGACGTCACCCGGGCGCTGCGCGTTACCGTCGGGCATGTTCTCGACCAGGCCGCACACGCCAATAACGTTCGCCTTGGCCTTGCGCAGCGCAAGCGCGAGCATGGTGCCCGCGACCGCGCCGGCGCCGCCCATGTCCCACTTCATGTCTTCCATGCCGCCCGGCTGCTTCAGGCTGATGCCGCCGGTATCGAAGGTGACGCCCTTGCCGACGAACGCGACGGGCGCTTCGCCTTCAGCGCCGCCCATCCATTCCATGATCAGCATTCGCGGCTCGCGGACGGAGCCCTGCGAAACGCCGAGCAGCGCGCCCATGCCGAGTTCGCGCATTTCGTCGCCATCGAGCGTACGGATCGAAAGCCCACTGCCCTCCATCCGCTCGCGGCACCGCGCGACGAAGCTTTCGGGATAGATCGTGTTGGCGGGTTCGGTCACGAGTTCGCGCGTGAATTCGACGCCGGTCGCCAGCGCGGAAGCCGCCTGCCAGGCGGTCTCGGTGTCTTCCGGTGCGCCGGTGACCGAAATCGTCGCCAACGAGATCTTCTTGTCGTCACTGAGCTTGGTCTTGTAGCTGTCGAGCGCCCAACCGCGCATGCGCGCCGCCAGCAGTGCGGCCGCCGCTTCCTCGGCGGAAATCCCCGAACCGGTGAAATCGAACAGGATCTCGGTTTCGCCCGAGCGCAGATACTTGCCCGCAATCGCCGCGCCGGCTTTCTCGATATTGGCGCTGCGCTCCTTGGCCTCGGCCTTGCCGACGCCGGCCAGCGCGACGCGAACGACTTTGCCGCCCCGTTCCGCGAACCCTTCGTAGATCTGTCCGACTTTGCCCGAAAAGCGCGAACGCTTCGCACCCTCGGCCAGCAACGGCTCGAGATCAGCCGGGATTGCATCCTGGTTCACGAGCCGCGCGACAAGGGAGCAACCGGACGTCGATGCCGCGTCGAGGAACTGGACTTGCATGTTATCTCCTGGAATGTACGCAAATTCACGGCAAACCGCCGCCGCGCCGGATTGCAGTTAGGCACCGGCAGTGCGATAGGCAACCCATGCTCCCGGCCGCGACGTATACGATGCAAGCTCCCGTCAAATGCTTGCAGCCTCTCCCTGCGGCCCTGATCGGCGCGGTTTTGCTGGTTTCCTGGCCGACCGCCGGGCTGGCACAGGACCTGACCCAGCCCGTTGCCGGCCCGCCACCGGTAATTGCCGCGCCGCCCCCGGAAACCGCCGACGCCGTACCGATCGCGTTCGAGGCAGACCGCATCGAGTATGCCGAGAACGACGACCTGGTCACTGCCAGCGGCAATGTCGTGCTGCGCAAGGACGATCAGTCGGTCGCGGCCGAAACGGTCACCTGGAACCGCAAGACCGGGCGCATCGTCGCCAGCGGCAACGTCCGCCTCGTCGATGAAGACGGCAACCAGCTCTATACCGATCAGGTCGAACTGACCGACGAGCTCAAGACCGGGGCGATGCAGAACCTGCTGATCGCGCTGCGCGAAGGGGGGCGGCTCGCGGCGCGCGAGGGTCGCCGGATCGATAACGGCAATGTGATCCTCTCCGATGCCGCTTACACCGGCTGCGCGATCGAAGACACGCGGGGCTGCCCCAAGGAGCCGAGCTGGCGCATCACCGCGCAGGAAGTGTTGTATGACGACACTGCGAAGCGAATCAGTTTCAAGGGGGCCCGGCTCGTCCTGTTCGAGAAGATCGCGTTGCCGCTGCCGGGGCTTCGCATCACCACCGACGGACGCGCGGTTTCGGGCCTGCTGGTTCCGGACTTCCGAGTCACGCCGTCGAACGGCATCGAGATCAGCGATTCCTACTATCTGCGCATCGCCGAGAACCGCGATCTCACCGCGACCGGCTACGTATTCTCGAAAGTCGCGCCGATGGCGCAAGTCCAATACCGGGCGCTGACCGACAAGGGCGCGTACCAGATCACCGGTTACGCCACCGCCAGCCGCCGCATCCCCATCTTCGGGTTCGAGCCTACCGCCAAGAGCGATTTTCGCGGCTACCTTTTCGCCAATGGGCGCCTGCAGCTCGACGAGCAGTGGAGCGCGACCGCGTCGATTCGGCGCGCCTCCGATCGCACGTTCCTGCGCCGCTACGATATCAGCCGCGACGATCGGCTGCGCTCCATGGTCGAGGTCGAGCGCATCGATCAGGATAGCTATTTCTCGATTTCAGGTTGGGCCACGCAGACCATGCGGGTCGCCGCGGACCAGGGCCAGATCCCCGTGGCGCTGCCCATCCTCGATTACCGCCGCCGCTTCGACGACCCGATCCTGGGGGGCAAGTTCGAGGCGCAAGTCAACACCCTCGCGATCGAGCGCAGTTCAGGGCAGGATACGCAGCGCGCCTTCGCTCGCGGCCAGTGGACGCTGCGTAAACTGACCGGGATGGGACAGGAAGTGACTCTCACCGGCCTGGTGCGCGCCGATGTTTACCATTCGGACGAGAACGAACTCACCTCCACACTGATCTACCGCGGCAATCCGGGTTGGGAGACGCGCGGCGTCGCCACAGCCGCGCTGGACGTGAAATGGCCGTTCGTCGGAAGCTTTGCCGGCGGCACGCAAGTGCTCACTCCGCGCGTGCAACTCGTCGCCAGCCCCGACATCAAGAACCTTGCCATCCCCAACGAAGATGCACGCGCGATCGATCTGGAAGACAGCAACCTGTTCGCGCTCAATCGCTTCCCCGGCTACGACCGGATCGAAGACGGGGTGCGGTTCACTTATGGTCTCGACTGGTCCTTCGAGAAACCGCGCTGGAATATGCGAGCGACGATCGGCCAATCGATCCGGATGACTGACGATCCGACGCTGCTGCCCGATGGCACCGGCCTCTCCAACAAGACGTCGGACATCGTCGGCCGCTTCGAAGTGCGGTATCGCGATCTGGTCCAGTTCACGCAGCGCTTTCGGCTCGACAAGGACAGTCTCGCGGTGCGGCGCAACGAGTTCGATGCGACGATCGGCAACACCAGCACCTATGCCGAGATCGGCTACGTGAAGCTCAACCGCGATATTCCCGATACCATCGAGGATCTTCAGGACCGCGAGGAAGCGCGCTTCGCTGGTCGCATCGCCTTCGCCCGCTACTGGTCGCTGTTCGGTTCGGCGGTCGTCAACCTGACCGACCGGAGGGAGGACCCCGTGTTCGGTTCGGACGGGTTCCAGCCGCTGCGCACGCGTCTTGGTGTCGCGTACGAAGACGATTGCCTCGAAGTGGCGTTCACCTGGCGGCGCGACTACACCGCGGTCGGTGACACGCGGCGCGGCAATTCCTTCCAGGTCCGCTTCGCGCTGCGCAATCTCGGTTTCCGCTGAGGCCCCGACGCGCGGGTGCCCTTACGGGTGCGCCAGCCTCCAAGTCTATGGCCCGGTAGTGTCGCGGTAGCGCTCTTCGACGCGAGTGCGTCCAGCTTATCCCTTGTCGCATCGCGAACGGCTTCGGTCTGATGGCTTCACAGCCCGCAAGCGCATGGCTCTCACCTTGCACCGTAACCGTGTGGCCGTCCGCTCGGCCTGCGCTGTCTCCCATCCCGCAAATGAATTCCCTCGCGCTATTGCTATTGCAAATCGCTCGCGTTAACCGCCTTCCCAATGTTTGGTAATCAAGAGGGGGTTGAATTGCGATTTGTCCGTTTGGTGCTTTTGGCTGGAACCGCGCTGGCCACTTCGCCGGTGCTCGCAGACGAGGATGCCGATGCACGGCGCGACATCATCGTCACTGGCGAGCTCGAGCAAAGCACCGCGTCGATGAAGACGGACACGCCGATCATCGAGGTTCCGCAGCCTGTGACTGTCGTCGAGGACGACCTCTATCTCTCGCAAGGCGCGCTTTCGGTCGCGGATACCGTGCGCTACGTCTCCGGTGTCCAGGCCAATCCCTTTGGTCCCGACAGCCGGGTCGACGGAGTCACGGTTCGCGGGATCAGCGCGCTGCAGTTTCGCGACGGCATGCGCGACGTGTTCAGCTTTTATGCGACCATTCGCGCCGATCCGTACAACTTTTCGCAAGTCGAACTCGTTCGAGGCCCGGCGTCGGTGCTGTTCGGCGCGGGCTCGCTCGGCGGGATCCTCAACCTCGTTTCCAAACGCCCGCAGTTCGAAAGCGAGGGCGAGCTTTCGCTGCGTTACGGTTCCTTCGATCGCAAGGAAGTGCTCGCCGACGTGACCGGACCGATTGCGCAGACGCTAGCCGGACGGCTGGCGGTCCGCCTGCGCGATTCAGGCACGCAGACCGACCACGTGCCCGACGATCGAGTGATGCTCGCGCCCTCGCTCACATGGCAGCCGGGGCCCGACACCAGCGTCACCCTGCTCGGGCTCTACCAGGAAGACGACGGCGGCTCGACGTCGCAGTTCCTGCCGCTGGTCGGCACGATCCTGCCAAATCCCAATGGGCAGTTGCCCAACGATCTCTTCACCGGGAAACCGGGCTGGGATCGCTATGACGGGCGCTTGCTGCAAGGCACCGCTTTGGTGGAGCACCGCTTCAGCGAGCTCGCGCGGCTCAACCTCAAGGCCCGCTACATCGATAGCGACCTCGATTATTTCACCCATTACGCGAACAGCTACTCCAATCCGACAAACCCTTATGTGATCCCCGGAACCAACACGCCCGACCCCGAACAGCGCACGATCGGACTTTACACCAGCGCCAGCCGGGCGCGGATGGAGATCTTTTCCACCGACAACAACGTGCAGTTCGACTTCGACACCGGCAGTTCGATCGAGCACACGCTGCTCGCCGGGGTGGATTACAACTGGAACCGCGTCCGCAAGACGAGCGTCATGGGCGTCGAATATATCGACATCTACGATATCGATTACGACGCGCTGTCCGACTATGGCGGAGGCCTCCCACCCGGTGCGACACCCTCGGAGGATGTCGAGCAGGAACTGCTGGGCCTTTATCTCCAGGACCAGATCCGGTTTGCCGATCGCGTCTCGGTGGTCCTCGGTGTCCGTCGCGATCACGTCACGTCTGACAGCTTCGGCGACGAAGCGATCGATGCCAAGGCCACGTCTTTCCGGGCCGGGATCATCGGGGAAATGGTCAAGGGCGTGTCCCCCTTCTTCAGCTTCACCGAGAGCTTCGAACCCATTTCCGGTGTCGACAGCGACCGCGATCCCTTCAAACCCAAGAAGGGCCGCCAGTTCGAAGCCGGCATCAAGTTTCATCCCGACGACGTCACGCTGCTGACGCTGACCGCCTATCACATCAAGGAGCGCAATCGCCCGGTCGACGATCCCAGCACGCCCGATCCGTTCGATCAGACGCAGGCGGGATCGCTGACATCCAAGGGGATCGAGATCGAGGGCCGGACCGTATTGCCGGGCCAGTTCGAACTGCTCGCCAACTTCAGCTACAACAGCGCGCAGATCGACGGGACGGGCGTTCAAGTCGACAACATCCCGAAGTACAACGCATCGGCCTGGGCCGCCAAGCCGTTCCAGCTTGGCCCCGAGGCGTTTTTGCGCATCGGCGCAGGCATCCGCTATGCCGGCGCGAACCGGTCCTACGGTCGGGCGTTTCCCGATGGCATCCGCACGCCCAGCTACACGCTCGTCGATGCCCTGGCAGAAGTGAACTGGCGCAATTGGTCGTTCGCACTCAATGCCACGAACCTGCTAGACAAGCAGTTCTATTCGGCCTGCCTTGCCCGCGGCGACTGCTTCGTGGGGGAAGACCGGAATGTGTTTGGAACCGTGAGCTACCGCTTCTGATGGATGGGACGACGGCCATGTTGATAGCATCCTTGCTGGCGGTCGCCGGTATCGCCTTGTTGCGCTTTGCGTGGGCGCAAAGGCGCAGGTCGATGCCATTGAACGGCGCCGGGTGGGCGTGCCTTGCCGGCGCGATGGTGGCGGGCGGGGCTGCGGCAGGCGCTTGGGGCGTCTCCGTTGCCGCACTGGCAGCGATGAGTATGGCTTTCGTGCTGCTGTGCGTCGCCGCCTTCGCCGCGAAGAACGGCAAGGCGACGGCATCGCAAAGGCGTGTCGGGATGTGGCCCGACAAGCGCGAGCCGCTCGGGCTCGTCAGGCGGTGCATTACCTTCGTGGTCGTCGCCGTGCTGGCCGGTCTCGTATCGATCGCCATCGCCGTGGCCATACGCGGCTTCGGGGCCGCGGCCGGGCTGGTGCCGGCGGACTACAACGTCTTGGCGGTGTCGATCATGCCGATCGCCTGGGCGATCCTCGCTTTTGCCCTGCTGATGAACCCGTCGCGGCGATCCCAGGCCGTGATCCTGCTGGCGTGCTGCCTCCCGGCAATTCCGGCCACTCTGATCGGAGGCGGCGCATGACCCAGCCCTCCACCGTCAAGCGCGCGCTTTCGGGGCATGCCGCCATCGGCCTTGTCGCGGGCGCCCTGCTCTATATCGTCTGCCTCACCGGCACAGTCGCCGTGTTCTATCCCGAACTGCAGCGGCTGGAACAACGCGGCGTTCCGGAGATGAACGCAATCGCGCCAGCGGCCGTGCAAACTGCCGTGGAAACCGTCCTCGCCAGCGAAGCGAGCCAGCCCACGACGCACCACCTCTACGTCCACCTGCCTGTCGACGATCTGCCCCGCACAACCATCACTACCGATCACGGAGCGGTTCACCTCAATGCGGACGGCAGCATCTTCGGCCCTGAAGAAATCGCCTGGTGCGATTTTCTTGTCGCGTTGCATTATACGCTCAACCTGCCGGGGCTCTACGGGCTGGCGCTGGTCGGGGTTCTCGGCGTGATGATCCTCGCGCTCTCGGTTTCGGGCGTGGTCGCGCATCCCCGAATCTTTCGCGACGCCTTCAAGCTGCGAGTCCGCCAGGGCGGCGGCGTGGGACTTGCGGACTGGCACAACCGAATGAGCGTTTGGACCCTGCCGTTCTCCGTTGCCGTGGCTCTGACCGGAGCGATCATCGGCCTTGCCAGCGTGACGGCGTGGGGCATGGCAGCGGTGTTCGAGGACGGAAACACCGGAGCCGTCTTCGAACCGATCTTCGGTGAAGAAGTCGAGCCCGACGAAACCAAGGCTGGAATTCCCGATGTTGCCGCCGCGCTCGCTTATATGCAGCAGCACTACCCGCACGTGACGCCAACGTACGTCATCCTCCACGACCCGCTGACAGCCGGCCAGGAAGTCCAGGTCTCGGCGCTTCATCCGCGACGCCTCGTCTTCGGCGAATACTATCGCTTCGATGCTGCGGGCGCATTCAAGGGGACGATCGGTCTGGCCGACGGTGCACTGGGCCAGCAAGCAGCGGCTTCGAACTACAATCTGCATTTCGGCAACTACGGCGGACTGCCGGTAAAGCTCGCCTATCTCATCTTCGGCGCTGCGCTGACGGCGATCTGCGCGACCGGTATCTACATCTGGCTGGGCAAGCGGGACCGTCGCGGCATGGCATCGCCCCGATTGCGCGCGCTCTGGGATGCGACCGTCATCGGCGTTCCCGGTGTCCTTGCCGTCACGTTCGGGGCGCGACAGGCCTTCGGCAATGCCGTCCCGTTCGCGACGGTCTTCTGGGGCGGCCTGATCGCCGTGTTCTTCGTGGTCGCGCTCTGGTTGTTAGTCAAGCCGAAGGGGTATCCGCGCGGCGCTGCTATCCCTACGTTAAGGGAATGATGCGCGATCGCCTTTTCGTCCTTCTTCAACATGTGCTGCCAAAGCGGCATCTGACCCTGTTCGCCGGGCGCGTGGCTCGGGCAAGGCGAGGCAAGGCGACGACCCGCCTGATACGCTGGTTTGTCGGCAAGTATGGCGTCGATATGAGCGAAGCGGAAAACCCCGACATCGCCAGCTACGCATCGTTCAACGATTTCTTCGGCCGCCCTCTCAAGGCAGGCGCGCGGCCTTTGGCCCACGCCGATTTTGTCAGCCCAGTGGACGGCGCCATCAGCCAATTGGGGGCAATCGACGATCATCATATCGTGCAAGCCAAAGGGCATCGCTTCACCACGACCGAGTTGATCGGCGGCGATGCGGATCTCGCAGCGCAATTCCGCCATGGCAGCTTTGCGAACCTTTACTTGTCGCCCAAGGATTACCACCGGCTGCACATGCCTTGTGCCGGTCGGCTGGAGCGAATGATCTATGTGCCCGGCGCGCTGTTCTCGGTGAACCCGGTGACGGCGCGCGGCGTGCCCAATCTGTTCGCGCGCAACGAGCGCGTCGTCTGCGTCTTCCATTCCGAAAAGCACGGGCCCTTCGTGATGGTTCTGGTCGGCGCAACGATCGTCGGAAGCATGGAAACCGTGTGGCATGGCGTCGTCAATCCGAAGCGAACCGGGATGATCGCGCACTGGGACTACACCGACCAGTCGATCGTTCTCGGGCAAGGCGAGGAGATGGGTCGCTTTCTCCTAGGTTCGACCATCGTCATGTTGTTCCAGCAAGGGGTCATCGATTTCAACCCCGACTGGACGCCGGAAGGATCGGTTCGCCTGGGCGAAATGATGGGCAACCGGCCGGGCGGATGATGCCGGGCCACGCGATGCCAATGGGACCAACGGCCCGGCGCCAGCATCCGATAACCGAGGGGACGTTGCGTCGTCTGCCCGGTAGACGCGCACCCAACGCCCGTTTATCAGCAGCCCCAACCACCATGTACGCCCTCCATTCTTTTGCGGGTTTGCACTGAAAGAACCTGCGAAAGCCAATGGAAGCATCGAACCTCACTCTCAGCGAATTGGGCTGGACCCCGTTTTTCAGCGCGCAGCTGGCTGCCGAGGAAAGCCGCCGGTATTGCCCGGTGCGCGTGATGGCCGTCCATCGCGGCATGGTAGACGTCCAGGGCGAAGCGATCGACACCTCGATCACCTCAGTGCTCCCGACCGAAGGGGGGCCCGAAGATCGCCCTACCGTCGGCGACTGGCTGCTGATCGAACGCGAGAGTCGGGACCTGGTGCGCATCCTCGATCGGCAGAACCTGTTCAAAAGGCCACAGCCCGGCGACGACCGCCGGGTGCAGCTGATCGCCGCGAACGTGGATACCCTGTTCATCGTCACGTCGTGCAATCAGGATTTCAGCATTGCCCGGATCGAGCGATATCTGGTGCTCGCGCGTGAGATTCAAGTGAACCCCGTCGTCGTGCTCACCAAAGTCGACCTTGCACAAGACCCCGAGCGGTTCCTCAGAGAGGTACGGGATCTGCAGCCGGATCTGGAAGTCGAAATGATCAACGGGCGCGACCCCAGGAGCGTCGCGCGTCTCGCCACGCGGTGCGCCACGGGCGAGACGGTGGCCTTGGTGGGATCGTCCGGCGTCGGCGAGTCCACCATGATCAACACCTTGCGCGGGTCCGACAGCATCGCGACGCAGGCCGTTCGGGAAGCCGACGGCAAAGGCCGCCACACCACCACCGTCCGCGAGATGCACCGCCTTACCGGCGGTGGCTGGCTTGTGGATACGCCCGGCATGCGCGAACTTCAATTGTCCGATGCATCCGCAGGCTTGGCGGAAGTTTTCGACGACATCGAAGCGCTCACGCTCGAGTGCCGCTTCACCAATTGCACGCACGACACCGAGCCGGACTGCGCGATACAGGCCGCGCTCGCGGATGGTTCGCTCGATGCACACCGGTTCGAACGCTGGCGCCGGCTGATCGCCGAGGAAAGCGTCAATACCGGCAAGATGACCGCGCGCCATACGCGCCCGGCTAAGCCCGGCAGGAGAAACTGAGATATGGCTGATCTTTACCTCAAGGCGCTGGAGTCCGAGCGCAGAAGCCTATGGGCGGAATGTCGCCTGAAAGGCTTGGCCAAGGACACACCGCAGCGCATGCGCATCGCAGAAATCGACGTGAAGCTGGCCGAACACAAAGCGCGCAAAGCCGCTGGCTGAGGCCAGAGGCGTGAGGGCGCGCGGCAGCGCATGTCAGCGCGACGCGTAATCTTGCCTCCAAGAAATTATCGGCAGTATTTGTCGGTACGGTGCAGCGCGATATTTGGCAGAAGCACCGCCATCGCTGAAGAGAGGGGACTAGACCTGCAGCCGATCGCGCCCGGCCTACTGGCTCGGCTCGTGATGGACGCCTCATTCTCTGCCGACGATGATGATATCACGGAATGGTGGACACACCTATTCGTCGACGCTTCAATCGCTGACGACAACTATCACGCCGTTTTCGGCGACTTGATGGCTCTCTTGGGACCGGAGGACGTCCGATGCCTAGATGCCTTCGTGCAAAGCTTTCCCTCCTGCGGTGGCCCTGATTTCGGCACCAGCGATCCATGGATCATCAAGCTACAATCTCACTTCGAGGGCGCGATCGGCAGTTGGATCGGTGAAACGGACGTCGCGGAGCGCAACTCTGAAATCGTCGACATGCCGTGCAACCGAATGGCGCCTGCCACTTAAATTTCAGGATAGGGAAGCAGCCCTCTTCTACGGTCACGACCCCCACTATACGCAGAACCGATGTCTATATCCTTCCGGAGATCGGCAACCGGATCGCGGACACCATCACTCGTCGCGATGTGACCCAACTCAACGAGAAGGTCGCCTTTGATGGAGCAAGGCCAACGCCTGTGCAAGCACGCAACGTGCACCGCTACCTCTCGTCGTCCTACACCTTCCCCGGCTCGACGCCCTGCCCGCACACCCCTGCCGAGATGCGTGGTGTCCTAAGCCACCTGAAGCCAGGGATCGGGTTCTAACCGACAGGGAACTGGCGGCGTTGTGGCACTCAGCGTCCGAGGAAGGATATCCCTTTGGAAATTTTGTCCAGTTGTTGATCCTGACGGGTCAACGGCGCGGCGAAATGCTCGGCGCAACACTTGGAGAGTTTGCGATCTCCGCCCGGGTGTGGACGATCCCGGGCGATCGCGCAAAGAACGGGAAGGCCAACATTGTCCCGCTTTCCCCTCAAGCTTTGGAAGTCGTCGAGGGCGTTATTGCTTCGGCGAGGCCCGGCTCTGACGATCCTTCTCACATGCACCGGCTCGTATTTGCATCTGAATCAAGCGCTCAAAACCCCGTGAGCGGCATTACGAGAGCATGGAACCGAATGCGCAAGCGCCGACAAAATCATGGGGTTCGAAGCTAGCCACTACCGGATCCACGACATCCGCAGGACCGTCGCCACCGGACTTCAAAGGATCAGCATTCCGCTTGTCGTCAGCGAAGCGGTGCTCAATCATCAATCGGGGTCTGCCAAGGTCGGCGTGGCCGCAGCCTATCACCATCATCAGTTCACTGAGGAAAAGCGGGAGGCATTATATCTTTGGGGAAACGAGTTGGAAAAAATCGCTCGCACTTTCCCAGTCAAAGTGAGATGGTGCCGGTTTTCTGGACAGGGTGTTAAGCTACTCCCGACCTGATGGATTGGTACGGGAATGAAGACGACGAGGAAGCGCTACAGCGCCGATTTTAAGGCCAAGGTCGCACTGGAA